>NZ_JBEYIF010000028.1:0-50992 GCF_040635655.1 Streptomyces sp. NPDC006923
ACGCACCGCCAACGGGAGGGCATCCGGCCCGCGTTGCGGGTCGGGGCCGGCCTCCGGCCGACCCGTGGCCTCCGCTGCGCTCCAGCCACCCCAGGCGCGCCCCCGATCCCCGTGCGGACCAGGCGCGCCACGCTCCGCGAGGCACGCCCACCGGGCTCGGGCCACAAACGGCAGCAAGAGCGGGGAGGGGTGACGGGTAGTCGGGAGAGTGACAGGCCGAACCGGGGAGCACGGGGCCGGATTGACCGGCCGTCAGGGCTCTTCCCGTGGTGTCCATAAGAGAACAGTAGCAGAATTCAGCCCCATTCGAGGGACTTTCCGGGTTCCGAGTGCTTCACTTTGAAGCACGAGATAGACTCTGGACTCAGATAGCAGCACCATCGGGGATCTGGATCGGCTTTCGATCATGCTCCCCCGCTACTGCTCCGAGGCTGTGACTCGGTTTTGGTGAGCTTCACCGTAGCCGAACGCAAGCTCTCTACGTGCAAGTTTCCCATTTCTTACCCGGGCTAAAGCCCAGGAGGGGGCAGGCGGATATGTCGACCACAAGCCGGACTGATCAGCGTGAGGCGGCCCAGCAGGAAGCCGTGGAGGCGGTTGTCCGTGCCCTCGAATTGCCTGCAAGATCATTTGTGCTCGAACGGGGCCTTCGAACGCAGGTGATCATGGCGACCGGGTCCGGGAAGACCCGGGTCGCGGCCCGCAGCGCGGAGCGGCTCCACGCGGGCCGCGTGCTGGTGCTCGTGCCCTCGCTGGACCTGCTCACCCAGACCGAGGCCGCGTGGCGCGAGGGAGGCCGTACGGGCCCGATGATCGGGGTCTCGTCCCTGCGGGGCGAGGACGTCTCCTTCCCCAACACCACGGACGTGGAGGAGCTGGTCGACTGGGTGCGGCCGTTCGACAAGGTCACCGTGTTCGCCACGTACGCCTCCCTCGGGCTGGGCACGCTGGAGCGCGCACACAAGGCCGGCCTTCCGGGCTGGGACCTGATCGTGGTCGATGAGGCGCACCGGACGTCGGGGCGGCTGGGCAAGCCGTGGGCGGTCGTCCACGACAACACCCGCATCCCGGCCCTGCGCCGTCTCTACATGACCGCCACGCCCCGCCTGTGGCAGCTGGACGAGGACACCGAGGGCGCGCCGGGCGAGCTGGTGGCGAGCATGGAGGACGACCCCGAGGGCCCCTTCGGCAGCCGCTGCTTCACCCTGACGCTCTCGGACGCCATCGACCGGGGAATCTGTGCCCCCTACCAGGTGGTGTGCGTGGACATCACCGACAGCCAGCTCCAGGCCGCGCAGCTCCTGGGCGCCGAGGGCCGCTCGGACGAGGTCCGCGGGGCCCGGCTCGCCGCCCTCCAGACCGCGCTGCTCAAGGCGTCCTCGGAGGAGAACTTCCGGCGCACGCTCGTCTTCCACCACGTCGTCAAGGAGGCCGAGGCGTTCGCCGCCGGCCTCCCCCACGTCGCCGCGCAGCTGCACGCCGCCGACCCCGAGCTGTACCCGCGCACGATCTGGGCGGACTGGCTGTGCGGCGAGCACAAGCCGAACCACCGCCGGCGGGTCCTCGGGGAGTTCGCCGACGGCATCGCCACGGACGGCACGGTCGTGGAGAAGGGCGTCCTGGGCTCGGTGAAGGTGCTCGGGGAGGGCGTCGACACCAAGAACTGCGACTCCGTCTACTGGGCCGACGTCCGCGGCTCCATGCCCGACCTCGTCCAGGCCGTCGGCCGCGCGCTGCGGATGCACCCGGGCGAGGGCAAGATGGCCAGCCTGGTCGTGCCAGTCCTGCTCGGACCGGGCGAGACGGCCGACAACATGCTGACCTCCCGGGCGTACGGCGGACTGGCGAAGCTCCTGGAAGCGCTCAGGGCGCACGACGCCCGGGTGGTGGAGCAGTTGGCGCAGGAGCAGGCTCCCAGCGCCTACAAGCCCGCCTCGAAGGCCGCGCAGGGCCAGGAGGGCCGGGGTGAGGGGAACGGGTCCGGTGGACCGTCGGCCCCGGCGCGGAAGCTGCTGAAGTTCAGCACGCCGCGCGACCCGGCGCAGCTGGCCGCGTTCATCAACCTGCGGGTCCTCAACCCGGAGCACGAGCACTGGCGGCGCGGGGTGGAGGCCGCCGTCATCTTCGCGCGCGAGCACGGCGACCTGAAGGTGCCGTTCACGTACCGCGTGCCCGAGGGCGAGGAGGCCGAAGGGGTGGGGTGGCCGACCTCGCTCGCAGGCTTCCCCCTCGGACAGTGGATCGCCGACAACCGGCGCTTCTACGCCCGCGGCGACATGGACGAGGACCGCATCGCCCAGCTGGAGAAGCTGGGCATGGTGTGGTCGCACTTCGACGTCGCGTGGGAGGAAGGGCTGTCGGCCGCGCGCGGGTGGGCCGCCGAGAACGGGCACCTCCTGGCGCCGCTGGACGCCACCTTCCAGGGCTACCGGGTGGGGATCTGGCTGAAGAACGCGCGGGCCGCCGCCCGCAAGGCCGCCGAGAACGAGCAGCGGCGTGCCGAGGGTCTGCCGGTCGAGTCGTCGGCCGGAGCCATGTCGGGCGAGCGGCGTGAGCAGCTGGAGGACATCGACCCGTCGTGGTGCCCGGTCTGGCCGGTGGAGTGGCAGCGCGCCTTCCACCTCGTCCGGCTCCACCTCGAAGCAGCCGGCGGCATCCTGCCGACCGAGCCCGGTGAGGTGATGCACCAGGGCGAGGACCTCGGGCGGTGGGTGCGCTCGGTCCGGTACGGCTGGGACAACCTCACCACCGTGCAGCAGTGGATGTGCGAGCAGGTTCTCGGGATCGAGCCCGCGACCGAGGACGAGAAGCCCAAGCGCCGTACTCAGGCCGACAAGTGGTCCATGAACTTCGAGGCCGCCAAGCAGTTCTTCGAGCGCGAGGGGCACCTGCGGGTACCTCGCAAGCACGTCGAACGGATCGTCGGCGAGGACCAAGAGGAGCGGGAGCTCCGGCTCGGAGCCTGGATCGGGAACCAGCGCAGCCGGGCCGCGACGCTGCCCCCGGAGCGGGCGGAGCAGCTGTCCGCGATCGGGATGCGGTGGGCGTAGCGATCGTTGAGCGATGCCCTGGGGCTGTCGGCCGGAATGGCTGGCAGCCCCGTCCGGCTACTTGAGGGCGGCCCAGGCGATGATCGCCGATGCCACCGCACCGACAGCTCCAGCCGCCGTCCAGAGGACGGTGGTGCGCTGCCAGATGGGCTGCGTCACGGGAGTCGCCCCAGGCTCGTTGATGTTTGCGCTCGCTGTCCCGCCGCGGTCGGCGTGAGCCTTGGGTGCGTTGATGTGCACGGTCGCGTGGTCACCGGCGCTGATGTTGAAGGCTCGCTCGGCAGCGTCGCCGATCTGCGCGGGGTTGGGGTCCTGCTGGCCAGGGGGCATGGATGCTCTCACTTCTGCGACGAACGTGGTCAGGCGGGTTCGGATGTGGTCGAGGATGCCCTCGATGCTCGAGACGGCTACATCCCAGTGCAGGGAGGTGATCTCCGTGCCTTCGTTTCCGGCTTCGCGCTGCTGCAGGGTCATCAGCAGGGCGTACTCCGCCGACCCGGCCGGTGCCACGAAGACGGACTTCTCGGCTCGGGCGACAAGCCCTTCAAGCTCCTTGACGCCGTTGAGGATGGGGACCATCTCTCCGACGCCCCGCTCGCGAGCCGGCTCGGGCAGCAGGTGCGGACTGATCCGGCGACCGCTGTACTGCGTGACCCCGCCGAAGTGGTGGACGTTCGCGTTGATCTCAAGGGCGGCCGCCACTCTCCGATACGCCGGAAGATCATCGTCAGCGGCGTAGCCTTCGAGCTCCTTGAGCGCCCAGGCCCGCAGTTCCTGATGGTGAGCGTAGCCGCCCAGCATGAGGCAGCGGCGGAGCGAAGATGCGAGTGGAGTCTTGTCGTCCAGGACCGCAGCTTCAAGCTGCTCTAGTCCTCGAACGTCCGGTGGAGTCACGGCGACCAGTCTGCCCGGTAAAGCCCCACGGTAGGACCCCATTTCGTCGCGGGCTCCCGCCAGCGGGAATCCCCCCGACAGCGTGGGCTTGCCCAGGGTCACCTTCGGCTTGCCCGGCTCAGCGAGGACAGGCTTGCCCAGGGTGCCCTTGGGCTTACCCACGTCCCTTCGGAGGCTTGCCCAGCGTGGGACCTGGGGCTTGCCCAGGCCCCTGGGAGGCTTGCCCGCGTCAGCCGCGCCGACGTGAGAACCAGCCGGTGGCCTTCTGCTTGGGCACGGCCTGGTCCTGCTCCTGGTCGTGCTCCTCCTGCCGGCGGCTCAGACCCCAGGCTGTGTCCAGGTCGTTCTCCCGCTGGTCGCAGTCCCCGCACAGAGTCGGGTGTTTCGCCGGGGACCGGGTCCAGCCGACGGGCTTGGTCGCCTTCCATCGTTCGTCGGTGAACGCGGCACCGCATTCGGTGCAGACGGGGCGCTGGGGGTCGGGCCAGGAGTCGTCCGGCTCTGCCTCGCCGCGTACCGGCTCCTGGCGCTCTCGCGTGGCAGCCGCCGGGCTGACGACGGCGCCGGCCTTCTGCTTGCAGTCGTCGCACAGGTTCGGGTGGGAGTCCTTCGGGGTGCCCCAGTCCGTCGTCTGTGCCGCCTCCCAGCGTGCGTCGGTGAACTTCGCCCCGCAGCCGGTGCAGACGGGACGGCGGGCTTCTCGCTCGGCTGCCTGCTTCGCGGCCTGCTCCTGCGCCGCGCGCTGCACCTTGGCCTGGTACTCCTGCTGGGCACGCGCGGTCGCTTCCCGGGCGCGGGCGTCGGCGGCCTCGCGGCGGGGGTTGCCGATGGCTTCGAGCAGGGGCTCCATGTGGTCGCGGCCGAAGCGGAGGAACACCGGACCGGTCGGGCCGTGCTTGCGCAGGTTGTTCAGGCCGGTCGCGATGATCGGGATCCGCCCGTCGTAGCGGTGGTGGCCGGCCTTCTGCCGCTCGCCCTCCCACAGGTGCCGGGTCAGGTCCATCAGGCGCGGGATCGTGCGGTTGGGGTTGCGCTCGCCGATCCGGTTGAACACCAGCAGGACGGGCGGGTGCGTCCTGTCGCCGGACCGGGCCTCCGGGGCCGTCCAGCGGGTGCGCCACATCGGGCGCTCCTTGCCGTCGGTGTCCTTCGCCTTCCTCTTGAAGAAGCGGGCGTACTTCTCCAGCTTCAGCGCGAGTTCCTCGGCGGTCTCGTGGCAGTTGTCGACCTCGATGAACAGCAGCGGCACCTGGTCCTGCGGTGCGGTGAGCACCAGGTCGGCCTGGGCGCCGCCCTTGCCGGGCGCGTTCCAGGTGCCGGTCGCCGGGAGCGGGACCTCGGTCCAGTACGAGGCGATGGTGCCGATCCCGTCGGGTCCGTCGACGGCGGCCTGGGCGGCGGCCTGGACCTGCGGCGGGTCGTCGGCGAGCTTGGCCATGTTCGGCTTCGGCCGCAGCATCGCGATCACCGTCTCGTTGACGGCCATCGGGTGTGAGGCCCCGCTGGAGCCCGCGCCGCGCGCGGTGGAGCCCATCTCCCCCGCCGGGCGCCGCAGCTCGTAGGAGGCGGCCTCCAGGCCCTTGGGAGTCAGGTTCCGCAGCGAGTCCCCCGTCTCGGTGGAGCCGCCGTTCTCGGACAGGCCGTGCTTGCGCATGTCGGAGAGCGCACCGGAGTGCGACGCGGTGCGGGCCTGCTTCTGCTTCGACGGCGTCTCCTTGTCGGCGTGCCGGAACGTCAGGTGCGGAGCGCCGATCCGCTGGATCTGATCAGCCGTCGCCACCTTCAACGCTCCGAGCACGCGCAGCACGTCGCCGCGGTAGCTGTTCGTCGACCCCGCCGGGTTGGTGATCCGCTTCCCCGTCATCAGCTCTGCTCCCTCGTTGCTCGCGACCGGCGCCGGTCGACCGGCGCCGCTGGCCGCGGCTGGCCTGGGCTGGCCTCCCGGCCCCCCGGAACCCGATGATCTCCTGCACTACGGACAGCAGCAGGAGAGAAGAGGGGTGTGACGACGCGGTTTTCGCGCCCATCACGCCGCTGACAAGGGGTTTTCCCCTCACCCCCGGTGTCGGGCACCAAAGGGGGTTCCCGAGGGGCATCCGAAGTGGGCACCCAGGGATCCCCCTTGGGCTTGCCCACCACGGGCCGGCCTTCCGGCGTGACCGGCCCACACGGTGCCGCTGCCCGCCCCTTGGGTGGGTGGTCGTCATCGTCTCGTCTCCTTCGCTGCCCCGACCGCCCCGGCCGGGGCGGTCGGGGCGGTCGGGGCGGTCGGCGTGGAGGAGCAGCGTGCAGGGGACCCCCTTGTCCGCAGTCTGACCGGGGCCGGGGCAAGGAGAAATACGGCGGCGGCAGGTCGGTAGCGGACCTGGACAAGGGGTCAGGGCCGGGCTGGCGGTCGGACCGACCAAGCTGGACAAGGGGGCCCTGTTTGGCCCTTGCAGTCCTGATTCATCCGCATCCGGCGGAGGGGGGAGAGCTCTCTGGCCTCTATCCACAGGGTGCTCGTCCGAGGCTGCTGGGAGTCGCCGTGATCCGAGCGACGTCACCCAGTTGAGGAGACCTCCATGCCGTACCTGATCCCGTCCCGCATACCGCTGACGCCCGAGCAGGTGGAACGAGGCTTCGACTACCTCCTGGCGCTGTCGCAGGGTGGCGCCGCCGCTGTCGCTGGGCGGGCGGACGCGGACCCGAAGTTGGTGTTCGTCCTGCTGCGTCTGGCCGAGGACATCATCTGGCCCATCACGGCCCTGGACGGCGACAGCGACCCGAGCGCGGACTCCTTCGCGCTGGACGAGGTCGGGTGCGTGTTGCTGTCCGCTCTGCGGGACTGGGCGCGGGACTCCTCCAGCACGGCGGCGTTGGGCATCGCACGCAGCATCCTCCGGTTCGTGGTGAGCGTGGTCCCGGACCCCGACTTCGGGGAACCCACCGGCACCTTGGAGGTAATGCGCTTCGAGCATCTGGTGTTCGCCCACGCAGTGCACTCCGCACCCGAAACGCACCGGTAACCGCACCACCGCACCGGGTCCTAGCGCACCGGTGCGGTGCGGTGGTGCGGTGGTGCGGTGCGGTGGTGCGCCCGAGTCCATCCGGTGCGCACCACGATGCGCACCACCGTCCATCCGGTGCGCATCCACTCGGTGGGCGGTGCCCACCGGTGCGGTCGGCGCGCGGGAGTGGTGCGCACCGGGTGGGGTCGGTGCGGCGGAGTGGACCGCCTGAAGGCGGGCGCATTCCTCCTTGACACGGGCCCAGGTCAAGGGGAAATGCGGCAGGCGCGCACCGGGTGGATGGACGCCATCGTCCCGGGCGATGGCGTCCACTCCCGCACGATGGCGTCCACTTCCACCGGGTGGGCTCCACTCGGTGGAGCGGAGCCGGGCACGGTGGCGTCCACTCCCGGGCCGGTGGTCTCCACTCGGTGGAGCGGATGCCGGGCACGGTGGTCTCCACTCCGGTGCGGTGGCCTCCACTCGGTGGAGTGGGGTGCACCGCACCGTCGGGCGCACCGCACCGGGTGCGCACCATCGGGTCCACTCAGTGGCCGGCCTCCCGGCCGCGGTGCGGTCCGGGTTCGGGCGGGCGGTGCGCCTGCTGCTCGTCCGGGCGCACCCGGCGCACCGCCTCGGCGTCGGCCTGTGCGGTGTGGCGGTCCGCGCGGGCGCGGGCTTCGGCGGCCATCTTGGCGGCTGTCTCCCGGATTCGGCGCAGTCGGTCGGCTGTGAGATCGAGGGCTTCCACATCCGTACGGGACTCCCGCAGGGCCCGCACGGCCGTCATGTCGATCGCCTCCTGGCGGCCGGGCTCCGGCTCCTGGTCGTCGTGCTCGGCTTCGGCGGCCGGGCGCGCGAGCAGCTGCTCGGGCATCGCTGCCTGCTGGTGGGCGACGACGTCGTACGCCCGGCCCCGCGCGGCGGCGGTTGTGGTGGTGCGCAGCTTCTCGCGCACCATCGCACCGGCGAGGACGGCCCGGTCGTACTGGAGCGGGATGCGGGGGATCTCCCACTCCCCCGCGTCCTGGCCCGGTGGCCGGGGCGCAGCCGGCTCGCCGGGGTCGGCCGGGGGTTGCCGGTCCGGGTCGGGCGCGGGAGTGGGTGGGCGGGGCCGGGCGGGGAGGTCGGCCAGGTCCCATCGGGCGGTGTAGAGGCGGTAGTCGGCCAGCAGGCCGATCGTGGTCTTCGGCTCGCTGATGTCCAGGCAGTGCGTCTCGATGGCGGCGGCCACGATCTCCTCGTCCAGGCCGGGGTCGCGGCGGCGGCCGCGCAGGATGAGGGCGAGGTGGCGGCGGGCTTCGGCGAGCAGGTGCCGGCGGTGGAAGCGGCCGCCGTCGTTCATCACGAACACGGTCGCGGTGACGTCGACGGCCGCCAGGGCGACGTCGACCACGGCGGCGACGCGGGCCCGGATCGCGGCGGCCGCGGCGCGGGCGTGGTCGAGGAGGGAGGTGATGACGTCGGCGGCGACCTTGGAGGTGAGGATCGCGCTCGCCTTCCACCAGACGCGCAGCTGCGCGAGCGGCTGGGTCTTCTGCTTGGGCGGGCGGGTCTTGCGGGCGGCGATCTGGTTCATCTTGGCGCGGGCCCGCTCGGAGACCACGGGCAGGAACTTCAGCTCGCCGTCGTCGTCGACGGCGGTGACGTACTCGTGCTCCAGCTCGGCGAGGCAGGCGGCGATCTGGTCGCTGCGCCGGGAGGTCCAGCGGATCAGCTCGTGCGGCACCCCGGCAATCTCCATCACCGGGCGGCGTCCCGGGGTGACGGTGCGCGGCTCGGTCGCCAGCCCCAGCGGCTCGCAGACCTCCGCAGCAACGAGTTCGTTGTAGAGCGCGGAGGCGGCCACGGTGTTCTCGTGCAGGGCCGTGGTGTGGATCGAGCCCCACTTCTCGTCCAGGCGCTGCCCCTTCACCGACAGCAGCAGATGGTCGTGGAGCAACGGCCGACCCGACCGCGCCTCGTAGTGGCGGAAGCGGGCGGCGACCAGACCGCCGGGCGGCCGCACCCGGTAGATGCCGTCCTTGCCGTACCGGATGACCGCGACCTCGTCCTCGATCCACTCCAGCACCCGCTCGATCGCCCGCTCGTGCGCGGCCTCGATCACCCGCCGTGTCTCGTCATCCCCGAACGCCCACAGGAGGTAGATCGTCGGCTGCGGCCGGAACACGAAGTCGACACCCGTCACCGTGACCCGGCGTCCGAGGGCGCCGGCCCGATACGCCTTCTTCGGGGAGTCGCCCGCGGCGAGCCGGTCGGCCTCGATCCGGTCCGCGTACGGATGGCGGCCCCGCTCCCCGAATAGGTTCCGCAGCTGCGCCTCGGTGACCTCCTCACCCGGCGCGAGTCCGAGCACGGCCAGGCCGCGGCCCATCCATCGCCCGGCCGGGACTCCGGCCTGCTCCTGGGCGGCGCGCAGCGGCGTGCGGGCCGGGCGGCGGCCGTCGCCGACGACGGTCTCGCGCAAGTAGTACCGGTACATCTGACCGGCCCGGATCACTCTGATATCCACTGTCATGCAGACCACGCCACACGGCTCTGACCTGCAAGAAAAGACCGATCAGCGGCACGTCCCGCCAGGCGGGAGCAGCGGCCGAACTTTCTTCTCAGGTGCCCGCCGGGCGGGAAGCGGCCCCGGGCCGGACGCGAATGTCATCGCTCTCCGGAATCCGGAAGCCCTCACATCACGACCCGGGCGACACCACCGAGCACCAAGGAGCTCGTCGGCGGCGCGTAACCCTGCTGACGATGGTTCGTTGAGGTCGCTGGTGCCGCCTTACTGCCGCGACGGTGCCCGGCTGAGTGTGCGTCCGGCCCATGACCGGAGGACTGGTAGGCCCTAGACGCTCCGCGTCATCGCAGCAGCCCACCTCGTGGCTAGGCCACGGTCAGTGCAGAGTCATGGGCAGGCGCCGAGGAACTCGTTATGACATCGCACGCACGCAAGAATGCGGCCCGCCAGCGGCAAGAGCTGACGGGGATCAACCGGCGAGCAGCTCTGCAGAACGTTCGCAACGCGCTGCCGCCCGCGCCACGGGCTCGAAGCGCAACCCGATTCCAGGACCATCGAGCGGCCGCAGACGTCGTACCGAGCGAGCTGATCGTTCTCGTCCAGGACTTCACCCGGTGGGGTCGGCATCATCTGGATGAGGCGGCCCGTGTCGCGCACCGGCACGTCGATTCGCCGAGCGAGTGGCATCGCTTGGTGCTTTACGCGCTCACTGACGCCCTCTCCTACAACTTCCTCGTGGTGGGCACGTTCGCCGCCTACCTCCAGGAGCGGGGCTCGACGGGGATTTGCTCCGTCGCCATCTTCAGTCACCTGACCCTGATCGTTATGTCACCCAGGAGGCGCTCGATCTCTTGGCAGGGTTGATGGGCAGGGAGGTCAACGAGGGTGAGCACCAGCCCACTTGGCACTTCATTGGGCGGCAGCTCGCCGAATCCGGTGTGGACCGAGGTGAGTAAGGGGGCCTGCGACGCGGTCGTGAGCATCGTCGGCTGCGCCCCAACCGCACCTTGGCCTAGTAATGTTTGGCCGCATGAGCATCCCCAGCCCTCGCGGGGAGCGAGAGAAGCTAATCACAGCCCTCGCTCCCCAGCTGCGTAGACACCTGAAGATCCGCGCTTTTGAGCACGGAATGGACATCCAGGATGCAACAGAGCATGCCATCAACGCCTGGTACACGGCAGATGGCCTCCCGGAGGTCAAGACGGACGGCGCGAAGACCTGGGGGACTTTCCTCCCCGTCGGCGAGCCGGATAAGTTCAAGGCGGCGTGCACGGAGCGCGGCGTCACCTACGTGCAAGGGCTGGCCCAGGCGCTGACTCTGTGGTTGGACAACCACCCCTCCCCCACGGCTCCGCTGGTCGCTCAGCCGGTCGTCCGGGTCATAGTGGCCAACCAGAAGGGCGGCGTCGGCAAGACCTTCCTCTCATCTGGGATCGCCCAGGCGCTCGCCGAGGCCGGTCGCCGAGTCCTGCTCGTCGACTACGACCCGCAGGGGCACCTCACCGCAGAACTCGGCTTCGAAGACCTCATGTACGAGGACGACGTTGAGACGCTGATGATGCACATGGACGGCACCGCGAAGGGCGACATCCACGACCTGCTCGTCGCCCTGGACGGTGACCGCTTCGGAGATCGGCTTCACCTTCTCCCCGCCTCCGACGATGCCTTCCTCCGCGATGTCGCTCTGTCGAAGGTGAGCTTCAGCGAAGCCGCACTGGAGCGTGCGCTGGAGCCGCTGGAGCAGGACTACGACGTCATCGTCATCGACGGTCCTCCGAGCCTCGGCCTGAACATGGACACCGCTCTGTACTACGTCCGTCGGCGTGACGGCGAGCTCGCTGACCGCTCGGGCGTCATCACTCCGGTCTGGGCCAACAAGGCGTCCCACCGGGCATTCCGGCTTCTGAAGTCGCAGATGGACGACCTGTGCAAGAAGGGACGCATCACGGTCGACTCCCTCGGGATCATCGTGAACGCCTACGACAGCCGCCGCGGCAAGCTCGTCCAGGCGAACAAGGAGCAGTGGGAGAAGAGCAGCGCTCCGGGAGTCCTCGCCGTCATCGGCGACTTGAAGGAGGGGCGCGAAGCAGCAGACGGAGAGATCCCTCTGCTTGAGTACGCCCCGGATAGTGAGCACGCGCAGGTGATGCGCGATCTGGCGAAGGAGCTGGCCGTATGACTCCCCCTGCGCAGCGCGTGACCCGCGGGTTCAGCATCGACGAGGAGGAAGGCGAGAAGAAGGCGCCGCGTCGGATCCGCACGCGCCAGCAGATCATCGCTGGCGAAGGGAAGCGGCCGCCGGCGACGGTCGAGCTGAGGCGCCTGGCGCACAACCCTTTCAACCCGCGCGAAGAGCTCACGGAAATCGATGAGACTGCTGCTTCCCTTAGGGAGAAGGGACAGATCCAGCCCGTCACGGTGGTCACGCGGGCGGCGTTCCTCGCGGCCCACCCCGGTCAGGAGGAGGCTCTCGGCGAGGTCGACTACGTCGTCATCGACGGGAATCGCCGTTTGGCGGCAGCCCGGCTGGCTGGTCTGGACGAACTGCGGATCGACGTCAACGACGCGCTCGCCGCTACGGCGGCGGACATCCTCGAGAGCGCGCTGATCGCCAACGTCCATCGTGTAGATGTCGCTCCGCTGGACCAGGCAAAGGCCCTGGAGGAGCTCGTCCGCGTCCATGGATCCCAGGGGAAGGTGGCCAAGCGGCTGGGTAAGACGCCCGCTTGGGTGTCGCAGAGGCTCGCCCTGCTGGAGCTCACGGACGAGCTGCAGGACAAGGTCGAGTCGGGAACACTCAAGGTTGAGCCAGCCCGTCGCATCGGCCGCTTGCCGAAAGAGCAGCAGGCTGCTGAGGCGGAGAAGGTCATTACCGCGGCCAAGACTCCTCGACAGCGGGCCCCCCGGAGGCAGTCGGGTGAGGACCAGACCGTTAACGCCGTTAATACCCTCAGCGCTGGGTCGGTCGGGCCGCGAGGCTCGGGCTCAACCGTTAACGGCGTTAATACCTCTGCGACGGTCGGGGAAGAAGAGCAGCGCATCGTCGTGCCGTGCTCTTCGCCGCAGCAGGTCGTGGATGCCCTGGTGGCGCGCCTCTCGCCCGAGGACCTGCTGGCTGTGGCGGAGCTTCTTCTGGATCGTGTCTCCACCGGCTCGGGCGCCGAGACCGAGAAGGTCAACGCGTAGGCAGCCTGAAACGCAAAAGCGGCCCCCTCCGCCCGGATCGACGTCCGGACGGAGGGGGCCGCTTCGTGTACTCAGGTGCTCAGGTGGATGCTCGCGGGAGTTGGCGTCCGGCGAGGGCGTGGGTGAGGAGGTAGGTACGACAGGGTCCCGGCCGCCGGGACCGCGCTGGTCCCGGCGGCCGGAGTGGGTGGGGGTCAGCGGGTGGCCGGGGCGAGCGCGGCCTTGTGGCTGTCGCGGTGCGCGCTCTGCGCCGGTTCGGCGAGGACGCGGAGGCCGTGCGGGTCGCCGACGGGGCCGCAGGCGCTGCACACCACGGCGTAGTTGCGGCGGCCGGCGCATCCGGAGTCGGGGTCGCGGGGCTTGCCGGAGGGGCGGACCGCGTGGGTGCACTCGGTTCCGTCCGGGTGGATCGCGGCGATCTTCACGCTGATGCGGGCCATGGGTGTCGTCTCCTGTTCGGGTTCGGGGAAGGGCAGCTGGTGGAGCGCGGCCGCGGGGGCGCGTACCCGGGTGGGGCGCGGCGGGGTGGGCGGCTCGATGCGGGTGAGCGCGGTCTCGGGGAGGAGCCCGAGCTGTCCGGCGGCGGCCGCGCGGGCGGCGAGGGTGATCGAGCGGGTGACCCGGTGGTGGCCGTGGTCGATGCGCAGGTGGCAGAGCTGGCAGGCGGCGAGCAGGTTCTCGTCTCGTACGTCTTCGGGGGTGTGGTTGAGGTGGGCGGTGGTGATGCCGACCACGGAGCCGGTGTCGGGATGGAGTTGCTCGTGGACGGCCGGGCAGCGGCCGCCCGGGTGCGCCAGGCCGCATTGGCCCGTGCACTCGCAGCGGCCGCCTGCCCGCTCGAACCGGATCCGCGCGCCGATCTCGTTCCAGTCGCGCGGGTACCGGTGCAGGTTCTCGGGACGGATGGGCACGGCGGCTCCGCTACTCGCCGCCAGCGGCCTGGCGGTGCTCGAAGTCTTCGAGCAGCTCGCCCAGGTCGTTCGGCTCGGGCACGGTGCCGACCCATGTGCCGCCCTCGGTGAACACCTCCACGTCAGTGGTGTCGGCGTCGAACCAGCAGACGTACGGCCCGTACCGCTCGATGGCCGCCGTGGCAACGGTGGCCGGGTCGGACATCAGCGGCGCGGTCTCCAGCACGGACAGTGCGGTGACGACCAGCCACATCGGCTCGTCCGGCGTGCGGGGCAGCCGGAGGTAGCCGGTGACGCGGAGCTTGTCGCCGGGAACCAGGTCGTGCAGGACCGCGTGCGCCAGCTCCGCGTCGGCAACGCTGCACGGCAGGATCATCTCGTCCGTGCGCTCGTCCGTCGGGGAGACGGTGAGGCGGAACCGCGCCGTCGACCCGTGCAGGTCGCCCGGCACGGTCTCTTCGTCCAGGAAGCCGTCCAGGGCTATCGCGTCGTCGGCCATGGGTCAGCCGGCCTTCCGGACCGGCGCCTGGTGCGCGGCGTCGTACGCCTCCAGGACCGCCTTGCGCACCATGCCCACGTCAGCGACCGGGTGGCCGTTGGCGCGCGCCCACGTCCTGATGGCGGCGAGCTCCTCCCGGGTACGGCCGCTGCCCAGGCCCGCGCGGATCGGGGTGGGCGCGGTGGCGGCCACCGTGGTGGCGCGGGTGCCGGCCTTCATGCTGCGCAGCTCCTCCTGCGCCTTCTCCAGTTCGGCCTTGGCCTTGGCGACCTTCTCTTCGGCCTCGCGCTGCGCGGCCTCGCTGTCGCGGCGGTCGGTCAGCTCGGAGAGGTCGGCGGTGATGCGGGCGGAGCGGCTGCGGACCGTGGCGGCCGGGTGCGCGGCCGCCCAGTCGAGCAGCTTCTGGATCTCGTTGGAGACGGCGAGCGGGACGACCGGGACGTCGATGGCCGGGGCGTCGGTGGCCGCGCAGGGCAGGCCGAAGACCTGGTCGGTGAGGAGGTCGTTGAGTTCGGTGTCGCTCAGGCCGGTGGCCTCGCGGATGGCCTGCTCGGTGTCGCCGTTGTTGTGCATGGAGATCGCCATGGCCTCGTGCGCGGATAGGGCCGGGGCGGCGGGGGTGCTCGTCATGGTGGGTGCGTCTCCGGTTTCCGGGAGGAGGGGGAGCAGGGTGGTGAGGGTGTCGGGGTCGGTGGGCAGCCCGAGGACGTCCAGGAGCAGCGCCATGTCGTTCTTGTCACGGGAGCTGCGGGCGGTAACCCGGGCCGCGGCGGCGAGCTGCTGCGCCGGATTCGGGTCCAGGGGCAGCGCTTCGGCCTTGAGGGCTTCGGTCCAGTCGGTGAACACGGTCAGGCCGCCTTGCCGCTGGCGACCAGCTCCAGCACATGCCGGTTGGACGCGGCCTGCTGGGGGGTAATCGGTTCCTTCCAGCGGTTGTACGGCTCGGGCCGGGTGGGGATGCCCTCCAGCTCGAGGCGGGCGAGGGCCAGTTCGCGGACGGTCGGCGGCACGACACGCGACGCGCGCTGCCGCTCGCGCCGGCGGCGGTCCTGTTCGGCGACCACGCCGACCCAGTCGTCCCCGAGCCGCGCTACGAGCTGCTTGCGCAGCTGCTGGCGGTCGCGGGCGGTGGTCGCCGCCCACACTCCAGCGGTCGTCAGGTCGGGATTGGCGAGCGCCCATTTCAGGCAGCCTTCGACGATCGGGCACCCGGAGCACGCGCGCTTCGCCTGGGCGAGCGCCTTCTCGCGCGCGCGGAGGTCTTCGTCGTTGTGGATGTCCTCAATCGAGAACAGGTCCGGCGTCGTGCGGCAGCGCAGGACCTGGTCGGTGTTGGGAAAGGGGATCCGGTCGTCGGCGGGGACGAAGGCCGGCGGATTGGGGACGCCGGTGCGGGTGCCGCTCATGAGGTGCCCTCCGGAGCGAGGTGGGGAAGCTGAAGGAGGACCTGGTCCACGAGATCCTGCGGCGGGCGCCACGGGCCGAGCTGTCCGTGCAGCCACGGGATGGGGAGCGCGAGCCCCTGGATATCGGCGAGGACCAGGTGGAACGCGTCGGCCTGCGCCCACTTCGAGCACGGGGCAGTGCCGACGGCGTCCTGGTGGCAGTCGGTCAGGCGGGCGACGCCGATGACGGCCCGGGTGTGCAGGGCGCGGCCGCGGATCGCGGTGGCGACCAGCGGGTCGCGCATCGGGGCCCGCTCGGTGGCCTGCCCGGCGTGCAGCAGCAGCCAGCCGCGCCAGGACCAGGAGACCGGGCGGTTCTCCACGTCCTTCCCGGCGAGGATGCAGGTCGCCCAGGGCTGGCGAATCGTAATGGCCCGGACCCAGGTGCCCGGGTCGGCGGTGGTATTGCTCATGCCGCCCACCCCAGGGTGTGGGTGCCCGGCCGTCCGGCGCGGCGGCCGTTGATGGACGGCACCGTGGCGTGCTGCGGCCCGGCGAGCACGGCGCGGCCGGTGTGCTTGCCCGCGTACATCGCGGCGTCGGCGGCCCGCTGGAGAAGCGACAGGTCGCGGGTGCCGATGACGTCGGGGCAGGCGGCACCGATCGACGCGGCGACGTCGACCAGAACGCCGTCGTCGACCTCCGCCGGCTGCGCGAGCAGCGCGGTGAGCTGGGCGAGACGGAGCTCGCGGCGTGCGGGTCCGATCCGCACGGCGAAGGCGAACTCGTCTCCCCCGAGCCTGCCGACCGCCCCGCGGCTACCCGTCCAGGCGGTGAGGCGCTGCGCGGTGGCGGCCAGGACGCGGTCGCCGGCGGCGTGCCCGCCGGGTCCGTCATTGATCTGCTTGAAGTGGTCCAGGTCCACCATCCCGACCAGGGCGTGGTCGCCGTACCGGTCGGTGATCTGCCGGGCCTTGGCGGTGAAGCCGTCGCGTCCAAGGAGACCCGTCAGCGGGTCGCGGCGGGCGGCAGACAGCTTGCGGTGCAGACTGACTGCGTGCACGGTCCAGCCGGTCAGCGGCACGGCGAGCGTGGTAATGAGCAGGGCACGTGGCCCGATCGGGGCCTGTACGCGCACGGTGGAGGCCATACTGGTCTCTCCCTCTCGTCTTGTACGGGATGGGTCACCCGAGGCAGGCGACGGTTTCCACACCTGGTGCGCCTGCCTCGGGGCGTATCTACAGCTCGTAGGGTTCCCAGCCGCCGTCCTGCTGGCCGGGGACCTCAAGCCCGGTCGGGATGTCCACCTCGTAGAACTCCAGCTGCGGCATGACGGCCTATCTCCTTCCTCGCTGGTCGTGGCGGAACACCGTGCCGCCCCGGCCGGTGAGGCCGGGGCGGCACGGAGGAACGCCGCGCTCGCGGAAGGGGATCAGTGGTTCGCGGCCGCCGCCACGATCTCGGCGTGGTCGAACGCGAGGTCGGGGAGCGCGTCCAGGGGCCACCAGCGGGCGGCGGTGGCGTCGTCCCCGGCGGTCGGTTCGACCAGCGCGGGCAGGGTGGCCGTGTAGGCGACGCTGACGTACCGGCCGCGCGCGTCACGGCCGACGGCGTCAAAGGCTCCCAGGATGTGCCCGGCGGCGAACAGGACGATGTCGGCGGTGTAGCGGATCGTCTCGTCAGTGGTGACGGTGGTGGTGTCGGTGCTCAAGAGGTGTCTCCTGGTTTCGGATCGGGGCCCCGGCCTGGTGGCCGGGGCGGGCGGCAGCATCAGGCCGGGACGGGGGCCGGGGTGTCGAGTCCGGCTCCGAGCAGCAGGCCGCGGATCGACTGCTCGTACTCGCCGTTGCGGATCCGGTCGAACATGAGCTGTCCGGCGACCAGGCAGCGGGCCCGCAGCTGGATCAGCGTGACGGCGTGCGGGTCGGCGCCGGCGGCGGCCGCGGCCTGCCCGGCGGCGTTCCCGGCGAGCTTGTTGGCCGCCTGGAGGCCGGCCTCGCGGCGGGAGTATTCCGCCCGGCAGGACGCCCAGCCGGTCAGGGCCCGGGTGTGGTCCACCCGCTTCTCCCACGCCTTGTACGTGCGGAGGGTGCGCTCGGGGTCGGCGGCCCACTCGGTGGCCCACTGGCGGGCGAGGTCGGGGAGCTGGGCGAGGACGGCCAGGACCTGCGCGCCCCGGTGCCCGAACGCCTGCCACGCCTCGGTCTCCTCCACGACGCGGATCTGCTGGGACAGCAGCCAGTACGGGTAGAAGTGGCCACCCCAGTTGCCGGTCTCCCCGAGCGGCTCCACGATCCAGAGCCGGATCGGCCAGCCGTCCTCGATGCGCTCCAGGATCTCGCCGGGCCGGGTGTACATGTGGAAGTAGCCGAAGGGCCGGTCGGTGTACCACTTGCGGCCGGGGGTGGGGTGGTCGATGACCTGGCCGATGTGGTCGGCGAGGTTGACGGTCGGGATCGTCTCGCCCTGGGCTCGGTGGTAGGCGGCGAGGTAGTTGTCGGTGGGCGGGACGGTGCCGTCGGGCCGGGTCGCCATGTAGTGGACGACGGGGCGGGCGCTGCGTGCCATGGGTTCCTCCAGGTCGGTCAGGACGTGCAGGTGAGTGGGGTCAGCGGCGGGTGCCCAGGCGCAGGGCGCCGGACGTGGCCAGGAGTTCGGAGATCGGGTGCACCGAGGTGAAGCCCTCGCGGTGGAGCTGGTCGGCGTCGGGCAGCAGCTGGTGGTGCTCGCGCACGATGTGCAGCGGGACCACGCGGTCGCGTGCGGCGTTCTGGGCTTCCACCGTCGGCAGCGGGACGTCGAACAAGACGGCGACGGCGGGCCGCTGCCAATAGCGGGCGCGGGCGAGCAGTCCGGCCCTGACGTGCGGGAACACGTTGGTGGAGTCCACCAGCACGTTCAAGCGCCGGGAGAGGCGGGCGTCCAGGAGCAGGTTCTGGATCTCGGCGGCGACCGGGGTCGCGGACTGGTCGGCCTCGGAGTCGGTGGCCAGGCGCCGGTAGACGTCCAGGCACACGCGCCAGCTGTCCGGGTAGCGGGCGGCGAAGGTGGACTTGCCGCTGCCCGGCGGCCCGACCAGCGCGCAAAGGACACCGTCGGGGAGGTTCAGCAGGTCGTTCATCACAAGGGGCCTCCTGCGGGACTGCGGCTGATGGGGCACCGCGCCGTCCCGGCCGGAAAGGGCCGGGGCAGCACGGTGGCGCGTCAGATCACAGGCGCCGGGCGAGGTCGGCGGTGACGCGCTCGGCTTCGGCTCCGTCGACGAGGATCTGCGCCTGGAGCTTGTTGGCCTGCCGCTTGCTGAGCGGGTGGACGTTCATCTCGTGCCGGACCCAGGCGATACGGCGTTCGCGGGCGCCGGAGCGGATGAGCTGGTCGACCTCGACGAAGCCGCGCAGCAGGCTCAGCTTGAGCTGCTTGGGATCGCGCATCTTCGGGGCGTTGATCAGCATCCACATCGCGCCCTTGGGGGCGATCACCGTGGCGACGCGGAAGTCCTTGAGCTTGCCGATGATGCTCTGCTGCACGCCGACGGACTTCCACGTGTTCTTCGGGACGCCGGCGGCTTCGCCCTGCGCCTCGTTGGCGAGGGAGAGTAGCAGGCGCGGCTTGGTCAGGATGATCGTGACCGCGCCCAGGGGGCGGCGTCCGAACTGGTCGTGGACCAGCTTGCGGACGGTCGGCGCGTAGGAGGTGACGCGCTGTTCGGCGGTGCGGGAGACGAACGCGCCGTAGCGCAGCACGCTGAGCTGGGAGGGCCTGCTCTTGGTCGCGGGCATGGTCGGTCCTCTCGGTGGCGGGGCAGGGGTGGGCTGATTGGCCACCGCACCGCCCCGGCCGGGAAGGCCGGGGCGGAACGGACAGTCCGTCAGACCGCGTGGATGCCGGTGAGGTCGTCGTCCAGGACGTCGTCCTTGTCACCGTCGACGTCGCCGTGGGCAGTCGCCGGGACGGCGGGAAGGCCGGCGGCACGGGCGGCGAGGTGGTGGCGGATCTGCTCCATGCCGGTGATGGCCACCGGCTGCTCGCCGTCGCCGGTCAGCAGCGTGAAGTGGTGCTCGCGGCCGTACTTGCCCATCTCAGCGCGGTGGTGGAGCCAGACGCCGGGGGCGAGGTAGAAGGACGCCTCGCCGTCCTCGTAGCCGCGCCACCGGCTCTCGTCCCGCAGGAAACTCTCGCCGTCGTCGATACGGAAGGAGGCGTTGGCGGCGCGGTGTGCGGCGTCTCCCTCGGTCGCGGTGACGACCTGGGCGAGGGCCTCGTCCAGCGTGGCGGCCGGGGCCGGGGCCGATGCGCGGGTGGAGGGCAGCGGGCTGCGGGTCCGCATCAGGCGGCGCATCGGGGCGAGGACGAGTTCGGCGAGCCCGTCAACGGCGACGGCGCCGACGACGGCGACCGCCCCGGCGAACAGGACGCGGGTTCCGTCAGGCCAGGCGACGGGGGCGAGCTGGTAACCGAGGTAGGCGCCGGCCGCGCCGCCGATCAGCGCGGACGCCATGCTGGCGCCTTCGATCATCGAGTGGGCGACGGCGTTGGCCGTCTGGCGCAGGGGTGCGGTCATGATGATGGAGCTCCTTCTTCTCGATGCGCTCTGGGAGGGGGAGGGACTGCTCCGGGGCGGCCGGGCCCGACGCCTACGGCCGCCCCGGGCGCTCAATTGGCCGCGTGAAGCGCGGCGGTGGTGCGGACGGTGTCCGCGAGGAGCACGGTCATCTCGTGGCCGTGGTCGACGGCGTCCTCCAGGCGCTCCATGAGCTCCGGGGGCAGGCCGCGGTTGCGGGCGCCGGCCAGGACGCCCTCCAGGTAGAGGACGTCGGCCAGGACGCGGCCGCGGACGTCCAGGACGCCGGGCTGCACGGCGAGAACGTCGGCGTTCTTCGCGGTCGCCAGGGCAGCGTGGTCGGCGGCCTCGGTGTACGCGGTCTCGGTCTGCTCGGTGAGCAGCGCGTCGACCTGCGTGGTGGTGCCGTAGCCGCGGCGCCAGCCGAAGCGGGCGGCGGCGGCCTCCATGAGGGAGCGGCGGGCGAGGGACACGGTGACCTCCGGGGGAGGGCCGGTCGTCCGGTCTCGGCTGACCGGGCGGACACCGCCCGGCCCCGGCCGCCGACGGGCGGCGGGCGGGGCCGCGCGGAGAGCGCCGGTCAGTTCTCCGGGAGGCGGCGTGCGTAGTAGGAGACGTAGTCGCTGTACTGGCTGCGCTCGATGCGCAGGATCTCCGGCTCGGCGACGACCAGCTGGTTGAGCACGTCCACGATCCAGTCGTTGGAGCGCTGGAGGGTGAGGCGGATCAGGTCCAGGTCGGACACCCACAGCTGCCTGTCCTCGTCCCGGCGGCGGGCGCCGCGCACCCAGGCGTGCAGCCGCTCGCGGACGGTGTCGTCGTCCGGGCGGGCGGGGATGTCGCGGGGCAGCGCCCGGCAGGTCGTGGCGTGCTCGTTGGCCACCGTCGCGGCGTCGGCGAGGCTGTAGCGCGTGCTGTAGGTGCGCTTCCCGTTCTCGCGGGTGGCGTAGTGGCAGCCGAGGCAGGCGACGGAGTAGTAGGTGCCGTGCGGGCCGTCGTCGGTGGTGTAGACGAGGACGACCGCGTGCGCCTGGTTGTAGTAGCGCTGGGCGATGGTGACGCCCTCGGGCTTCCAGGTCTCGCCGATCTCGGGCCACGGCTCGGGGGCCGGCGCTTCGACGGGCTCGGGGCGGCGGGCGAACAGGGTGAGGGCCATAGTTACTTCTCCTTCTGGTCGGCCTGGGCGTGGATGCGGGCGGCGGTGCGGCGGGCGGCGGCGATCACGAAGGGGATGGCGAGTGCGCCGGCGAGGCTGGCGTAGCTGATGACGAAGCTGGCGGCGGTGCTCACGCCAGCACCCCGATCGCGGCGACGGTCAGCAGGGCGAGCGCGGCGAGGATGACGTCGACCGCGAGGGCCAGGCGCCGGAACTTGCGGACCGCGAGGATCGAGAGCGCCTTCACGCGGGCGGGGCGGTGGTCCTGGTCCATCGCCTCCTGGAGCTCGTTCTCCTCCAGGTGCGCCCACTGCGGGAAGGTGCCCGGGGCGGGGCGGCCGGGCACGGTCAGGCAGGGCCGGACGACCAGGAGGAGTAAGACCGCGGCGGCGGCGAGGGCGAGGACGGCCAGGCCGCCGACGGCCTTGGTGAACACGGGCAGGTTCTTGTCGGCGACGCTGGCCAGACCCGCGAGGACCGCGCCGTCGAAGGCGAGCAGCAGGCTGGCCTTGCTGTCGGTGCGGGCGATCTCGCCGCTCACGGTGGCGCAGGCGGCGTCCAGGTTCCGGTCGCTGCTGATGGTGAGGGGGGCGGTGGTCACGTGCGACTCCCATCCGGGCCGGGCTGTCCGGCTCCCCGTCACCACCCGGCCCGCGTGTGCGGGGCGGGTGGATCAGGCAGCCGTCAGATCAGCGAGCCGGGTGGTTGTGGTTGTGGTTGTGCAGGTGGATCAGCGGGCGAAGGGACAGGCCGCGCAGGGCGAAGAGGCTGCCGATCGTCCAGGCCAGGACCGTGAGGGCGGCGGCGACGGGGCGGCCGGCGGCGGGGGCGGCGTCCCACACCATGAACACCGAGCAGGCGCCGTGTGCTGTCCAGGTCAGCCGGGCACCGACCGCGCCGGTGATCCAGGACAGGGCCAGGGAGACGATGCCGACGCCCTGCCAGATGACGAACGCGCTGGTCGCCGTCAGCGGCAGGCCGACCGTGTGCGCGCTCAGGTAGGCGTGGACGGGGTCGGCGACGGTGGCGGTCCACTGGGTGAACCACGCCCAGTCCTGGTGGTGGTACCAGTCGATGCCCTTGGGGATGCCCCACTTGAGGATGAGCAGCAGGGCGACCAGGGCGACGACGCCGAAGGCGGCGATGGCGCCGGGCGGGATGTCGTCGGCGGCCTTGATCGGGCGCGGCCGGGGCGGGGCCGGCCTGCGGGGCGGCGGGATGCGCTGGCTGTCGTCGATGGTGTCCAGCGGCGGGATGGCGGGGTCGGGCTCGTGCTTGTCGGGCTCGCTCACCGGGGTCTCCTTCACGGTGGTCGACGGCTGCGGGACGAGGTAGTGCGGGCCGGGCTCACCGACTCCCCTTCACCACCCGCCGGTGGGCGGGTGGATCAGGCAACCGGCAGACGCGGAAGGGGTTCAGGCCGCGGCGGCGAGGTGCTCGCCGGGCGTGCGCATGTAGCTGCCGGGCGCGGCCGGGGTGCCGTCGTAGCACTCCAAGCAGGACCCGAGGGTGCGTAAAGGGAGGCAGTGGTAGTACCGGCGCGAGCATTTCGGGCAGGTCTGCCGCTTCGCCATCGCCTTGTCGAGCGCGAGCTCCTTGGCGAAGGTCATCGGCCGTATCGGCTTAGCCTTCTTGATCTCGTACAGCCACGCCTTGCGCTTGCCGCCCCGGCATTCGATGACGGCGACCGGGTCCTGGCCGCCGGGCCGTAAGCGCCGCTCCCGCAGCTGGCGCCGGGTGGCGAGCCCCTTCGGGGCCTGCCTCCAGCGGTAGACGGGGAGGGCGCCGGTGGGGTCGGCGTAGATGTCGACGTCCCGGACGGCCGGCGGGGACGCAGGTTCAGCGGCGGCCACGGCCTCGGTTGTGTCCGCGGCCGGTGTGGACCTGGACTTTGGCGCGGCCGCGGGCGTTGACGTTGATCGAGCGGCCGCTGCCGGGGCCGGTGACGAGCATCTTCAGCAGGACGAAGCCGACCAGGGCGACGCCCGCGATAATGGCGAGCGCCTTGGCGAGCTCGAGGATGGCGGCGGCCAGGAAGTAGACGCCGACCCCGGCGACTCCGACGATGAACGCGACCAGCGCGGCCTTCACCAGGAGCGGGGAGACGTAGGGCTGCGGGGCCGGGGCGGGCGGCGGCGTGTAGTACGCGACCGGCTGCCCGTTGGGGCCGGGCATCATGACGACGCCGTCCAGGCCGGCGGTCGGCGGGTAGACGACCGCGCCCTGGGGGAGCGGGACGACGTGCTGCCCGTACGCGGGGGCGGGCGGCTGCCCGTACTGGGGCGGCAGCGGCGTCGGGTAGTAGGTGGGCTGGGGCTGCTCGCCGTAAGACGGCATGATGGGTCCTCTCCTCGATGGGGAGCCCGGACGGATCGCTGGCGTGTGAGGTCCGGGGGAGGCTTCGGCCTCTTCACCGGCCCCCGAGGTGGCTTCAACATCTCGGGGGCCAGTGGAGCCGTCGAAGCTCGGGTGTGCGTTCAGTCGGTGAGCTGGCGCCACCGCGTGGGCAGCAGCTCGTCCCGGCGCAGCAGGATCGTGGGCGGGTGCCCGGGGCCGGCCTTGGGGAGCAGGGCGACCGGCTCGGTGCCCAGGTGGGTGAAGTCGAACTCGAAGTCCGTGTCCACGGCGTTCTCTTCCTCTTCGTCGGGCCGGTGGGTCATGCCGCACCGGCGCTGTCGCTGTCGTCGTCCTCGAAGACGTCCAGGGCGTCGGCGATGACCGACTCCTCGAATCCGTCCTCTTCCGCGAGGCGCTTCTTCGCGGCGCGGACGCGGTCTCCGACCCACGTCTCGCCCTTGCCGTACTGGCTTCCGAGGCGCTCCAGGTCCGGCGCGATGCCGGACAGCGAGCACTTCGCGATGTACCGCTCGGCTTCGTCACGCTGCTTCTCGCGCACTTCGCGAGGGATCCGGCCGCCGTTTTCCGAGGCGGTCAGGGCGGGCACCGCGCTGAGCGCGACCCCACTTTCCGAGGGACGGCCCGCAGAAATCGAGGCGCGGGCGCCTGCACTTTCCGAGGTTCCGCGAGCCTTGGCGGCGGCCCGCTCCAGGGCGCGCTGCCGCTTCAGCTTCTCGGCTTCCTCCAGGGCGCGGGCCTCAGCCTCAGCCCTGATCCGCTCAGCCTCAGCGGCGGCTTCGGCCTCCTTGCGCAGCGCCTCCGCCTGGGCTTCGGCTTCCTTGCGCAGCGCCTCTGCCTGCGCTTCCGCCTTGACGATCTCCGCCTGGCGGGCTGCCTCACGGTCCCGTTCGGCCTGCTCCCGCTCCCACTCCTCACGGCGGCGGCGGTCCTCGATCTCGGCTTCGGTCTTGCGCCGCGACGCCTCGATTTCTGCGGACCGCTCGGTCAGCGCGAGCCGCTCGCGTTCCGCCTCGATTTCTGCGCGGCGGGTACGGTCGGCCGCCTCGATTTCTGCGGCGCGCCGCTCGTTTTCGAGCCTCGCGATTTCCTCGCGTTCGCGCCGGGCGGCCTCGCGTTCTGCTGCCTCGCGCTTCGCGGCGGCCTCGCGTTCCGCCTCCTCGCGCTTCGCGGCGGCCTCGCGTTCGGCTTCCTCGCGGGCTCGCTTTTCGGCGGCCTCGCGTTCCGTGGCCTTCGCGGTCTCGAACTGGGCGATGACCGCGTTCAGTTCGCCGCGCCGCCGGGTCGCGTACTTGCGGTAGCCGGTGGCGGCTTCCGCGAGCAGGATCAGCAGCGCGGGGGCGACGGAGTGGAGCAGGATGCCGCCCGCGTCGGGCTTCTGCGGGATGAAGTGGAAGTGGCCGTCCGGGTAGAGCGACGTCCAGCAGTTCATCACCCAGGTGGAGAGGCCGGCGGTCCAGCGCAGCAGGAACGGCCAGCCGCCGGGCTTGTAGTCGCCGCCGTGTTCGGCGAGGACGCCGTCGACGTACAGGACGGTGATCAGGGCGAGGCTGGCCAGCGGGTCCAGCATCCAGGCGATGTACCAGGGGATCTGGTGGGAGATCCCGAACAGGGTCACATTCACACAAGTGAAGATCAAAGCGCCGCCCCCGAGGGTGAGCAGCGCCTTGGTGACCATGGCCAGGACCTCGTCCAGCTTGGCGATGGACTTGCGGGCCTTGACGGCGTCCGCCTCGCTGACCGGAGGGGGCGGGAGGGGGGTCTTGGGCGGCCCGGCCTGCTTCGGCCGGGGCACGGTCGGGGCGCTCATTCTGGCTACCTTCCGTAGTGTGCGGGGGGAGTGTGCGGCGCACACTGCACAGGGTGCAAACCGGGATCAATCACCTGTGTGCGGGCTCACACACTGGAAATTCCCTAGGGAGAGGGAGGGGCCGCACAGTGCGGTGTGCGCTGTGCGGCCCCTCCCGGGATCGGTCACTCTCAGTTGTCTTTTTCGAGCGGGGAGCGGATCAGGTCGTACGATCCGTAGCCCTCCTCGGACTCGTCCTTGGCGATGACACCGTCGTCCAGGAGCTGCTTCTTCAGGCGGTTCCACCAGTCGCGGGCGCCCTTCTTGTTGACCCGCATCCACAGGTCGTTGAGCTCCTTGGGCTCGAAGTTGTCTTTGCCTTCGCGCACCCAGGAATCCAGGCGAGCAAAGATGGCGGCCTTGGTGTCCTCGGGGGAGAGCTTCTCCTCGTCGGCCACTGCGCCGGGCAGCTGGAAGACCGGGGCGTCGTCGGCCGGCGCCTCGATCTCGGTCTCGACGCTGAGGTGGTCGTACGCGCCGGGCTCGGGGTCGGCCTCCAGGATCCGGCGCAGCTCCTCGTCCAAGTCCTCGGTCTCCTTCGCGAGCAGGTCCGGGTCGATCTCCACGTCCTCGTCCTCCTCGTACTCGTCGTCGGCGTCGTACTCGGAGGCCGGGTCCGCCGCCGGGGCGGCGGGGGCGGCCTGCTGCTGGGGGAAGGCGCCGGATCCGTCGGCGTCGCCCTCCAGGAGCGGGGTGGTGAAGAAGGTGCGGTTCGTCCACAGCGCGCCGAACGCCTCAGCGGTCGTGGCGTCCATGGGCGTGCGCACGTTCATGCCCGCGGTGACGGCGGCCGCCAGGGTCGGGCGGTCGGCGTTGTAGGTGCGGGCGGTGACCGCCCAGCGGTCCTCGGGGATACCCATCCCGGCCGCGTACAGGTAGCCGGGCTTCCTGTTCGCCCAGCCGGGGAAGGCGCCGGCGTCGATCGCCTCGGGCGGCAGGACGTACTGGGCTTCCGCGCCGTCGGACAGGCCGTAGGCCATGCCGGCGGGGTGGTTGGAGCGCGCCGTGGTGTTCATCTGGTCGTGCGTGGCGCGCTGGATGGAGGAGAGGAACCAGCCGCCGGTGGAGCGCAGGGTGCGCAGCACCTTGGCGTACTCGTCGCCGTCGGCGAAGTCGGCGGCCTCTTCACCGATGATCACCAGGAAGTTCAGGCCGCAGCCCGGCTTCCACTTGGCCAGGCCCTTGGCGGCGAGGTAGTCGCCGCGGGCCTTGATGACGGTGTGCATCTGCTTGAAGAACCGGCGGGCGTCCTTCTCGTTGGTGATCACCATGTCGGCGGCGTGCCGGACGTGCCCGTAGTCCTGCATGAACTTCGAGCAGTTGATGACGATGACGGACACCTCGGTGCGGGTGGCGGCCTCGGTCACGATGATCGAGTTGCCGACCGTCTTGCCCGCGCCGTTGACGCCCTGGGCGACGCAGTGCTCGACGTTCTGCCCGCCTTCGACCTCCTGGAAGTCGTTGAGGACGCCGGGCAGGTTGAGCTTGAGCGTCTCGCCGTCCTCGTACCGTCCGAGGTTGATCGGCAGGTCACCGAACCCGGCGCCGAACGCGGACGGGCCGGGCCAGGCGAAGCCGTCCTTGAGGAGGTCGGCGACCTGGACCCGCATGGTGATCAGCGAGGCGTCGTCGTCGTCGACGGTGTGGGTGATGCGGCCCTGCCCAAGCTTGAGCGCGGAGGTCATGGCGGGGATACGGCGGGCGAACTCGTCCGCCGTAGCCCCGTCCTTCGCCTCGATCTTGGCGACGACCGTGCCCTTGCCGTTGGACTTGGCCTCCTGGAGCTCGTGTTTGGCCAGTCCGATCTCGGATTCGAGCTTGGCCCACTTGCCGCCGGCCTTCTCGCCCGAGCCCCTCTTGTACAGCGCCGACCAGAGGTGGTTCGCGATGCACAGGCCGGACCCGGCGAGCATCCAGGCGCCCATCGTGGCGCCGGACTCCAGTCCCACCACGGTGCCCAGGGTGACCCCGGCCGTGGTGGCGACGGCGTTGACCTGGTGGAGGTAGCGCACGTCCTTCTCGCGCTTGGCCTTGTGGTCCATGTGGTTGATGAACTTGGCCAGGGCCGCGCCGGTGCCGGCCAGACCGAGCGCGGCGAGCGCCAGAGAGGCCGGCGTGGTGGCGAGCAGCACGTGGGCGGTCTCAGCGACGACGCAGCCGCCGATGTTGATGCCCCACGGCCCGCCGTGAGTGACCCATGCCTTCTTCGAGGACTCCTGCTCCTCTTCGGTACGGGTGTCGATCTTCTTCGCTCGGGAGGAGATACGGCGTGCCATCACGCTGCCCTTCCGGCCTCGCCCGGACGCCCGGCGGCGCCCTTGGGCTTGTCACCGATGGAGAATCCGGGCTTCTTCGAGCCCTTGCCCTCGCGTGCCTTCCGCTCAGCCTCGATCTCGGGCTGGATGAAGTGCTTGACGAAGGAGGCGTACATCTTGATGCCGCTCAGTCCGAGGACCTTCGCGGCGGACGCGCCGCCCTTGAGGTGGGCGGACACCAGCTTCGCGCGGATCTTGGACTGGGTACCGAAGGTCCACCACTTGCCCTTGTACTGGGCGAGGATGGCGCCGACCATGTCCGCGTCCATGCCGATCCGCATGTGGAGCTCCAGGCCGATCGCCCGCAGGATCCGGGCGTACTGGTAGAGGTCGCGGTCCGTCGTGAACTCGATCTTCTCCAGCTGCTGGATGAGCTGGGAGAGGTTCGAGCCGAGCTTCTCGCCACTGTCGCTGTCGCTCATGTCGGGGTGGGGTCCTTCCAGATCGGGGGTCGTGCGGGAATCGGGGGCTGTCACCTCCCCGCGGGCCCGCACCTCTCGGTGCGGAGCCACGGGCAAGCGGCAGAAGTCACTTACTGGCGGCGTTGGCGCTGGAGATCGCGGCGCCGATGCCGGTGCCCATGCCGTCGATCGCGGTCGCAAGCGGCGATGTCGCCAGGGCGTAGCCGCACACGAGCGCGGCGATCAGGACGCCCGCTCGCATGTCGGAGCGCCAGAACAGCCAGGTGGCGCCACCGGCGAGCAGGAACAGAGGCAGTGCAATCACGAGGTCCTCCAAGGACGGGGAGTCGGGGAAGTGCTCTCCAGCCACGGGCCGAACAGAGCGGGGAAGCGAGTTCCGGCGCTCTCCACCGTCACCGGACCGCGTGGGCGGTCCGGTGACGACTGGGCAACACGGGAGATCGCGGTGACCTGGCAGAGCGTCACTTCTTGCTGAGGTCGGCGCCGTACGCGCTGCCCGAAGGCGGGTGGATGTCGGCGACGCGGTGGCCTGCCTCCCACGCGCGGGCGGCGGCCACCGCGGCGGCCGCCAGCAGAGCGCGGGTGACGGGGTGTCCCAGGCCACGCCGGATGACCGCCCGCGCCGCCAGAAGCTGCGCGGCGCGGGCGGTCCGTATGTTCGGGATCGGAACTCCTACCGTCCGGTGAACTGTCCGGTGAATTCAGCTGGGCATCAGCACCCGCAGGTGCCGCCCGGCGGGATCCGGTAGGTGACTTGGGCTCCGCATTCGGGGCACTGCCACAAGTGCCGCAGAACCGCGTGGACGTGGATCAGCGCGCGCATCGGGCACCTCCCGCGCGTAGCGTCAGCAGCGGGCGGAGAGTCTCACCGGGACACATTTCGTTGAGCGTCCGGCGGGCGCGGCGCCCGGTCCGGGCGGCCCGCTGGTTGCCGTCGGCGACCAGGTGACGCACCAACTGGTGGAAGTCGTCGGGGGCGAGTGTCTTGCCTGGCTCCCGGCGTGGCAGCGGCGGCCGGCCCGGGTCAGCGAGCAGAGGAACGAGCAGGGCCTCCTCCCCAACGGACGCGACGGGGAATGCGGTCGGTCGGCTGCCGCACTGGCAGGACTCGAAATTGCCCCCGCATACCGGACAGGTGCCGGTGGCAGATACCGGCACCGTGCTCGCGATGGTCGTGACGGCCGGGACCGGCCGTGTCATGATCTGGTCTCGCACAGAAATTCCTTTCGACGGTGGCCTGTGTTCGCGGCGCCCGGGGCCTTCACCTCCCGGGCGCCGCTCTGTGCGTGGGGCGTCCTGCTGTACCCCCCGCCAGCCGCCGCCCCGTGATACTCGGGCGGCGACGACGGGCAGCGCAGGCTGCGAAATCATGTGGAACGCGGCCTCTTCCGCCGCGCGTGATCGCCTTCTGGGAGCCGGAACCTCGGCTCGGTGCCAGACAGGGAGACGATGTGCCCTGTGGTGCTGTGCGATATGAACCTGGTCCTCTGTCCCGCTCGCCCGAGGAATCGCTCTCGGGGTCGTCGCGCTACCGGCGTCCGTTCCCTCGGACCAGATCCGTTCTTTTGAGTCGGGTCGCCCCTACGGGGCTTGCCGACTGGTCTCCACTCACCTCGGCTGGTGTGGTCACGGCCGTCGTATCTGTGGTGGATCACTCTGTTGAGTTGTACTGGTCACCGACGGTTCCGGCTCCCACATCCGGCGCCGCCAGCGGCGGTTCCGGGTGAAGGAGCCGGGTCCGAAGACCCGGCTGGAGCTAAGCCGCGAGCGGCAGGAGCGTGGCGGTGGTCGGCGGCGTGATGCGCAGCTGCGCGGCGTAGGGGAGGAGCACGTCGACCAGGCGCTCACGGACCCGCTGCGCGATGGTCGGGTCATCTGCGGTGATGTCGCGGGCGGCGAGCATTCGGTTTTCGCGGGCCTCGATCGCGGCGACGGTGGCGGTGATATCCAGGCCGTCCAGCCGCTCGTGGGAAAGGGGGCCGGCCTCGTACATCTCCAGGGGTGTGCCGAAAGCGATGTCCACGTCGATGTCGCCGAAATCCGGCAGCTCCACGTCGATCGCGTCCAGCAGCTCCTGGGTCTCGGTATCGAAGACCTCGGCGGAACTGCGGGTGAAGTCCATGGGGGTGCTCCTCTCAAGACAGATCCAAGACCGACCTGCCTAGGCAGGTCAGGCGCTGGAAAGAGACTTGCAGCACGGAGCCGCCATGTCAACACCTGCCTACGCAGGTTGCATCGCCACGACAGACTTCCCTAGTCAGGTGTTGCAAATGAGCCCAAAGATCTGAGAAGGTGCGCGCATGAGCTCCCAGTCACCGGGCGAGAAATCTCCCGCCCCCTACGACGCCACCCGCCTGGCGGAGGAAATCGAGGCGCGCGTCACCAGCGGCAAACTGACTCCTGGTGAAGCACTGCCGCCTGCCCGTGAGCTGGCCGCGCGCTACGGCGTCAACAGAAACACCGTCGTCAAGGCGATCACAGCGCTGAAGGCCCGGGGCATCCTGACAGGGGCGGCAGGCGGCCGCACCTGGGTGCGTGTGCGTCCTCCTCAGATCACCCGTCATAACAGGCGCTACCAGATCGAGAAGGACTCTGTCCTTTCCGACGATGCGGCTCGCGCGTCATACGGTGTCTCAGAAGCGGACAGCGGCATCCCGGTGCAGCACCTCTACGAGGACATCTGCACGTATGAGGTCGTTCGCGGCCCGGAGGACGTGCGCCACATTCTGCGTGTACCTGACGACGAGATGCTGCTGCGGAGGACGTACATCCGACGGCATGCAGAGCGCGCGGGCGCCGGCACCTCCACCAGCTATCTCACGTACGCTCTCGCCAGTCAAAACGAGGCGCTACTCGATCCGAGTAATGAGCCGTGGCCTGGCGGCACCATGCATCAGCTCTACACGGTGGGTGTGGAGCTGGGCAGGATCGACGACCACGTGCTGGCGTCTATGCCGACACCGGAAGAGCAGGCGCTCCTCGACATCCCCGCGAGCGTGCCTCTGCTGCGCGTCCGGAAGATCTCCTACTCGACTGAGGGCAGGGCGGTGGAAGTCTCGGAGATCCCCCTCCCCGGCGACCGAGCGACGCTGATCTACACGACGCCGCTGGAGGGCTGGTAGTGCCCACCATCAGCGTCATCACAGCCGTTATTGACGGACGGCACAATTACCTCACCGACGCGTGGGAGTCGCTGGCCAGTCAGCAACTCCCAGAAGGGTGGGACTGGGAATGGGTTGTGCAGGAAGACGGGACGACTGGTAGGCCCATGGCCTGCCTGCCGACTGACCCTCGGATCAGGTCGGCGGGTGGTCGGCGTGGCGGTGCGGGTGTTGCTCGGACCATGGGGCTCACACGAGCGACGGGAGACCTCGTACGCGCCCTCGATGCTGACGATCTGCTCACACCCGGCGCGCTGGCCAGAGACATCTCGGCGATGGAGGAACACCCCGACATCGGCTGGTGCATTTCCAGTTGCCTTGATCTACTCCCAGACGGGTCCTACAAGCCCGGCCCCAATGACCCGGCGGCGGGTCCGCTCTCAGCTGAGACTCTGCGCCGCCAGCTGGAGGCCGATGAGTTTCCAGTAGTCGGAACACACCTGGTCATGCGCCGCGATCTCGTCTGGGCACTCGGTGCATGGCCGGCCTACCCAGCTCTGGAAGCTCTGGCTCTCGTCCTCTTCTGTGCAGCAGTTGCTCCAGGTCTGATGATCACAGAGCCTGGCGGTATCTACCGAAAACACGACGCCATGACCACCGCAGGGACCGGATACCGCGAGGACGTCAACGTGCCGCTGCTGCGGAGTTCGATCCTCCACCGCATGGATGCATTGCGGTCGTCGGGATGGACCTGGAGTTCTACCGCAAAGAAAGGCTCCTAATGAGCGGCGTTATTTCAGTTATCACACCTGTTCACCGTGCCGGTCTGGCCTATCTATCGGCCGCCTACGACTCCTTGGCATCCCAGCATCTGCCCTCCGGCTGGTCCTGGGAGTGGCTGGTGCAGGAAGATGGCGGCGATGTCGATAGTGCGGCAGTTTTGCCCAGCGACTCCCGCATTCATATCGCGGCATCCCGCAAGGGCGGCCCGCACGTGACACGCACGGTCAGCCTCGGCCGGTCATCTGGCGATCTCATCAAGAATTTGGACTCCGATGACGTGCTGTCAGTCGGAGTACTGGCGCGCGATATCGAAGTTCTTACCAATCACCCCGACGTGGGCTGGACCACGTCTGCCGTCATCGACCTCTTGCCCGACGGCAGTACCACCACGTTTCCTGGTGATCCCGTCGGCGGCCGTATCCAGCGCACCGCGGTCTACCGTCACTGGAGCCAGCACCGGCGCGCACAGGTACACCCTGCGACGATCTGCGCCCGCCGGGACCTCGTCCTCGCTCTGGGCGGGTGGATGGCTCTTCCCGCCTCCGGAGACACCGGGCTCCTGCTGGGCCTGGACGCTGTCGCGGACGGCTGGTTCCACACAGAGGTGGGATTGCAATACCGCAAGCACGAAGGGCAGATCACCGCCGATCCGCGTCATACCAAAGGCCCGGAATGGGAGGCACGTATGGCCGTGATCGGTGAGCACGCACGCGCTCTGCATTCTCTGATTGCTGGCGAGGCACCGAATGTCCTGCGGTCGAACTCGCACCCCATCTCCTGACGGCGCGTTACGTAGGTAGGGTGGCTCAGGACTTGATCTACGAAACCGAGGACCGCTGGGAGGTGATCGCGAAGTGAAGATAGCTCGTGCTGCGGAACCACACACACCGCCAAGCCGTTTGAGCGACGTGATCATGTCGCTCCGGCCGGTATCGCGGATGCTGACGCCAGCCTCCGGATCAAGGGAGTTGGGATGACCTAGGTCATCGGCCGCAGCCGTGTCCGTGGTTTGGCGACCACGTGCGGCGTGCGGCCCGTCTGGCTCGGTCGGGGTGGCACCCGATCTGAGCGAAAGTTCTGGGGCCCTTTGGCAAGGGCCCCCGGTGACTCCTTGGCAGGAGTCACGTCCGCAGTACCCGGTCCTTTGGCAGGGACCAGTTCCGCAGTACCGGCCTCTGGCAGGGCCGGGTATACCCGCTCCTCGCGGAGCGGCTCCTCATCCACGTCCAAGTAGGAACAGGAGCTGTTGTCATAGTGCACGACCAGCCCGGGCCTTGTCAGGTCCGCCATGGCGTCCGGCGTATCCCGCCGGGCGGGACGCCCTTGTACGGTGGCGTCCCGCCCGGCGGGAACGTGATACAGATCACACAATCTCGCTCTCGCTTTCATACGGATGCCGTCCGGTCGGCGGTCCGTTTCTCATCAGCGGCGTCCCTGTGAGCGCGGTCGCGGCCTCCGCCGCCCACTGGGAGAAGGGTCGACGCCGTCGGCTGCGGTCGGTCCCGGCGCAGGCCGGTCCGGTCGCGCGACTGGAGCTGGGCAATCCGCTCCAGCTGTCGAAAACGATGCGGGCCCGGCTGCTCGCCGCGGTGCGCGCGCTGGTGACGTCCCCGGCGCTGGCCGGTGCGTCCGACGGCACGCGGCTGGCGTCGGTCGTGCTGACAGCGAAAGCGGATGCGCGCAAGGACTTCGAGACGTCGATCTGGGCGGAGGAGCTCGGTCGGTGGCTGGGGGTCTCCCAGTCGACGGTCGCGCACACGGTGCTGCCCGAACTGCGCGGCGCGGAGTTCCTCGGCTCGAACGTCGCGACCAACGCCATCGGGTGGGCGACGGGCCTGGAGTGCTGGGTGATCCCGATGTACCGGGCGCAGCAGGCCGGCGACCGGCGGCACGCCCTGGCGCTGTCCCGCTCGGAGCTGGCGGTGCTGCTGAGCCTGATCACCGTGCTGTTCGGTCCGGGATGGGAGCCGAAGGACAAGCCGCCGATCCCGGCCGGACTGCTCGCCGGTCGTACGGGCCGGGGGGCTGCGACAGACCGGCTCGGGCTGCTGCTGATGGTGCTGACGACGGGTTCGACGGGCTGGCTGCAGCTGTGCCCCGGGTCGGTCGACACCGACCGGGGGCGTCCGGCGGCGACGGTCGCGCGGCTGCTGGGCTGCACGGCTGCGGCCGGGGCGAAGGTCCTCAAGCGCCTCCAGGAGCACGGCGTCGCGGACGTGGTGCGCAAGGAGACCGGCTCGGGTCTCAACGCGCAGTCGCGGGTGCGCCTGGTGCCGGTCGCCAAGGCCCACAGCGTGGCCGTACGGGAGGCCCGCCGGGTCGCGGACGCCGTGTTTTCAGACCTCGCCGGTACTGCATCCGGAGATCTTGAGTCCGGCAAGACGGGCGAGACCCTTATGACGACTGGGATCGAGGGTGCCAGGCAGGACGGGATCGCCGGATCGGCAGACCTCGCCGCAACTGCACAGCACCACGCTCTCCACGCTTCTGGGGTTACTCCTGGTGGTTCTCTGGTGCTCTCTGGTGGCTTTTCCGGCGAAGGCCGTAGGGCGACCGGTGGTCTGCCGGACCGCGCGTGCGTGCGCGAGAACGGCGGCCCGCTCCGCGGGGAACAGCAGGAGAAGTCCCCAGTCGTCGAAGGCATGAACGGCCGCCGCGGGCCGGTGGCCGGTGCTCCGGTGCGGGTCGTGGACCGTGCGGGCCAGGGCAGGCAGCAGCGGGGCAGGGTGCCTCTGCCGCCAGAGGATCTGCGGGTCGTCCTGGCTCCGGTCGACCTGGTGTGGGCGCGCCTGGAGCGTCCGGCCGCCCGGAAGCTGGTGGAGGCTGCCGCCCGTAGCGAGCTGGCCCGGGTGGTCGGCCTCGCCGGCCGTACGGACGCACCGCAGATCCTCGCCGACCGGGTCGCCCGACGCCTGGAAGACCAGATGCGGCTGGCCGGGCCGATCCAGGACCCGGTGGGCTGGCTGATCGGCCTGGCCCTGCCCCAGCGTCAGCAGTGCGGCGACGTGCGGTGTGACGACCGCGTGCTGGTCGGCTCTGGGCAGGACTGCCCTCGCTGCGAGGAGAAGCAGGCCGACCGCCGCGACCAGCGCCGTGCGGTCGCGGCCGCCGTCGACGCGACGATGCCGCACGCCTCCGAGACCGAGCGCCGCACGGCGACCGAGCAGCAGCTCCACCAGGACATCACCGCCCAGGCGTGGATCCGCGAGCACCGGTGGGCACAGGTCCGCGAGCAGCAGGCCGCCGCAGCTCAGGCCCGTGCCGAAGCCGCGGCCGCGCAGCCGGCCGACGACGTCCCGGCCGCACCGGTGGCACCGGTCGTGCTGCCTACGCCGTGCCCGGCTGCCGTCGTCCCTGCTCCGGAGCCGGAGCCCGCCGACGTCGACGACGATCAGGAGCTGGTCCTCGAGGACCTCACCCGGGAGCAGGTCTTGGACTGGCGCAGCCGCGCCGCCGTCGACCACCAGCTGGTGTTCAACCACATTGATCGCTACGGCGAGTTGTCGGCGCAGCGCCTGTTCACCCGGGCGTTCGTCGCCCAGGTGCAGCGCCTGGCTGACCTTGGGCACCTGGACCTCGGCTACACCACCTGGGGGCAGATGTGAGCGCCAGCGAGGCGTTCGGGGCAGGGGTGTGTGCGTGAGCGACGAACGAAACGACTCTCCCGACGCCGCGCATCGGCGCCCCGTGGGCATGACCGACACAACTGTGGAGGCGCTGGGCGCCCTGTCGAAAGCCCTGGAGACAACGGAGCGGGCCCGGGGCGCCCTGTACGAATTCCACCAGCTGACCGGCAACGCCGACTTTCAGGTCGGCGATGCGGCCCGGCTCCTGCGTGAGGCCGGCCACCACGCGGAGGCCGATCTTGTAGAACGCGAGATCCTGGGTCGCAACGTGATCCCCGGACACTGGACCTTCCAGATCATCGAGGCATACAACCAGAGCTACTACCGGCCCTTCGTCGACATCGAGCAGCGCCTGATCCAGGAGCTCGCCCAAGGCCGCGACCATCTCTTCGAAGCAGAGCTGAAAGAGGCACGCCGAACCAGGTAGCCGCGTCGACCGCTGATCGTAGATGGCCGCCGGGACTCCCGGCTGCGCGTCGCGGCCAGCTTCTCTCCACCAGCACGGACGAGTGGATCTCGGTGAGAAGGAGGCACCGGCTGCCCGGGCGGCCGTACCGTACGAGGTGGGAAGGAGACCATCTTGGATGCCACTTTCAAGACCGTCATCGGCGGTGAGGTCGTGGAACTGCCCGGTACGATCGCGGCCGTGCGCGCAAGCATGGACGCGGGCAGGGCCGCGGAGTTCGACCGCGAGATCGAGCACGTGCCTGCCGCCGACCTCCCGGCCGTCCTGGTGCGCTGGGCGCTGGCGGGCACCGGCGCGGATGAGGAGGACGAGCTCCTCTTCGAGCGCCTGTCCCGCGGCGAGGACATTGGTGCCACCGATGCCGCGCCGGGCTCGGAGGTCGCGTGAGCTACCGTCTCCAGTACGCCCCGCCCGCCGACCAGGCGCGCGGGGCGATGCCCAGCGCGTTACGGGCTGTCTTCGACGCGGGCATGCGCCGCCTGGCCTCTGATCCGTACGGGCACGGCTCCACTCCGGTCAAGGCCGATGCCGACCGGCGCGAGGCCACCATCGGCGGAGTCGTGGTCCGCTACTACATCAGCGCCGCTGTGCTGATGGTGACCGTCGTCCGCGTCGTCTACATCTGACAGGCCGACCCGGTCGGCCTGTCAGCGAGCCGCTGACAGTGAAGCGCCGTCGTCGGCCGACGTCCGTTGGGCCATACCGCGTGAGGGCAAAGGTAGTCAGCTCTCGGAGGTGTCGTTGTCGGCGTGCCGATCCAGCGAGCGGATCAGCCGCTCAGCCCGGATCAGCACGGCGATGAACGCGACGGTGCCGACCAACATGATGGACCAGGCAACTGCCTGCCACGTCGATTCGTTGCGGAACACGTACGGCGTGAACATCGCCATGACGACGGCGAGTAGACCAAGTGCGGCCAGCCAGAACAGCCTCATCGCAACCTCAAGTTTCGTGATTCGGTGAGCCTGCTGCGACGAAGCTGCCCATACCTGGGGTGGTGGTGATCAGACCTTCATCCCGCAGGGCCGCGGTCGCCTTGCGGATGGTGCCGCGGGCCACGTCGAACTCGTCCTCCAGCCGGACCTCGGAGATGAGGTGCATCGGCGGGTATTCGCCAGAGGTGATCCGGTCGCGGATTACAGCGGCGATCTGTTCCCACTTGGGTCGCGTCGGGTCGAAGGCGGTCACACGTCCGGACTGTACGTAACCGGACACATGAAGGCATAGACATACATACCCATAGCTAGGTGTGAACAGGGGTGTATAGGGTGTCGCGTGTGAGTGACGACGCGACAGGCCCCAGCGGCAGCGCCGCACAGGCCGGGAACCCTCCAGTGGCCGCCTCCCGGCCGTGCCACTGGTGTGGCAACGACACACAGAGGACGACCCTCATCCGCATCACACCCGGCTCCGCCGGAGGCCGGGCCAGCCGGCAGTACGCCTGCGACGCCTGCATCCAGGCGAACGGGTTCACTCCGCTGCTCGACTGAGATGCATCGCGCGCTCGATCCCCGCCGTCCAGGTCCATGACGTTGACTTCGCACTTGGGCGCGGCGGCGAGTCCCTCCATGAAATCGCGCAGCCTGATGGCGGGTTCTCACTCCTTTGTGTGGAGCGAGAGAGGCGGGCTGGAGCGGCGTGCCGCAGTCGACCTGCGGCGTTCTGAGGGGTACGGGCACGACGGCAAGCATGTTGTGAGTTATGTCACTTGACGGAGCGACATGTTTGCCTTCGGCATGTGCCCGATTCCTTTTCGCTGTTCAGGGCTGGTCTCGGGCAGGCGCATACCCTGCGTGAGGCGCTACGCAGAGCGGTCGTTCGAGATCATGGAGTGATTTTTTTTCGGGGGTGATGCGTGATCGGCGCCGGATCTCGACATCGTGGAGCTGTGGCCAACAACTGGCCGCGCCAGACCTGTTCGGACCACCCTCAACGAAGAGGACACCCTGTGATGAGCACCCGCGCATGCCGGAGGCCCGAGTGAGCGAAGAGGACGTTGTCGGCGGCGTCTCGCCCCTGGAGGGCGGTTACAGTCAGCCGGTCCATGAGCCGCTGCCCCTGCCCCTCGACTACGAGGCCTTCTATCTGGGACACCAGGAGTTCTTCCACACCTTTGCCGAGATCCACCTCGGCAGCCGCGGCGCGGCTGAGAAGGCGGTCCATCAGGTTTTCCTGGAAATCCTGGCCGGCTGGGAGCAGTTGCTCCAGGAGGGCGACCTGGAGCAGCAGACCCTCGCGGTGCTCCAGCGTCATGTTTCCGCGTCGCTGCAGTGGGAGGACCGGGATCCGGCGTTCGTGATCAACGGTCCGATAGCCCAGACGCTGCGGGCGATCCGGGACGAGCTGGAAATCACGGATGGCTCCCGGGGTTTGTACGAGGCGATTGCCCAGCTGCCGGTCCGTCAGTTCAATGTCATCGTCCTGCGCTACCTCATCGGCTACCCGACCGCCCGCATCGCCCGGTTCATGGGAGTGGACGTGCGCACCGTCGATTATCACAACCGGAAGGCCAAGGAGCGTCTGCGCGTGCAGCTCGGGCTGCCGGCCGATCAGACCAGGACCACCAAGAAGGGACGCAGCCAGTGACAACCACGATCGACGACCTCCTGGCCGCCGCCGCCGTACCGACCACCTCTCCGGCCGCCTTCGACGTCGGAGCGGCACTGCGCCGGCTGGCCTCCGACGCCACGCAGACCACGCCGTCGCCGGACATGGTCCGAGCGGCCAAGGCCGGACAGCGCCTGGCCGTGATCTCCCGCTGGATCCTCAACGCCCCGTCCGCAGCGATCCATGTCGACCGCCTGGTCGACCGGGAACCGCCGGCGCAGGGCGAGAACCAGATCGATGTGGAAGGCGCCGCGGTCTTCGCGTGCCTGCTCTACCTGACCGGCCACCCCGAGTCCGCACAGTTTTGGTGGCAGCTCGCCGCCGGAGCTGGTCACCGGGCCGCTGCCTACTGCCTCCACCTGCACCACCTCGCACTGGGCGAGACCCGTGAGGCTCAGCACTGGCGTCACGAGGTCACTCACACCGCCGTCGACGTCGACGCGCTCGACGACGACTTCCTCGCCAGCCTGGAAGCCGTCGCCGGCTACGTCCGCAAAAACGGCTCCGAAGCGAGCGCGCCCACCGCCACCCTGGAGATGGAAGTTGACCGCCTCGCCGAGCAGAACGTCATCATCCGCCGGCCGGACCGCCGCCTGGCCGACCGGCTGAGGGACTTCATCCACCGCTGACCAGCCGCCCCACACACAGCAAAGGAGCCCCTGCCGACCTCGGTTCCTAGGCCACCGGTCGAAAGGGCTCCCTGTGCGACATCCCCTGCTGAGAAAGGACATCTCCATGCACCATAGCCCCTGCCCCCCGGGCCCCCGCAAGGCCACCGGACGACTCCACCGGCTCGCCCGCTGGATCCTGCGGCACCGGTCGACGGCGGCGGATCAGCTGCTGCGCGGCGCGTGCTACGGCGCCGGAACCGGCGCCGTTGGTCTCCTCACCTTCTGGATCCAACACCGCCTCTGAGAGCCCGTCACCCCTGACCGGCCCGCCACAGCCACCGTGGCGGGCCGATTTCACCAGGACTCGTGCATGCGGCTGCTGGGCCGCACGGCGGCGGGACGAAGGTGCTCAAACGCCTCCAGGAGCATGATGCCGCGGACGTGGGCGGCGCCCGCGCTCAGAGGCGCTGTGAGGCCAAAGCCGCCCGACTTGCTGGGAACATGGCGGGCCTTCCGTGTCAGCAGCGTGTCGCCTCCAGCCTGTGCGATCCATGAGCGAAATTATATGCGATCCAATGAGTGATTACGGTAGGATGCCCATCGGAGGTGAGCTCTGTGCCCACTGAGGATCAGCTGTTCAGCGCAGTGGACGCGCTGCTGGAGCAAGTCGCCCAGGATGATCTCCCAAGCCCTGTCGAGCGCAAGCGGCTGCGAGAGACTGCCGGGCTCAGTCAGGCTCAGGTCGCGACCGCGCTGAATACGCGTCGGGAAACAGTCGCGAGTTGGGAGTCGGGCAAGAACGAACCGCGGCCGCCGCAGCGCGCCGCCTACGCCCGGCTGCTGGAGAAGCTGTCTGAGCGCTTCCCCGCCCCGGCGCCGGCGGTCCCGCAGACGTTCACCGGCCCGGCCCCGGAGTCGGTCCCGGCGCCCGTTGCCGTGCCGCCGTCCCGCCCGGTGGCGAGCAGCACCGTCAGGTCGGCCGCGTCGTCGCGGCGCCAGGGTGCGAAGAAGGCGGTGGCGAAGAAAACCACGGCGGCCGCCGTCGACCCGCGCTTCGAGAACGGGCCGCTCGCGGTGATCGACTGCGGCGAGGACGGGAAGGTGTCGGCGTACTGCGTCGGCGGTGTCCTGGATGTGCCCGCCAAGTCCATCCCGGCGCTGGTGGAGTGGACGCTGAAGGAGGCGCGTCTCGGGCAGCCGAGGCTGCACCGCAACGGCCGCGACGCCGACCCGATCCTGGTCCTGATGCCGTCCGCGCTGGACCGCTACGGCCTGCCCGCCGCACTCTCGGAGGAGGACCGGCGCGCCGGTCGTCTCCCGGCCGGACACAAGGTCCTCAAGCAGCTGGAGCGCGCCGAATGGCACCTCACGCAGCGCGGATTCGGCCCGTGGGCACGGATCTACCGCCCGGCCGAAGGATCGAAGCGCAACTGCGTCCAACTGTGTATCCCGGCTTGGAACGCCCTGGATGTCCGTGAGTGGGACAACAAGGACGCCCCGCTCCTTCCCACGATGGGCGCGGCCGACCTGGCCCGGTTCCTGGGCACGTACGCGTCGCGGGTGATGACGCCTCGCGGCACCACGGCCGTCACGGGCCTGGAACTGATGGTGGCGCTGCACCCGCCGACCATGGCGGTGAAGGACGAGAGCACCGGGGAGTGGCGCAGCGCCCCGGCGCCGGGCGCGTTGACGGCCGTGTACGAGCCGGTGGAGTGCGAGGTGCCTGACGGGCACCCCGTGTTGAAGGGGAAGTTCGCGCGGCACCACCAGCGGACCCCTGCCGAGATGTTGATGGAGGAGTCCTTCGACTGGTGCCGGCCGCTGACGGACGCGGAGTGCATGAAGCAGTTCGTCGTCGGCATCGACGTCAACATGGCGTTCGCCGCCGCCGCGAACCGGCTCACCGTCGGCCTCGGCGCGGCCACACACCTCCAGCACCCGGCGTTCGACCCGAAGCTGCCCGGCTCCTGGCTGGTCGACCTCTCGCACATCGAACTGGACGAGCGGCTGCCCAGCCCGTTCACGGCGAAGGGAGAGCGCCCGGAGGGCCCGGCCTGGTATGCCACGCCGACCGTCGCGTACGCGGTGGAGCTCGGCCACCAGGTGCAGCCAATCGAGGCGTACGTCCGCTACGAGCACGGTGGCTATCTGGACGCCTGGTACCAGCGGCTGCGCGACGCCTACATGGCCACGATGGCCGACCTCGGTGTCGTCTCCGGCATGGAGGAGCGGGCGTTCCTGGAGGCGATGGCGCAGCACAAGCAGGTCGACCCGGAGATGGCGCTCGTGCTGAAGGCGATCAAGGCGACCGCGAAGGGCGGCATCGGCAAGCTCCGCGAACGGCCGCGCACCACGCCGTTGTTCGAGCCGTGGCCGGCCCTGGAGCGCAAGGAGTGGCGCCCCGACATCCGGGCGGCCGTGCTCGCGACGACCCGGGTCAACATGCACCGCAAGATGATGAAGTTCGCGGCCGCCGCCGACCTGTACCCCGTTGCGATCGGCACGGACTGCATCGTCTACCCCTCCGACGGGCCGACCCCGCTCGACTTCCTTCCGCGCACCGAGGACGACAAGCCGCTGCCCGGCGGTTTCCGGCTCGGGGTGTCGCCCGGGATGGTCAAGCACGAGGGCACCCAGACCACGCTGTGGCTCGAAGAGCAGTACGAGAAGCACGGCCTGGTGAACATCGCCCGCATCATCAAGGACGGCGGCAAAGCCGCCGACGACGGGGAGTAGACGATGGCCGATCAGCTCGGGGACAGCCTCGACCGCGCGGTGGAGCAGGCGTTCACCCGCCCGATCCCCAAGTCCGCGCAGGCGCAGATGAGGTACCTGGTCAAGCAGCTCAAGGGCACGAAGGCCGCCGCCCAGGCGCTCGGTGTGTCCCAGCGGACCGTGGAGCGGTACGTCGCCGGGAAACTCAAGCGGCCCCGCAAGGACCTCGCCGCGCGCATAGAGCGCGAGGTCAAGAAGCGGTGGCAGCCGCAGATCCGGGCGAAGGCGAAGAAGAAGGCCGCCAGTACGGACGGCATCGTCGTCTCCACCCGGGCCCGCTTCGGCTTCACCGCGGCGCCGGGCACCACCGACGACGCCCGGGTTCGGTCCATCACCCAGGCGCTGTCCCCGCAGTGGGCAGAGAGGCTGTTCGAAGCCCGCGACCAGGGCGCCACCGAGCAGCAGCTCCTGCGGATCGCCGCCCAGGGCCTGGGCCAGCACTACTTCCGCGACAACGGACGCCGCGCCCACGACCTGGACGTGGAGTTCACCGACGTGGAGGAGATCGACATCTCGCTGTAGCCCGGCCACGCAATCGGGCCCCGCCGCCGACGCGGTCCGGGGTCCGGTTGCGTTTCGGTGGCTTACTGCGGGTCGGCGCTGGCCAGGGTGACGGCGAGCGCGATGTGGGGGACAGCGCTGATGCAGAGCTCCGCCGCCGTGCTCGGATCGGAGGCGGTGCGCGCTTCCTGCAGCGCCAGCAGACCGGTCAGTACCGCAGAGTCGACCGCCTCATCGAGGACCTCGCCCGCGGCGAGTTCGCCGCTGGCCACCAGCTCGCGCAGCAAGGCGGCCGCCTCCTCTGGATCGGTCAGCCACCGCGCGGCGACCTCGTCGCCGGCGCTCGCCAGGTCTATCGCGGCGGACTGCTCCACCGTCGGCAGCAGCACGCCGTGCTCACCTGGTGGCTCGGTCCGCTCCGCGAGCTTCTGGGCCTCCGCCACGGCGCACCGCGCGGCGTACGTCCGCCGGGCCTCCTCTCGCTCCCACGCCATAACGGTCGGCCACCGGGCATCGTCCTCGGCGCGGGCCCGGTCCAGCAGGGCGGCGGCGGCGAGGCTGACCTGGATGCACGGCAAAAGGCCCACCTCCACGGCCTTCTGGCCGGGCGGGGCGGCCGCGATCGGCTGGTAGACCGCTTCCGCTGCTTCGGCGCAGGCGCCGATCAGCGTGGTCAAGGCGGCGATCAGCCGCGCGTGGCGGCGTCGGCGGGCGGGCAGGTTCAGGCGGTCCGGTGTCGCGGTCACCCCCGCACTATGCCGCGCCGCACCCGCCCCCCGGCCCTCTTTCGGCCCACCGGCCTGCCTCTGTACCGGCCGGGCGTCCTCGCCCATCAGCGTGCGGTCACTCGCAGGGGGAGATCAATCGTCACCGATGTGGTCGAAGCCGCGCAGCACGGGGTCCAGCTCCTGTGCTGCACCGCACAGAGAGCACAGGCGGGTGCCGGGCTGATCCGCGACGTTCAGTGCCCGCTCCAGAGGCAGCAGCGGCGCGTTCTGCGGGGCCTCGGTGCAGTCGACGGCGTGAACCACGGCGCGGCCGGGCCCGCGGCCGCCGCCCGTCTTCTGCAGCACCCAGCCCGAGGGCCGGCGGGGACCCAACACCTCGCGCACCGACGACGGCGGCGCCAGGCGCTCGGTGGGCACGGCGTCGTAGGAGACGCCGTCGACGGGCCGGACGTGCTCGGGGGCCCGCACCCACACCCGGTACTCCGCGGCCTGGACGTCGCCGTCCTCGGTGTTGCGGTACGCGGGCAGCCCCACCTCGTACAGCCAGCCGCGCGGCGTCTCGCGCCGGGACCACAGCCGGGCGGTGAGCTCCTGGCCGTCCGGCAGGACCACCCACACCGGCACCGGCGGCCCGTCCGGGGGAGTCGTCGTCATGCCGACCACGGTAGGCAGACCCGGCCGGGACCCGGCGACCGCCGTGCGGACCGCCGGACGCCGGCCTCTGTCCACAGGCCCGGTCGGGCCTGATGATCACATGACTGATGACGACGTGACGCGCGCGGCCCGGACCCGCGCCAAGATCCTGGACGGCTTCGCCCGCGCGGAGCGGGCCCTGTTCACCCGGCCCGCGCCGAAATCCGCGCGAGCCCAGATCAAATTCCTTCGCACGCGGGAGAAGGGCTCCACCAAGTCCCTGGCCGAGCGTCTGGGCGTCTCCCGCAAGACGGTGCAGCGCTACCTCTCGGGCGCCTCCACCAAGCCGAACCAGCGCCTCCAGGAGGCGCTGGTGCAGGAGACCGAGTCGGAGTGGCAACCGCAGGTCAGGGCACAGGCAAGGCAGCGTGCGGCGTCCTCGGGCGGGCTGATCATCTCCTGCCGGGCCTACTTCGGCCTCGGCCCGGAGGGCACCTCGGACGCGGGCCGGGTCCGGGACATCACGGTCGCCGTCACCCCCTCCCACGCGGCCGCCATCATCGCCGCACAGGAGGAGGGTGCGACGGAGAGCGATCTGCACGACGCCGTCGCTGAGGCCATCGCGGACGCCTATTTCCGTCAAGGCGGTGGCGGCCGGGCGGGCCTGGAGGTGAAATTCGCCGACGTGGAATGGTTGAACATCACGTTTTAGCAGCGCGTAATTCGGGCGTGCTGTAGACCTGTGTGACCGGCCCGCCCAAGCCCATTCCCGGGCAGGCCCTCATTTCCGTATCCGAGCTGAAAGCGAGTCCTGATGAACACGTCCGACGGGTGGCGGCCGCGCCGTGTCCCCGAGGCCCGCGGCCGCGCCGGCACCCCGCGCACGCCGATCGACTACGCGAAGGTCGGCCGGTCCTCGGTCCGTCGCCGCGCGCGGGGCATGACGCACGGCGAGGCGGTGGCGGCGCTGGAGGAGGCCGACCTGCACGCGCACCTGGACCGCCGCGACGAATCCGCGGCCGACGACAGCGGCCGCCGTGCTGCGGAGCTCGCTGAGTGGCAGCGCGTCGTGCAACTGCTCGCCGCGACCGGCGGTCCGTACGACCCGGACGCCGACGTCGTCGTCCAGGAGGAGCTCGCCGAAGACCGGCGCCGCGAGGAAGCCGAGCAGCAGCGCCGCCAGGAGCAGCAGCAGCTCGCCGACCGGGCGGCCGAACTGCTCGACCTGGCCGGGTCCGGCCGACTCGACCGGACCGTGGCGAGCCGGCCGGGCGACGAAGCCGCCCGCGCCCTCCTGGACGACTACGACTACCGCGTCCTGGCGGTCGACGACTGGTTCGCCCGCGCCCTCGCCGACCGCGTCGGCCACTACGCCGACCCGGCCGCCCGCGCGGCCGCCGTCGGCTCCCTGCCCGCCTCGGTGCACGCCCGCGCCGCGCTGCTCGCCGCCCTCGCCCGCACCGGTGCCCCGGTCGACGACGGCCTCGAGTTCGTCGGCCGTCTCGCCCAGGCCGACCCGGACGCCACGACCGCGCTCGCCGCGTGGCTGGAGACCGCGGCCGCAGTGAAGGCCAGCACGGCGTGAGCGCGGCGGACGAGGTGGTGGTGGCCACCTGGAGCGAGCACAGCGAGATCGGGCACCACTACGAGGACCTGCTCGCCGACGGCTCGGTGATCGCCTGGACCGAGCCGCCCTTCGGCGAGACGCTCTACCCCGGCGACGACGACCCCGACTACAACCCGATCTGCTCGTGCCCGCGCCTCCCGCGCCAGTTCTGCCTGGAGTGCGTCGGCTGCGCCGCCTGCGGGCAGTGCACCGGCCCGCACGTCTGGCCCCCGCTCCAGACCTGACAACCAGTTGTCACGCTCGCCGAGAGTGATAGTCGGTTGTCACGTCGCCCTGTCACGCCCCCTGTCACGTTGCCGGAAGGCCGCGTGACAGCCCACGCTCGAAAGGCCGTCAAATTCGGACATACAGGCATGGAAACGGCCCGGAAACCCCTCTCCGGGCCGTTTCCGCGTGACAAGCGCGACAGCGTGACACCCCACCGGCCCGTGATCACGTTCCGTGTCGGGCCGCATCGAGCCGGGAGGGCCGGCCCGCGCCCCCGCAGAGCGCTCGCCGGTCCGGTTCGTCCGTACCGGGGTCCGGTGCCCCGCCCCGGCGATACCGTGGTGACACACGCCAGAGAGAAGCCCAGGAGCCCAGGATGAGCCAGCAGCCGGCCCCCGCGCCCGCCCGCCAGCCCCTCGATGAGCACGCCGCCGAATCGGTCCTCGCGTACGCGGCCGCGGAGCGCGCCAAGACGGACGTCCTCGCCTCGGTCCTGGAGGACATCGCCGCCAACGGCTACCCCGCGCCCGAGTCCGGCGTCCCGTGGGAGACTGCCCGCGACGCCCATCTCGCCCGCCTCGCGGACGAGCAGCCCCGTGTCGCCTGAGCACGGAGCGCGCCGCTCCCAGGTCGTCATGGTGGAGCCCGCGCTCACCCAGCTCGCCAAGCTCACCGCGTCCGAGACCCACCGCCTGGACCGCGCGATCGTCGCCATCAGCGTCAACCCCGACCTCGGCACCGCGGTGCCCGGCACCCTGCTGCGCGACTACGCGGACGAGGTCGACGGAGTCCGGGTGATCTACTACGTCACCGCCCTGCGGACGATCACGATCGTGGCGTACGTCGAAGCCTGAGCAGCAGACACAGCAGCGCCCCGGACCGTCGTGGTCCGGGGCGCTGCTGTGTCTGCTGCACGGCGGGTAGCGGGTGCTGCACGGCGAGGCTGGCGGCCGGGCGGCACACGGGTGCTGCTCGTGCAGCAGGGCCGGTGCCGCGAGCAGCGGAGCCGTGCAGCGCCCGGCCGGTGGCCTGCTGCACGGCGGTCAGCTGCTGCCGGTGGCCCACTGCTCCAGCTCGCTCGGCTCCTTCTTCAGCAGGGTGTCGCGGCGGGACTGCGCGGTGGCCCGGGTGACGCCCATGGCGCTGGCCAGCGCGCCGTACGAGCCGCCCTGCGCGGCGTGCTGACGCACGGCGGCGTCCCGGATGCCCTCCAGCCGGTTGATCAGCCCGTTGGACATCAGGATGGTGTTCGCGAGGTCGTCGGTGCTCGTCCCGCCGGCGCGCAGCTGCGCGAGGCCGTGCAGGACGGCACCGAGCCGCATGGCGAGCTGCCCGACGTCGTCGCCCAGCGCCTGGGCGTCGGCGGCGGACAGCGGGATGGTGAGGTCGGGGACGGGGGCGGGGGCGGTGTGGTCGGGCTCGGTGGTCACCGGGGTCTCCTCCTGGTGGTGCGGGGCGGGACGGGTGTTCAGCGGTGCACGACGTCCTTGTCGAGGTCGCGGTGGTGGACGTCGACGGCTAGGCCGCGCTCCGTGTACCGCTCGGCCAGGTCGGCGACCAGGTACGCGGCGGCGGTCTCGGTGTCGCCGGACAGGGCGGCGGCGAGCGCGTCGGCCACCGTCGCAGAACGATGACGGCCGCCGGCGCACCCGAGCCCGATGGCCAGCGGCTCGTTCTGGCGCGGCCCGGCGAGGTAGGCGTCCACGGTGGCGGCGATGGCGTGCACGAGCGCCAGGACGCCGTCGGTGGCCATCACCGCCTCGCGTACGGGGGCGTCCCGGGCGGTGAGGTAGCGCAGCTCCGGGCGCAGGTGGGGGTCGCGGAACTGGTGGCGCAGGTCGTAGCAGGCGCGGGCGTCCGGCTGCGGGCCGTGCAGGTAGCCGAACGAGGTGATGGCCACGGTGGTCATCGGCGGGCCCTCCTGGGGGCGGTGAGGGTGCGGGCGGGGGTCAGAGCACTGGAAGGCGCGTCGGACGTCGCCCGCGGCCCCGGAGAGGTTGTCGGCGTGGAGCCGCACGTCGAAGTCGTACGGGGCGTCGGTCGCATCCATCACGCGCTCGGAGGCGGCCTTGAGGGCCTGGACGATGTCGTCGTGGTCGGCGCCGCCGGTGGTGGTGGTCCGTTCGACCCCCGTCTCGATGTGGCTGATCCGGGCGAGGGCCTTCGGCTGCTGCTCCATGAGGAATCCGATCAGAGTGCGCGTGGGCGGGGGAGGGTGGCGGTGGCGGTGGTGAGGCAGGAGTGCGTGCCGGAGAGCGATGACATTCGGGGCCGGCGTCCGGCGGCACGGCGGTGGAGCGGTCAGGCGTGCTGGGCGAGGTAGCGGGCGGCGGTGTCCACGAACTGGTCGTGGGCGACCATCGCGGCCTCCCGCGCGGCGGTGAGCTCCTCGGTGCTGCCGAAGTGGTCCCGGATCGCGTACGTCAGCGTGATCATGTGGTCGGCGGCGGCGCGCACGGCCGGGTCCGTGATCAGCACGCGCATCGCGACCAGCGGGCGGGTGACCTGGGAGCGGGTCTGGTGGCTCTCCCGGCGCAGCGACTGGATCAGCTCGCCCTCGGCGCCTTTGAGGAGGGCGTCGCCGCGCATCCACATCGTGCGGCGGTGGTCGCTGGCGGCGCAGGCCAGCGCGGTGACGGCCTCCAGGCGGTCCCGCCGGTTCGTCTCGCCGTGGTTCACGCGGACGGACCGTTCGGCGGCCCGCTCCTGGAAGCGGCCGCTGATGAACGAGCCGAGCAGCGTGCCGACGACGGCGATGGCGGCGGTGACGAGGGCGAGTAACACAGCGGGTCCTCCCGTAGGTGTATGAACTTCAATACACTGTATGGAAGTTCATACAGTTAGAGAAGGGGGCCACTCATGATTCTTTTCTCCGGCTCCTGACCTGCGCGGTGCCCGCCCGTGGGAACCGCGCGTCCGGATCTGACACTCGCTGCCCGCACACGAAAGCGGCGCCGCGCCCCTGCCGAAAGGACGTGGCGCCGAACGAGACGGGCGACAGGCTGTTTGGCCCCGCACAAATGGATCTTTGTCCACCCAGGCAGGGCCCTTCGGTGTCAGGCTCGACACCAGGAACGCGAGCGGCGCTGCACCAATGGATGCAGCGCCGCGGGGTGAGCAGTGGGTCAGGACACGGCCTTGAGGTTCTGGCGGCGCTTGGCGTTCTCGCGCTGCCGGCGCTTCTCGGCGAGCTGGTCCTGGTAGGCGGTGACGGCCTGGCGGTAGTGCTCCACGAAGCTGGAGGAGTTCAGGCGCTGGCCCTTCGGCATCGCCTTGACGGCCGCGACGGCGTCCTCGGGGGAGAGGTAGGCGGCCAGCATCGGGTTGAGCTGGTAGACGCCGGCGCGCTGCTTCTTCACCAGCTGCGCCAGGTCCAGGTCGCGCAGAGCCGCGTTCACTGCGGCCCGGCTCAGTCCGAGCATCTGCGCGAGGGTGACCTGGTCGACCTCGATCCGTCCGCCCGGCTCACTGTGGGCGCGCATCTTCAGCAGCACGCGGTACGCCGCGGGCAGCAGGTCCAGGTCGGCGACGATCCCTTCCGCGTTCACCGCGGCGAAATGCAGACCACTCACTGTCCGGTCCCCTTCTCCTTCTGCTGCGCCTGCTCAGCGCGGCGCTCAGCACGAATCTTCGCCCGTTCCGCGCGCATCTGCTCAATCTCCTGGCGCATCCGCTCCAGCGACGGGAAGCGCACCAGGTCGGGCAGCGCCTCGTCCGACCGGATCTTTGCGATCGTCTCGTGCTGGTCGACTCGGACGTACCGCGCTTCCATGGTCTCCGTGCCCGGGATGAACTCCGCAACCCGGTACGAGTACGGCGGGTTGAACTGGTAGATACCGCGCTTCACCCGGAACACGATCCCGTGGGACATGACCTCCTTCAGCGCCTCGTTCACCTTGGTCCGGGCAACGTCCAGGACGATCGCCATCTCGTCCTGAGTCAGCGGGATGCGTCCGCCGGCCTTCTGGCACGCGATCATCAGCAGGATCAGCCGCAGCGGCAGCGCCTCGCGGAAGAACTGCGTGATGACGAAGAAGAACTCCAGGCTGTCCATGGAGAAGGCGTTCGGCTCGTCCGGGGGGCCGTAGAACTCCAGCGGCTTCCGCTCGCTGTCCAGCGTGAGCTTGCGGCCAGGGTAGGCGCGGGCGACGTCGTCCAAGTCCTTGACGGGCCGCAGCGGCTGGTTCCAGGCGTCGGACGGATCTCCCAGCGGCAACTTCGGCTGCGGCGCCCCACGGGGGCTTGTACGGCGGCGCTGCGGCTCTGTCGACACGAGGCTGCTCTCCAAGCTGTTGATCTCTGCGACGCGAAGCAGTATGTCACCTGCGCTTGACATGCATGTCGCTTCGACACGACATGCCGCACGAGTTGTGTCCCCCCAGGGGGGACAGATCTCCCCCCTGACCGTCGGACGGTCCCCACTCGGGACACATCCGCTTCTTGATGTCGTCTCCAGTTGACATGTGGCACCTGATCATGTCGTGTGCAGTTGACATAGGGACGTCGATATGCCCCCTCAGTCGGGACACATCGATGTCGATACGTCCCCTCAGCCGGTACGTATCTCGCGATCTCCGACGCTCTGACCTGCGGCTTCTTGATCTCGCCATATATCAGTGGCTGAGGTCCCCCCACAGCGGCCTGCGCGTCCACTGCTCCCCGGTGGCCTTTACCGCCCCCCGCGTGACCACCGCCAGCAGCAGCAAACTCAGCCGCACGACGTTGGCCGGCCTCAGCAAACTCGCTCCCTCGGACACCACTCAGATAATCTCTGCCAATCAGTCGCTCACCCACCCATCCACATTTCGCAGTTTTACCAAAGCGATATTCCGAAGCTGCTTTTTCGCAAATCGCACGTTATTTCTAAATTCACGTGATGCTCTACATCTCAGCATTCAGCCAAGCTCTTTTACCTGGCGACAGGTGGTCCATGCCCATTCCAGTTCTAAGCTAGCTGCTATCTTTGAAGCACACACCCAGCTGCCCCACTTCACTCCCGCCGACCTCTGTTCACCCCGTCACTCGCCCGACTGCCTGTCACCCCCCCTTCCTCTTGCTGCCGCTTGGTCCGTAGGCCCGTGGGTGGGCCGCGCGGAGCGTGGCGCGCCCCGTGGTACGGCGGGTGACGTGGCGTCAGGCGGTGGTATGGCGGGTGGCTGGAGCGCAGCGGAGGCCACGGGTCGGCCGGAGGCCGACCCCGGGCCGCAACGCGGCCCGGGTGCCCTGCGGTTGGGTGGCGGGC
>NZ_JBEYIF010000029.1:0-47016 GCF_040635655.1 Streptomyces sp. NPDC006923
GCTCCACCAACAACAACCCCACACCCTCCGACCACCCCGTCCCATCCGCCCCCGCCGAAAACGACCTGCACCGACCATCGGCCGAAAGGCCACGCTGCCGCGAGAACTCGACGAACACACTGGGTCCGGCCATGACGGTGACACCGCCGGCGAGCGCGAGATCACACTCACCGGAACGCAGCGCGTTCGCCGCCAGATGCAACGCCACCAGCGACGACGAGCACGCCGTGTCCACGGTCACCGCGGGCCCCTCGAACCCGTACGTGTAGGACAACCGGCCGGACACCACGCTGGAGAGATTGCCGGCCAGCAGGAAGCCCTCGTACTCCTCGGGGCTCGCGGACAGCCGGGACGCGTAGTCGTCGTACATGGCTCCAGTGAACACACCGGTCCGCGAGCCGCGCAGATCCGCCGGGTCAAGACCGGCGCTCTCCAGCGTCTCCCACGCGGTCTCCAGCAGCAGGCGCTGCTGGGGATCGATCGCGGTGGCCTCGCGGGGCGGGATCCCGAAGAACTCGCGGTCGAACAGGTCGGCCTCATGGAGGAATCCGCCGTGCCGTACATAGGACGTACCGGTCCGCTCGGGGTCCGGGTCGTAGAGCGCGTCCAGGTCCCAGCCGCGGTTCACCGGGAACTCACTGACGGCGTCCGTGCCTTCCCGCACGAGCTGCCACAGATCATCCGGCGACGCCACCCCGCCCGGATAACGGCACGCCATCCCGACGATCGCGATCGGTTCGTCGGCGGCGACGGCGGTGCGCGCCGCGGACGACGCGGCCGTCGGCCGGACGTCGGAGACCCGGGAGAAGATGTAGTCGGCCAGGGCCTGCGCCGACGGGTGGTCGAAGACGACGGTGGCGGGCAGTCGCAGCGCGGTGGTGGTGTTCAGGCGGTTGCGCAGTTCCACCCCGGCGAGCGAGTCGAACCCGATGTCCTTGAAGGCGCGTCGTGGGTCGAGCGCGGAGCCGTCGGCGTGGCCGAGGACGGCGGCGACGGTGCCGCGCACCAGTTCCAGCACGGTCTCGCGGCGGCGCTCCTCGGGGAGCGCGGCCATCCGCTGGGCCCAGTCGGGCCCGCCGTCCGCCGTGGCGCGTGCGGCGGCGCGGCGCGGGCGGGGTCTGCCGAGCCCGCGCAGCAGAGCCGGCGGCTCATCGGCGAGAGCGCGCAGGGCTGCCGTGTCGAGTTCCAGGGGGACGCGCAGCGCGGGCCCCTCGGTGAGCGCCAGGTCGAAGAGGGCGAGTCCCCGCTCCGGTGTGAGGGGGCTGATGCCCATGCGGCTCCAGCGGCTGAGGTCGGCCTCGCCGAGTGTGCCGCCCATGCCGTGGCTGCCGTCCCACAGTCCCCAGGCGAGCGAGACGGCGGGGAGTCCCAGCGCCTGGCGATGTGCGGCCAGGGCGTCGAGATAGGCGTTGCCCGCGGCGTAGTTGGCCTGTCCGGCGGTGCCGAGCAGACCCGAGACGGAGGAGAAGAGCACAAAGGCGGTGAGGTCCAGGTCGCGGGTCAGCTCATGCAGATGCCAGGCCGCGTCCACCTTGGGCCGCAGTACGGCGTCCAGCCGCTCGGGCGTCAGCGTCTCGACCGTGGCGTCGTCGAGCACACCGGCCGTGTGCACCACGGCCGTCAGCGGATCCTCCGGCGAGAAGCGGCCCAACAACCCCGCCAGCGCCTCCCGGTCCGTCACATCACACGCCACCACCGACACCTCGGCACCCAACGCCTCCAACTCCGCCGACAACTCACCGGCACCCGGCGCGTCCGGACCCCGACGACTCACCAGCAACAGCCGCCGGACCCCGCTCGACACCACCAGATGCCGGGCGAACAGGGCGCCGAGTCCACCGGTGCCACCGGTGATCAGTACGGTGCCCGCCGGGTCGAACGCGGGAGCGGTGCCCGCCTCGCCCGGGTTCGCCCGCGCCAGCCGGGGCACCCTCAACTGATCGCCGCGCAGGGCGAGTTGCGGCTCACCGGTAGCCAGGGCGACGGGCAGCAGCGTCTCCGTACCGTCCACGTCCACGTCCACAAGCACCAGACGGCCGGGGTGCTCCGACTGCGCCGCGCGGATCAGGCCCCAGACGGGAGCGCTCGCCGGCGCGGTGACGCTCTCCCCGGGGGCCGCCGCGACGGCGCCCCGGGTGACCAGCAGCAGTTGTGTGTCGTCGTACCGTTCGTCGGCGAGGAACCGCTGGACCAGGCGCAGCGCGCCCGCCGCCGACTCATGGGCGGCGGCCGGCTCGTCCGTCCCGGGCCCGGAGGTACGGAGCCGGTCGACCCGTACGAGGACGGCGTCGGGACGGGCCGCCTCGTCCACGCCCGGCAGTTCACCGTTGAGCGCCTCCGCGATCCGCAGCGCGCGCGGCGCCCCGGCCGGGGCGGCGAGGGACGTCCACTCCACGGTGTAGAGGCCGTCGGCACCGCTCGCGGCTGGTGTGAGCTGATCGCGTGCGACGGGTCGCAGGACCAGGGACTCGACAGCGACCACCGGACGGCCCGTGGCGTCGGCGGCGGTCAGCGAGAAGGTGTCGGGGCCGGTGGGAGAGATACGCACCCGCAGGGTGGTGGCCCCGGTGGCGTACAGGACGGTGTCGGTCCAGGAGAACGGCAGCCGGATCGAGCCGGCGGCCTCGCTGCCCGCCATGTCGGCGGCGTGCAGCACCAGCGGATGGAGGACCGCGTCGAGCAGGGCCGGGTGGATGCCGAAGTGGGTGGCGTCCGAGCGGTACTCCTCGGGGAGGGACACCTCGGCGCACAGGTCGTCCCCGACGCGCCAGACGTCGGTGAGCCCCTGGAAGGCGGGGCCGTACTGGTAGCCGAGTTCCGCGAGCCGGCCGTAGACCCCGTCGAGCGGCCGGGCCGTGGCGCCCTCGGGCGGCCAGACGCTCAGTTCCCCGGTGGCCGGCGCTCCCGCGCGGCCCAGGACACCCGAGGCATGGCGGGTCCAGGGCTGGGGGTCGTCGGCCGCGCTGTCGCGGCGCGAGTGGATACCGAAGGTCCGCGTGCCGGCGGCGTCGGGGGCGTCCACGGCGACCTGGACACGGACCGCGCCCTGCTCCGGCAGCGCCAGCGGTGTCTCCAGGGTGAGCTCCTCCACCCGCTCGGCGCCGAGGTGTCCGCCCGCGCTCAGGGCGAGTTCGAGGAAGGCGGTGCCGGGCACCAGGACCGTGCCGTCGATGGCGTGGTCGGCCAGCCACGGGTGGCTCCCGGTGCCGAGGCGGCCCGTGAGCACGAGGTCCTCACGGCCCGCCAGCTCCACCGCGGTGGACAGCAGTGGGTGGCCGGCGGGGTCGAGACCGAGCCCCCGGGCGTCGGTGACGGTGTCGTTCGCGAGCCAGTAGTGCTCGCGCTGGAAGGCGTAGGTCGGCAGGTCGACGCGGCGCGCGTCGGGGAAGAACGACGCCACGTCGAGCGGTGCGCCACGGGTGAGGGCCCTCGCGAGTCCCGTGGTCAGCGTCTCCGTCTCGGGCCGGCCGGCGCGCAGGAGCGGCACGGCGGCCGGGTCGCCGGCGAGCGAGTCGCGCACCATCGGTGTCAGTACGGCGTCGGGGCCCACCTCCACGAACACACTGACGCCCTGCCGCTCCAGGGCGCGGGCCGCGTCCAGGAAGCGGACGGTGCCGCGTATCTGCCCGGCCCAGTAGTCGGGCGAGGTGAGGTCGGCGGTCTCTGCCGGCTCGCCGGTGACGGTGGAGACGATCGGAATGGCGGGCGCGTGGAAGGTGAGGCCGCGTGCGAGCGCCCGGAACTCGTCCAGGACATCGTCCATGTGCGGCGAGTGGAAGGCGTGGCTGACCTGGAGCCTGCGGGTCCTGCGGCCGCGCGAGCGCCAGCGTTCCGCGACCCGCTCGGCGGCGTCCTCGTCACCGGAGATCACCAGCGAGGTGGGGCCGTTGACGGCGGCGACGGAGAGCAGGCCGGAGTGTTCCATGAGATCGGCGGCCGCCTCGGACTCCTCGGCCTCGATGGCGATCATGGCGCCGCCGGCGCGCGCCGACTCCATCAGCCGTCCCCGGGCCGCGACCAGGAGCGCGGCGTCGTCGAGCGAGAGCACACCCGCCACATGGGCGGCGGTCAGCTCGCCGATCGAATGTCCGGCGAGCAGCGCCGGGACGAGCCCGTGGTGTGCCAGCAGCCGGAACAGTGCCGTTTCCACGGCGAACAGGGCCGGCTGGGTGTAGGCGGTCCGGTGCAGCAGCGCGCCGGCCGCACTGTCCGCCGGAGCGAACATCACCTCCCGCAACGGCTGTTCGAGGTGGCCGTCGAGTGCGGAGCAGACCTCGTCGAGGGCGGCGGCGAACACCGGCGACGACTCGTACAGTTCCCGGCCCATACCGGCGCGCTGCGCCCCCTGTCCCGTGAAGAGGAAGGCGGTACGGCCGGCGCCCGAGGCGCTTCCGGTCACCAGATGCGGTACGCCGGTGCCCGTTGCCAGGGCGTCGAGTCCGGCCAGGAATGTGTCGGCGGTGGTACCGAGGATCACGGCCCGCTGGTCGAGGGCGGCACGGGTGGTGGCGAGGGAGAGGCCGATGTCCGCCGGGTGGGCGCCGGTGTCGGCGAGGTGTTCGCGCAGCCGGGCCGCCTGGGCGCGCAGTGCGGTGTCGTCCTGCGCGGTGATCAGCCAGGGCACGGGGACCGCCGGGGCGGGGCGCTCCGGGGCCGCCGGGCGGTGTTCCTCGTCCAGCGGCTGGTGTTCGATGATGACATGGGCGTTGGTGCCGCTGATCCCGAAGGAGGAGACGGCGGCGCGGCGCGGCCGGTCCACCTCGGGCCAGTCGGTCCGCTCGGTGAGCAGTTCCACCGCGCCCGACTCCCAGTCCACATGCGGCGACGGCTCATCCACATGCAATGTCCTGGGCAGCACACCGTGCCGCATCGCCTGCACCATCTTGATCACACCACCCACACCGGCGGCGGCCTGGGCGTGACCGATGTTCGACTTCAACGAGCCCAGCAGCAGCGGACGTTCACGGTCCTGGCCATAGGTGGCGATGAGCGACTCGGCCTCGATGGGATCACCGAGACGGGTGCCGGTGCCGTGTGCCTCGACCGCGTCGACCTCGGCCGGGCCGAGGCCCGCGTCGGCCAGTGCCTGGCGGATGACACGCTGCTGGGAGGGGCCGCTGGGCGCGGTGAGTCCATTGCTCGCGCCGTCCTGGTTGACGGCGGAGCCCCGGATCACGGCAAGCACCGGGTGGCCGTTCTTCCGGGCGTCCGAGAGCCGTTCCACCAGCAGCAGGCCGACGCCCTCCGCCCAGGAGGTGCCGTCGGCTCCCGCCGCGAAGGACTTCGACCGGCCGTCGGCCGCGAGGCCGCGCTGCCGGGAGAACTCCACGAACATGCCGGGCGCCGACATCACGGTGGCGCCGCCGGCGAGGGCCAGGGTGGTCTCCCCCGAGCGCAGCGACCGTACCGCGAGGTGCAGGGCCGTCAGCGACGACGAGCAGGCCGTGTCCACGGTCACGGCGGGCCCGACGAGCCCGAGCTGATAGGCGATGCGGCCGGACATCACACTCGGCGTGGTGCCGGTCAGCACATAGCCCTCGACGCTGTCGGGCGCGTCGTGCATCCGCGGCCCGTAGTCGAGCGCCGTCGCCCCGACGAACACACCGGTACGGCTGCCCCGGAGTGTGCCGGCGTCCAGCCCGGCCCGCTCCACGGCCTCCCAGGCGGTCTCCAGCAGCAGCCTCTGCTGCGGATCCATGGCCAGCGCCTCGCGCGGCGAGATCCCGAAGAGGGTGTTGTCGAATTGGGCGGCCTCGTGCAGGAACCCGCCCTCGCGCACGGAACTCCTGCCGGTGCTCGAAGGATCGCGGTCGTACAGCTCCTCGTCCCAGCCCCGGTCGGTGGGAAAGCCCGAGATCGCGTCGGTGCCTTCGGCGACCAACTGCCACAGATCCTCGGGCGAGGTGACGCCGCCCGGGTAGCGGCAGGCCATGCCGACGATGGCGATGGGTTCACCGGTGGCCTCGGCGCGGAGCCCCTCGTCCTCCGCCGTCTCGTCGGCCCCCGCCAGGAGGGTGCGGAGGTGGTCGATCAGCGCGGTGGGAGTGGGCCGGTCGAAGAGGAGCCCGCTCGGCAGCCGCAGGCCGGTGGCGGTGGACAGTGCGTTGCGCAGCTCCACCGACATCAGCGAGTCGAAGCCCAACTCCTTGAAGCTGGTGTGGAGTTCGACCCGGCGCTCGTCGCCGTACTCCAGTACGGCGGCGATGTGCGCGGTGACGAGTCCGGCGAGGTCGGCCGTGGCCGTGGTCCTGGGCGGAGCCGCGGCGCTGTCCGCCCCGCTCTCCGCCGCCGTGCTGGTGAGGGGCGTCGCCGCGCGGGCCGTGCCGGTGATCCAGTACGGCTCACGCTGGAAGGCGTAGGTGGGCAGCGGGACCCGGCGGGCCTCCTGGCCCGCGTAGACGGCCGCCCAGTCCACCCGGGCGCCGCGGACGAAGACCGTGGCGAGGGCCGTGAGCAGGGTCCGGGGCTCGGGACGGCCGGAGCGCAGTGTGGCCACCGAGGCCGTGGCGTCCGCGTCGCGCAGGCACTCGACGGCCATCGCCGAGCAGACGGCGTCGGAGCCGAGCTCCAGGAAGGTCGTGACGCCGGCGGCCTCCAGAGCGCGTACGGCGTCCAGGAACCGCACCGGGCGGCGCACCTGCTCCACCCAGTACTCCGGGGAGGACCACTGCCCGGGCCCGACCGGCTCCCCGGTCACCGTGGAGATGGCCGGCAGGCTCGGCTCATGGAAGGTGAGCCCCTCGACGACCCGGCGGAAGTCGTCCAGCATGGGGTCCATCAGCGGGGAGTGGAAGGCGTGCGAGACGGTCAGCCTGCGAATGCTTCTGCCCTGCGCGCACAGGCGCCTGGTGATCCGTTCGACGGCGTCCTCGTCACCCGAGACGACCGTCGACAGAGGTCCGTTGACGGCGGCGATCGCGGCCCCGGGCTCGTCCGCGAGGAGCGGCAGCACCTCGTCCTCGGTGGCCCGCACGGCGGCCATGACGCCACCGGCCGGAAGGGCCTGCATCAGCCGGCCCCGGGCCGCGACCAGGCGCGACGCGTCCGCGAGCGAGATTACTCCGGCGACATGGGCGGCGGCGATCTCCCCGATGGAATGGCCGGCCACATACGCGGGCACCACGCCCCAGGAGGCGACAAGGCGGTACAGCGCCACCTCCACCGCGAAGAGCGCGGGCTGGGTGAAGCCCGTCTCGTCGAGGCCGTCTCCGGAGGTGATGACCTCGCTCAGCGGGCGGTCGAGCAGTGGGTCGAGATGAGCGCACACCTCGTCGAAGGCACGGGCGAACACCGGGAAGGTACGGTGCAGTTCCTGGCCCATGCCGACGCGCTGGGCGCCCTGCCCCGTGAAGAGCAGAGCGGGTCCCCCGGGCCGCGCCGTGCCGGTGACGGCGCCGGGGGCCGGTGTGCCCTGGGCCACCGCGGCGAGCCCGTCCAGAAGCGCGGCGCGGCTGTCGGCGACAACGACCGCGCGGTCGTCGAAGACGGTGCGGTGCGCCGCGAGGGACAGGCCCACATCGGCCGGGTCGAGTGTGTCGGCGGCGGCGACCGCGGTACGCAGCCGCTCGGCCTGGGCGCGCAGTGCGGCGGTGCCACGGCCGGAGACCACCCAGGGGGTGAGGCCGGGGGCATCGGCGGGCCTCGCCCGGGGAGCCTGCTCGACTGCCGGGTGACCGGAGAGCACGACATGCGCGTTGGTGCCGCCCATGCCGAAGGACGACACACCGGCCAGCAGCGGTCCCTCGGAGTCGGGCCACTCGGAGAGTTCGCTCTGCACCGCGAGGCCGAGCCGGGCCAGCGGGATGTCCGGGCTCGCCGTCTCGAAGTTGAGGCTCGCGGGGAGCCGGCGGTGGCTGAGCGCCAGCAGCGCCTTGAGCAGGCCGACCATCCCGGCGGCGCCTTCGAGGTGACCGACGTTGGTCTTCGCCGAGCCGACCCGCAGGGGCCGGTCGGGGGCACGGCCCGCCCCGAGGACCGCGCCGAGCGCCGCGGCCTCGATGGGGTCGCCGACCGGCGTGCCGGTGCCGTGCAGCTCCACGTACTGGACCGCCGTGGGGTCGACGCCGGCCTTCTCGTACGCTTCGCGCAGCACCATCTCCTGGGACGCGCGGCCCGGCACGGTCAGGCCGGGAGTCGCCCCGTCGTTGTTGACCGCGCTGCCGCGGATCACACCGTAGACGTGGTCGCCGTCCTCGACCGCGCGGGCGAGCGGCTTGAGGATGACGGCGCCGCCGCCCTCGCCCCGGACGAATCCATTGGCGCGGGCGTCGAAGGTGTAGGCCGTACCGTCCGGTGACAGGCCGCCGAAGCGCTCCTCGGTGACGGCGGCCTCAGCCAGGATGTTGAGGTTGACACCGGCCACGACGGCCGCCTCGGACTCACCGGAGCGCAGCGACTCGCAGGCGAGATGCACGGCGACGAGGGAGGAGGACTGTGCCGAGTCGACGGTCAGGCTGGGGCCTCGCAGGCCCAGGTGGTACGACACACGGTTGGCGATGACACCGCGGTTGACACCAGCCATGGTGTGCTGGGTGATCGCCTGGACACCGTGCTGATAGAGCAGCGCGGCGTAGTCGTCGCGCAGTGTGCCGACGAAGACGGCGGTACGGCTGCCGCGCAGTGACGCCGGCACGATGCCGGCGTCCTCCAGTGCCTCCCAGGCCAGTTCCAGTACGAGCCTCTGCTGTGGGTCCATGGTGACGGCCTCGCGCGGCGAGACACCGAAGAAGGCGGCGTCGAAGGTGTCCACGCGGTCCAGGAATCCGGCCCGGCGCATCCCGGATCCGCTCTCCCCGGCGTCGGTGTCCCCGGTCGCGCTCTCCCAGCGGCCCTCGGGCACGGCCGTAATGGCGCTCGTTCCGGTACGGAGCAGTTCCCAGAAGTCGGCAGGGCTGTCCGCGCCGGGAAGACGGCAGGAGAGTCCGACGACCGCGACGGCCTCGTTGTCTCCCCCACGTGCCACGGGGGTCTCAAGGTGGTGCTGATTCGTCATCGCGCTCGACTGCCCTTCCGGCTGAATTAACCGACAACCCAAAGCATTGAGGCAAACCTGGGACATGATCGTAGGCATTCACTCTCTCCGGAAACTCAACGTGCGGCCTTGATCGGGTAATTCGAAGCGACCGGCGGCGGGAGAGCACCGTATTACCCGGCGATGCCCGGGGTGTTGCGCCGCATGGAATAGCGTCCCGGTACGTGGAACTCAGCCACCTCACCTCCTGAAGGGCAGGCCGACTCTCGCCATGTCTCAACTCACGGATAACTTGGAAAAGCGCACGGAGCTTTACGTAGAGGCCTTCAACGCCGGGGACTTCGACGCCGTCGACAGCTTCTACACCGAAGAGGCCGTCGCGGTCTGGGAGCCGGGCAAGCCGCTGACGGGTCAGGCCCGCAAGGACTACCAGCGGGAGTTTCTGGCCCGGAAGCCGAGGATGACCGCCGTGCCCCGGCAGTCCTTCGTCACCGGCGACACCGCGCTGCTGATCGTCGACTGGGTGATCGAGACCGTCGACGAGCAGGGCGCGCCCGAGCGGCTTGAGGGCGTCGGCGTCGACGTGCTGCGCCTGGGCGAGGACACCGTCTGGCGCTACGCCGTCGACGACCCGTACGGCCAGGGCTGAGGGCACTTCCGCCGGCTCGCGGGGCCACGCCCACGCCGTCCCGCGCGGCGGCGCCCGGTCACCACACGCACCAGTCGGCACGGCACAGCAGACCTATTCGGCCATCACAGAGAGGCGGGCCGGTTCATCATGGCCTTCACCGTCAATTTCGATCCCGAGAACCCTGATCTCACCAACGACACCGACACCCAGAACGAGATCTTCATCCAGGTCTTCAACTCGGGTGACGGCGAGCTGTTCAACCGTCTGTACCTCGACGACTCCATCTCGAACTTCTCGGGCGAGCCGCTCACCGGGGAGGCGCGCCTGGCGTTCTTCAAGGAGTTCCTGGCCTCGAAGCCGAGCCTCAAGGCCAGGGTGACCCACTCGTACGTCGCGGGTGATGTGGCGCTGATCGGCGTCGACTACAGCATAGAGACCACCGGCCCGGACGGCGCGCCCCTCCTCCTGGAGGGCAATTGCACGGACGTGCTGCGGCGTATCGAGGACGGCCGCTGGCTGATGGCGATCGACCGTCCGGTGGCCGCCACGGGTCTGGTGGCCGAGTAACGGACCGCACCGCGCGCGCGGCAGGAGAACCCCCCGGATTCATTCCGGGGGGTTCTCTGTCATGGCCGGGTAATTCTTGGGTCAGCGCCCCCGCGCCACGGTGAGAGCGGCCCGCTTACCGCGGTGTGACTTTCCGCCGTGTGCCTTTCCGCCGTCGCGCCGTCGGCGCGGACGCCTCCGGCCGCACTCGCACTCGTGGTGGCCGCTCACCCATTCCGCCGGAGCGGTCGTACGGCCACCGGCGGCGTCCGGTGGGACGGAGACAACGGGACACGCCTCTGGTCCGCCGGGCACACATGGCGCACGCCGGCCGCCCGGGGAGGCGGCCGGCGTGCGGCGGACGGTACGGGTGCGGGCCGCCCGGCGCCGGCGCGGCGCCGAGGGGCCCCGGTCGTTCAGTGGACCGACAGTTCCGGACGGCCGAACGCGCCGTTGACAAAGAGCAGACTGCGGCCGTCACCGCCCCGGCCCGCCTCCAGCACCGTCCCGATGAAGATGGTGTGGTCGCCGAAGGAGTGCGCCGCGGTGAGTTCGCATTCCAGCCAGGCCAGTGAGCCGGCCAGCAGCGGCGCCCCGGTGTGCTCGCCCGGCCGCCATTCGACGCCGTCGAATTGCGCGGCCCCCAGGGTCCGGTTCTTGTCGGCGAAATGCCGTGCGAGGGGCTCCTGTTCGACACCGAGGATATTCACGGCGAACCGGCCGGCGGAGGTGAGCGCCTGGTGCATCACCGCGCCGTGCCCCACACTGCACAGCACCGAGGGCGGTTCGAGCGACAGAGAGCTGAAGGCATTCGCCGTCATGGCGTGCAGATGCTCCCGGCCCACGGTGATCACCGTGACGCCGGTCGCGAAACGGGACATCACTTCCCTCAGCCGGCCGGGGCCCACCCGGCGCGGCGCGGAGTGGGAAGCTGCGGGGTCGAGTTCAGCGGACGCGGAATTCATGCCACCTTCTCCGAATTCGTTGGGGCACGCTCGGACCGTTCCGGTTCGAAACACGGGCCGGCGTTCATCAACGTACCGGCGGCCCATCGACGCGCCTCCACCGTCGGGTAACCGTGACCACTCCCCGTCCCGTCGCCGGCGGCGTGACTCCGCGATGACTGGTGGTTTACCTCACGGGCGCACTCTGTGCCCATGGACCACACAGACTCCGTATCCCTTGAGCCAGAGTCCGCCGAGCCGGAACTCGCCGAGCCGTATCTGCGCGAGGTGCTGGGCACCGCGGGGCTCGCCGTCGAATATGTCCGCGCGGAGAACAACACTCTCTTCCGACTCGGCGAGGACGGCGCCGAGATACCGGTGGTGGACTACGCCGGTGGTTATGGCTCCGTCCTGCTCGGTCACAACCATCCCGCGATCATCGACCGCGCCACCGAACTGCTGGCCGCCGGGACTCCCGTACACGCGCAGTTCTCCCGGCACCCCTACGCCAACCGTCTCGCGGCGGAACTCAACCGGATCATTCACCGGGAACTGAACACCGACGAGGCGTACTTCGCCATCTTCGCCAACACCGGGGCGGAGGCCGTGGAGGCCGCCGTCAAACACGCCGAACTCGACCGGGTCATGCGGCTGGCGGCGCTCCAGGAGGAGCTCGCCACCCGGCTGGAGCGCGCCCGGGACGCGGTGGCGGACGGTACGGCGACGGTCACGGCCGGGGCGTACGCCCGCCTGGGCATCACCGCACCGGCGCCCGGCGGCGGCTTCGACCTGCTCGCGGCGGAGCTGACCCGCCGGAACACCGAACAGCTCTCGCGGCCCCCGCTGTTCCTCTCACTGGAGGGAGGTTTCCACGGAAAGCTGGCGGCGAGTGTGCAGTTGACGCACAACGAGGCATACCGCGCCCCCTTCAAGTCACTGGCGGCGCAGGCGAGATTCGTGCCCAGGGAGCGTCCCGAGGCGCTCAAGGAGATCCACGCCGAGGAACGGCGGCTGGTGTGGGACGTGTCCGTCTCCGACGGCAGGGTGGAGGTGACGGAACGCGAGTTCCCCGCGTTCTGCGCCTTCCTGGTGGAGCCGATCCAGGGAGAGGGCGGCATCAATGTCCTGTCGGCCGAATTCGCGGCGGAGATCCAGCGGTTCTGCGAGACGGTCGACTGCCCGCTGGTCATCGACGAGATCCAGAGCGGCATGGGCCGGACCGGGACCCTCCTGGCGAGCTCGCAGCTCGGTCTGCGTGGCGACTACTACACGCTGGCCAAGACACTCGGCGGGGGGATCGCCAAGACATCGGTGATGCTGGTGCGCCGGGCGCGCTACCGCAAGGAGTTCGAGATCGTCCACAGCTCGACCTTCGCCAAGGACAGCTTCTCCTGCCACATCGCGCTCAAGGTCCTCGAACTGCTGGAGGCGGACGACGGCGCGGCCTACCGGCGGGCCGTGGAACGCGGCGAGGCCCTGCGGGCCGCGCTGGAGTCGGTGCGCGAGGAGTTTCCCGAGGTGGTCAAGGACATCCGGGGCCAGGGCCTCATGCTCGGCATGGAGTTCCACGACCAGTCGGGATCCTCGTCACCGATCCTGCGGGACGCGGCGGGCGGCGGCCTCTTCGGGTATGTCCTCGCCGGGCATCTGCTGCGCCGGCACGACATCCGTACGTTCCCGACCGCGAGTGCCCTGAACACCCTCCGGTTCGAACCGTCCCTCCAGGTCTCCGACGCGCAGATCGCGCAACTCGTCGACGGGCTCCGGGACATCTGCGGGATCTTGAGGGACCATGCCGGTGAACGACTCACGGGCGCCCCCGTCCGCTGAGCGGGCGCCGCGTGCCTCGCCCCCGCACGTCGACGCCCATATGTCCGAACTGACCGGTCCCAGCGGTCTTTGACACAGGTGATCAAGGGTTTGTAGCGTGCGGGGCTTCAAGCGGGGAGATCCATGCAATTTCGGCTCTTAGGTCCATTGGAAGTCGAGACCGACTCCGGGCTGGTGAAACTCGGCGGGACCAGGCAGCGGGCGGCACTGGCCTTCCTGCTGCTGCACGCCAACCGGGTCGTGCCCACCAGCCAGTTGCTCGACGCGCTGTGGCCCACGGACCGCGCGCCCATGACCGCGCGGAAGATCCTCCAGAACGCGGTCTGGCGGCTGCGCCGCGCACTCTCGCACGCCGCGGACCCCGAGGACGCCCCGGAGCTGGTGACGCGTGCCCCCGGCTATATGGTCCGGGTCCGGCCCGACCAGGTCGATCTGCTCGTCTTCCAGCAGCGGGTCAGCGAGGGGCGCGCGGCACTGACGGCCGGTGATCCGCTCACGGCGAGCCGGGTGCTGCGTGACGCCCTGTCCCTGTGGCAGGGCGTCGCTCTCGCCGATCTGGTGGAGGACGGCACCGCCTGGCCGCAGCTCACCGCGGTGCAGGAGAAGCGCCTCGATGTCATGGAGGACCGTTTCGAGGCGGAGCTGGCCTGTGGCGGGCACCATGCCGTACTGCGGGAGCTGGAGGCGTTCGTCGAGGCGGAACCGCTGCGGGAACGGGCCTCCCAGCAGTTGATGATCGCGTTGTACCGCTGCGGCCGGCAGGCCGAGGCGCTGGATGTCTACAGCCGCGTGCGGGCGGCACTCGTCGGAGGACTCGGCCTGGAGCCGGGCCGCCAGATGCAGCTCCTCCAGCAGTCGGTCCTCACCCAGGATCCGTCGCTCGACCTGCCCGCGGAGGTGGTGACGCGGCGTGAACACGGACGCGCGACCGCGGGGCCGGCCACGGCCGGTGCCACGGCCGGCCGGGCCCCGGAAGGCAGCGGCGCGCGCGAGCCGGAGGAGGAGGTCACCGCGCCGGAGCCCGCCCCGGCGGCATGGCCGTGCGAGGCGGTGGGAGAGCCGCTGAACCCACGACAGCCGGCCACCATCCTGATGCTCCGCTTCCAGCTCGGCGCGGAGTTCGACCATCTTCCGCCGAAGGACGTCGACCGGGTCCTCGACGCCGTCTCCCAGCTCGCCCGCGAGAAGATCGAGGAGTTCGGCGGTCTGGCCGCCGCGTCGATCGGCTCCGTCCAGCTCGGGTATTTCGCCCACGCGCCGGGGCCGGAGCACGGCGCGGACCGGGCGGTGCGGGCGGGCGCCGCCGTCAGGGACTGCCTCAGCATTCCGGCGGGCCCGCTCACTCCGCTCGCTCCCGTGGTGCGCGGCCTCGATGTGCACGCGGCGGTCACCACGGGCGAGGCCGTGGTCTGCGGTTGGACCGTGGCGGGCACCGTCAGACCCTGGATCGGCGGGGATCTGGTCGACGCGTGCCAGGACATGCTGGACCAGACACCCGGCGGCGAGGTCCAGGTGTGCGACAGGACCCGCCGGCTGACGGAACCGGTCATCACGTACCACCACGTGTGCACCTCCAGCTCGACGTGGCAGGTCCGTACGGTCGGCCGCCTCCCGGACGGCGCGGACGAACCGGGCGCGGCTCAGGCGAGCGAACGGGAATGCGAACTGGACCTGATGCGCGGTCTGTTGCGGCGTACCCAGCACCGTTCGACACCGCATCTGATCACCGTGCTGGGCGAGTCCGGACTCGGCAAGACACGACTGCTGATGGAGTTCCGCCGCAGGCTGACCGCCGAGCCGGACAGCGTACGGGTGCTGGCCGGGGCGGTTCCGCGGCCGGGCAGTGGCAGTCCGCTCTCCGTGCCGGCGGAGATGTTCGCCGCGTACTGCGGGATAACCGGCCGGGACACGGAGGAGGAGGCGCTCCGGAAGGCCGGCACCGCACTGACCCGGCTCACCGGCAGCGAGAAGGGCGCCCGGGCGATGCTGTCCCTGCTGCGTCCGCTGATCGCCGTGGTCCCCCGCTCGCACCGCGCGCTCCCCGTCCATGATGTCCTCGCCGCCTGGCGGGACTTCCTCACCGAGGCGGCGCGCGAACAGCTACTGGTCCTCATCTGGGACGACCTGCACCAGGCCGACGACATCGTTCTGGAGACGGTCGAGCAGCTCACCCAGGCCTGCGCCGACGTCCCCCTGCTGAATGTCGTCGGCGCCCGCGCCCAACTGCTGGAACGCCGCCCCGACTGGGCGGGCGGCCGTCCGCACACCATGACCATCAGCCTCGCTCCCGTCGACGGGGACGCGCTGGACCGGCTGCTGAAGTCGCTGCTCGTCCCGGACGGCAGCGCGGACGTCGCCTGAGCCCCGGCCGAGTCCGGTACACACCCGGCGCCGCCACGCGGACGATGAGCCCGCCCGCGCGCCCCTGCGCGCCTTCCCCGCCGTCACGGCCGCCGGACGGAGACCGGCGGGACCGCGGGACGGGCCGCCGCCACCGGATCGGTCCGCAGCGTACGGATCGCCCGGGCCAGCGCGCCGATCGCCTCCGCGCCCGCCGGATGCCCGGCCGGCAGCGTCGCGGCCGCGCATTCCAGCAGCAGGGCCGCCGCGATCACCTGCTGCTCCGCGGCCGGCGGCGTCCTGGTGCCGGCCGGCTCGTCGAGGCGCATCGCGGTACGCAGGACGCTCCGGGCCCAGACGGTGAGCGAGAGCCGAGACACACGACGCGACACCCCGCCCGGGATCAGCACCGTCGGCAGCGCGGTCTCGAAACGCCGGAGGATCGCGGCGGCGTGCCGGCTCAGCAATTCCACGGCCAGGTCCGCCCGGCGCACCGGGTCCGGCTGCCGGTCCCGGACGGGAGCCGGGGCCACGGCCTCGGACACGGCCGGGGGCGGCGACGCGGGCCGCGCCCGGCGCCGTCCGGCGGCTCCCGCCCGGCGCAGCCCGGCGTCGAGCGCTTCGACGAAATCCCTGCCCACGAGCGAGGCGAGGGCCATGTCCGCGCCGCGCGTCGGCCACTGGGTCGGATGTGACGGGGGGTTGTTGTCATCCATGCTTTCAGGGAAGCAAGTCCCGTGCTCATCCGCTCCATTCGGCGGTCATCGCTCCGCATGCCTGGCCAGGAACGCTTCATGACCGCTGAGTGCCCGGCCCCAGCGCGCGCCGTTGCGCGGGGAGCCTGCCGGATACGCCGCTCCCTCGGCCGGTCCCGTCCGGCCGGCGAACCGCGAGAGGAGGTCCACGCCCGGCTCCGGCAGCCGGTCGAGGGTCAGGGTGCCGGTGTGCCGCTGTCCACTGCCCCAGAAGGGACGGCGCTCCAGCAGTTCCGGGCGGGCCGAGGCGACCACGAACAGCGGCGCGGACCGGGCCGTGGAGACGAGTCTCTCGATGCAGTCCAGCACCGAGTCCTCGGACCGGTGGATGTCGTCGAAGCAGAGGACCAGCGGCCGTTCGCGAGCCGCGAGCGTCACCAGCTCTATCCAGCTCTCGTGGACCTCGTCGTGGCTCGGTGCTTTCGAGGCCGGTCCCATCAGCGGATGGAGGCTGTACAGCAGACGCTCGGCGGTCGCCCCGTGCCCCGCGAGCCTGCGGACGGCTTCGCCGAAGCGATTGTCCGCGCCGGCCCCGGCCGGAAGTCCGCAGCAGGCGGCCAGGATGTCGCGGGCGAGCTGCGGCCCGTTGTCGAAGTCGCCCTCCGCCGCCACCCGTACCACGCGGACCTGCGCGGACCGCAGGGAGACCCGGCGTTCGAAGTCCTCAAGGAACCGGGTCTTGCCGACGCCCTGTTCGCCCAGGATCGTCACCAGGTGCGGCGACTCCTGGCTCCGGGAGCGGTCCAGCAGGTTGGTGAGGATGGCCAGTTCGTGTTCCCGGTCGGCCGGGTCGTGGTGCGTAGCGGCCGGCGCGTCGTACGTCTCTCCCGGTACGCGCTGCCGCGGCACCTCGGGTTCCGCCTCCAGGTGGACCACCGGCCGGTGCCGCGACCTGACCTCGCTGACCCGTGCCGCGTCCCCGCTGACGTACACCTCACCGGGCGGCACCGCGGTGAGCAGGGTCTGGGCGTCGTCGAGCAGCCGGCCGACCACGGTGACGGGCGCGGCCGGGTCGCCGGGGTCGTGGCGGACCAGCGCCGAACCGGCGACCACCACTGCGTGGAAGGTGGGTCCCGGCACCCGGTTGAGCCGGTCGCGTACGGCGAGCGCCGCCGCCACCGCGTCCAGCGACGCCGTGGGCCTGTCCTCCCGCAGCCCGAACAGGCCGACGGACACATACCCGAGCGAGCCGACGACCGTGCCGCCGTACTCCTCGACGCTCTCCGAGAAGGCGCTGACCGCGTCGTGCAGCGACAGCGCGATCCGGTCGGCCGCGAGCGCGTCGGCCTCGCCGGTGAATCCGGTACGCACCAGCACCACGCTGACCTGTCGGCGTTCGACCAACGGGCCCGCCGTGGGTCCGTCCGCGTCGGCACGGCCGGCGGCGGCCCGGGGCGCGGTGGGCCGGTGCTCCCGTCTCGTCTGCTCCTCCTGTCTGGCCCGTCTCTCCTGTGACTGAAGGGGGCATTCGCCGTCCTGGCGGTGTTCCGGCCCGGGCCGATGGTGTTCGTGTTCTTCCTCCGGCCTGCGCTCCTCATTCACCCGGGTGTCCTGACGGGGAGGCTCCGCGGGCCGGGCCGGTGAGCCGCCGCGCAGCGGCCGTACCGTCGCGAGCACCAGTTCCTCGGGGCCGGCCTCCACGGGCGCGACCAGGGACGGGTCATGGGTGAGGATGCTCTGCTGGAGGAGCTGGAGGTCCCGGGAGGGCTCCAGGCCGTACTCCTCGACCAGCGCGCGCCGCACCCGGGTGAACACACTGAGGGCCTCGGCCTGCCGGCCGCAGCGGTACAGGGCGAGCATCAACTGTCCGCACAGCCGCTCCCGCAGTGGTTCCGCGGCGACCAGCGAGACAAGCTCACCCAGCACACCCTGGTGGCGGCCGCAGGACAGTTCCGCCTCGAAGCGGTCCTCCATGACATCGAGACGGAGCTGACGCAGCGCGGTCAGCTCCGGCCAGGCGACGCCGTGTTCGGCGAGATCGGCCAGTGCGGGTCCGCGCCACTCGCCGAGGGCCTCGCGGAGCAGCTTCGCCGCCCGCTCCGCGTCCCCGGCGACCAGCCGGGCCCGGCCCTCGGCGACCTGCCGGTCGAAACGATTCGCGTCGAGACGTTCGGGATCGACACGCAGAATGTATCCGGGGGCCTGAGTCAGCAGTTCGGGGCGCTCGCCCGGCGCCGGTCCCCGGCCCCGGTCGTCCGGTGGTTCCGAGAGTATGGCCCGGAGCCCCCACACGGCGTTCTGCACGATCTTCCGGGCGGTCGCCGGCAGGTCCTCCTCCGGCCACAGCGCGCCCAGCATCTCACTGGTGGCCACCACGCGGTTCGCCCGCAGCAGCAACAGCCCCAGCGCCGCACGTTGTTTGAAGCCCCCGAGAGGCACCGCCCGGTCGCGGTACGACACCTCTAACGGACCCAGAATCCTGAACTCCACGCTTGTCCCCCCATGGGTAAAGTGTCTTGATTCGACGAGTTCGGAGGGCCGTACCGCCAAGGCCCGGTCTGTGTGGTCGGCATGCGGTGTCTGTGGTGTCAACGGCGCGTCCGTCCTTCCGGACGAGTAGGACCGTGTACGGCGGATCCTGGTTGACCGGCGCGGCCCCGGACCGGTCACGTCCCGGGTGTGTCGCGCGAGTCCTGTCCGGTCGCCAGGGTCTTTCGTCTGGATCTGGCCGGGTCCAGCGAGATCCAGGCGCCCTAGCTTGCGGCCCGGACTCCGACCCGGTCCACGATCGCCCCGGCGACCTTGTCGAGTTGTGCGCCCAGATAGAAGTGATCGCCGGCGAACACCAGCGTCTCGCTCTCCAGCGTGGTCCGGTCCCGCCACGCGTCAGCCGCCGGGACCGGAACGACCGGGTCGTCGGCCCCGACGAACACACTGACCGGCGTGTTCAGCACGGGATCCGGAGCCCAGCGGTACGAGGCGAGCGCACCGTAGTCGGCCCGCAGCGCGGGAAGCGCCATGGCGACCAGTTCCGGATCGTCCAGCACGGTGGCATCGGTACCGCCCAGACGCCGGACGGCGGCCAGGACCGCGTCGTCGCTGTCGAGTTGGTCGTGCGGATTGAGCGTCGCGCCCGGCGCGCCCCGGCCGGAGAGAAGGAGCCGCACCGGTCCCGGCGCGTCCCACCGCTGAAGCGCGCGAGCGGTCTCGTAGGCGACGAGCGCGCCCATGCTGTGTCCGAAGAACGCGTACGGCCCGGCGGCGTCCTCGCGCAGCAGCTCGGCGACGGTCCCGGCCAGCGCGGTGATCCCCGGCGCCGGTGTCTCACGCCTGCGGTCCTGCCGGCCGGGGTACTGCACGGCCACCACATCGAGGTGCGGCGACAGCAGTCGCGCCAGACCGGCGTAGGCACTGGCCGCGCCGCCCGCGTGCGGGAAACAGATGAGCCTGGGACGGGCGGCGTCACCCGGTTCCGTCCGGACGTACCGTCTGAACCACTTGCTGTCCATGGTGCTTCTCCCTCCTTCCTGCACGGGTCACTCTCCTAGGCACAGGTCCGTCACGCGTTCGTACGGCTCCAGCGCGCGCGCCTGGCGCAGCGCGCGGGCCCACCAGCCGAGCCGGTCGAGCATGGCGCGGGCGGCCTCGTGACCGGCCTCGATGTCGAAGGGCCGGCCGTGCGCGTCAAAACGCTCCTGGTATTCGTGGAAGCTGACGGTCTCGCTGACCGTGACGGCGTGGGCCTCGGCGAAGACCTGCCGTAACTGCGCGACGGCACACAGCCCGCTCGACGCTCCGCCGTACGAGAGAAAGCCGACCGGCTTGGCGTGCCACTCCTCGTCGTACCAGTCGATGGCGCTCTTCAAGGACGCCGGGAAGCTCTGCTTGTACTCGGGCGTCACCACCACGAACGCGTCCGCCGCGGCCAGCCACGGTGCCAGGTCCTGCACCGCCTGCGGTTTGCTTGCCGAGAGCTCGGTGGACATCACATCCGGCAGCCAGGCGGTGGCGAGATCGATGACATCGATGTCGAAATCATCACGCAGGCGCGCCCGCGAGGCGAGCCACTCCGCGGCCACGGGCCCGAACCGGCCCTTCCTGACACTACCGATGATGATCACCAGCCGTAGTCGGTCGGTGTCGCCCATCCGAGTCCCCATCCCCTTCGCCCTGCTTCCGTCCCTGCCGGAAATCACTGTGCGGCATATGACTTCGGGTTTCCTTCCGGTCCGCTTCGGGGCACCTCGGGCAAACGCTCCGGAACCGCCGTGACCTGCGAAATTACCCATCTCTACAGAGCACCCTGCGTTAGGCTGGACATATGCAATTCGGGGTGCTGGGACCGCTGGAGGTGTGGGCCACCAAGGAGAGGTTGGTGCGGGTACCGGAGGTGAAGGTCCGGGCACTGCTCGCCGATCTGCTCGCCCACAACGGACAGGTGGTGCCTGCCGACAGGCTCGTCGAGGACTTGTGGGGCGGCTCGACACTTCCCGCCAACCCCGTCGGATCCCTCCAGGCGAAGGTCTCGCAGTTACGCCGGGCCCTGGACGAGGCGGAGCCCGGCAGCCGGGAACTGATCGTGCACAGGGCGCCCGGGTACGCGCTCAAGGCGCCGGACAAGTCGGTGGACGCGGACCGGTTCCGGACACTGGTGGCGCAGGCCCGCACCGTTGAGGACCCACGCGCGAAGGCCGCCGTCCTGACGGACGCTCTGGCGCTGTGGCGGGGACCGGCGTTCGCGGATTTCGCGGACGAACCGTTTGTCCAGGCAGCGGTCGCCGGTCTGGAGGAGGAGCGGCTCACCGCCGTGGAGGAGCACGCCGAGGCCCGGCTCGAACTCGGCGAGCACAGCATGCTGATCGGTGAACTCACCACTCTGGTGGCGGCTCATCCGCTCAGGGAACGGCTCAGAGTGGTCCAGATGCGGTCGCTGTACCGGGTCGGGCGCTCCTCGGAAGCGCTCGACAGCTACGCGGAGCTGCGGCGGCTGCTCGACCAGGAGCTGGGCCTGACTCCCGGCCCCGCCATCGAAACACTCCAACAGGCCATTCTCCGCCAGGACCCCGGATTGCAGGGCGGCGCGGGAACCCCGAACTCCATCCCCGGCACCCGGCCCCGCACCAATCTGCCCGCCGGGGTGAACTCCCTGCTGGGACGGGACGAAGCGCTCGCCCAGGTACAGCAGTTGGTACGGGACCGGCGGCTGGTCACACTCACCGGCCCCGGCGGGGTCGGCAAGACGCGGCTCGCCACGGCCACCGCCAGGGAGCTGGACGGCGAATTCCCGGACGGTGTGTGGCTGGTGGAGCTGGCGGGACTCGGCGGCGCGGAACGGCCCGCCGGTCCTGAGCCACTGGCCGAACACGTGATGGCGGTGATCGGCATCCGCGAGGACTCCGGCGCGGGAGCCTTCGCGGCGCAGTCGCCGGGCGGCTCCGTGCGGCGGCTGGTCGGAGCGCTGGCCTCCCGCAGGCTCCTGCTGGTCCTGGACAACTGCGAGCATGTGGTCGACGCCGTGGCCGAACTGGTCAGCTCGCTGCTGGAATCCGCGCCGCACATCAAGCTGATGACAACCAGTCAGGAAGGTCTCCGAATACCGGGCGAGACGGTGTGGCCGGTGCTGCCGCTCAGCCTGCCCCGTCCCGACAGCGACACGGCGGCGGCGCGGCGTTCCAGCGCCGTCCAGTTGTTCGCCGCGCGGGCCAAGGCCGTCGACCCGAGTTTCACTCTCGACGCCGTCACCGCGCCCAAGGTGACGGACATCTGCCGTCGGCTGGACGGATTGCCCCTGGCGCTGGAGCTCGCGGCCACCCGGGTACGGACACTCGGCGTTCAGGAGCTGCTGGACCGGCTCGACGACCGGTTCCGCATACTGAACAGCGGATACCGGGGCGCCCCGCAGCGCCAGCAGACACTCCAGGCGACGATCGACTGGAGCTGGAGCCTGCTCAGCGCGCGGGAACAGGCACTGCTGCGCGGACTCGCCGTACACGCCGAGGGCTGCACACTGGAGGCGGTCGAGGAGCTGTGCGCCGACACCGAGGTCTCCCGCGACGAGGTCCTGGACATCCTGGCCCGGCTGGTGGACCGCTCCCTGGTGATCAGGGTGGACGGCCCGCCGGTGCCGCGCTACCGGCTGCTGGAATCCGTCGCGGCCTACGCCCAGCGGAAGTCGATGGACCTGGGCGAGACCGCCGAACTGGCCCGCCGCCATCTGCGCTACTACGCCGTGTTGGCCGAACGCGCCCGGCCGCATCTGCACGGCCGCGATCAGCGCCGCTGGCTCCAGCTCCTGGACGCGGAATCCGCCAACTTCCAGCGCGCGCTGGACGAGGCGCGGCGTACCGGCTCCGCGCAGTGGGCGCTGCGGCTGGCCAATGCCCTGACCTGGTACTGGTTTCTGCGCGGCAGGCTCGGTGAGGGATGCCGGGCGCTGGCGACGGCGCTCGGTACGGAGGGCGAGGCGCCGGCGGCCGAGCGGGCGGAGGCGAGGACCTGGCACACGGGGCTCTGCATGCTCCTGGGTGACAGCGGCTCGGGCGTCGAGGCGCCGGGCGAGGAACGGCCGGAGCGGACGGTGGGCCGGGCCAGGGCGGAGTGGTTCCTCGGGTTCGCCGAGTGGAGCCTGGGCGCGCTGACGGCCGGCGAGCAGCGGATGAACAGCGCCCTGACCGACTTCCGGGCACTGCGCGACGCCTGGGGTGTGGCGGCGGCGCTGAGCACCCGCGCGGCCCTCGCCATGGCCAGAGGCAATCTGGAGGCGATGCGTGGCAACGCCCTGGAGGCCCGCAGTCACTTCATCAACCTCGGCGACGCCTGGGGCCAGTTGAAGGCGACGGAGGTGCTGAGCGTCCTCGCGGAGATCAACGCCGACTACGAACAGGCTGCCGGGCTGCACCGGGAGGGGCTGCGGATCGCCGAATCCCTGGAGCTGTGGTCCGAGGTCTCGCGCAAGCTGTCGGGGCTTGGCCGGATCGCCCTGCTGGCGGAGCGGCTCACGGAGGCGGACGAACTCCATGAGCGGGCACTGCGGCTGGCCGTGGACCAGGGGAACCGGCCGGTGGAGCAGTTCGCGGAGCTGGGGCTCGCGCTGGGCGCCCGCCGCCAGGGCCGGCTGGACGCGGCGGAGGAGCATCTGCGGCCATGGCTGGAGTGGAACCGCAGCCGCGGCGCGTTCACCGGACTCGCGCTGGTGCTGGCCGAGTTGGGGTTTGTCGCCGAGCAGCGTGGTGACGCCGCCGCCGCTCTGTCCCTGCACATGGACTGTCTGGCGACCGCCCGGGTGACGGGTGATTCACGGGCCGTCGCCCTCGCGCTGGAGGGGCTCGCCGGGGCGCACTCGCTGGCGGGCCGGCACATCCGTGCGGCGCGACTGCTGGGTACGGCGGCCGAGACCAGGGCGCGCTCGGGCGCGCCGCTGCCGCCGGCCGAGCGCGGGGACGTGGAGCGGATCTCCGCCCGGATCCGCGAGAGGCTCGGTGAGGAGGCGTTCCGCGCCGGGCTGGCGGCCGGGGCGGCGAGGGACCACGAGAGCGCGGCGGACGAGGAGGAGAGGTTCGCGCCGGACCCGCCGCGCGCCTCACGCTGACGCGAGCCCGCCCGGCGGCGCCGGCACCGGGCTTCGACCCGCCTTCGCCAACCCCACCGTGAAAAGGGGACGTTCATGGTCTACTCGGTGCCATGGAACGCGCGAGCGAACACGGTCCTGTCCTGGTCGTCGGCGGTACCGGCAAGACCGGCCGGCATGTGGTGACAGAGCTTCGGCGGCTCGGTGAGGACGTCAGGGTCGCGGCCCGCTCTGCGCCGGTCAGGTTCGACTGGTTCGACGAGTCCACCTGGGAGGCCGCGGTGTCCGGCGCGCGCCGCGCGTATCTGGTGGACGCGCAGAACGAACACGCCGCCGAACGGATGCGCGCCTTCGCGCCGTTCGCCGTCGAGCGGGGCGTGGAGCGGCTGGTCCTGCTCTCCGCGCGCGGCTGGGCAAGCTCCGGCGATCCGGAGATGCTGGCCACGGAGAACGCGCTGAAGGACTCCGGCGGCGCGTGGACGATTCTCCGGCCGACCTGGTTCATGCAGGGCTTCACCGAGGACGACACACTGCGCGCACCAATACGGTCCGGGGAGTTGCGGCTGCCCAGCGGCGACGGCCTTGAGCCGTTCATCGACGCCGAGGACATCGCCGCGGTCGCGGCGGCGGTCCTCACCCGAGACGGGCACGAGGGCAGTGTGTATGAGCTCTCCGGGCCACGCGCCCTGAGCATGGGCGAGGCGGCGGCCACGATCGCCGGGGCGACGGGCCGCGCGATCCGTTACGTACCGGTCTCCGAGGAGGAGTACGTGGCGGGGCTGACCGCGGACGGTGTACCGCCGGATCTGGCCCGCTTCATCGCGGAGCTGTTCGGCTGGATACGGGACGGCGAGGACGCCCATCTCTCCGACGGTGTCCAGCGGGTGCTCGGGCGGCCCCCCAGGGACTTCGCCGAGTTCGCCAAGAGGGCCGCGGCCGCCGGGGCCTGGGACGACTGACGGCCGGGAAACGCTCAGCCGCGGCCGGTCCGGCGCAGGATCTCCGCCGCGATCGTCTCCGGGACCTGCTGGGGCTGCCAGTGCGAGACGCCCCGCAGGCGGACGAAGCGGTACTCCCCCGTCACATGGTCCGCGGTGTGCTCCGCGGCGAAACGGCTGACCGACGGATCGTGTTCACTCCAGATGTGTGTGGTGGGCACGGCGACGGGCCCGATCGGACCGTTGTCGTCCCGCAGTGTGCCCGCCCGGTACCACTGGAGCGCGGCCCGCAGTGTGCCGGGGCTGGTGTGGGTGCGGAGGTAACGCTGGATCTGCTCCTCGCTCAGCACACCCTCGCCGCCCTGCCGGTACCAGCCGTCGAGGCCCGCCGCGCCGTCGGCGAGGAAGGAATCGGCCGCGTCCTCGGCGCTGAGTGTCTCGATGTACCCGGAGTTGTCCCGCTGCTCCGGGTCCACCCGCAGTGCGTGCTGGTAGGCGTCGAGGTGCGGGAAGGCCGCCGCCGTCAGGCTCCGCACCCGTTCCGGGGTCCGTGCCGCCAGGTACCAGCCGACGACGGCGCCCCAGTCATGGCCGGCGACATGTGCCGAGGTGATGCCGAGGGCGTCCAGGATGCCCAGCGCGTCGCCCGCCAGCTCCGGCAGCGCGTAGGCCGCCGTCGCCTCCGGCCGGGCACCGGGTGAGTAGCCGCGCTGGTCGGGAGCGATGGTGCGCAGCCCCGCCCGGTGCAGGACCGGCGCGATGTCGCTCCAGGACTGCCGGTTGTGCGGGAAGCCGTGGAGCAGCAGAACCGGATCGCCGTCCTCCGGTCCCGCCACATCGACGTCGAAGGTCAGCTCGCTCAAGGTGATCCGCATCAGGGCTGCCTGTCCGTGGGAGGTGGGGGTGCCGGCCGTGGGGAGCCAAGTCCGCCGGGTCAGGCGGGGCCCAGCGCCTCGCGCACGCTCGGGGCGCGCAACGCCTCGGGCGGGTCGACGAGACCGATGACACGCGCGTAGGCCGCCGCGACGGCGCCGTCCCGCTGCGCTGCCTCCAGGACCCGTCCGACGTATTCCTGGTCCGCGAGGATCTCCGGTGTCCTGATCCCCTCGACCCCGGGAAAGCCCAGATCGTTGCTGAGCGCCTGCCGCCACGCCTCGTCCACCGCCTCGCGGGCCAGGTCGCCGAAGAAGGCGGCCGGATCGGGGACGCCGTCGCCCGCCGCGTGTTCGCGCAGGACGAGCGAGCCGAGCGCGGCGACCGTCATCCCCTGTCCGTACGTCGGGTTGAAGCTGCACACCGCGTCCCCCATGGCGAGCAGCCCGGACGGGAAGCGCTCCATCCGCTCGTAGCGGCGGCGCAGGCTGGCGGGGAAGCGGTACGACACCGGGGCGTCCAGCGGCGTGGCGTCGACCATCGCCTCGTAGATCTCGGGCGAGGAGAGCGACTTGAGGAAGTCGAGGAAGCCCTCCGGGTCGGTGGGCGGTACGTCGCCCAGGATTCCGTACGCGGTCACGACCTGGCGCTCACCGTCGATACGGGCGCATATCGCTCCCCGGGGGTTGTCCGGGGTGGCGACGACATCGACGGACAGGTCACCGGGCGACGGCTCGGCCCCGGCCCGGTAATGACGGGTCGTGTAGGTGAGACCGACCTTCGTCCGGTCCTCCTGGACGACCGGCCAGCCGTGGTCCGCCAGCCACCGGGGCACCTGCGAGCCCCGGCCCATGGTGTCGACCACCAGATCGGCGTCGACGTCCAACGTGCCGTCACGCCGGTCGCGGTCGACCGTCCGTACGCCTGTCACCTGCTGGTTGCCGGGCGCGAACCGGAGTCCGACGACCTCTCTGCGGTCGAGGAACGAGACATTCACCAGCGCGCGCACCCGGTGCCGGACGCGCGCCTCCAGCGTGGGCCGGGACACGGACACCGCGAGCAGGCCGGAATGGCCCTTGCTCATCGGTACACCGTCCATGATCCAGCGGACATCGCCGGCCACGTCGCCCGTGACGGCGCCGGCCGCCTCCAGTTCTTCGGTGATACCGGGGAAGTACTCTTCGAGGATCTGCTGGCCCCGGGCCAGGATTCCGTGCACATGGCGGCCCTGCGGTATGCCCCGCCGGTTCTCGGGGAGGTCGGTCAGCTCGTCGCGGTCCACCACGACGACCTCGTCGTACACCTCCGACAGCGCCCGGGACGCGAGCAGGCCCGCGATACTCCCGCCCAGCACGACGGCCCGTCGCGACTTCTCACCCGTCATGGCGGGGTGCCTCCTCAATTCCGTCACCGCTCGTATCCGACCCCCGCAACGTCCGCCACTGGGGGACACGTGTGTCCCTCAGGACTCAGGGACGCTAACTCCGGCCGGTAACGGGTGACCCACTGACCGGTAATCGCGCTGCCGCGACCGTTGACAGCGGAGGCACACGGCGGTCAGCCCTCAGACACCCCCGCGCGGCTCACGCTCGCGACGGAGTGCGGGCCGCGTGCGGTACGGCTTCCCGGCACGGGCGCGGACATGTCGGCGCCGAGCGCGACGACGCGGTTCTCCGCGCCGACATGTACGACCTTCGGGGTGAGGGCCCGCGCCTCGGCGTCGTCCACCTGGGCGTAGCTGATGAGGATCACCAGATCGCCGGGGTGGACAAGATGCGCGGCCGCGCCGTTGATGCCGATGACACCGGAGCCGCGTCCGCCCTCGATGACATAGGTCTCCAGGCGGGCACCGTTGTCGATGTCGACGATGTGCACCAATTCACCGGGGAGCAGGTCGGCCGCTTCCATCAGGTCGGCGTCCACGGTGACGGAGCCCACGTAATGGAGGTCCGCCCCGGTCACGGTGGCGCGGTGGATCTTGGACTTGAGCATGGTACGCAACATGGAGGCACTCCTGAATCTCAGCTCCCTGCCTGCGTTTGTGCAGGTCAAGGGCGGTTCCCCACTCTACAGCGCGTCGCGTGCCGACGAAGCCGGGGCGGGTCACGCGGGATACGCCGCACCGGTCGTGGTGGCGCGCCGGGTCCGCAGGGAGACGGCGCGCTCCAGCGCGGAACAGGGGTCCTCGCCGACGCGGCGGCTTCACAGGACCGGCTCTTCGCCCGCACCGGGGTCGCGCCGCCCGCCGGACGCGCGGGTCCAGAAAGCCCGGGTGCCCATCGGTGCGTCCTCTTGGTATTGGCCGTCTTCGTGCACACGCTGGACCCCGGCCACCTCCCGAGAGTGAGTTGATGCCCCATGACCTCTGCCGACCGGACTGCGGCAGCGCCCTCGGCCCCGCGGATCCTCGTCCTGTTCGGCGCGACCGGTGACCTGGCCCGCCGCAAGCTCTTTCCCGGCCTCTACCGCCTGTTCCACGCGGGGATGCTGCCCGCGCACTTCACAATCATCGGCTCGGGCCGGCACTCCCCCGGTACGGACGAGGAGTTCCGCGGCCGGTTGGCCGAGGCCGTACGCAAGCACGCGGCGGAGGCGTTCGACGAGGAGTCCTGGGCCGGATTCGCCCGCCACATCAGCTTCCAGACCTCGTCGGCCGAGAACGGTGAGAAGCTGGCGGCGGCCGTGCGGCGGGCCCAGCGGGAGGCCGGGGAATCGGCACAGACGCTGATCTATCTCTCCGTCCCGCCCAGCACCATGAAACCCATGATCCAGATGCTCGGCGCCACAGGCATCGCCGAGGACGCCTCCCTCATCATGGAGAAGCCCTTCGGTACGGACGAGGCGAGCGCGCGCGCTCTGAACGCCGCCATCCACGAGGTGGTACCGGAGGAGCGCGTCTTCCGCATCGACCACTTTCTCGGCAAGGAGCCGGCGCAGAACATCCTGGTGCTCCGCTTCGCCAACGGCCTGTTCGAACCGGCGTGGAACCGCGACCACATCGCCTATGTGCAGATCGATGTGCCGGAGCGCATCGGCATTGAGGGCCGTGCGGCGTTCATGGAGGGCACGGGGACCCTCCGCGACATGGTGTCCACCCATCTGTGCCAGATCCTCGGCTTCATCGCCCTGGAGCCGCCAGTGCGTATCGGCGCCCAGGAGCTGCGGGCCGAGAAGTACAAGCTCTACCAGTCCCTGCGCCCCTTCGACCCGGACGAGGTCGTCTTCGGGCAGTACGAGGGCTACCGCGAGGAGGAAGGGGTCGACCCGCACTCGACGGTGGAGACCTTTGTCGCCGTCCGCGCCTGGGTGGACAACTGGCGCTGGCAGGGCGTGCCGTTCCTGCTGCGCACGGGCAAGTCGATGGCGGAGAACCGCCGGGTGGTGACCATTGGCTTCCGCGATCCGCCACTGGCGTTGTTCGGCTCGACGGCGTGCCGGCGACAGGCGCCCAATGAGCTCATCCTGGAACTCACCGACGAGCCGGAGGTGTCCGTAGCCCTGCGGGCCAAGCGGCCCGGACCCGAGCTGGTCGTCGGCGACGCGCGCATGGACCTCCGGTTCGAACAGGCATTCCCGGGCGTCCAGCCCCTGGAGGCGTACGAGAAGCTGCTGCTGGACGCCATGCACGGGGACCAGACACTTTTCACAGGAGCGAACGAGATCGAACGCCTCTGGCAGGTGTGCGATCCCGTACTGCGCGACCGCCCCGCACCGCTCCCCTACGCGCCGGGATCCTGGGGGCCGGAGGCGGCGTCGCGGCTGGCCGGTGAGCGCGGCTGGCGGCTTCCCGAGGGCTGATGCGCGGTGGGCCGACAGGAGATCGCAGACGGGGACGGTCCTCAGGCTTCGATCAGGCCGACGCGGATGGCGTAGCGGGTGAGCTCCAGCCGGTCCTTGAGGTCGAGTTTCTGGAGCAGGTTGGCACGGTGGCGTTCAACGGTTTTGACGCTGATGACGAGGATGCCGGCGATCTCCTGTGAGCTGTGGCCCTCGGCGACGAGCTTGAGGATCTCCTCCTCGCGGTCGGTGATCGCCTTGGCGGGGACGGCGCCGCCCTGGTGGGTGCGGTCGAGGTATGTGCGGATGAGGGCGTTGACAGCGCCGGGATAGAGGAAGGGCTCGCCCCGCATGGTCGCGCGGCAGGCTTCGATGAGGTCGCGGTCTGCGACGGACTTGAGGACATAGCCGGAGGCGCCGGCGCTCAGGGCCTCGAAGAAGAACTGCTCGTTGTCGTACATGGTCAGCATGAGGATGCGCAGGCCGGGCTGGACGCGGGACAGTTCGCGCGCCGCCTGGAGGCCGGTCAGGCGGGGCATGGCGATATCGAGGATGGCCAGATCGGGATGGTGGGCGCGGGCCTGGGCGATCGCCTCGGCCCCGTCGCCGGCTTCGGCGACGACGGTCAGGTCGGGCTCGTTGTCGAGGATGAGACGGACGCCGCGGCGGACCAGGGCGTGGTCGTCGGCGAGCAGGATGCGGGTGGGGGTCGCCCGGGACATGTCAGGTTCTCCCTTCGCCGACGGGTACGGTCAGGCACACTTCCGTACCGCCGTGAGCGCCCGGGCCGAGGGTCAGCCGGGCGCCGATGAGCAGGGCGCGCTCGCGCATGCCGCGCATCCCGGAGCCTTCGGTGGTACGGCCGAGGCCATGGCCGTCGTCGCGGACGCGCAGTTCCACTCCGGTCGCGGTGCGGTGGAGCGTGAGGTCGGCGCGGCGGGCGCCCGAGTGGCGGGCGGTGTTGGTGAGACTCTCCTGGGCCACGCGGTAGAGGACGAGCTCGGTGTCCTGGCCCATGGGCGGCAGGTCCCCGGCGATGTGCTGGTGCACGGTGAGTCCGGGGGCGGAGATCTCGGTGGTGAGCGCTGTGAGTGCGCTGGCCAGGCCGAGTTCCTCCAGGACGCCGGGACGCAGACGCCGGGCGATGCGGCGGATCTCGTCCAGGCTGGCACGCGTGGTCTCCTGTGCCTGCCGGAGGTCGTCACCGACGGGGGGCGGGGCGTGGTCGGCGACGCGTTTGAGTTCGAGCAGCACGGCGGTGAGGGTCTGGCCGATCTCGTCGTGGAGTTCCTGGGCGATGCGGCGGCGTTCGGCTTCCTGAGCGGCCAGAGCACGGGCGGCACTGGTGGCGCGCTCGGCTTCCAGGCGGTCGAGCATGGTGTTGAAGGTGGTGATCAGTTCGGCGATCTCGCGCTGGCCGCCGGCCTCGGGGCGTGGCCCGGGGCGCAGCAGGTCGGTGGTGGTCATGGCACGGGTGAGCCGTTGCAAGGGGGCGAGGGCGATCCGGAGCAGGACGGCGTCCGCGATCAGCATGGCCGCCAGTCCGGCGACAAGGACGGCGACCTCGGTGAGCAGGACGGGGGTGGAGACGGTGACGGGCCCCAACAGCAGCGCGGTGGCCACGACCAGCACGAGTGCGTTCAGCAGGAAGAGCCGCCAGAACAATGACACCGCGCCCGCCTCCCTCCAGTGCGCCCCTCACCACCCACTATGGGCGCTGTGGCCGGGAGTGCGCCGCAGGTGCCCCGTCCGGGGCGCTCTCCCGTGGGCCGGCAGCCCCACGGGCCGGCGCCGTGAGGCGGAGACCCTCGGTGCCCACACCCATGCCGGCGCTCGTCCGGGACGTGCCACCGCCAGAAATGGGGGTCAATACCGATACCGGACGCACCGGGGGCGGGGAGAGGGTGGAGACGTCACCAATCCGGCCCGATCTCCGGGAGGGAAGATGCCCGACGGCACCGACAAGTCCCTGGCAGGTCTCGCAGAGCGACTGGCGCCCGACACGCGCTTCGCCCGTGCTGCCATTCCCCGGCACCCGGGTCGGCCGCGCGCGAAACGGCGGGGCCCGGCCTGGATCATCATGTCCCTGGCGATCGCGCTGCTGGTCGCGGGCATGATGCTGCCGAATGGTTTGCTCATCGCGGCGGCTCTGGTACTGGCGGGAGTGGCGGGCCAACTGCTCGAACACCGGGGCGCGGCCCGGCAGGGCCGGTGGCGCGGCTGAGGCCCCCACTGACCGGTACGTACGGCGCCGGGCACCGGGCACCCGGCGATCAGAGTTCGCTGCCGTTGACCCGCTGGTTTTCCTTGGGGCGGTGTACCGGGATGTGCGGGCCATGGAGGTGCAGCCGGGACGGCGCACGTTCGATGACCAGGAGAGCGGCGTCGTCGCAGAGGTGCTTGCCGGTGTGGGTGAGCAGATCGTCGTGGATTCGCCGCAACAGGGCTTCGGGGCTGCACATGGGGAACGAGGCGAGCCGCTCCTCCAGCGGATAGAAGGCGCCGGCCGGAGAACGGGCCTCAATGACCCCGTCGGTGTAGAGCAGAAGGGCGTCGCCGGCTTCAAAGGTGAACGTGTCGGTGCGGTGGGCCGTTTCCAACGGTTCGCACACGCCCAGCGGCGGCGCGGGCGAGTGCGAATGCAGAACCTGGACATCGCGTCCACGCAACAACAGCGGCGGCGGATGGCCACAGTTGACCATCTCGGCCCGTGAGTCGTGGTCGGGGATGTCGAGTGTGAGCGCGGTGATGAAGTGCTCGCCGTGATCGTGCTCGATCTCGGTGGCCTCTTCGACACTCCGGCTGACGCTCTCTTCGAGAGCCGTCACCAGCGTGGGCAGGGTGGCGCACCGGTGGGCACCCTCGCGAAAGGCGCCCAGCACGACCGATGCCTCGCCGATGGCGTCCAGACCCTTGCCCCGTACATCGCCGATGATCGCGCGGCTGCCGTGTGCGGTACGGGCGACCCCGAACAGATCGCCACCGATCTGGGCCTCGTCCTCGGCAGCCAGATAGAGCCAGGCGACACACAGCGGCCCAACCCGCCGGGGCGGCGGGCGCAGCAGTACTCGCTGCGCCGTCTCCGCCACCGAACGCACCCGGCTCAGCTCCTGGCCACGCTTTTCGCGCACCAGGCAGACCAGGGTCACCAGAGTGGAGAGAACGGTCAGCGCGATGATCTGCGCGATGTGATTGGTCGAGTTCAGGCCACCTTGGGCTCCGGCGATCAGTACCTCGGCCGACACCGCCAGCGCCCCGATCAAAGAGGTGAGGCGCGGTCCCGCGAAGGAGACGGTGAGTGCGGGCGCGACCACCAGCAATGGCCCCAGGTGGACATCCACCGGCATATGTATGTCCACAATGGTGATCACCACGATGAGCGTGATCGGAATCGCCACCAGCCCACGCCCGAGCGGGTGCTCCAGGAGGCTCTCCACACGCAGACGTGGAAAACGTTGAATGCTCATTTGTCCGATTTACCCACTGATCTGCGTTCTATGCAGTCGGTGGATCCTGTCGACGGGATCCAGTCGACAATGTGGCCCGGACGGAGCCGGCACCCGGCACCGACCGCTCCCCCCTGGACTCTCAGAAGCCCCCGGCGTCCCCCTCGGGTCCCCCCGCCAAGTCTCATCTATCCAGTTAGTCGGCTATGCTTGCGAGATGATTCGAGACGCGCAAGCCACGAAGCAGCGACTGGTCGAGGCCGCGGCCGAGGAATTCTCGGCCTACGGCATCGCCGGGGCGCGCGTCGACAGGATCGCCGCGGCCTCACGCAGCAACAAGGCGCAGATCTATCACTACTTCGGCAGCAAGGAGCGTCTTTTCGACGCCGTGATGACATCGGTCGTGTCCGAGACCGCGGGCAAGATCCCCATCGATGTCGATGATCTGCCGGAATACGCGGGCCGGCTTTTCGACTGCTACGAGGACAGTCCGCGCATCGCCAGGCTCGCCACGTGGTACCGCCTGGAACGGACCCTTGGCCCCAACCAGGTCGACGTACTCTCGGACACCATCAGGGACGAGCTCGATCAGATCAGCCGGGCTCAGGAGGCGGGTACCCTGCCGTCGAGCTACCGGCCGGCGGACCTGCTGAACCTGGTACTGCACCTCTCCTTCCTCTGGGCCTTTGTGTTCCCTGAGCTCCAGGGGGAGTTCGCGCGGACCTCTCGCAGTCATCGCCGCCGCGTCCTCACCGACGCGGTGAAGGCCCTGCTGACCCAGGACGGCGCCGAGAATCGCTGACCGAATTCTCCGCCGCTTCCCGGGGTGCCGTTGTGGTCACTCCGCGCGGGCCGAACGCGCTCGAATACGGGCGAGCGGCGGTCGCCGGCCGGGGCTCCGTCCTTCGCCGGTCAGGCGTCCGGTGCCGTACGGCTCGCGGTCGCGCCGGCCGCCGGTACCGGCCGGGGCCATCCCGTGTCGACCGCTTTGCCCGAGGGCCGGTCAAGGCCGCCGCCTTCGAGGGACCGGGAGCGCGGCGGCGCGGCCAGAAGCGCGGCGACGGAGTCGGTGACGAGCCGGCGGCGTTGGCCCCTGCTGCTCTTCCCTGCCACGAAGTGATATTCCGGCGTCTGCGCAGTCCAGGTCGCGGCGAGCGTGAGCACCAGGGTCAGCAGGTCGGTCGCGGTGAAATGGTCGGGGACCAGCCCGCTCTTCTGCGCCTTCTCGATGGCGTCGATCTTGTCGAGACTTGAGCTGATGATGGACTGGACCGGCCGATGCCGCTCGGCGCGCTCCAGCCGGTACCAGGCCGCCAGACGCGAGACCTCCGGCAGCTCCTCGTAGCCGTCGAAGAGCCGGCCCGCGTATCCGGGCAGGTCGCCGGGGTCCATGGGGATCTCCTGGGTGGCTTTGACAACGAGCGCCTCGAAGACGGCGTCGAAGAGCGCCTCCTTGCTCCCGAAGTAGTAGTAGATCTGCGCCTTGTTGGACCGGGCCGACCTCGCGATGCGCTCCACCCGCCCGCCGGCGATGCCATGGGCCGCGAACTCCTGCGTGGCGGCCTCGATGAGTCTCTCCCGTGTTGTCTGCGCTTCCCCTGCCATGACACCACACTACCTAGCTAACCAGGTAGTTGACAATTTCGCCACCACACCAGCCCAGCGGGGCGTCGCCGGCTCCGTCTCAAGCCGGGTCAGCGGACCTGGTAGCGGGTGATCATGCCCTCCTCCATGTGGTCGTCGACATGGCAGTGGTACAGCCAGATACCGCGGTTGTCGGGCCGCATGTCCGCGGTGACCATCGTCGCGGGCAGCAGATTGATGACATCGGTGCGCTGCTTGGCGACCTGCACGGTGTTTCCGTGCCAGTGCGGAGTGTGCTGGTCCTGTTCGCTGCCCATGGCGAACGCGTACCAGCGCACCCGTTCGCCCTTGGCCATGGTCATGGCGGTGTGGGTATTGTCCGTCCCGGCCGGCCCATTGCCCCACAGGTAGCCGTTGACAGAGGACTTGGTGTTGCTGTCCTGAAAGACCGCGTCGTTCAGATCAGGGCGCTGGCCGGGGGCGAAGCGGGTGATGTTCCGGCGGAGATAGGGGCTGTCGTTCTCGTTGAACAGGGTGAAGAAGGTGAAGAACTCGCGGTCGACATCGGCCGGTCCCCCGTCCGCTCTGGCGGCGCCCCGCCGGGTGATCACCAGCGGACCGACCAGACCGGCCTGGGTACCGGGGACGCCCATGTCCAGGGCATGGTCGTGGTAGAGCCAGACCAGGGAGGAGGGGTCGTCCGGCCCGGGTCCCGACCGCTCCGGCACCTGCCAGGTGTAGGTGTAGCTCTTGCCCGGAGCGATGGCGTCGTCGGCCTTGTCGGCGCCGGAGGTACCGTCGTCGCCCGGAGTGCCCTCGTTGGCCTTGGTGTAAAACACACCGTGCGGGTGCACCGACACCGGAAAGATGGCGTTGTTCCTGAACACCACACGGATCGTGTCGCCGACCTCGGCCCGGATCACAGGCCCGAGAATGCCCAGGTGCGCCCCCCGCGCCGGCCGCTTGACCAGCGTCGTAAAGGAGCCGTCGGTGTACTGCCGGTACTGCGCCTTCTCGTACCGAGGACCCAGCCGGCCGCGCCCGGCGACGGTCCACCTGTGCTCCTTGCTGGTGAACGCCGCCCCCGAGATCAGGTTCCGGCCCTGCGGGACGTAGTTCCAGGTCACTGTGTCCGCCGCGATGTAATACGTACGTACCCGATTCTGCGCGACGGGCCCCTTTGCGCCGTCCGGGCTTCCGCAACCGGCCAGGGCGGGGGTCGCCGCCAGCGCCGCGCCCCATGCCAGCACGCGACGCCGCGATGTCTCACCGCCTGCCGGACCAGCAACCGTCATCCGACGACCTCCCGTGCGGGACCGCCGCCCCGCCGGGCGACGGCCAGTGCCTCAAGCGCCTCTCCGGCTGCTCATGGACGACACATTAGGTCGACTGCGGTCGCCGCGCCCGCGCGCGGACCGGGACCGGGCGTCCGCCCAACGTCCAGGCGGCAGACGGTGGCTCGGCGGTAGCCCGGGCTCGTAGGAGAAGGCCCGCCACGGCGACGGGCGGGGGGGGCGGCGGCCGTGTGAGCCGCCGCGCCGCGCCGTCCGGCGTGCCGCCGCCGCTACCGCGTCCGGTAGGCGTCGAGGACCGTCTGCGTGGAGACGGCCCCCCGCCGGTCCACGACGTCGGCCTGGAAGGAGACCGTGCCTCCGGCCGCCGGATTCACCACCGTCACGGCCCCGTCGCGCACCACCAGCCGCGACCAGGTCGTTCCTCGGTCGTAGGAGGCGTACACCGCCAGCGACGCCAGATCCCGGCCGGCGGCCGAGCCCTGCACGGTGACCGGCACACGCTGCCGGGCGCCCGCCGCCGCTGTGGAGTCGGGGGCGAGTCGTGGTGTGTAGCGCACCACGCTCGCCGGGACCGCCGTGGCCCTCGCGGTGTGGCCCGAGGTGAACTCGGCCGACCAGCTCACCTCCGTACTGACCGCCGACACACCGGACTCGGCCCGGCGGACGGTGGTGACGAGCCGGTAGCGGGCCCTCGCGCCGGGCAGGTCGAACACGGCGGAGTCCAGTCCGCCCTCCACCGTGGCGAATTCCTTGCCGTCGCGGTAGAGCGTGGTGCTGGAAGAAGCCGTGTCGTACAGGCTTTCGCCGCCGTGTCCCGCGCCGTCGGCGAAGGGGCTGATCGAGCCGGTCAGCCGGTCGCCGTCCCTGCTGAGTCCCCCGCCCGCGCCCGTACCCAGGGCCGGTCCGAAGACCCCGCTGTTGAAGTCCTCGGTGTAATCACGCCCACCGTGGTACGAGCGGGCCGGCAGCCGGTACTCCGCCTCGACGGTCCTGCCTCTCGTCTGCTGGAAGGTCCGCTGCCAACTCCGGCCGCCCTGGACATAGGTGGTGACGGTCCCCGGCAGAGCGGTGAAGGAGTAGGCGGAGACGGCGGCGCCGGGGGTACTGACGATCTGGCCGGAGCGTCCGCCGACCGAGGCACCCTGGTGCGAGGTGATTCGCGCGAATTCTCCGCGCCGCGGATGGAGGGTGCGGCCGGTGTAGAAGGCGTCCTTGACGGTGTCGGCGAGCAGATACTGCGCGCTGTCCGACTCGAAGGTGGCGACGATGTGCGAGGACACCGTGCCGCGCGCCGGCGGCGGGCCCACCTGCTGGGTGCGGAAGCCCTCCGTCAGCGTGCCGATGTAGAGGGCGATCGGTCCCGGTGCGCCGTCGGGGGTGATGGTCACGAACCCCGACGCGTACGAGGCGTCCGGGTCCGGTGCCGCCAGGTCGATCAGTTTGGTCTTCCGCGCGTCGACCGGGAGTGTGGTGTCCTTGTCGAGCAGAAGCCGGGGCGCGGCGACAAAGTCGTCGCCGATGTAGTAGAGCTCGGGGCTCAGCAGCGGCACTTCGCCGAGGACGGTGTAGTGGGCGCGGGGCAGCCGGAGTTGGGCCGTCCCGCGGTCACCGGAGACGGCGACCATGGTGTCCGCGTCCAGGTTGTAGATGTATCCCGACCAGTCGCCGTCCGCCGGCACCGAGCCGTCACGCGCGGTCGCCCGGAGCGTGAGGTTGTACATCTCACCCTCCAGGTTGAGCGCGCCCGCGGTCCGGACGCTCTGCTTGCTGGCGCTCGCGGTGACGGCCAGGCTGTACACGCCGAGGGTGCCGCCGAGCCTGGCGTCCGCCGTCACATCGACGGACGCGGTGCCACCGGCCGGGACGCTCACGCTGGACGCGCCGAGCGTGAAGAAGCCGTCCGGCGCGGGCGTTCCCGCCGGTCCCGTGGCGGTGGCGGACAGGTCCAGGGTGATCGCCGCGCCGCCGGTGTTGCGGTAGGTGAGGGTCTTGGTGATCGGCTGGTCGTCGTCGTGCGGCCAGGCGGGGGCTCCGAAGCTCAGCGAGGCCGGCTCCGCGACGACGCTCTGGGCGACGGCCCGGGTCATGTCGACGCGGCCGCTCCCCTGCTCCACGGCGCTGTAGGGGCCCGGCCTCGCGGACCCGACGAGCGCCTCCTTGAGCCGTGTGCCGCTCCATTCCGGGTGTTGTTGCGAAAGGAGCGCGGCGGCGCCCGCCACATGCGGAGTGGCCATCGAGGTGCCGGAGATCGTGAGATAGCCGGGCGCCGGATGCGGAGTCCCCGGGCTGGTGTCGATACGGCTCCCGGCCGCTGCCGCCGCGGTGATGTCCACGCCGGGCGCGGTCAGATCGGGCTTGAGGCCGCTGTCGCCCGCACGCGGTCCCCGGGAGGAGAAGCTCGCGAGTGCGTCCTGCTTGTCGACGGCCCCCACGGTGAGCGCGCTCTGCGCGGTGCCCGGAGAGCCCAGTGTGCCCGCTCCGGGTCCGTCGTTGCCCGCGGCGATCACGAACAGGGCCCGGTCCGAGAGCTTGTTGACGGTCTCCTCCAGCGGATCGTCACCAGGGGTGTCGCCGCCGCCGAGAGAGAGATTGACGATCGTGGCGCCCTGTTCGACCGCCCACTCCATGCCCGCCATGATCGAGGATTCGGTGCCGGCGCCACCGTCGTTGAGCACCTTGCCGCTGATCAGTTCCACTCCGGGCGCCACCCCCTTGTACTTCCCTCCGGAAGCGGCGCCGGTGCCGGCGATCGTCGAGGCGACATGCGTTCCATGGCCGAAGTGGTCGGTGACATCAGGGGTGTTGGTGAAGTTCTCCTCGGCGACCACCTGGGACGCCAGATCGGCGTGGCGGGTGTCCACGCCCGTGTCCAGCACGGCGACCCGCACCCCTGCGCCGTCGTAGCCGGCGTGCCAGGCGTCCGGTGCCCCTATCTGCGGCACACTGACATCGAGGGATGCCTTGACCAGGCCGTCGAGGCGGAGGGAGCGCACTCCTGGGGCGAGCCGGTGGCCCTGGGCGGAGCCGGTGGTAAGCGAGGTCCACACCGCGGCGGCGCTCGGCCCGCGTACGGTCAGCGCTTCGCCGCCGACCGAGCCGATCTCGGCGCGTACGGTCGTGCCGGGCTGGGCGCGCAGTGTGTCACGCGTGGCGGAGCGCGATCCCGGGCTCGTGTAGGTGACGATCAACGGGATCCCGTCACCGACGAGTTCGCGGTATTCGGGGCGGCTCAGCTCGGTCACGTCGAACAGCCGCATGTCGAGTTTGCCGGTGGCGATCATTCCGGCGGCGTCCGAGGGCAGTACGTAGGTGTGCCCCTTGACCTCACGGATCTGGGCCGGGACGGACTGACGGCCCTTGGCGGGCCGTAGTCGCACCACCTTGCCCCGGCCGTCCAGGAGGACCTGGTCACCGGTGATCAGGGTAACTGTCCCGCCCGGACCGATGGTTGTCTTCGCCGAGGTCCCGGTGTCGCGCTCCCGCCCGGTGGACGGCAGGGCCGTCATCCCGGTGGTCGCGAGTATCAGCGCCGCGGCGCCGGCCAGGACGGCGGCCGTCGTTCTCTTCGATCTGCGCAAGGTGCCCCCCATGCCCGTCCGGGAGGCCTGCCGCCCACCCGTGACGTGGACACGCTAAGAGGACCTTGATCGCTGCGTCAATCGGATGATTCCGTTGCATACCCACCATGTGGGCACGACTGCCGCCGGTGTTCCCAGTGCGTTCGGCACATCGCTCCGGCCCCGGCCCGGAACGCCGGCAACCGCCGCGCGTGGTTGCCGGACGTCCCGTTGGGCCGGACATCCCGTCCGCCCGGATGCCCCGTCCGGTGGGGGCCCTCGTCAGCGGCCCGGTGCCGGGGTGATCGTAAGGGCCGAGGAGTGCGCTGCTCGTCGTTCCCGCACACGGGCGGGGCGCGCGGCCCGGTACACCCGTCGAAGGGGCCCGCCCCGGGAGGCATCATCAATGCGCTCCCGCGGAGGCGTCGGCCGACATGCCGACTGGGATCTCCAGCGGTCGGCTGGAGCAACTCCGCTACGCGGGCGGTCAGTTGTCAGGACGATCGTCGTCGGCCGGGTCTCTCGCGGCCCGGGGCCGTCAGTCCTCGCAGTACGGCACGTACGACAGGTTCTGGACGTAACGGGCCGCGACATAGCCGGGCGCTCCGTCCGCGAGCAGGTACCAGAGGTTGTTGCCGTTCACATTCTGTCCCCTGACCTTGCAGTCCAGGGCGACGATCGCGCCCGGCCGGAGCCCGCCCAGGGACGGGGAGTTGGTGGTCGGGTCCTCACGGATGTTCAGTGTGATCCTTGAGACCACCTTTCCCTTGGGAAGAGCCGGCCAGGAGACCGAGGCGGTGGCTTCCGGGGTGGTGGCATGGGCCGGTGTGGCGGCCAGGACTCCGGAACCAGCGACCACGAGTACGGCGAAGGTTGTAGTGACTCGACGCTTGATGCCCAGCTTGTTCATGATTTCCTCCCTTGTCGGGGTCACTTTTATGACATGCCGGGCGGCATGGTGACCAGACACAGGAAGAACCGTCACTCGGACGAGATGCCAAACCTGAACAGGAGTGCCCTTCTTCGTACGAAAAGGAGACACGGTGTCGCACCCGCCGTCACTCACCTCCATGAGCACCACAACGGGGGTGAGTTACGAGAGTGGCGCCGCCCGGCCATCGGTGGGACGGGGATCGCGAGTCACCTCCGGCCCAACGCCAACTCGCGTACGGCGATGCTCCGTTCGAGCCTGGCGCCGGGGCTCTGCTGCCCGTCCCCGGATCTGGCGGCCGGCGGCTGTCAGCCCTCGGTGCCGGCGTCCTTCGGGTCCTGGGCCGCCGCCGTCGCCCGGGCCCGCCTGCAGATGATCAGGGCCGCGGCGGCCGAACTCCCCGCGAGCGCCGCGGGAACCATCCAGGGCCGGTCGAGGCGGTAGCAGGTGACATGGTCGAGCGAGTAGCGGCCGGCGCCCATGACCGCGAGGGAGGCGGCGGCCCAGCCGAGGAGGACCGGATATTCGGCGCCGCCCGACTGATTGAAGAAACCGTTGGGAGCGTGCACCGAGGCAGCCGTCGCCATCTCGCCCACCACCGCCGCCCCCGCCGCCGGGGTGGCCAGGCCCAGGGCCAGCAGCGCCCCACCGCCGGCCTCGGCGAGCCCGGCGGCGACCGCGCTCGCCCTGCCGGGCCGGAAGCCCATCGCCTCCATGCCCTGGGCGGTCGCTTCGATCCCTCCACCGCCGAACCACCCGAACAGTTTCTGGGCACCGTGCGCGGCGAGTACCGCTCCGGTGCCGAGCCGCAGGGCGAGCAGGCCGAGGTCGCTTCGGTTCTGACAGGTCATCGCGGGCTCCGGGGTGTCGAGGCGAGGGCGTACCCCTCCACTCTCGGCGGCACGGCGCCCGGGGGGACAGCGATGCTGGGCCGTACGAGTCAGATCCGCCGGTCACGGCCCGGACGCCGTGCGGTTGGCCGCCGTGCGCCCCGGCCCGACACACCGGCTCAGACCAGCGGAAAGTGGCAGGCGACCTGGTGACCGGCGCCCGCCGGGGTGGTCACCGGCGGTTCGGTCTCGGCGCAGATGTCCTGGGCGATCGGGCAGCGCGTACGGAACCGGCAGCCGGAGGGCGGATGCGCCGCGGACGGTGTCTCGCCGCCGAGCGGTGCGCGGCCGGGCCCGGCCCGGTCCGGTTCCGGGACATTGACGGTGTCGAGGAGGCCACGGGTGTACGGGTGCAGTGGACCGGTGTAGATCCGCTCCGCCGGGCCCGCCTCCACCAGCTTGCCGAGGTACATCACTCCGACCGTGTCCGCGAGGTGGCGGACGACGGCCAGATCGTGCGAGATGAGGAGATAGGTCAGGCCGAGGTCGCGCTGGAGGTCCCGCATGAGGTTGAGGATCTGTGCCTGGACGGAGACATCGAGCGCGGAGACCGGCTCATCGGCGACGATCAGCTCCGGGGAGAGCGTCAACGCGCGTGCCAGGCCGAGGCGCTGTCGCTGGCCTCCCGAAAACTCGTGCGGATAGCGTTCGACGGCGCCGCGCGGCAGACCGACCGCGTCGAGCAGTTCTCCGACCGTACGGTCCTGGTCCGCGCGGTCGCCCACCCCCTGGATGACCAGAGGCTCGCGCAGGATGGTTCCGACGCGCATACGGGGGTCCATGGCGGCGGTGGAGTCCTGGAACATCAGTTGTATCTTCCGGCGGTGGGCGCGGCGCCGGCCACGGTCCATCTCCGTCAGGTCCTGGCCCTCGAACGCGATCGAGCCCGAGGTGGGGGTTTCGAGTCCCGCGACAAGCCGCCCGAGGGTGGTCTTGCCGCAGCCGGACTCGCCGACCATGCCGAAGGTCTCACCCTTCCTGACGCTCAAGGTGACCCCGCCGACAGCGCTGACCGTGCCGCGCCCACGGGAGAACGGACCGCCGGTCAGCGGGAAATCCTTGTGGAGGCCGGTGATCTCCAGCAGCGCCGCGCCGGACGGCACGACGGCCGACTGCCGCCCGGCGCCGGACGGCACTTCCTCGCGCTCCGCGCCGCTGTCCTCGGGCACGGGGTGGAAACAGGCGAACCGGTGGTCCCCCTCGCTCAGCGCGGGCTCCTGCGCACGGCACACCTCGGTGGCGTACGAACAGCGCGCGGCGAAGCGGCAGCCGTGCTGGGGAACGGCGAGGTTGGGCGGCAGCCCGGGGATGGTACGCAGTTCGGTGGCGCCGACGAGTGCCCTCTCCGGGAGGGCGGCGAACAGTGCCTCGGTGTAGCGGTGCCGGGGGCGCGCGAAGAGGTCCCGTACGCCGGACGTCTCGGCGACCTTGCCCGCGTACATCACCGCGACCCGGTCGACGCGGTGGGCGATGACGCCGAGGTCATGGGTGACCAGAATCATCGCCATGCCGAGGCGGGAGCGGAGATCGCCGATGAGTTCGAGTATCTGGTGCTGGGTGGTGACATCGAGAGCGGTGGTGGGCTCGTCGGCGATCAGGAGCTTCGGCTCGCAGACCAGTGCCATGGCGATGGCCACTCGCTGGCGCATCCCGCCGGAGAGCTGGTGCGGATAGTTCCTCATCCGCTCCGCCGGGCGCGGCATCCCGACGAGTCCGAGCATCTCCTCCGCTCTGGCCCATGCCTCCCGCTTGGTCAGGTCGCGGTGGAGCAGCAGGGGCTCGGCGACCTGGGCGCCGATGGTCATGGTGGGATTGAGGGAGGTCAGCGGATCCTGGAAGACCATGCCGATGGTGTCGCCGCGGACGTCCCGCAGAAGGCGTTCGCCTCCGGCTGCGAGATCATGCCCGTCGAAGAGGATCCGGCCCGCCGTGACGGCGCCGCCGGCCGGAAGCAGGCCGAGCACGCTGAGTGCGGTCATCGTCTTTCCGCAGCCGGACTCGCCGACCACACCGAGGGCTTCGCCGGGGGCCAGATCGAGGCTGATTCCGTCGAGGGCGTGGACGGTCCGGTCGCGGGTCGCTATGTCGACGTGCAGGTCGTCGATCCGGAGCAGCGGATCGGTCATGGGTGGTTCCTCCGGACGGTGCGGCGGTGGAAAGGGCGGTCAGGCGGCGGCTACTTCTTCTGGAGCCGCACTTCGAAGGCGTCCCGGAGGCCGTCACCGATGAAGTTGAAGGCGCCGACGACCAGCACGATGGCGATACCCGGCGGGAAGATCAGCCACCAGTAGCCGTTCTGGGTGTAGGTGATGCCCGCGGAGAGCATCGAGCCCCAGTCGGTGGCGGGCGGCGGGACGCTCAGACCGAGGAAGGCCAGGTAGCTGACATAGAGGATGGCGTCGGCTATCTGGAAGGTGCAGTTGACGATGACCGTGCCGATGGCGTTGGGCACGATGTGCCGGAACACGGCGCGGACACCACCGCCACCCATCATCCGCATCGCCTGGACATACTCGCGGTCGCGCAGGGCGAGCGCCTCACCCCGGACCAGCCGGGCCGGGGAGAGCCAGGCCACCGCCGCGATGATCATGACTAGAACGCCCTCGCTGGGTGTGATGATCGCCGCGACGACCACCAGCAGGAACATCGCGGGGATGGCGAGCGCGGCATCGGTGATCCGCATCATCACGGCGTCGGTCCAGCCGCCGAAATAGCCGGAGACCGCTCCCCAGACCGTGCCGAAGAGTGTGGCGAGCAGCCCGGCGGCGAGGCCGACTTCCAGGGAGGACCGGCCGGCCGTCATCAGCCGGCCGAGCAGGTCGTATCCGAGGTCGGTGGTGCCGAGGAGGTGGCCGGGGCTGCCGGGCGGCAGGTTGGCCCGGGACAGGTCGGTGTGGACCTGGTCGGTGGGATGGATCAGCGGGCCGAGGTAGCAGAACGCCAGCAGCAGTACGAGCACGATCACACCGGTGAGGGCCAGTTTATTGCCGGTGAAGACCCTCAGGGTACGGCGGGCGAGGGAGGGGGTCGCCAGGTCGGCGTCCTCGTGGCCGGGCGCCACGACAGCGGCGGTGCTCATGAGACGCTCCGGATCCTGGGGTCGAGAACGGCGTAGACGATGTCGGTCAGAAGCGATCCGACGACGGTGGCGACGCCGACGACCAGCGTCACCCCGAGCAGGACGGGAAAGTCGGAGCCCTGCGCGGCGTTCCAGAACAGCAGTCCCATCCCCGGGTAGTTGAACATCGCCTCGACCACCAGCGCGCCGCTGAACAGCGTCGGCAGATACAGGCCGAGGAGTGTGACGAGCGGGATGAGCGCGTTGCGCAGGACATGTTTCACAAGGATCCGCCGGTTGGACTGGCCCTTGGCCGCCGCGGTGCGCACATACTCCTCGGTGAGGTTGTCGAGGGTGGCGGAGCGCATGTAGCGGCTGAACATCGCGATGATGCCGAGTGCCATGGTGACAATGGGCAGCACCATGCCGGAGAACCCGCTGAAGATGGAGGAGAGGGACTCCCCTTGCGGTGCTTCGGCGGGGAACAGCGGCAGTGTCTGGCTGAAGACGACGATGAGGATCAGTCCGAGGAAGAAAACCGGGGTGGCGTAGGCGAGAAAGGCCGCGCCGGTGAGCAGATAGTCGGTCGTCCTCCCCCGGCGCACGGCCTGCACCAGCCCGAGCGGAATCGCGACGATCACGGCGAGCAGGGTGGCGAGCGCGGTGAGCACCAGTGTTTTGGGCAGCCGCTGGACCAGCAGATCGGCCACCGGCTGGTTGAGTTTGTAGGACTCCCCCAGGTCCCCGGTGAGCAGGCGTTTCAGATAGGCGAGATATTGCAGGGGCAGTGAGCGGTTGTAGCCCTGGACGTCGTTGAAGTGCGCGATCTGCTGGGCAGTGCCCTTGGGCCCGAGGATGGCGCGAGCGGGTCCGCCCGGCAGCAGATGGAGCAGGACGAAGACGATGACCGACACCAGGAAGAGGACGACCACCGCCTGGAGCAGGCGTTTGACGAGAAAGCCGGTCACTGGTCGGCTCCCTTCTTGACGTAGTACCAGTCCTGGGGGGCGATGGTGACGGTCGGGTTCTGGTCGACGCCGCGCAGGTCGTTGCGGATGACGGAGACCTGGTAGGCGGGGTTGGGCATCCACATGACGGGCAGTTGCCTGGCGAGATATTCGCCGTACGCGTGTGTGGCGTTGGGGTCCGCCGAGTACTGCACGGCGCGGATGAGCCGGTCCGCCCTCGGGTCGGAGTAGTTGCCGAAGTTGGCGGAGGCCCCGGTGGAGAAGAGCTGCTCACCGCTGGGGTTGAGCGGGTAGTACCAGCTCCCTGCCGTTCCGAAGAACGACATGTCCCACGCGCAGCCGGGCTCTCCCGCCTTGCAGGGCACGGAGTTCCCGAGGACGGAGTTGAGCGGTTGCTGACGTATCGTCAGGTCGATACCGGCCTTGCTGAGGGAGGACTTCAGCTCCTGCATCATGTTTGTCGTCTCGGTGGAGCCCGACTGGGAGAGCAGTGTGAGCCTCAGCGGCGCGTTCTTCCGGATGCCGGCCCCGCACTCCCCCGCGCCGGTACCGGGTCGTACACAACGGGCCTCACCGTCGTGGATGCTCCAGCCGTGTCCGGTCAGCAGGGCCCTGGCCCTGCTCACGGAGTACGGATACGGGTTCCGTTCCATGGAGTCGGAGAGGTACTGCGTCTTCGGCTTGGCGGGCACGGGGCCGAGCGTCGGATCGGCGCTGCCCTGCCAGACGACATCGCTCATGGCCCGCTGGTCGACGAGGTGCTGCATGGCCTGGCGTAGGTAGAGCTGCCTCATCTCCGGTCCCGCGTGGGAGGAGTTGAAGTTGTAGACGATGTAGGTGACCGCCCAGCCCTCCCACGGGTCGACGCGGTAGCCCCGGCTCTCGAACTTCGCCTTCTGCGCCAGCGCGGAGGGCGGGATGTAGCCGTAGTCGACCCCGCCGGAACGCAGCACATTGAATTCGGAGTCGGTGGTGGTGAAGGGCTTGAGGACGACCTTGTCGAGGTGCGGCCGGTCGTCGCCGGTGTACCGGGGGTTCGGTACGAGAGAGACCTGGCCGGAGTCCCGCCATTCGGCTATCTTCCAGGGGCCGTTGATCGTTTTCCAGAGCGGGTCCCTGGCATAGGAGCCCAGGCTCTTGGAGTGCCGGGTCAGCCGGGCGAACACGGCCTTGGCCCCGGCGGTGGTGCGGTCCCAGTCCCCCGTCTTCCCACCGTCGGTCTTCGCGTCCCAGGCGGCCTGCGGCAGGGCGCGCATCAGTGTGAGCTGGTTGGCGGTGAACCAGTCGGGGTTGTACGCGCGGTCCAGGCGCAGCCGTACGGTGTGCGCGTCGACGGTCTCGAAGCGTTTGACGTTGTCGGGCATCGTGCCGACCGAGTAGTTGCCCCAGTCCGCCTTGTTGGCCTTGACCAGATTGAACCAGAACTCGATGTCCCGTGAGGTCACAGGACGTCCGTCGGACCAGGTGATGTCCTCGCGCAGCGGCACGGTGACGGTCGTGTTCCCATCGCTGTAGACGGGCTTGCCGCCAAGGGTGTTGGGGCCGGTGGTGGTGAGCGCGCCGTCCCGTTTCACCGCGTCGTACACCGGCAGGTACAGCAGCGACTGGATCGCGTAGTTGTAGGAGGCGCCATAACCGGGCGCGCCGATGGGGAAGATCCAGTTGGGGGTCGCGGCCGGCGGCAGGGCCATGGTCGCGGTACCGCCGCGCACGGGGACACCGCCGGTGGGAGCCATGTCGATCCGGCCGCCGTCCTGCGTGCAGCCGGCCAGCACCGCGACGAACACTGCCCCGGTGACCGCCGCGGCGAGTGCGCGAAGCCGCGCGGGTGAGCGCCCTGGGCGCATGGGTGGGCCTCCATCGGTCCGGCGGAGAGCCGACACGGCGATCGGCCCGGGACGCCTGAAAGTTAGGACCGACAAGAAAAGTAAGTCAAGGGCCGCAGCCGGGAACCCGACCCTCCCTGACGGGGAAAATGCCGCTATCAGCAGCAATTGTCCGGTCGCCTTGATAAAGACTTTCCCTGCCTCCCTGGCGGAAGTCGGGGCGAGATCGCTAACTTACATCGAGGAAACGCGAACTTAGAGGATGTCTCACGTGGCGAGCTTCGCGAGTCTTTTGTAGCAGGTGAGGGCTGCGGCGAGGCCGAGGAAGGCAAGGAAGTGGCTGCCCTTT
>NZ_JBEYIF010000030.1:0-46443 GCF_040635655.1 Streptomyces sp. NPDC006923
TTGAGTTCTCAAGGAACGAACGCTTCCTTCAGCCCCGTCTCCGGGCCCTCCGGGCGCTTCCCTCCGGTACTTCATTTCATTCTGTACTTCGTGTTTCCAACCTTACCAGATTCATTTGGCTGTTCTTGCCTCTTGAATTCCGGTGGCCTTTGGACTGGCCTTTTGCCTTTCGGCTGCTCCGACTTTATCAGAGTTATCCGAGTCGGATTTCCCTCTGTCCGAGAGGGTGTCCGGCACATGATTTGTACCGGGTTCCCGTCCAGGTGGAGCCGTAAACGTACTGGAGCGGAGGGCATCGACGCAAATCGAGGCCCTCCGCTCCGGGCCCGGGGTCAGACACCGGCCGCCGGGCGGCAGTTGCGGCGTCAGACCTCGACGACGACGGGAAGGATCATCGGGCGCCTGCGGTAAGTGTCCGAGACCCACTTGCCCACCGAGCGGCGGACGAGCTGCTGGATCTGGTGCGGTTCCGCGACCCCGTCCAGGGCCGACCTGGCGATGGCTTCTTCGACCTTGGGCAGCACGGCCGCGAACGCCGAGTCCTCGATGCCGGAGCCCCGGGCATGGAAGTGGGGGCCTCCGACGACCTTGCCCGTCGTGGAGTCGACCACCACGAAGACCGAGATGATTCCCTCGTCACCGAGGATGCGGCGGTCCTTGAGGGAGGTCTCGGTGACATCGCCCACCGAGAGTCCGTCGACGTAGACATAGCCGGCCTGGACCTTGCCCACGATCCTGGCCTTGCCGTCGACGAGGTCGACGACGACGCCGTCCTCCGCGATGACGATGTGGTCCTTGGGAACGCCCGTCAGCGCGCCCAGTTCCGCGTTGGCGCGCAGATGACGCCATTCACCGTGGACCGGCATCAGGTTCTTGGGCTTGCAGATGTTGTAGAAGTACAGCAGCTCGCCGGCCGAGGCATGGCCCGAGACATGGACCTTGGCGTTGCCCTTGTGGACGACGTTCGCGCCCCATCTGCTCAGGCCGTTGATGACGCGGTAGACCGCGTTCTCATTGCCCGGGATGAGCGACGACGCCAGGATCACCGTGTCGCCCTGGACGATCCGGATCTGGTGATCGCGGTTGGCCATGCGTGAGAGCGCGGCCATCGGTTCGCCCTGGGAGCCGGTGCACACGAGGACGATGTCGTGGTCCGGAAGGTCGTCGAGCGTTTTGACATCGACGACCAGACCCGCCGGGACGCGCAGATACCCCAGGTCGCGAGCGATACCCATGTTGCGGACCATCGAACGGCCGACGAAGGCGACCCTGCGGCCGTACTCGTGGGCGGCGTCGAGGATCTGCTGGATACGGTGCACATGGCTGGCGAAACTGGCCACGATGATGCGCTTCTGGGCGCTGCCGAAGACCTGCCGCAGGACATTCGAGATGTCCCGCTCGGGCGGGACGAAGCCCGGGACCTCCGCGTTGGTGGAGTCCGCCAGCAGCAGGTCGATGCCCTCCTCGCCGAGCTTGGCGAAGGTCGGCAGGTCGGTCAGCCTGCGGTCCAGCGGGAGCTGGTCCATCTTGAAGTCGCCGGTGTGGACCACCATGCCCGCGGGAGTGCGGATGGCGACGGCCAGAGCGTCCGGGATCGAGTGGTTCACCGCGACGAATTCGCAGTCGAACGGGCCGATGCGCTCGCGATGGCCCTCGGTGACCTCAAGGGTGTACGGCCGGATGCGGTGCTCCTGGAGCTTCGCCTCGATCAGCGCGAGCGTCAGCTTGGAGCCGATCAGCGGGATGTCCGCCTTCAGCCGGAGCAGATAGGGGACGCCCCCGATGTGGTCCTCGTGGCCGTGCGTGAGCACGATGCCGTCGATGTCGTCGAGGCGGTCCCTGATGGTGGTGAAGTCCGGCAGGATCAGGTCGATGCCGGGCTGCTCCTCCTCGGGGAAGAGGACGCCGCAGTCGACGATGAGCAGACGGCCGTTGTACTCGAAGACCGTCATATTGCGGCCGATCTCGCCCAGGCCGCCGAGCGGGGTGACGCGCAGGCCGTTCTTGGGCAGCTTCGGCGGGGCGCCGAGTTCGGGATGCGGATGACTCAAAAGACTCTCCTCACCACGCACGCCACGTGCCGTTGAGGCACGTGGCGCGCATGACATTCGTGCACTTGCTGTTGTCTGTGTGGACCGGTTGTCCGGGTACCTCTGTCGTCGCGTATTCAGTTGTGAAGTCTGTGGTTAGAGCTGTACCCCGCCGGCCGCAAGATCGATCTTGAGCTGGGCCGTTTCATGGTCGGACAGCTCGACGAGCGGGAGGCGCAGGGGTCCGGCCGGCAGCTTCTGCAGCGTGAGCGCGGCCTTGGTGGTGATCACACCCTGGGTGCGGAACATGCCGGTGAAGACCGGGAGCAGCTTCTGGTGGATCTCGGTGGCCTTCTGGACATCGCCGGTGAGATGGGCGTCGAGAAGGGCGCGCAGCTCCGGAGTGACCACATGGCCGACGACGGAGACAAAGCCGACCGCGCCGACCGAGAGCAGCGGGAGGTTGAGCATGTCGTCACCCGAGTACCAGGCCAGACCGGACTGTGCGATGGCCCAGCTCGCCCGGCCGAGGTCGCCCTTGGCGTCCTTGTTGGCGACGATGCGCGGGTGACGCGCGAGACGGACGATCGTCTCGGTGTCGATGGGGACTCCGCTGCGGCCGGGGATGTCGTACAGCATCACCGGCAGGCCGGTCGCGTCGGCGATGGCGGAGAAGTGCCGGAACAGGCCCTCCTGCGGCGGCTTGTTGTAGTACGGCGTCACAGCGAGCAGGCCGTGCGCCCCGGCGCGCTCGGCGGCGCGGGCCAGCTCCAGGCTGTGGTGGGTGTCATTGGTGCCGACGCCCGCCACGACATGGGCGCGGTCTCCCACGGCCTCCAGGACGGCCCGTACGAGCTGATCTTTCTCCGCGTCGCTGGTGGTGGGCGACTCGCCGGTGGTGCCATTCAGGATCAGGCCGTCGTTGCCTGCGTCCACCAGATGGGCGGCGAGCCGCTGGGCACCGTCGAGGTCGAGTGCGCCGTCCGCTGTGAAGGGCGTGACCATCGCGGTGAGGACCCGCCCGAAGGGGGTCTGCGGAGTGGAGATCGGAGCCATGGGTAACACGCTACTCGCTGCTCAGCTCGCCGTGTCCCTTTGGGGGACGGGACAAGAGGAGCCCGGCACTGCCTGCTCGGGGGTTCAAGCAGTGCCGGGTCCGTTTGATCAGCGTAGATGAACTTCTCGAAACGCCGCAATCCGGACGCTTCACTCGGCCGACCGTACATCAGTGCCCGGGGCAGCCGTCATGGAGCGACCCGGCCGTTGCCGTTGAAGGCCGCATGAGTGAGCGGCATGAGCTTCGCCCAGTGCTCTTCCATCCGCTCTCCGACCATCTCGATCTCACGTTGTGGGAAAGACGGGACCTTCGCCTGTTCGTGCTGGGTGCGCAGGCCGAGGAAGTGCATCAGCGAGCGGGCGTTGCAGGTGGCGTACATCGACGAGAAGAGGCCGACCGGGAGGACCGCGCGGGCCACCTCGCGGGCGATGCCGCCGGCCAGCATCTCCTGGTACGCCTCGTAAGCCTGGAGGTACGAGGTCTCCATCGCGCGGGAGGCCAGCTCCTGCTGCTCCGGGGTGCCGTCGGCGAACACGTACTTCCCCGGGCGGCCTTCCTGGACAAGCTTGCGGGAGGGGCCCGGGACGTAGAAGACCGGCTGCAGCTCGCGGTAGCGACCGGACTCCTCGTTGTACGACCAGCCGACGCGGTGGCGCATGAATTCGCGGAAGACGAAGATCGGGGCGTTGATGAAGAAGGTCATCGAGTTGTGCTCGAAGGGGCTGCCGTGCCGGTCCCGCATCAGGAAATTGATGAGCCCCTTCGACCGCTCGGGGTCCTTCGACAGCTCGTCCAGGGACTGCTCGCCCGCGGTGGACACCCGAGCGGCCCACAGCACATCGGAGTCACCCGCGCTGTGCTTCACCAGCTCGACGGTGACATCGCTGCGGAAGCTCGGTTTGGTCTCGGCGGGGGTGTCGCTCACCAGCGGGGTCCTTCCAGTCACATCACGTGGGCGGCGTCCACTCTACGGCGCCCCACCGACAGTGGAGGCTCGACGGCCCCTTCTGGCGTTGACTCGACAAAGCGGGGAATCCGGGCACCGAATGGTGCCGTTGTTCGTCTCCATGAGCAGCGGCTGACACATCCGTGGTGTCCCGTTACGAGATCGCAAGGAGAGTCACCCATGTTTCGCCGGCGTGAGGCCGTCCCATTCGCATTCGTCGCCGAGGCCGACCGCTTCCGCAGTAACGTCACTCCGCCCCCCAGGCCGCGCGCGAGCAGGTCGCAGCAGGTCAGCCGGGCTCTGGTCGGACTGGCGGTGGCGGCCGGATTCGCGGGCTCGCTGCTCTTCGGGCTGCCCGCCCTTCAGCCGGACCAGGCCCCCGGTCACTCACAGCGCTCCGAGGCGTCCCAGGGCCGCTGACTCGTCCGGCCCCCCTCGGGTGGTCCGGCCCGGGGCGTGATCGATAGCCTCACCGGGCACAGCAATCGAGCGTGCTTGTGAGTGAGGATCAGTCGTGCCCCTGCCCTTCCTGACGGCCGACCGTGCTTTTGACGCGACCACCGAGGATGTCGCGCTGCCGTTCGACGATCATGACCATTGGCGGCGTCCGTACCGCCCAGGCCCCTGGCGGGTGGCGGCGGCCGCGCTGCTTCTGCTGCTCGCCTCGTTCGTACTCCTCGCGGCGGTGATCACCGCCGCCGCGGGCGCGATGCCGGGCGCGGTGTTCTGTCTCGGCCTCGCGCTGGTGGGAATCGCCGTCGCGTTGCGGATGCTGCGCATGGGCGCGTGGGTGAGCCGGCACGGAGTGCGCCGGGTGAGCCTGCTGACGACCACGACGGTGCCGTGGAACCAGGTCACGGCGGTCCGCACCGTCCAGCAGCCCGTGCGGTGGCTCGGGATGCCGCGCACCGTGCAGGGGCAGGCGCTCCTGCTCGTACGCCGCAGGGGCGAGCCGCTGCCGCTGCTCACCGACCACAACGCGGACTTCCTGTCGCGCGCCGTGGCCTTCGACCGGTCGGCGGACGCGGTCGAGGCGTGGAACGACGAATACCGTCCGGCCTGACATCGTCCACAACAGAGCGGGGCCCGGCCTGTGCAGGCCGGGCCCCGCTCTGCGTAGGACGGGCTCGTCCGGGGCCGTGCCGGGTCAGACCCGCACGGGCCTGCCGTCGTGGAGCGCGATGGCCCGCTGCATCGCCTTGCGGGCGCGCGGGGTGTCCCTGGCGTCGTGGTAGGCGACCGCGAGCCGGAACCAGCAGCGCCAGTCGTCCGGTGAGTCCTCCGTCTCCGCGCGGCGCTCGGCGAAGACGGCGTCCGCGGAGTCCCGGTCGATACGGCCGCCCGGCGTACGGACCAACTCGTCGACCGGCAGGCCGCCTTCGGCGTCCAGCTCCGCCGCGAGCCGGTTGGCGCGGCTGACGAACTGGGTGTTCTTCCAGAGGAACCAGATGCCGATGGCCGGCAGGATCAGCACCGCGACCCCGAAGGCGACGGTGAGCGCCGTGCCCTGCTGGATCAGCAGCACACCGCGGCTGCCGGCCAGGAGGAAGTACAGGACCAGCACAGCGGCGGTGACACAGTAGGTGATCTTCGCGCGCATGGGATCAGCTCAGGTCGAGGAAGTGTTCCAGGCCGAATGTGAGGCCCGGGGTGGAGACCACGCGGCGCACGCCGAGCAGGATGCCCGGCATAAAGCTGCTGTGGTGCAGGGAGTCGTGGCGGACGGTGAGGGTCTCGCCCTCACCGCCGAGGATGACTTCCTGGTGGGCCAGGAGGCCCCGGAGGCGTACCGAGTGGACCGGCACCCCGTCGACGTCCGCGCCGCGTGCTCCGTCCAGCGCGGTGACCGTGGCGTCGGGCTGGTCGCCGAGGTCCGCCTCCGCGCGCGCCGCGGCGATGAGCTGGGCCGTGCGGGTGGCGGTGCCGGACGGGGCGTCGGCCTTGTCCGGGTGGTGCAGCTCGATGATCTCGACCGACTCGAAGTAGCGGGCCGCGGTCTGGGAGAACTTCATGGTGAGGACCGCGCCGATGGAGAAGTTCGGCGCGATCAGCACACCTGTCTCCGGCGACGCGGCCAGCGAGGTGTTGAGCTGCGCGAGCCGCTCGTCGGTCCAGCCGGTGGTGCCGACGACCGCGTGGACACCGTGGCGCACGCAGAAGTCGAGGTTGCCCATCACCGAGGCCGGAGTGGTCAGTTCCACCGCGACCTGGGTGCCGGTCTCCACCAGGGTCTCCAGCTTGTCGCCCCGGCCGAGGGCGGCGACCAGTTCGAGGTCGTCGGCAGCCTCGACGGCCCTGACGGCCTCGGAGCCGATACGGCCCCCGGCTCCGAGAACGGCCACGCGCAGCTTGCTCATTGCTCTGCTTCCTTCAGCTTCGGGGTGCGGCCCGGTCAGCGGGAGACCGCTTCGTCCAGACGGGCCGCCTGCTTGTCCTTGAGCGGTCCGATGACCGACAGCGAGGGGCGCTGTCCCAGTACATCGCGGGCGACCGCGCGCACGTCGTCCGGGGTGACGGCCGCTATCCGCGCCAGCATGTCGTCGACGGACATCTGGGTCCCCCAGCACAGCTCGCTCTTGCCGATCCGGTTCATCAGCGCGCCGGTGTCCTCCAGGCCGAGGACGGTGGAGCCGGAGAGCTGGCCGACGGCACGGCCGATCTCCTCGTCGCTGAGCCCTTCGGCTGCGGCGCGGTCGAGTTCGTCGCGGCAGATCTTCAGTACGTCATGGACCTGGCTGGGGCGGCAGCCCGCGTAGACCCCGAAGAGCCCGCAGTCGGCGAAGCCCGAGGTGTAGGAGTAGACGCTGTAGGCGAGTCCGCGCTTCTCCCGTACCTCCTGGAAGAGCCGGGAGCTCATACCGCCGCCGAGCGCGGTGTTCAGGACACCGAGGGCCCAGCGGCGCTCGTCGGTGCGGGAGAGGCCGGGCATGCCGAGGACGACATGGGCCTGCTCGGTCTTGCGGTTCAGTACGTCGACGCGGCCCGCGGTGCGCAGGGAGCGGCTGCCGTCGCGGGGCGCCACGGGTATGGCGTCCGCACGGGACAGGGCTCCGGCCTTGTCGAACGCGCGGCGTACCTGGCGCACCACCGTGGCATGGTCGACATTGCCCGCGGCCGCGACAACGAGGCGCGTCGGGTCGTAGTGCTTGCGGTAGAAGCGGGCGATCCGGTCGCGGTCCAGCGCGTTGATGGTGTCGACGGTGCCGAGGACGGGGCGGCCCAGGGGGCTGTCACCGAACATCGTCTCCGCGAACAGGTCGTGCACGCAGTCGCCGGGGTCGTCCTCGGTCATGGCGATCTCTTCGAGGATGACGCCGCGTTCCGCGTCGACGTCCGCGGCCTCGATGAGCGAGCCGGTCAGCATGTCGCAGACGACATCGATGGCCAGCGGCAGATCGGTGTCGAGCACCCGTGCGTAGTAGCAGGTGTACTCCTTCGCCGTGAAGGCGTTCATCTCTCCGCCGACCGCGTCGATGGCGGAGGAGATGTCGAGGGCGCTGCGCCTGTTCGTGCCCTTGAAGAGGAGGTGTTCCAGATAGTGGGTGGCGCCGTTGAGGGCCGGTGTCTCGTCCCGGGAGCCGACCTGCACCCAGATGCCGAAGGTGGCGGAGCGCACCGACGGCAGGGATTCGGTGACGACGCGCAGGCCGCCGGGGAGGGTCGTACGGCGGACGGTGCCAATGCCGTTCTCGCCCTTGAGCAGTGTTTGGGTACGGGCGACGGCCCGCGCCTCCGAGGAGGGGCGGGCCGTCGTCCGGGGACTACGCGTCACTGGGCGGAGTCGTCCTTCTTCTCGTCTGTCTCTTCACCCTCGATCACGGGGATGAGGGAGAGCTTGCCGCGCTGGTCGATCTCGGCGATCTCGACCTGGACCTTCTGGCCCACGCCGAGCACGTCTTCGACGTTCTCCACGCGCTTGCCGCCGGAGAGCTTGCGGATCTGCGAGATGTGCAGCAGACCGTCCTTGCCCGGGAGCAGCGACACGAACGCGCCGAAGGTGGTGGTCTTGACGACCGTGCCCAGGTAGCGCTCGCCGACCTCCGGCATGGTCGGGTTGGCGATGCTGTTGATCGTGGCGCGGGCGGCCTCGGCGGCCGGTCCGTCGGCGGCACCGATGTAGATGGTGCCGTCGTCCTCGATCGTGATGTCGGCGCCGGTGTCCTCCTGGATCTGGTTGATCATCTTGCCCTTGGGGCCGATGACCTCACCGATCTTGTCCACCGGGATCTTGACGGTGATGATCCGCGGGGCGTTCGGGGACATCTCGTCCGGGACGTCGATGGCCTCGTTCATCACATCGAGGATGTGGAGGCGTGCGTCGCGGGCCTGCTTCAGCGCGGCGGCCAGGACCGAGGCGGGGATGCCGTCGAGCTTGGTGTCGAGCTGGAGCGCGGTGACGAAGGTCTTCGTACCGGCGACCTTGAAGTCCATGTCGCCGAAGGCGTCCTCCGCACCGAGGATGTCGGTGAGGGTGACGTAGTGCGTCTCGCCGTCGATCTCCTGCGAGATCAGGCCCATGGCGATACCGGCGACGGGGGCCTTGAGCGGCACACCGGCGTTCAGCAGCGACATGGTGGAGGCGCAGACCGAGCCCATCGACGTCGAGCCGTTGGAGCTGAGCGCCTCGGAGACCTGGCGGATGGCGTACGGGAACTCCTCGCGCGTCGGCAGCACCGGCACGAGCGCGCGCTCGGCCAGGGCGCCGTGGCCGATCTCGCGGCGCTTCGGCGAACCGACGCGGCCGGTCTCACCGGTGGAGTACGGCGGGAAGTTGTAGTTGTGCATGTAGCGCTTGCGCGTCACCGGGGAGAGGGTGTCGAGCTGCTGCTCCATGCGGAGCATGTTGAGGGTGGTGACGCCCAGGATCTGGGTCTCGCCACGCTCGAACAGCGCGGAGCCGTGCACCCGCGGGATGGCCTCGACCTCGGCGGCGAGCGTACGGATGTCCGTGACGCCGCGGCCGTCGATACGGACCTTGTCCTTGATGACGCGCTCACGGACGAGGGACTTCGTCAGCGAGCGGTACGCGGCGGAGATCTCCTTCTCGCGGCCCTCGAACTGCGGGAGCAGCTTCTCGCCCGCGAGCGCCTTGACGCGGTCCAGCTCGGCCTCGCGGTCCTGCTTGCCGGCGATGGTGAGCGCCTGGGCGAGCTCGGACCTGACGGCCGAGGTGAGCGCCTCCAGGACGTCGTCCTCGTAGTCGAGGAAGACCGGGAACTCGCCGGTGGGCTTGGCGGCCTTGGCGGCGAGGTCCGACTGCGCCTTGCACAGGACCTTGATGAAGGGCTTCGCGGCTTCGAGGCCGGCGGCGACGACCTCCTCCGTGGGGGCCTCGGCGCCGTCCTTGACGAGCTGGATGGTCTTCTCGGTGGCCTCGGCCTCGACCATCATGATCGCGACATCGCCGTCGTCCAGGACGCGGCCGGCGACGACCATGTCGAAGACGGCGTCCTCAAGCTCGGTGTGCGTCGGGAAGGCGACCCACTGGCCCTTGATCAGGGCCACGCGGGTGCCGCCGATCGGACCGGAGAAGGGCAGGCCGGCGAGCTGCGTGGAGCAGGAAGCGGCGTTGATCGCGACCACGTCGTAGAGGTGGTCGGGGTTGAGCGCCATGATCGTCTCGACGACCTGGATCTCGTTGCGCAGGCCCTTCTTGAAGGACGGGCGCAGCGGGCGGTCGATCAGGCGGCAGGTGAGGATCGCGTCCTCGGAGGGCCGGCCCTCGCGGCGGAAGAAAGAGCCGGGGATCTTGCCGGCGGCGTACATCCGCTCCTCGACGTCCACCGTGAGGGGGAAGAAGTCGAGCTGGTCCTTGGGCTTCTTCGAAGCGGTGGTGGCCGACAGCACCATGGTGTCGTCGTCCAGGTAGGCGACGGCGGAGCCGGCGGCCTGACGGGCCAGCCGGCCCGTCTCGAAGCGGATGGTGCGGGTGCCGAAGGTTCCGTTGTCGATAACGGCCTCGGCGTAGTGGGTCTCGTTCTCCACTAGTGATTTCTCCTCGTCTTCGTCCGGTGCCCGTGTGGCAGGGGACGGTGGCGGAGAAGCGCTCCTGTGTGCGGGCCGGTCTTCGATCGAAGCACCCGGGGCGGCGGCATGGGCCGCGCCGTTCCGAGCGCCACTACCGAGGACCGGCGGCGGCGGAGGTCGCTCCTCCTCTTCAGTTGTGCTTCTCGTCCAGATTACTGAGCTTCGCCTCGGGACGGCATTCCGGCCGTCCGGGGCGGCGCGCCCGGTCCGGGGCCGTGGTGGCCCGGGGTCCGGACATACGCCAAGGGAGCGGTTCCCAGTGAAGTGGGAACCGCTCCCTTCACGGCGTGCTTACTTGGCACCGCCGGCCGCACCGCGGCGGATGCCCAGGCGGTCGACCAGCGCACGGAAGCGCTGGATGTCCTTCTTGGCCAGGTACTGCAGCAGCCGGCGGCGCTGACCGACCAGGATCAGCAGACCACGGCGGGAGTGGTGGTCGTGCTTGTGGAGCTTGAGGTGCTCGGTCAGGTCCGAGATCCGGCGCGACAACATGGCGACCTGGACCTCGGGGGAGCCGGTGTCACCTTCCTTGGTGCCGAACTCGGTCATGATCTGCTTCTTCGTAGCGGCGTCGAGCGACACGCGTACTCCTCGTGGGTTTCGTGGCCACCGAGTGCCCCAGGTCTCATACTCTGGGGAGCTTCCGTAACTCGGGAGGCGGGATCCGCTGCGCGCCGATCGCGGAGCCGATGACTCCGGGATCACGTACACAAACGGCCGTCGCCCAGGGTACCAGCCCGTAGGGGTCCGGCCGACCGCGCGGTCGGCCGGGCCCGCCGGCCCCTCGGAAGCCCGGAAAGCGGTCCCCGGACGGCGTTCAGCCGCTGGTCAGCGCGCGGGCCGCGGTGAAGACGTCGAGAACGGCGAGGCAGAGCGGCACCAGGGAGAGCAGCAGCGCGCCCTCGGCGAGATCAAGGAGTCGGCCCCAGAAGGGCGAGAGGCCCTTGCGCGGCACGATCAGGCCGGTCGCGGTGATCAGTGCGGCGCCCGCGGCGACGCTCGCGGTGAGCCAGATCGTACGGATGTCCAGGGAACCCCGGTCGCCGTACATCAGGAGTTCCCTGACCAGGTCGGCGGGCGGGTTCAGCGACAGGCCGAGGATCAGCAGCGCGATGGCGGAGATGCCGGCGACCAGTGCGCAGGCGACCTGCGAGGTGTAGCGGAAGAGCCGCGCGCGCAGCAGCATCGCCAGCCCGGCGGCGAGGGCGAGGAGCTGGCCCCAGACCGTGTGCGAGAAGCCGAGGACCGCCGCGGAGCCGACGACGACCGCGGAGCAGCCGCCGACCAGGCCGAGCAGCATCTCGTGGCCGCGGCGGGCCTGCGCGGCGATGCGCTCGGCGTCGACGGGCTCCGCCTCGGCGGTGGCGTCCGGGTCGGCGAAGGCGTCGTCGCCGTAGCCGCCGCCCGCGGCGCTGCGCGGCGCGGCGTAGCCGATGGGCAGCCGGGCGAAGCGGGCGGAGAGGCCGGGCAGGAAGGCGACGATCCCGATGGCGACCGGGGCGCAGACGGCCGCGGTCTCGGTGGCGGACGCCTCGGTGAGGATCGCCACGAAGGTCGCGAGGGTGCCGACGGTGGCCAGGAAGGTGGTGGCGACGAAGGGCGCGTCACCGCTCGGGGTCAGGGCGACAAGAGCGACCGAGGCGATCAGTACGGTGACGCAGCCGAGCAGGAACTGGAGCCGTCCCGGCCCCTGGCCGGCGTCAGGGCCGATGATCCCGGAGCCGCCGATCAGCAGCAGCGGCAGCGCGCCGAGCCCGAGGGCCACGGCGGTGGCGCGGTCCGCGTACACCCGGGCCCGTACGCCGGCGAAGGCCGTCAGCAGCAGGCCGGCCGCGCCCGCGATCACGCCGGGCAGGCTGTGCATGTCGTGCCGGACGGGGTCGGCGAACCAGAGGACGAAGCCCATGAGGACCAGCAGCATGACACCGCCGACGAGTCCGGCGCCGCGCAGCAGGTCGTCGCTCCACAGGTGGCGGTCGCGCCGGACCGCGGCGGCGACGGCGTCCGAGACGTCGTCGAAGACGGCGGGCGGCAGTGACTCGGCGAACGGGCGGAGGCTGAGCACCTCGCCGTCGAGCACCTGCTGGGCGGCGAGGGTGCGGGACCCGTCGAGCACGGTGCCGTCGCGCCTGACCAGGTGATAGCCGGTGGGCGCGCCCGCCGGCTGGGTCTGGCCGGTGAGCCGGAGGATCTCCGGGTGGACGTCGGCGACGGCGATGTCCTCCGGGAGCGCGACATCGATCCTGCTGTCCGGCGCCACGACAGTGACGCGGCAGAAGCCCGTCGCTGCGGTCGTACTCACGTCTTGACCCCCTGATTCGCGGTTGCGCACGATGCGCGCGCCACCCTACCGGGGCGCGCGGAGCACGGCTGCAAGTAGGATCGCCGTCGCGCGGAGGGAGACCGTCGCCACGGGGGCGCCGGTACGGAATTGCCCGTCCGTATTGAGGGATTGATGCGCCCGTGAGCCAGATCGTCGTCAAACGCCCGCCACGGTCCCTTCCACCCGAAGTGCCCGCGGACGCGCTGACGTTGGAAGCCCCGCCCGAACTGCCGCGTGGTCAGCAGGAGGGCATGCTCATGCAGGTCCTGCCGGTCCTGGGCATGGGCTCCTCCGTGGTCTTCTTCTTCTCTCCGCAGGCTCCTCCTTTCATGCGCATCATGGGCGTCCTGATGCTGGTCTCGACGGTCGGGATGCTCGTCGCACAGATCGTCAGATACCGCCGCGGTACGCAGGGGCAAATTGCCGATGTCCGGCGCGACTATCTGAAGTACCTGGCGCAGTCGCGTCGTACGGTGCGCAGGACGGCCCGTGCGCAGCGCGACGCGCAGCTCTACCTGCACCCCTCGCCGGAGCAGCTCTGGTCGGTGGTGGCCGAGGGTTCGCGGGTGTGGGAACGCCGCGTCGGCGACGGGGACTTCGGGCAGGTGCGGATCGGGCTGGGCGCGCAGCAGCTCTCGACTCCGCTGATCGCTCCCGACACCGCGCCGGTGGACGAGCTGGAGCCGCTGTGCGCCGGTGCGATGCAGCGGTTCCTGGCGGTGCACGGCTCGCTGGACGGGCTGCCGATGGCCGTGTCGATGCGCGCTTTCTACCATGTGACGGTGTCCGGTGAGCCGGAGTCCGCGCAGTCCGCGGCGCGGGCGCTGGTCGCGCAACTGGTGACGCTGCACTCGCCCGAGGACCTGATGGTCGCGGTGGTGGTGGCCCCGGCCGCCGCCGCGCGGTGGGACTGGGCGAAGTGGCTGCCGCACACACAGGTCCCCGGGCAGATCGACGGGGCCGGTACGAAGCGGCTGTTCGGCGACGACCTCGGGGAGCTGGAACAGCTTCTGCGGAGCAGGCTGGACGGCCGCCCGAGATTCGGCCGGGACAGCCAGCCGGTGCTGGACCAGCCGCACATCGTCGTGGTGCTCGACGGCGGGATGGTGCCGCCCGATTCGCTGTTCGCCGCGGCCGAGGGTCTCCAGGGCGTCACGATCGTGGAGGTCGTGCCGGGCGAGCTGGACGAGCCGCGGGGCGGCCTCTCCGTGGTGGTACGGCCCGGCAGGCTGCGGCTGGAGTCCGGCGGGGGCGTCGCCTACGAGGGCGTGCCGGACGGCATCTCGCTGCCCGTGGCCGAGGCGCTCGCGCGGCAGCTCGCGCCGCTGCGGACCGGCGGAGGTGACGAGGACGAACCGCTGCTGGCCAACCTCGACTTCACCGATCTGCTCAATCTCGGCGACGCGGCGGCCGTCGATGTCGCCCGCACCTGGCGGCCCCGGTCGACGGCGGAACGGCTGCGCGTGCCGATCGGGGTCGGCGAGGACGGCCAGCCGGTGATGCTGGACCTCAAGGAGGCCGCGCAGGAGGGCATGGGCCCGCACGGGCTGTGCGTCGGCGCCACCGGCTCCGGCAAGTCGGAACTGCTGCGGACGCTGGTGCTCGGCCTCGCCGTCACCCACTCCTCGGAGACGCTGAACTTCGTCCTCGCGGACTTCAAGGGCGGCGCGACCTTCGCCGGGATGTCACAGATGCCGCATGTCGCGGCCGTCATCACCAACCTCTCGGACGATCTGACCCTGGTCGACCGCATGGGCGACGCGATCCGCGGTGAGCTCCAGCGCCGCCAGGAGCTGCTGCGCTCGGCCGGCAACTACGCCAACATCCATGACTACGAGAAGGCGCGGGCGGCCGGCGCGGCGCTCGAACCGCTCGCCTCGCTCGTCCTGGTCATCGACGAGTTCTCCGAACTCCTCACCGCCAAGCCCGACTTCATCGACATGTTCATCCAGATCGGCCGGATCGGCCGATCGCTGGGTGTGCATCTGCTGCTCGCCTCGCAGCGCCTGGAGGAGGGCAAGCTGCGCGGGCTCGACACCTACCTCTCGTACCGGATCGGTCTGCGCACCTTCTCGGCGGCCGAGTCGCGTACGGCGCTGGGCGTGCCCGACGCGTACCACCTGCCGTCGGTGCCCGGCTCCGGCTATCTCAAGTTCGGCACCGACGAGATGACCCGTTTCAAGGCGGCGTACGTCTCCGGCACCTACCGCACCGGGGGCCCGGACCTGTCGGTGGGACAACTGCACATCGAGCGGCGCCCCGCGCTCTTCACCGCCGCGCCGGTGCCGGTGGTGTACGCGGCTCCCGACCCGTCCCGCTCGCACGCTCCGGCCACCTCGGAGGACGACGCGCTCGCGGACACCGTGCTCGATGTCATCGTGCGGCGCCTCGACGGACAGGGGGTGCCCGCGCACCAGGTGTGGCTGCCGCCGCTGGACGAGGCGCCGACGCTGGACCAGTTGCTGCCCGGCATCGCGGCGACCGCCGACCGGGGTCTGAACGCGGCCGAATACAGCCGGCCCGGTGGTCTCGCCGTCCCGCTCGGCCTGATCGACAAGCCGTTCGAGCAGCGCCGCGAGGTGCTCTACCGGGACTTCTCCGGCGCGGCCGGCCACATGCTCGTCGTGGGTGGCCCGCAGTCCGGCAAGTCGACCCTGATGCGGACGCTGATCTCATCGTTCGCCCTCACCCACACTCCGCACGAAGTGCAGTTCTACGCGCTGGACTTCGGCGGCGGCGGTCTTGCCTCACTGGCCGATCTGCCGCATGTCGGCGGGGTGGCGTCGCGGCTCGATCCCGAGCGGGTACGGCGCGCGGTCGCGGAGGTCCTGGGGGTGCTCAACCGCCGCGAGGAGTTCTTCCGCGCGAACGGCATCGACTCCGTCGCCACCTACCGCCGCAGGCGCGCCGCCGGTGAACTGCCCGGCGAGGCCTGGGGCGACGTCTTCCTGGTCATCGACGGCTGGGGCGGTTTCAAGAACGACTACGACATGCTGGAGCCGGTCATCTCCGACATCGCCGCGCGCGGTCTCGGATACGGCGTCCATGTCGTCGTCACCGCCGCCCGCTACATGGAGGTGCGGGCGGCGCTCAAGGACCAGATGCTCGGCCGGCTCGAACTGCGCCTCGGCGATGTGATGGACTCCGAGTTCGACCGCAAGGTCGCGGCGAATGTCCCGACGGGTGTGCCCGGCCGTGGCCAGGTGCCCGAGAAACTGCACTTCATGGGGGCGCTGCCGCGCGTCGACGGCGTCAGTGACGCGGCGGATCTCTCCGACGGCACCGCGGCGTTCGTCCGGGCGGCGAAGGAGAGCTGGGCGGGCCCGCCGGCTCCGTCCGTACGGCTGCTGCCGCGCAAGCTGCCCGCCGAGCAGTTGCCCAAGGGCTTCGAGTTCCCGCAGCACGGCATCGCGATCGGTATCGACGAGACCAATCTGGAGCCGGTCTTCGTCGACTTCGAGACCGACCCGTTCTTCATGGTCTTCGGTGAGAGCGAGGCGGGCAAGACCGCGCTGCTGCGGCTCATCGCCAAGCAGATCTCCGAGCGCTACACCCCGGAGCAGGCGCGGATCGTGGTCGGTGACTACCGGCGCACGATGCTGGAGGCCGTCGCGTCCTCGCATCTGCTGGAGTACGCGCCGATGGCGTCGGCCATGCAGATGCACATGGACGCCATCGGTACGGTCATGAACAAGCGGGCGCCCAAGCCGGACATCACTCCGCAGCAGTTGCGCGACCGCAGCTGGTGGAACGGGCCCCAGCTCTTCGTGATCATCGACGACTACGAGCTGGTCGCCACCAACTCGGCCAACCCGCTGGCCGCGCTGGTGGAGAACCTGCCGTTCGCCCGCGACGTCGGCATCCGCTTCATCGTGGCGCGCAACGCGGCGGGCGCGTCGCGCGCGATGTACGAGCCGTTCATGCAGCGGATGAAGGAGCTCGGCGCGCAGGGTGTCATCCTCTCCGGCGACCCGGGCGAGGGGGACATCCTCGGCGGCGTCCGGGCCCGTCCGATGCCGCCGGGCCGGGGCACGTTCGTCTCGCGCAAGCGCGGTGCGCCGCTGGTGCAGCTCGGCTGGCTGGCGGACCGGTAGGAATGGACCACATGGACAACAGGGATCAGTTGTGATCGACGGCGGGGCCGATCCGGTCACGGAACTCCACGAGGTGGCGCCACACGGCCTCCGAATGATCCGTTACCGCTGAACCGCCCCGCCTCCGCACCGCCGCGCCAGTAGTCTGAGCCATGTAGCTGGTTCGCGAGACTCCCCGGGAGGGACAGCGCCGATGGCCGACGCGACGGACAAGGAACGCCAGAAGGAAGAGCTGTACGCCCTCGACATCTCCGGGGTCGAATGGCTCGGCGCGCCGGGGACCACCGGGGACGAGGAGCGGGTCGAGATCGCCTATCTGCCGGGCGGCGGCGTCGCGATGCGGTCGTCCATGGACACGGAGACGGTGCTGCGCTACACGAAGGCGGAGTGGGACGCGTTCGTACTGGGCGCGCGGGACGGCGAGTTCGACCTGAAGTAGCCCGCGAACGCGCGGACATGACGACGAGGAAGGGGGTGCCCGCGACCGCGGGCACCCCCTTCCGTACGCACTCTCTACGCACCTGGCCGGTCACCCGGCCCGTGTTCAGCCCATCTGCATGCGGAAGCGGGCCGCGTTGCCCCGGTCGGTGTCCTGGTAGCCGACGACCGACTGGTCCAGCAGCGTCGCGATCCGGGCCAGGTCCTGGTTCATTCCGGCCATGTCCCTGGTGAGCCGGTCCTGGCTCTCGCGGTAGGCGATCTTGGCTTCACCTTCCCAGTTCTCGGCGACGGCCTTGACCTTGGCCATCAGGTCTTCGAGCCCCTGGTTGAGCTGGGTGGCGGTCAGCCGGACGTCACCGGCCGCCTGGGTCACGGTGTCGTAATTGACGGCAGTGGTCATGTGATGCTCCTCAAGACGGAATTCAGCGGGAGGTGGCGGACAGCGGCTCAGGCCATGCCGAGGATGGCGCTCTGGCCCTGGGTGCTGTCGTCCATCCTGCGGAAGGACGCGATGCGGTCCTCTTCCTGCTGGGTGAAGCCGTCGGCGCTCATACGCATGATCTCTTCGAGCTTGACCAGCTCGACGCGCATGTTCTTCAGGCGGAGGTTCAGGTCGTTCTGGACCCGGTCGTACTCCTTGCTGGCAGCGCCCTGCCAGCCCGCCTGGATACGGTCCACAACGCCGTTGAGGGAGGTGATACGGCTCTGCAGCTCGTCGTGGAAACCCTGGATCTTATTGGCGAGGGAGATCTGTTCCTCGCTGGTTACATTCAGATCCTTCGACATCTTGCCCCTTCTCCCTGTCTTTCTGCGGACGCACTCCGGAGAGGTGCGCTTGGACGGGAAGCATCTCGATGCCGCCCCCGTGTGGCGCCACTGGCATGGCCCCGTTGTCACTTTAACCACTCGGTACGGCAGTACCAACTGCAAAGTCAGTTATGGGCAGTTGATTCGTCAGCGGTCCGGCGGGCCGCTTTCCTGCGGCTGTCCCGGACGACGGTGGCCGTGCCCGCGACCACCGCGACGAGCACACCGGCGATACCGAGGGCGTAGGTCGCGAGGCGTTCCGTGCGCTCCTGCGGCGTCTCGGACAGGGCGAGCCGGGCCGGCTCGGGAGCGGGCGGCCGGGGCGGGCCCGGGTCGGGACGCGGGGACTCCGGCGCGCGGTCGTCCTCGGTCAGGGCGCGGACCGGGTCGATCACGCCCCAGCCGACAAAGCTGTCCCGGCCGTTGACGCTGCGTTCCGCGGTCTGCTCGATCTGCGCGACGATCTGGTGCGCCTTCCAGCCGGGATGCTTGGCGCGCAGCAGCGCGGCGACCCCGGCGACGTACGGGGCGGAGAAGCTGGTGCCGTTGTCCACGCACTGGCCGTTGCCGGGGACCGTCGAGACGATGTCCACGCCCGGCGCGGCGACCCCCACGAACTCACCGGACTGGGAGAAGGCGGCCCGTTCGTTGTTGCGGTCGGAGGAGGCGACGGCGAGCACCCCGTCGAAGGCGGCCGGATAGGTGTTCTTCAGCTTGCCGTCGATACCGTCGTTGCCCGCGGAGGCGACGACGACGATCTCCTTGTCGAGCGCGCGCCGTACGGCCTGCCCCAGGGCGGAGTCGGCCGTCAGGGGCTTGGTGGTGTCCTGGGAGATGTTGATGACCTGGGCGCGCTCGGCGATGGCATGGTCTATCGCCCTGGCCATCGTGGTGTCCTTGCCGCTGCTCTTCTCGTCGTTCTGGCGGATCGGGATGATCGTGGCCTCGGGGGCGAGGCCGACGAATCCGGTGCCCGCCCGAGGGCGCGCGGCGATGATCCCGGCGACCTTGGTGCCATGGCCGACCTCGTCGACCGTTCCGTCGCTCTTGCCGCCGGCGAGGAGATCGGTGCCGGCGGACGCGTCGACCGCCGGCCTGAGCTGTGGGTTGGTGTTGTCGACACCGGTGTCGATGACGGCGACCCGTACGCCCTTGCCCTTGGTGTCCTGCCACAACTCGTCCAGCAGCACGCGCTGGAGCGCCCACGGCGTGCCCTCGATCTGCTTCTTCATCGGGAAGACGCATTCGCCGCTGCCGTCGATCCGGGGGGCCGCGGGCGGCGCGGGGACGGCGTACGCGACCGGCGCCAGGGCGCTCGGACCGGCCAGGGCCGTGGCGCACACCAACAGTGCCGCCTTCAGGTGCCGGGCGCTCTCTCGGTTCGGCATCATCGCGCTCCCCTACGAACCCTGCGGCTGACGGGCGCTGTTGGTGTCGAGCCTCGGGCCCTTGGACAGAAACTCCGACCAGGCGATCGGGACCAGGGCGGGGGTGACCTTCTCGTAGCCGAGCCGGATCTGCGCCTGGCTGGGCTCGGGGCGGCCGTCCTGCTGCTTCTGCTGGTCGCCGGTGCCGATGTCCGAACGGGCCGCGTCGCTGTCGCCGTTGGACTGGACCGCGTACCGCAGTCCGGTGTCGGTCACCAGGAAGAGCGATCCGTCGGGGCGGGTCTGCTCGCCCTGGACCTGGGTGTAGAGAAGACCACTGCCCGGGGTGACATAGGTGCTGGTGCCACCGGCGGTGATCTCCGCCGGATAGGCCGGGCCCGCCCAGGTGGACAGCGTCGTGCCGCCCTTGTCGTCGACCTTGCGCAGCACGCTGCACACGGTGTCGCGGGCGGCGGCGCCCCCGGCCGTGTTGACCTGGACTGCCTTCCGCGCGGGCCAGCGGAATTCGGCGCCGAAGAAGCCGGACTCCGGTGCGAACGACGCCGCGTCCACGGTGGCCGCCCGGCCCGCCATGTTCAGCATGTCGGTCTGCGGAGAGTTGATCAGCAGCCAGGCGGTGAAGTCCGAGACCGGCTGGACCTTGCCGGGCAGGACGACGTAGTGCTGCGGCCCGGAGCCCGTCTGGGCGAGCAGCACCATGCCGACCCGGTCCTGGGCCTCGGTGAGGCCGCCGCCGGCGTTCGCGCGGGCGCCCACCTCGCCGGGGATCTCGGGGAAGTCGACGGGGCTGCCCGTGTGCAGGGTGGCGAGCCAGTCGTCGGTGACGGCCTGCGGCTCCCTGTTGAGCCCGATCAGCGCCCGGGTGAGGTTGTCGCCCGGCGCGCCGCTCAGTTCGTACGTGGTGCCGCCCGCGTCGACGAGATGGCGGGTGCCGTTCTGCCCCTTGACGTACAGCACCTGGCCCCCGGTCAGCCGCTGCCTTCCCTCCGTCCTGGCGAAGTCGCGGTCGGCGAGGACGAAGGCGGCCTTCTGGACGCTGCTGCCCTTGCCGCCGCCGGGCTGCTCGCAGACGGCCCAGCGCTTCGCCTTGGCGGCCTCCTGGTCGGTGGGCAGCCGGTCCGGGGCGTACGGAATGCCGAGGATCGGTCCGCGCGGAGGCTTGCCGGAATCCAGGATGCTGTCGCTGACCTGGATGACCGCGAACTGCTGCGGGGTCAGCAGCAGCCGGGCGGAGGCGAGGTTCAGCACGGGGTGGAGAAGGGTCTCCTTGTCCTTGCCCTTGCCGGTGGTCAGCACGACATAGCGGGTGGTGGACTCCTTGCCGACGATCACCTTGGTGCCCGGGGCGGCCCAGTCCTTGGGGGCGTTGGGCTTGAACATGCCCCAGGCGCCGAAGCCGGCCAGGACGAGCGCGCCGACGATCAGACTCGGCACAACGGCGCGCAGCGGCCTGGGCGCGCCCTCCTCCGTACCCGTGGGCGATGGTTGGAGAAATGCGGCCACCGTGCGCTTCTTCGCGAAGGTGTACGCGTTGAGCTCGTCCCGCCGTGATGCCATGAGTCCCCATCGGTGAAAAAGGCGCGGTCTTCCCCCAGGGGCAGGGCAAGTCAGTGTGGCCGCCCCCGGGCCCTGCCTGACTGTCGGACCGGCCCCCTACTATGCCCTCAGGCCGGGTGCGCCTGTGTGGCGGGTAGGGTGATCGCGCTGCCAACACCCGTGCCGGCCAAGGTGATCGGCACGAATTGGGGGGTTTCTCCATCATGGCTTCCGCGATGCGGACGCGGCCCGCCGCGGCCGCGCCGTCCTCCGCTGCCTCCCGGAATCCGGCGGCCCCCGGGCTGAGGGCACGCCCGGGACACTTCGGACCGTTCCGGATGCAACAACTCGTGCTGATCGAGATCGCCGCGGCCCTGCTGCTGGTGGCGTGGGTGATCGATCCGCTGATGCTGTTCCCGGCCGGCGCGGTCGCCGCGCTGCTGGTGCCGCTGGCGGTGGTGCGCAGGCACCGGCGCTCGCTGCCCGAGTGGCTCTCGACCGTCCTCGCGCTGCGGGCGCGCCGGCGCAGGGCCGCCTCGCTGGTGCTTCCGGCCGGCACGGAGCCGGGTCTCGCGCCCGCGGTCGAGTGCGATCCGGCGCTGCGCACCTACTCGTACAGCGACCGTGACCGGCGCCCGGTCGGCATGATCGGTGACGGTACGTTCCTGACGGCGGTGGTGCAGATCGAGTCGGACGCCACCGCGCTGCGGCCCGACCGTTCCGCCCGGCCGCTGCCGGTCTCGCTCGTACGGGACGTGCTCGATGTCGACGGCATCCGGCTGGAGTCGGCGCAGATCGTGCAGCACACCCAGCCCGCGCCGGCCCCGCATCTGCCGGAGCAGTCGGTGGCCGCGCGCAACTACGCGCCGCTCCAGGCCCAGACCGGCGCGCCCGCGCTCCGGATCACCTGGGTCGCGCTCAAGCTCGATCCCGAGCTGTGCCGTGAGGCGGTGGCGGCCCGCGGCGGCGGCCTGACGGGCGCCCAGAAGTGTCTGGTGCGTGCGGCGGACCAGCTCGCGAGCAGGCTCACGGGCGCCGGATTCCGTACGACCGTGCTGACCGAGCAGGAGCTGATAGCCGCCGTCGCGACATCGTCCTGCGCCAATCCGCTGGCCATCGCCCAGGCGGGCCGGACGGAGACGCCGGGCCGGCGCACCCAGGAGACCTCGCGGACCTGGCGCTGCGACGACCGCAGGCACACGACGTACTGGGTCGCCCGCTGGCCGCAGTTGGGCGGCGGCGGGGCGGCCATGCCGCAACTGGTCGCGCTGCTGACCTCGATCCCGGCGCTGGCCTCGACGTTCAGTCTCACCCTGGGGCGCGGTGAGCGGGGCGGCGTGACGGTCAGCGGGCATGTGCGGATCACCGGCCGCAGCGACGAGGAGCTCGTGGCCTCACGCCATGAACTGGAGCGCGCGGCCCGTGGGGTGAAGACCGCGCTGGTGCGACTGGACCGCGAACAGTTGCCCGGGATGCTCGCCACGCTGCCACTCGGGGGTACTCGCTGATGTCCGTGCCGACTTCTTCCGCTTCTTCGGCTTCTTCGGCTTCTTTCGGTTCTTCGGCTTCTTCGGCTTCTTCGGCTTCTTCCGGTTCTTCCGGTTCTTCCGCCCCGGCGCCCGCGCGGGGCCGCGGCGGCGCCAGGCCGCGGACCGGTTTCGGGCTGCTCGGGCCGCGCCGTGAACGTCACTCGCTGTCGGTGGACCAACTGGAGGCGCTCGCGCTGCCGGTCGGCGACGACGGCGTGGTGATCGGTGTCGACGCGGGCAACAGACCCGCCGTCCTCGGCGTCAACCGCCCGACGCCGTACGACATCACGCTGATCGGCGGCCTGTGGACGGCGCAGGTGCTGGTCCTGCGCGCGGCCGCGACCGGAGCGCGGATCGCGGTCGAGACGGGCCGGGCGCCGGCCTGGACCGCGCTCGCGCAGGCGGCGGGCGGCGGACAGCCGTGCGTCACCCTGCACGATGTGGGCCGGGTGCCGCCGCAGGGCGCCTCGGCCGGCAGTCCCGTGGTCGTGGTGCGGGACTGCGGGATGCGTCCGCCGCGCGGCCGTGTGGTCTCGGCACCCTGGCAGTCGGTGATGACACTGCTGCCGTATCTGAGCCCGGTGGCCCCCCGGCTGATGGAGAAGTCGGGGCTGGTCGGCATCCAGCGGGTGTCGCCGGACGAGGCCACCCAGATCGGCCGGATCATGAGCCTGCCCCAGGCCGAGACCGAGGCGCTGTCCACGCTGGCGGACGGGGTCACCCTGTGGTGCACGGCCCGGGACCGGCAGTTCGTGATGACACAGGGGACGGACGCCGAGACCGGATTGTTGGGCAGCGCGCGCCGGATGGACTGAGAGCGGCGCGGGCCGTCCGCCACGCCCGGCCTGTGTGGATTGTGCCAGGATCTCGTATGGAGATATGCCGATTTGACCGCTCGGCGCGCGCACACCCCGGCCGGGCCGGTTCACTGGGGAGCGGAACGCGGCGGTGGGGACGGCCATTGACGAGCCGTCCGCCCTGCCGTACAGGCGCTGTTGGCGTTTAGGGTGGGTGCGGGCGCGGGGGCAGAACCTGCCGGCAGGCCGGCCGCGTCGTAAGGGGAGAGCCGGGCGGACCGGGCGCAGAGCTCCGGTCGCCCCCACCCACCACGGCACAAGGGTGCTCGACCACACCAGGAGGCAAAGTGAACGGCGATCGGGACGAGATCCGCGGGGGCTGGAGCCGGCCGCCCGTGGACGATCAGTCCGACGCGGAACCCGAGCTGACGGGTGAGTTCACCATCGACTACACCCCGCCCGCCTGGTACACGCAGAACGCGCCGGGGGACGCGTCCGGTGGAGGTGCGTCGGCCGCACCCCCCTTCACGAACTCCCCGCCGCCGCCCGACGGCGCGCCCGTCGCCGTACCGGGGCTGGCCGCGGGCAGCGGTTTCGAGCCCCACTGGGCGCCGGGGCAGCCGTCACCGCGGACGGAGGCCGCTGCGCCCGCGCCCCGTCCCGCCGCTGACGACGATCCCGCGCCCGCGCCGACTCCGGACGCGGCTCCGCCGGTTGTCGGCGCCGCCGGCCCCAGGTCCGGTGAGCCGTTCGGCGGCGGCGATCTGGAGAGCGGCGCGACGATGCGCTTCTCCCCGGCGGCGCTCAAGCGGGAGATCGCGGAGCGCGAGGCGGCGAAGGACCCGGAGACCGTGCGGCCCGCCGGCCCCGAGGGAGCGGCCGACGCGAGCGCTTCCGCTTTGCCCCGGCCCGCCGAGGACGCCGGCGGCGCCGGGTCCGGCGACCGTACGGACGCCGCAGGGGCGCCGGACGCACCGGAGGCCGCTGTCCCCGAGCGGGCCGACACCGCCGAGGACACCGACCCCGAGACCGACACGGACCACGAGACCGACCACGACGCCCCCGAGGCCGCCTCCGGCCCCGACCCGGCCCCCGAGGACGGACGGGAGAGCGCGGAGCCCGGCCCCGGCAATCCGGCGGGCTCCGGAGCCGTGGGCGCGCTCACGGACGCCGCGCCCGCCGACGCACCGGGGGACGCTCCCCCGGCCCCCGCGCCCTGGTCTCCGGGAGCCCCCGCGCCGCAGGACTCCGCGCTGCCGCCGCTGCCGCCCGCCTTCCAGCCGGCCGCGCCCCAGTGGCCCGTACCGTCGCGGGCCGCCGAGGCCCCCGCCCCGCAGCAGCCGGGGCCGGGGAGCCCTCCGCCGCTGCCGGACGTCCGCCCGGCGCAACCGCCCGGAAGCGGCTACGGCTTCCCGCAGCAGGGAGGCCGGCCGGAGCAGCCGGGACACCCGGGGCAGCCCGGTCCCGGCGCGCCGCTCCCGCCCGCCGTCCCGGGGCCGAACACCCCTCCCCCGCCGCCGGGTTACGGCTTTCCCCAGCAGGGGGGACACCCGTACCCGCCCGCGCCGCAGCCCCCGGCCGTCCAGCCCGGTCATCCCGCGCCGGGCGGCGGTTACGGCTTCCCGCAGCAGGGGCAGTACGGCCGGCCGGGCGCCGACGTGCCCGCGGCGCTGCCTCCGCAGGTGCCGTATCCGCCCTTGCCCGGCACGCCCAACCTCCCCGCCCAGCAGGCGCAGCCACAGCCCGAGGCCGCCGCGCCGCCGGTGGACCCGCGTACCGGCGCCGCCTGGCCCTCGCCCGTCGCGCACGACCACCGCGAGCGCTCCGTACCGGGCGCGCCGCTCGGCTACACGGCCGCCGTGGAACTGTCCTCCGACCGCCTGCTGCGCAACAACAAGCAGAAGCCGAGGAGCAGCCGCAATCCGTCCGGCAACTCGCGCTTCAAGATCGGCGGGAAGGCCGCCGAGGCCGAGCGCCGGCGCAAGCTCGATCTGATCCGCACGCCGGTGCTCTCCTGCTACCGGATCGCGGTCATCAGTCTCAAGGGCGGTGTCGGCAAGACCACGACGACCACCGCGCTGGGCTCCACCCTGGCCACCGAACGGCAGGACAAGATCCTGGCGATCGACGCCAACCCGGACGCGGGCACGCTCGGGCGCCGGGTGCGGCGGGAGACCGGGGCGACCATCCGGGACCTGGTCCAGGCGATCCCGTATCTCAACAGCTATATGGACATCCGCCGGTTCACCTCGCAGGCGCCGTCCGGGCTGGAGATCATCGCCAATGATGTGGACCCGGCGGTCTCCACGTCGTTCAACGACGAGGACTACCGGCGGGCGATCGACGTCCTGGGCAAGCAGTATCCGATCATCCTCACGGACTCGGGCACCGGTCTGCTCTACAGCGCGATGCGCGGAGTACTGGACCTCGCCGACCAGTTGATCATCATCTCGACGCCGTCCGTGGACGGTGCGAGCAGCGCCTCGACGACGCTGGACTGGCTGTCCGCACACGGGTACGCCGATCTGGTGCAGCGGTCCCTCACGGTCATCTCCGGGGTCCGCGAGACCGGAAAGATGATCAAGGTGGACGACATCGTGCAGCACTTCGAGACACGCTGCCGCGGAGTGGTCGTGGTGCCGTTCGACGAACACCTCGCGGCCGGCGCCGAGGTCGACCTCGACATGATGCGGCCCAAGACGCGTGAGGCGTACTTCCATCTCTCCGCGCTGGTCGCCGAGGACTTCTCGCGGGCCCAGCAGGCGCAGGGGCTGTGGACCGCGGACGGCAATCCACCGCCGCATCTCATGCCGCCGATGCCCGGCGGCCAGGGCCAGCAGGCGCAGGGGTATCCGCCGCAGGGGTACCCGGCGCAGGGGCAGCCGTACCCGCCCCAGCAGTACCCGTATCCGCAGTACCCGCAGCAGGGGCCCCCGCAGTATCCCTATCCGCCGCAGCAACAGCCGGGCGCCGGCGGGCAGCAGGGCTGGCAGCAGCCGTCCTCCCCGCCGCAGCCCCCGGCGGCCCTCCCGCCCGGTCAGCCGGGCTATCCGGCCCAGCCGGGCCACGCCGACCAGCGGGGACCCCATGGACAGCCGCCGGCCCATCCGCGGCAGGACCAGCCCGATCTGAGAGGTCCGGTCCCACCGGGCGGATGGCCGCCGCAAGGGCCTCCGCCAGCGCCTCAGCAGTAAGGCGTCAGAGGTTGAGACCAATGAGGGTCCGCACCGTGTTCACGGGGCGGGCCCTCAGCGCATTCCCGCAGACCACACGGGGTTTGAGGGGCCGTTGACGGGGCCGGACCACCGCTGATAAACCTTCGCTTCACCAGTTGGCCAGAATCAGCCCGGCTTCTCCGTCCCACTGATGACACGAGGTCACCGCCCCATGGTCGAAAGCGCTCCCCCACCCACACCACGCCGCTCCGCCCGGCGACTCCCCCGTCTCCGGCTGCTCCTGGCCTCCGGCGCCGCCTCCGCCGCGCTGGTCACAGGGACCGTGATCCCGTTCAGCCCGCTGCTCCCCGCACCCCAGCAGGCCCAGGCCGCCGACGACGGCAAGAAGGTCCTCACCGTCGCCGTCAGTCAGAGCGTCGACTCCCTCAGCCCGTTCCTGGCACAGTCATTGGTCAGTACCAGCATCCTGCGGCTGTCGTACGAGTACCTCACCAACTACGACCCCAAGGACGCCCATACGGTCCCGGGCTTCGCCACCGCCTGGAAGCCCTCCCCGTCCAAGCTGACCTGGACCTTCACCATCCGGGACGACTCCACCTGGTCCGACGGCCGGAAGGCCACCGCGGAGGACGCGGCCTGGACCTTCAACAAGATGATGACGGACGAGAACGCCGCCACCGCCAACGGCAGTTTCACGTCGAACTTCAAGAAGGTCACGGCTCCCGACCCGAGGACGCTGGTCGTCGAGCTGAAGAAGCCGCAGGCGACGATGGTGGCGCTCGATGTGCCGATCGTGCCCAAGCACATCTGGGAGAAGGTGGACGACTTCTCCAAATTCACCAACGACAAGCAGTTCCCGATCGTCGGCAACGGCCCGTTCGTCATCACCGACTTCAAGGTCGACCAGTACATCAAGCTCAAGCCGAACAAGGGCTTCTGGCGCGGCGCGCCCAAGTTCGACGAGCTGGTCTTCAAGTACTACAAGGACGGGGACGCCGCGGTGGCCGCGCTGCGGAAGGGCGAGGTGTCCTTCGTGCCCAACCTCACCCCGGCGCAGGCCGCCGCGCTGAAGAGCACCGACGGGATAAAGGTCAACGACGCGCCGGGGCGCCGCTTCTACGCTCTCGCCACCAACCCCGGCGCCCGGTCGAAGGACGGCGAGAAGTTCGGCAACGGCCATCAGGCGCTGCTCGACCCGGCGGTCCGCAAGGCCCTCTTCCAGGCCGTCGATCGCAAGACCGTCATCGACAAGGTCTTCCAGGGCCACGCCGTGGAGGGCCAGGGCTATATCCCGCCCCGCTTCGGCAGTTACTTCTGGCAGCCCTCGGACAGCCAGAGGATCGCGTACGACCCCGCCGCGGCGGCCCGGACCCTCGACCGGGCCGGATACCGGAAGAACGGCAGCGGCAAGCGCGTCGGGAAGGACGGCAAGCCGCTCGACTTCCGCATCCTCTGTCATGCCACGGATCCGAACGACAAGGCCATCGGCAAGTATCTCCAGGAGTGGTGGGGCGCGCTCGGCATCGGGCTGAAGGTCGACTGCCTCGACAATGTCTCCGACCCCTGGCTCGCCGGCGACTACGACCTGGCCTTCGACGGCTGGTCCGTCAATCCGGACCCCGACTATGTCCTCTCCATCCACACGTGCGGTTCGCTGCCCGCCACCCCGAAGGACACCGGCGCCACGGACAACTTCATCTGCGACAAGCAGTACGACGACCTCTACGCGAAGCAGTTGGCGGAGTACGACCCCGCCAAACGCGCGGAGCTGGTCAAGCAGATGGAATCACGGCTGTACGACACCGGGTACATGAATGTCATGGCGTACCCGAACGCGGTCGAGGCGTACCGTACCGACCAGATCAAGTCCATCACGACGATGCCGGAGGCCGCCGGCAACCTCTGGGGCCAGGACGGCTACTGGAGCTGGTGGTCCGCGGTTCCGGCGGATGACGGAGGCGGCTCCGACAGCTCGTCCTCGACCGGCGTGGTCATCGGAATCGGGGCCGTCGTGGTGCTCGCCGCCGCCGTCGGACTCTTCCTCATGATGCGTCGCCGTTCCACCGCGGAAGACCGTGAATAGACCATGAGCACCGCCAGCACCCCCGGTGTGACGCGGGACGCCGCCGACGGCCCGGTGCGGACCGGGCCGTCCGGCTCCCCGGCCGGTACCAGGACCGCGTATCCGCTCTATGTGGCGGGCAAGCTCGGCGGCGCGGTCGTGTCCCTGCTCGCCGTCCTCGTCACCAGCTTCTTCCTCTTCCGGATCATCCCCGGTGACCCGGTCAAGGCCATGACCCACGGAGTGCCGACGTCGGCGGAGCAACTGGCCACGCTGCGCAAGCAGTTCGGCCTGGATCTGCCGCTGTGGCAGCAGTTCACCGACTACTGCGCCGGCGCGCTGACCGGCGACCTCGGCACCTCGTACCAGTTCCGCACGCCGGTCGGCGAGCTGATCGCCGAGAAGCTGCCCGCGACACTGCTGCTCACGGGCGTCGCCGTGGTGATCTACTCGGCCCTCGGCCTCTGGCTCGGCACCCGTTCCGCCTGGCACAACGGCGGCCTCGGCGACCGGCTCAACACCGGCGTGGCGCTGACGCTGTGGTCCGTCCCGTCCTTCTGGCTCGGCCTGCTGCTGATCATCGTCTTCTCCGTGGGCATCGGCCCGGTCCCGGGCATGTTTCCCACCGGCGGCATGGAATCGGGCGACTCGGCCGGCTTCGGGTATGTCCTCGACGTGGCGCACCACATGGTGCTGCCGGTGGTGACACTGGTCGCGGTCGGATACGCCCAGACGCTCCTCGTCATGCGGTCCTCGCTGCTGGACGAGATGGGCAGCGACTATCTGACGACGGCCCGGGCCAAGGGGCTGCGGGACGATCTCGTACGCCGCCGCCACGCCGTGCCCAACGCGCTGCTGCCCACGGTCACCATGGTCTTCATCAATCTGGGCCATGTGGCGGCCGGTTCGATCCTCGTCGAGACGGTCTTCTCCTGGCCCGGGCTCGGCGGACTCTTCTACCAGGCGCTGAGCGTGCCCGATCTGCCGCTCGTCCAGGGGCTGTTCGTCGTCTTCGCCGGCGCGATGATCCTGATGAACCTCCTCGCCGACCTGCTCTATCCGCTGCTCGATCCCCGGGTGGGCCGATGACACTCGCGAAGACCCCGCCCGCCTCACCGGCCGGGCCGCCGCCCTCCGCCTCCTCGCTGGCCCGGGCCCGCCGGCGCGGCTCGGTGGTCCGCTTCTGGAAGCAGTACCGCACCCACCGTTCCGGCCTCCTCGGCCTCGTCGGGCTCACCCTGATCGGGCTGATCGCCCTCGCCGCCCCGCTGCTCGCCGGCAGCGACGCGCAGAGCGTGACCAACGCGCCGGGCACGGCCCTGGACTCGCCCAGCGGCGCCTTCCCGCTCGGCACCGACCAGTTCGGCCGGTCGCTGCTGGGCCTGCTGGTCTGGGGCTCCCGGATCTCGCTGACCGTGGGGCTGCTGGCCGCCGCGCTGTCGGTCGCCATCGGCACCCTGGTGGGCGTGATCGCCGGCCACTACGGAGGCTGGTTCGCCACGGTGATCATGCGGATCACCGACTGGTTCCTGGTGATGCCGACGCTCGTGCTCGCCATCGTGCTGGCGACGGTCATGTCCCGCTCCGTCTGGACCGTGATCCTCGCGATCGGCGTCACGAGCTGGCCGACGACGGCGCGGCTGGTACGCGCGCAGACGATCGCCGTCGAGTCCCGGCCGTACATCGAGCGCGCCCGGGCCCTCGGCGGCGGGCACGGCCACATCATGACCCGCCATGTGCTGCCCAATGTGATGCCGCTGGTGCTCGCGCAGACAACACTCGGCATCTCCAACGCGATTCTGACGGAGGCGACGCTCGCCTTCCTCGGCCTCGGCGACCCGACCGTCATCTCCTGGGGCGGCATGCTCCAGGACGCGCGTGAGGCCGGCGCGGTCTCCTCAGGACACTGGTGGTACCTGGCACCGCCCGGTATCGCGATCGCGCTGGTCGCCCTCGCCTTCACGCTCTGCGGGCGCGCGATCGAGGCCGTGCTCAACCCGAAGCTGGGGGGCTCCCGTTGACCACGTCGACAGCACGATCCAGCCTGCTGGAGATCAAGGACCTCCAGGTGACCTATGGCTCCGGCGCGTCGGCCGTCCCCGCCGTGCGGGGAGTGAGCCTGGCCGTCGAATCGGGCCAGAAGCTCGGGGTCGCCGGCGAATCGGGCTGCGGCAAGTCCACGCTGGCACTGGCGCTGCTCCGGCTGCTGCCGCCCACGGCCAAGCTGTCCGGCGAGATCCTGCTCGACGGTGAGGACGTCCTCACCATGAAGTGGGGCCGGCTCAGGGCCGTCCGGTGGGCCGGGGCGTCGATCGTCTTCCAGGGCGCGATGCACTCGCTCAACGCCGTGCACCGGATCGGCGACCAGATCGCCGAGCCGGTCCTGCTGCACCGCCGGACCACCCCGGCGGCCGCCCGCAGGCGCGCCGTCGAACTGCTGGAACAGGTCGGGCTGCCGGCCGGTCGCGCCGACGCCTATCCGCATGAGCTCTCCGGCGGCCAGCGCCAGCGCGTGATGATCGCGATGGCGCTCGCCTGTGATCCCCGACTGATCGTCGCCGACGAGCCGACCACCGCGCTGGATGTGATGATCCAGGCGCAGATCCTGCGGCTGATCGAGGGGTTGGTGGCGGAGCAGGACATCAGTCTGCTGATGATCAGCCACGACCTCGCGGTGCTCTCCGACACCTGCGACCGGCTCGCGGTGATGTACGCGGGCCGGATCGTCGAGGAGGGCCCGGCGCGCGAGGTGTACCAGGCGGCGCAACACCCCTACGGCCGCGCGCTCTCCGCCGCCTTCCCGCGCATCGGGGACGCCGCGTCGCGCCGCGCCCCGCGCGGACTGCCCGGCGATCCGCCGGACCCGTCGGCACTGCCGTCCGGCTGTACGTTCCATCCGCGCTGCCCGGTCGCGCTCGACGTCTGCTCGCACGAGGACCAGCCGCTGCGGAACGCGGGGCCCGGCCGGCGGGCGGCCTGTGTACGGGTGGGCGCCACGCTCCCGGCGCAGTCGGCGGCCGAGCGGTCATGACAGCCGACGCCGTCCCGCCCCGTACTCCGGCCGCCTCCCAGGAGCCACCCATGACCACCACACCTTCGCCCTCGGCCCCGCTGCTCTCGGCCACCGGGCTGAACGTCACCTTCCCCGGGCGCCGCGGCGCACCGCCGGCCCGGGCGGTCGACGGCGTCGACCTCGACATCGGCGCCGGGGAGATCGTCGCGCTGGTCGGCGAGTCCGGCTGCGGCAAGACCACGCTGGCGCGCACCCTGCTCGGCCTGGTGCCGCCCACGGCGGGCGGCGTCACCTTCGCCGGGCGGCCACTGGGATACGGCTCGCGCTCCCTCAAGGCGTACCGCAAGCGCGTCCAGCTTGTGCTCCAGGATCCGAGCGGCTCGCTCAATCCTCGCCACACGGTGTACGACGCGGTGGCCGAGGGCCTCCGGATCCACGGCTACCCGGGCGACGAACGCGAGGCCGTCGCCGAGGCGCTGTCCCGGGCCGGGCTGCGCCCCCCTGAGCGGTTCTTCCTGCGCTACCCGCATGAGCTGTCCGGCGGCCAGCGCCAGCGAGTCGTCATCGCGGGCGCGCTCGTCCTGCGGCCCGAACTGATCGTCGCCGACGAACCGGTGGCGTCCCTCGACGCGTCGGTACGGGGCGAGATCCTGGCGCTGCTGCTGTCGCTGCGCGACGAACTCGGCCTGTCCGCGCTGGTGGTGACGCACGACCTGGGTCTCGCCTGGAACATCGCGGACCGGGTGGCGGTGATGTACCTGGGCCGCGTGGTGGAGACGGGACCGGTCGAGGAGGTGCTGACGAACCCCCGGCACCCCTACACCCAGGCGCTGTTGTCGGTCCTCCCGGAGTCGCACGGCGAGCCCGTCGTCCTCACGGGCGAGCCCCCGGACCCCTCCCGCATCCCGGACGGCTGCCGCTTCCACGCGCGGTGCCAGGTCCTGGCCTCGGGCGAGGCGGAGCGAGCGGGGGTCGCGGAGCGGTGCCGCACGGCCCCGCTGCCGGTGCTGACGGGAGGCGACGCGACGCAAGTGGCGTGCCATTGGGTGGACGCAGGTGGCGTGCCATTGGGTGGACGGGGGTGAGGGGCGCCGTCCGGCGGGGGTCCCGGGGGTGAGGGGCGTTCAGGATGTCGAGCGTGTCTTGTGGCGCCCGACAGGCGTCACCCCTGGATTGCCGGACCGCCCGCGCGGGCCCGCGGACCCCCGCCGAAGGCGTCAGCGGGCGTCGTACTCCTCCGTCAGTGCCCGTGAGCACTTGACGTCGTCAGCGATCGCTTCCAGCAGCGCCTCGATGGACTCGAACTTCTGCTGCCCGCGGACGTACGACAGGAAGTCCACGCTCACATGGAGCCCGTACAGGTCCAGTCCGACCCGGTCGATCGCGTACGCCTCCACCGTCCGTTCCGTGCCCTCGAACTGCGGGTTCGTGCCGACCGAGATCGCCGCCGGCATGCGTTCGCCGCCGGCCGTGAGCCAGCCCGCGTACACGCCGTCCGCCGGGATCGCCGTGTGCGGCAGGCACTCCACATTGGCCGTCGGGTAGCCGAGTTCACGTCCGCGCTGGGCGCCGCGCACCACCACGCCCTCGACGCGGTGCGGCCGTCCGAGGATCTCGGCGGCGCCCGCGACATCACCCTCGGCGACCAGCCTCCGGGTCAGTGTCGAGGAGAACGGCTCGCCGCCGCCCGCCTCGCCGGTCACATAGAGGTCGACGACCTCGACGTCGTAGTCGTAGGTCGCGCCCAGCTCGGCCAGGACCGCGACATTGCCCGCCGCCCTGTGGCCGAAGCGGAAGTTCGGGCCCTCGATCACCGCGCGGGCGTGCAACTTGTCGACCAGCACCTTCACAATGAAGTCGGCCGGTGACAGCTTCGAGAACTCGACGGTGAACGGCAGGATCAGCAGCGCGTCCACACCCAGGTCCGCCATCAGCTCGGCGCGCCGGTGGTGCGGCGCGAGCAGCGGCGGGTGGCTGCCGGGCCGTACGACCTCGCTGGGGTGCGGGTCGAAGGTCACGACGACCGACGCGACGCCCAGCTCCCGTGCCCGCTCCACGGCGCGTCCGATGATGAGCTGGTGCCCGCGGTGCACCCCGTCGTAGGAGCCGATGGTGACGACGCTGCGCCCCCAGTCCTGGGGGATGTCCTCCAAACCACGCCAGCGCTGCACTGTGACCGCTCCTCGCCCGAAACTGTGTACGTCATTGCCGGTTACGCAGCTCTAAGACTGCCATGCCCGGCGTCCTCGTCCCGCATCGGCACCGGGCTCGCCGAACCGGCCGGTAACGGGCTCAGCGGCGAATGCGCCCCCCATCGCACCCTCTGTGCACCCTGAGCGCGTACCCGGAGGGGTGCATGACGGGGCCGGGGCGGACAGACCTTTCCGGGGGGAGGGGGCCGTGGAGCGGCCGGTCCGGCGGGCCGGGCCGGCCGCTCCACGGTAGAGCCGGCCTCAGCCGAAGACGGCGAGGCTCTTGGCCTTCCCGTGCTGTTCCTCGACGAGGGCCAGGAAGCGGCCCTCGGGGTCGAACGCGGCGACCGGCCCCGAGTCGTACGACGGCATGTCGAGCCGTACGCCGTTGAGCAGCAGCTTGGCCCGCTTCTCGTCCACGTCCCAGCGTGCGAACGCCGCGGCCGCCGCGTCCGCGACGGGCATGACGGTCAGCTCCTCCTGGAGCTGGTCGAGCGTCCGCGCCGCGTCCAGCGCGTACGGGCCGACCCTGGTCCTGCGCAGCGCGGTGAGATGGCCGCCCACGCCGAGCCCGGCGCCGAGGTCACGGGCGAGGGCGCGAATGTACGTACCGGAGGAGCAGACGACGGAGACGACCAGGTCGAGGACCGGGGTGCCGTCGTCCGCGACGGCCTCGCGGACGTCGTAGAGCCGGAAGGACGAGATGGTCACCGGCCGGGCCGGGATCTCGAACTCCTCGCCGCCGCGTACCCGCGCGTACGACCGCTTGCCGTCGATCTTGATGGCGCTGACCTTCGACGGCACCTGCATGATGGGGCCGCTCAGCGCGGCGATCCCGGCGTCGATGGCCTCCCGCTTCACCGCAGACGCGTCGGTGGAGGAGGTGATCTCCCCCTCCGCGTCGTCGGTGACGGTGTCCTGGCCGAGCCTGATGGTGCCGAGGTACTCCTTCTCGGTCAGTGCGAGATGCCCGAGGAGTTTGGTGGCCCGCTCCACGCCGAGGACGAGAACGCCCGTCGCCATGGGGTCGAGTGTGCCCGCGTGGCCAACGCGCCGGGTCCTGGCGATCCCGCGCATCTTGGCGACGACGTCGTGCGAAGTGAAGCCCGACGGCTTGTCCACGATGACAAGCCCGTCGGGCGTCCTGATCTGCTGAGTCATTCCGCGGCGGCGCCGTCCGTGTCGTCGGCGGCTTCGTCCTCGGCCTTGCGGTACGGGTCGGCACCGGCCGCGTACGTCTTGCCGGTCGACACCTCCCGTACCTCCGCGTCCTTGGCGCGCGCCCTGTCGAGGAGATCCTCTATGGTGCGCGCGTTGTCGGGCAGGGCGTCCGGGACGAACGCCAGGGAGGGCGTGAAGCGGACGCCGGTCTGGCGGCCCACCTCGGAGCGGAGGACACCCTTGGCGCTCTCCAGGGCCGCGGCGGAGGCCGCGCGCTCCTCTTCGTCGCCGTAGACCGTGTAGAAGACCGTGGCCTCCCGCAGGTCGCCGGTGACACGGGCGTCCGTGATGGTCACAAAGCCCAGTCGCGGGTCTTTGATACGGCGGTCCAGGGTCTCCGCGACCACGACCTGGATGCGATCGGCCAACTTGCGGGCCCGCGCGTTGTCGGTCACCGGTCCGTCACTCTTCCTTCTGGGTTTCTTGTCTGGCAGGTCAGTCTTCGTCGCCGTACAGCCGTCGGCGTACGGACAGCAGCTCCACCTCGGGATGACCGGCGACCATGCGCTCGCAGCGGTCGAGTACGTCCGTGAGATGCGTCCAGTCCCCGGAGACCACCGCCAGGCCGATCTCGGTCCTGCGATGGAGGTCCTGGTCGCCGGTCTCCGCCACGCTCACCGCGTATTTACGCTGGAGCTCGGCGACGATCGGCCGGACGACGGAGCGTTTCTCCTTCAACGACCGTACGTCGCCGAGGAGCAGATCGAAGGACAGCGTCCCCACATACATGCGTGTCCGGATGTCCCGCCGGTACGGGTTCAGACGCCTGCCAGCGCTTGGCAGGAACACAAGAACCGTACACGCAGCGGCCGGGGCCGATCGACGGAAATATCTCCCGTCGACCGGCCCCGGACCGGTTCACGCGTGTCAGCCGCGCGGCTTCTCGCGCATCTCGTAGGTCGCGATGACGTCGTCGATCTTGATGTCGTTGAAGTTTCCGAGGTTGATACCGCCCTCGAAGCCTTCGCGGATCTCGGTGACGTCGTCCTTGAAGCGGCGCAGACCCTGGATGTTGAGGTCCTCCGCGATGACCTTGCCATCGCGGATGAGCCGGGCCTTGGTGTTCCGCTTGACCTCGCCGGAGCGGATGAGAACACCCGCGATGTTGCCCAGCTTGGACGAGCGGAAGACCTCGCGGATCTCCGCCGTACCCAGCTCGACCTCTTCGTACTCCGGCTTGAGCATGCCCTTGAGGGCCGACTCGATCTCTTCGATCGCCTGGTAGATGACCGAGTAGTACCGGACGTCCACACCTTCGCGCTCGGCCATCTGCGCGGCACGCCCCGCGGCGCGCACGTTGAAGCCGATCACGATGGCGTCGGAGCCCATGGCCAGGTCGATGTCCGACTCGGTCACGGCACCCACGCCGCGGTGCAGGACCCGGATGTCGACCTCTTCGCCGACGTCGAGCTGGAGCAGCGAGGACTCGAGAGCCTCCACCGAACCGGACGCGTCGCCCTTGATGATGAGGTTGAGTTCCTGCACCAGGCCGGCCTTGAGGGCCTCGTCCAGATTCTCCAGGGAGAACCGGACGCCCCTGCGGGCGAACGCCGCGTTCCGCTCACGGGCGGCACGCTTCTCGGCGATCTGCCGTGCGGTGCGGTCCTCGTCGACGACCAGGAAGTTGTCGCCGGCACCGGGGACGTTGGTGAGACCCAGGACCAGGACGGGCGTCGACGGGGTGGCGACATCGACGTTGTTGCCGTTGTCGTCGAGCATCGCCCGGACTCGGCCGTACGCGTCGCCGGCGACCATCGTGTCACCGACGCGCAGCGTGCCGCGCTGGACGAGCACGGTGGCGACGGCGCCGCGACCGCGGTCGAGGTGTGCCTCGATGGCGATACCCTGCGCGTCCTGTTCCGGGTTGGCCCGGAGGTCGAGCGAGGCGTCGGCGGTGAGGACCACGGCCTCCAGCAGGCTGTCGATGTTCAGACCCTGCTTGGCGGAGATGTCGACGAACATGGTGTCGCCGCCGTACTCCTCGGCCACGAGACCGAACTCGGTGAGCTGACCGCGCACCTTGGTCGGGTCCGCGCCCTCGACGTCGATCTTGTTGACGGCGACGACGATCGGGACGTCCGCGGCCTTGGCGTGGTTGAGCGCCTCGATCGTCTGCGGCATCACACCGTCATTGGCCGCGACCACCAGGATCGCGATGTCGGTGGACTTGGCACCACGGGCACGCATGGCGGTGAACGCCTCGTGACCCGGGGTGTCGATGAAGGTGATCCTGCGCTCTTCACCGTTGACGTCCGTGGCGACCTGGTACGCACCGATGTGCTGCGTGATACCGCCGGCCTCGCCCGCGACGACGTTCGTCTTGCGGATCGCGTCCAGCAGCCTGGTCTTACCGTGGTCGACGTGACCCATGACGGTGACGACCGGCGGACGGGACACGAGGAACTCCTCGCCGCCCTCGTCCTCGCCGAACTCGATGTCGAAGGACTCGAGAAGCTCGCGGTCCTCCTCCTCCGGGCTGACGATCTCGACGACGTAGTTCATCTCGCCGGCGAGCAGGTGGAGGGTCTCGTCGGAGACGGACTGCGTGGCAGTGACCATCTCGCCGAGGTTCATCATCACGGCGACGAGCGACGCCGGGTTGGCGTTGATCTTCTCCGCGAAGTCGGTGAGGGACGCACCGCGCGACAGGCGGACGGTCTGTCCGTTGCCGCGAGGCAGCATCACGCCGCCGACCGACGGGGCCTGCATGGCCTCGTACTCCTGGCGCCTCTGCCGCTTCGACTTGCGGCCACGACGGGCGGGCCCGCCGGGACGGCCGAACGCGCCCTGTGTGCCACCGCGGCCACCGGGACCACCCGGACGTCCGCCGAAGCCGGGACGGCCACCGCCGCCACCGAAGCCGCCGCCACCACCGGGACGGCCGGGGGCGCCACCGCCACCGCCGCCACCGGGACGACCGGCGAAGCCACCGCCGCCACCGCCACCGGGACGACCAGCGAAGCCGCCGCCGCCACCCGGACGACCGCCACCGCCGCCACCGGGACGACCGGCGCCCGCGGGACCGCGGCCACCGCCGGGGCCGCCACCGGGACGCGGACCGGCCGCGGGACGCTGCGGCATCATGCCCGGGTTCGGACGGTTGCCACCGGGGCCGCCGCCGGGGCCGCCCGCGGAGCGGGGAGCCTGCGGACGCGGCATGCCGCCGGGAGTGGGACGTCCACCCGGACCACCGGCACCGGCGCCGGGGCGGGGACCGCCCTGGCCGGCGCCCTGCGGACGCGCACCGCCCGGGGCACCGGGGCCACCGGGACGCGGGGCGCCGCCGGGACGAGGCGCCTGCGGGCGCGCCATACCGGTGGAACCACCCGAGGTGAAGGGGTTGTTGCCCGGACGCGGGCCCGCGGGCCTGCCACCGGGACGCGGGGCCTGGCCGGGACGCGCGCCGCCGGAGCGGCCGCCCTGGCGCTGGTCACCCTGACGCTGCTCGCCCTGGCGCTGGTCGCCGGGACGCTGGTCGCCCTGGCCGCCCGTGGGACGGTTGGACGGACGCGGGCCGGGGGTCGCACCGGGCCGGGGACCGGCGGCCGGGGCCGACGGAGGCGCGGTGAATTCCGGGACGGACGGCGCGGCGGGCGCGGGCTTCGGCGCGGCCGGGGGCTTCGGCGCCGCCGGGGCCGGACGGGGCCCGGGGCTCGGCGCGGTGGAGGGGGTGCTGCTCTTGGGGGCCTCGGCGGCGGCCGGCTTGGGAGCCGGGACACCGGGCTTGGGGGCAGCGGGACGTGCCGCCTGCGCCGGAGAGGGCGCGGCGGGCCTGGCGGGGGTCGCCTTGCGGGGGGCGCCGGGCTTGGCGGCGGACTTGCCGCCATTGCCTCCGGGGCCCTGCAGAGCATCAGTCAGTTTGCGTACAACCGGCGCCTCGATCGTCGAGGACGCCGAACGGACGAATTCACCGAGTTCTTGGAGCTTGGCCATGACGACCTTGCTCTCCACGCCGAACTCCTTGGCGAGTTCGTATACCCGGACCTTAGCCACTTCGCTCCTTTTAGGTCCGGGTTACCGCCGGACCGTCGCTACTTCATGGGCGTACTCATCGCGTACTCATCGAGTGCTCATCGCAATCTCGACCTACTTCCAACTCGCGAGGTACCTGAACCGCACGGGGTCCCGTGCCGTACTTCTTCTTACGGTGCGGCCTGCTCTGTGATTGCCTGAACGACCCGGCGCACTTCCGCGCTGTCGAGCGGTCCCTGGACCCGGAAGGCCCGGGGGAACGCCCGGCGGCGGACCGCCAGATCGAAACAGACCAAGGCGGGGTGCACATACGCACCCCGGCCGGGCAGCGTACCGCGTTGATCGGGAACACATTGTCCATCGACCACCACGATGCGCAGCAGTTCGCTCTTGGCCGCTTGCTCCCGGCAGCCCACGCAGGTTCGCTCAGGGCAGGCGCGGTCGCTCGTCCGGCCAGACATGCTCAAGTCTACCTCCCCGCGCCGACCTCACCCGTTCGGGGCAAGATTCGAACACTCGCTGGCCAAAAAGATCGGCTCCGGGATCCGGCGAGGCCCCCGCGGGGGGTGCCGGGGAGGCCGCTGCCGGTCATTTCCGGCCGGTGTCAGCCGCGACGGACGTCGCTGCCGCGCGCCGCGCCGCGGTCGCGGTCACCCGCGCGGTCGCCGCTCCGGTCGCGGTCGCCCTCGTCGTCCGCCTGCTCCGTGTCCGGGCGGATGTCGATGCGCCAGCCGGTGAGCCGCGCGGCGAGGCGGGCGTTCTGCCCTTCCTTGCCGATCGCCAGCGAGAGCTGGTAGTCCGGCACGGTCACCCGCGCGGAGCGGGCACCGAGGTCGACGACCTCGACCTTGCTGACCCTGGCCGGCGACAGCGCGTTGGCCACCATCTCGGCCGGGTCGTCCGACCAGTCGACGATGTCGATCTTCTCGCCGAGCAGCTCGGCCATGACATTGCGTACCCGCCCGCCCATCGGGCCGATGCAGGCGCCCTTGGCGTTGAGGCCGGACCGGGTGGACCGTACGGCGATCTTGGTGCGGTGGCCGGCCTCACGGGCGATCGCGGCGATCTCGACGGAGCCGTCCGCGATCTCCGGGACCTCCAGCGCGAAGAGCTTCTTCACCAGATTGGGGTGGGTACGGGACAGGGTCACCGAAGGACCGCGCACCCCCTTGGCGACCCGGACCACATAGGTGCGCAGCCGCAGACCGTGCGTGTACTCCTCGCCCGGCACCTGTTCCTGCACCGGCAGGATGGCCTCCAGCTTGTCGTCCAGCCGGACGAGGACGTTCCTGGGGTCCTTGCCCTGCTGGACCAGCCCGGCGACCACATCGCCCTCGCGACGGGCGTACTCACCGAAGGTGACGTCGTTCTCCGCGTCCCGCAGCCGCTGCTGGATGACCTGGCGCGCCGTGGTCGCGGCGATCCGGCCGAAGTCGGACGGGGTGTCGTCGAACTCCTTGGGCTCCTGCCCCTCGTCCAGATCGGCCGGGTCCTCCTTGGCCCACACCGTGACATGACCGTTGTCCCGGCTGAGCACGACCCGGGCGTGCCGACGGCTGCCGTCCGTGCGGTGGTAGGCGATGAGGAGGGCCGATTCGATCGCCTCGACCAGCAGATCGAAGGGGATCTCCTTCTCTTGTGCCAAGCCCTTCAGGAGCTTCACATCGATGTCCACGGCTACGCCTCCTCTTCCTTCTTGTCCTTGCGGTTGAACTCGATCTCGACGCGCGCCCTGGCGATCTCCGTGAAGGCGATCCGGCGGGCGGTGGGCTTGCGCCCCTTCACGCCCGGCACTTCGAGGTCGAGTCCCTCGTCGTCCACACCGAGGATGCGGGCCACCAGCTCGCCGCCCTCGTGCGGTTGGAGCCTCGCCAGCCGGCCGACGGCGCGCAGATAGTGGCGGCGCTCGGTCAGCGGGCGCTCGGCTCCCGGGGAGGTGACTTCGAGCTGGTACTCGTCCTCGCCCATCGCGTCCGTCTCGTCGAGCTTGTCGGAGATGGCGCGGCTCAGTTCGGCGCACTCGTCGAGGTCCACACCCTCGTCGGAATCCACCACGACTCTCAGCACACGGCGCCTGCCCGCCCGGGACACCTCGATCTCTTCCAGATCCAGGTCCTTCGCGGCGACGAGCGGTTCCAGCAGTCCGCGGAGCCTTTCGCTCTGGGTGGTGCTCATCCGGGTGACTCCTCGGCCGCGTGTGCTGTTGTGGGATCGTCGTGTGTCAGATCAAAGGGTATCCGGTCCCAAGGGGTGTTGCCGTCCACCCGCGAGTGACCCGCGGGTACGCTCGCCTGCGAAGATCATCAAGAGTCCCGAGGAGAGACGCGTGGGGCGCACGGGGAAGACACGAAGACACGCGCTCATCGCCGCGAGCGCCGCGACGGCCGGTCTGCTGACCGCCTGCTCGACGGACCCGGCGGACGGGCGCGCGTCCGGGGGCGCGGCGGGCGCCGCCGCCCGTGCGGAGGTCGCGCTGCGACTGCGTTCCGCCGCGACCAGCCGGGAGTTATTGGTCCGGTACGACGCGGTGCTGAAGCGGCATCCGGACCGGAGCGGGCAGCTCGCACCGCTGCGCGCGGCCGTGGCGCGGCATGTGTCCGCGCTGTCCCCGAAGCCCAGCACCGGGAGGCCGTCACCCGCCGTCTCCCCCGTTACGCCCCGAACCGCCGCCCAGGGCTCGCCGGTTGTCGCGGACGATCCGGCCGAGGCGCTCCGCGCGCTGGCCGCCACCGAGCGCCGTACCGCCGACGCGCACACCGCCGCGCTGATGGAGGCGCCGCCCGAACTGGCCCGGCTGCTGGCCTCGCTCGCCGCGGCGAGCGCCGCCCACGCCTATCTGCTGACGGAAGGATCCCGCTCGTGAGCACCGGTGCGCTGGCCGCCGCGCAGGCCGCACTCGCCGCGGAGCATGCCGCCGTGTACGGATACGGGGTCGTCGGCGGGCGCGTCGGCGCGGCCCGGCGGCGCGAGGCCGCTGACGCGCACGCCGGGCACCGGGCCCGCCGTGACGCGCTGGCGCGCACCGTGCGGGATCTGGGCGGCAGGCCGGCGGCGTCCGCCGCCGCGTACGCCCTGCCGTTCCCGGTGCCGGACGCCGCCGCCGCGGTGCGGCTCGCCGCGGGTCTGGAGGACCGGATCGCGGACGTCTACTCCGATCTCGTCCGCGCGGCCGAGGGGCCGCTGCGCCGGGAGGCCGCGGGCGCGCTGCGGGAGGCGGCCGTACGCGCCGTGCGCTGGCGCGGAAGCAGCGGCGTAGCCTTTCCTGGGCTCGCCGAGCGCGCGTGAGCCCTTGGGCTCTGAAAGGGAACAACGCGGGTATGGCTTTCGAACCGCCGCAGCGTCTGGTGCGCACGCTCCGCGAGACGTACGGGGACGCCGCCGCCGACTGGCTCGGAAAGCTGCCCGGGATCGCCGCGGAGGCGGTCGGCCGGCGGGAGCTGGACGTCGAGCGGGTGGTGGCCCCGGGCGGCCGGAGCGGTCTGGTGGTGCTCGGCCGCCGGCCCGACGGCTCCCCCGCCGCGCTCAAGATCGCCCCGCCGTTCGCCGCTCCTTCGCTGGAGCGCGCGGCCCTGGCGCACTGGAAGGGCTGGGGAGCGGTGGAACTGCTCGATGCCGCCGGGGACGAGCTGCTGCTGGAACGTCTGCACCCCGAGGTGTCGCTGCGTTCCCTCCCCGAGGCGAAGGCGCTCCTCGAAGCGGCGGGCACGGTGCGCCGGCTGTGGGTCGACCCGCCCGTGGACCACGGCTTCGAGTCGGTCGCCGAGAGGTCGGCGCGTCAGGCGTCGGCGCTGCGGACGACGTCCGACGAGGCGCTGGCGCCGCTCGTCTCCGCGGCTCTCGCGGCGCGCGAGGAACTCTGCGCCGGACCCGCCGACGAGGTGCTGCTGCTGCACGGCGCCTTCCGCCAGGGCAAGGTCCTCGCGGGCGACCGCGCCCCGTGGCTGGCCGTGGGCCCTGAGCCGCTGGTCGGCGAGCGCGCCTACGATCTGGCCCGGCTGGCCCGCGACCGGGTGGAGGATCTGGTGGCCGCGTCCTCCGGCGCCTCGTCGGCGCGCCGCCGCGTCAACCGACTCGCCGACTCCCTGGACCTCGACCGCGAGCGGCTGCGCGGCTGGACCCTCTTCCGCGCGGTGGAGGCGGGCGTCCGCACCCTGACCGCGGGCCGCCGCCAGACCGCGGAGCTGCTGCTGGAGTTCGCCGGCTGGCTGTAGGAACACGTCTGGGGACGCGCCACGAGGCCCGGCGCCGGTGGCGCGGGCCTCGTGGGGTCTCCGGAGCCGTCAGGCGGTGAGGCGGGCGATCGCCTCCGCGACCGTCAGCTCCTCGCGCTCGCCCGTACGGCGGTCCTTCAGCTCCACCACACCGTCGGCGGAGCGGCGGCCCGCCACCAGGATGTGGGGGACGCCGATCAGTTCGGCGTCGGTGAACTTCACGCCGGGCGAGACACCGGGGCGCTCGTCCACCAGTACGCGCAGGCCGGCCGCCGCGAGCTGCTCGGAGACGTCCAGCGCCAGCTCCGTCTGGAGCGCCTTGCCTGCGGCCACCACATGGACGTCCGCGGGGGCGATCTCACGGGGCCAGCTCAGGCCCTGCTCGTCGGCCGTCTGCTCGGCCAGGGCCGCCACCGCGCGGGAGACGCCGATGCCGTACGAGCCCATGGTCACCCGCACCGGCTTGCCCTGCTGGCCCAGCACGTCGAGCTGGAAGGTGTCGGCGTACTTGCGGCCGAGCTGGAAGATGTGGCCGATCTCGATCGCACGGTCGAGCTTGAGGCCCGTGCCGCAGGAGGGGCACGGGTCGCCCTCCTCGACCACGACCACGTCCAGGTAGTCGTCGACCTCGAAGTCCCGTCCCGCCACGACGTCGCGCGCGTGGGTACCGGGCTTGTTGGCCCCGGTGATCCAGGCGGTGCCGGGCGCCACCCGGGGGTCCGCGATGTAGCGGATCTTGAGGCCCTGCGGGCCGACATAGCCCCGTACGAGATCCGGCCGGTCCTCGAAGTCCTCGGCCGTCACCAGCTCCACCAAGGCGGGCGCGAGATGCTCGCCGAGCTTGCCGAGGTCGACCTCCCGGTCACCGGGGACGCCCACCGCGGTGATCTCGCCGTCGACCTTGACGAGCAGGTTCTTCAGGGTGGCCGAGGCGGGCACGCCGAGGTACGCGGCCAGCGTCTCGATGGTCGGGGTGTCGGGGGTGTCCAGCTCCTCGGCCGGCCCGTGCCCGGTCTTTTCGACCGGCGGCGCGACAAAGGTCACGGCCTCCGTGTTGGCCGCGTAGTCGCACGCCGGGCAGTCCACGAACGTGTCCTCGCCCGCCGCGGCCGGTGCCAGGAACTCCTCGGAGGCCGAACCACCCATCGCGCCGGAGACCGCCGAGACGATCCGGAAGTCGAGGCCGAGCCTGGCGAAGATCTTCTGGTACGCCGCCCGGTGCAGCGCGTAGGACTCGGCGAGGCCCTCGTCCGTGGTGTCGAAGGAGTACGAGTCCTTCATCTGGAACTCGCGCCCGCGCAGCACGCCGGAGCGCGGCCGGGCCTCGTCGCGGTACTTCGTCTGGATCTGGTAGAGCATCACCGGCAGGTCCTTGTAGGACGTGCACTGGTCCTTGACGACCTGGGTGAAGATCTCCTCGTGCGTCGGGCCCAGCAGGTAGTCCGCGCCCTTGCGGTCCTTGAGGCGGAACAGCAGGTCGCCGTACTCCTCCCAGCGTCCGCTCGCCTCGTACGGCTCCCGGGGCAGCAGCGCAGGCAGCAGCACCTCCTGCGCGCCGATCGCGTCCATCTCCTCGCGGACGACCCGCGAGACGTTGTCGAGGACCTTCTTGCCCAGCGGCAGCCAGCTCCAGATACCGGCCGACGTGCGGCGGACATAGCCGGCGCGGACCAGCAGCTTGTGGCTGAGGGTCTCGGCGTCCGCCGGGTCGTCGCGCAATGTCTTGACCATCAAACGGGACATGCGCTGGACCTGGGACATGGGGAGTACTCCTGCGTTCTCTCGGCTGATGCTCTGGAGGTTAGCCGGGCCGCACCGGCGGGCGGAAATCAGTAAGTGTCAGCGGGGCCGGCGCAGCGGGAGCGGGGCGCCCATCACGGCGTACGGCTTGGGTGCGCTGGGGAAGTGGACCTGGCGGGCCAGGTCCTCGTACCCGAGGGCGCGGTACAGCCGCCGGGCCGGGCTCTCCGTGTCGATCGCGGACAGGATCGACCGCGGCTGCGCGGCGGTGTCCGTGATGGAGGTGATCAGCGCGCGGCCGATGCCCCGCGCCTGGAATCCGGGATGGACATGCAGCTCGGTGATCACGAAGGAGTCGTCGAGCCAGCCCTCGGAGCCGGTGGCGCGCAGATGGGGTTCGACGACCGTGGACCACCAGTGGGCGCGCTCGTTCGGCTGGCCGTACACGAACCCCACGAGCCGGCCGTCCCCGGTGGTCGCGCCGAGGGCGCGGCAGCCGGGGTAGGTGAGGTGCCGGAGCACGATGTGGCGGCGCACCCCGATCTCGTCGTCGCTGAGCCCGAAGGCGAGGGCCTGCACCGCGAGCGCCTCGTCGACGCGTGCGGCGAGATCGACCGGCCCTACCTGTACACCGGGGGTCCGGGGGTCGTCCCCGGGAATGCTCAGCATGAGCCGAACCCTACTTTCAGAAGAGCACGCTCATAAAGGCGCCCACCTCGCGGAAGCCGACACGGCGGTACGCGGCGCGGGCGGGGGTGTTGTAGTCGTTGACGTAGAGGCTCACCACGGGGGCGACATCCGCCAGCGCGTACCGGACGACGGCCGCCATGCCCGCCTCGGAGAGGCCCCGGCCGCGGTACTCGGGGTCGACCCAGACGCCCTGGATCTGGCAGGCGTGCGCGGTGGCCGCGCCGATCTCGGCCTTGAAGACGACCCTGCCGTCCTCGATCCGGGCGAACGAGCGGCCCGCGCCGACCAGTTCGGCCACACGGGCCTGGTAGAGCAGTCCGCCGTCGCCCGCGAGGGGCGAGATGCCGACCTCCTCGGTGAACATCGCCACGCAGGCCGGCATGATCAGTTCCAGCTCGTCCTTGCGGATCCGGCGTACCAGCGGGTCGGGCGCGACGGTGGCGGGGACCCGCTCGGTGACCATCAGCGGCTGGTTGGCGCGGACCTCGCGGGCCGGGCCCCAACTGGGCTCCAGCAGCCGCCACAGCTCGGCGGTGGCCTCGGCGGGACCGACGATCGAGGAGCAGCGGCGGCCGGTCCTGCGGCCGCGGTCGGCGAACGCGCGCACGGCTTCGGGGGTGGCGCAGATGGGGACGAGATTGGCGCCGGAGTAACAGAGCGAACGCAGCCGCCCGTCCGCGTACCAGCCCCACATCTCGCCGCCCAGCCGCCAGGGATCGAGTCCGGCGGCCTGAACGCGCGAGGTCACAAAGGCATTGGCGACCGGCTCGCTCTCCAGAATGGCGAGCGCCGCGCCGAGTTCGCCGGGGTCGAGGACCCGGGTGGTGGTCTGCGTCAACACGAGGGGCCTCATCATGCGGTCTGTTGATTCTCCGCACTGTACCTGCCGGTTTGGCGCCCTGTGGAGCCCAGGGGCCTCCCCGGCGCCCGCAGGCAGCGGGTCCCGGGCCGGTGCCCTGGGGGCGGTGGCCGCGGGACCCGTCACCCCGGTGCCGGCCGCGCGGGCCGGTCCGGGGCAGGTCAGCTCACCGAGACCTCGGGCTCACCGGAGGAGACACCGTCCTTCTCCATCTGCTCGGCGATCTTCAACGCCTCTTCGATCAGGGTCTCCACGATCTTCGACTCCGGCACGGTCTTGATGACCTCACCCTTCACAAAGATCTGACCCTTGCCATTGCCCGACGCGACCCC
>NZ_JBEYIF010000031.1:0-45289 GCF_040635655.1 Streptomyces sp. NPDC006923
GGGTTCCGTCGCGATGACCGTCGTGATGACCGGCCCGGTTTCCGTCGTGATGACCGGCCCAGCAGCGGCCCGCGCCGCGACGACCGTCCCTCCGGGCCCCGCCGTGACGATGACCGTTTTGGCGGTCCGCGCCGTGACGACCGGCCGAGCGGTCCTCGGCGCGACACGGACCGGGGTGGGTTCCGCCGGGACGACAATCGTCGTGATGACACCCGCCGCGACGACAACCGCGGCGGTGGGTATGGGCGTCGTGATGACCGGCCGAGTGGTGGTCCGCGTCGTGATGACGACCGTGGTGGGTTCCGTCGCGATGACCGTCGTGATGACCGGCCCGGTTTCCGTCGTGATGACCGGCCCAGCAGCGGCCCGCGCCGCGACGACCGTCCCTCCGGCCCCCGCCGTGACGACGACCGCGGTGGCCGTCCCAGCGGTGGCGGCGGTTACGGGCGTCGCGACGACCGGCCGAGCGGTCCGCGCCGCGACGACGACCGTGGGGCCCGTCCCAGCGGTGGCGGCTATGGACGCAGGGACGACCGCGGTGGTCGCCCCAGTGGTGGCGGCGGCTACGGCCGTCGTGACGACCGTGACCGTGGTGGCTACCGGGGCCGGGACGACAACCGGAGCGGCGGTTACGAGCGCCGTGACGACCGGGACCGCGATCGTGAGCCCATCAAGCGGCTGCCGATTCCGGACGAGGTCACGGGCGACGAAATCGACAGGAGTGTCCGGCAGGAGCTGATGAGCCTGCCCAAGACCCTCGCCGAGGACGTCGCGAGGAACCTCGTCATGGTCGCCAAGCTGATCGACGAGGACCCGGAGCGTGCTTACGCGTACTCGCGGGTGGCACTGCGGCTCGCCTCCCGGGTCGCCGCCGTACGTGAGGCCGCGGGCTTCGCCGCGTACGCCACGCAGAAGTACGCCGAGGCCCTGGCCGAATTCCGCGCGGCACGCCGGATGACCGGAAATGTCGATCTGTGGCCCGTCATGGCGGACTGTGAGCGCGGCCTCGGCCGTCCGGAGCGCGCGATGGCGATGGCCGGCGAGCCCGAGGTACAGAAGCTCGACAAGGCCGGCCAGGTCGAGATGCGGCTGGTCGCGGCCGGTGCGCGCAGGGACATGGGGCAGCTCGACGCGGCCATCGTGACCCTCCAGAGCCCGGAGCTGGCGTCGAACTCGGTTCAGCCGTGGACGGCTCGGCTGCGCTACGCGTATGCCGACGCCCTGCTCTCGGCCGGCCGTGACGACGAGGCCCGCGAGTGGTTCGCCAAGGCGATCGAGTCGGACAAGGACGGGGCCACGGACGCTTCGGACCGTCTCGCCGAGCTGGACGGGATCGAGTTTGTCGACGCCATGATCGACGACGCCGACGACGATGACGACGCCAACGCCGAGGACGACGACGAGGCGGAGACCGATGCCGCGTCCGCGTCCCTGAACGGCGTGGATCCGGCGGCCACGGAGCCGAGGGAGGTCCCGGACATCGATGACGAGATCGATGACGACGACGATGCCGACGAGGCCGACGATGCCGATGGCGTCGGGGAAGCCGACGACATCGCCGTCGTCGAGCACGACGGCGTCGAGAGTGCGGAGCGCGACAAGCGCTGAGTGATGATGCGTGTGGGCGGCACCCCGGCCGGGGTGCCGCCCACACGCATGTCTGGTCCCGGCCCTGGTGTCTCAGCCGAGAGTGAGGCTCCGCAGCACCAGTCCCGTCGCCGGCTTGGGGCCGAAGGATGTGGACTTGCGCGGCATGGTGACGCCTTGGCGGGCCAGGTCGAGCACGACTTCCTCATGTACCGGGTGCAGCAGGACCGCGGTGCCGCCATGGCGTTCCGCCTGCTCGACAGCGGCCTCCGCGTCGTGGATGTACGCGATGTGCTCGGGGGCGTCCGGGATCCGCCAGACATGGTCCAGCAGCGTGGAGTGCAGGACCGTCGCGTCCAGTGCGCGCCAGGCGGCCGGCCGGTCGGTGCGGATCGTACGCGCCAGCAGATCCCCGTCCGGACGGTCGACAAGGTGGAACCGTCCGTCGCCGGCCAGCAGGAACGCGTTGCCGGAGGAGGCGGCGCCGGCCAGGGCGTCAAGGGCGACTGAGAGGGAGCCCCCGATCGTACGGACCTGGAAGGAGCCCGCGAGCGCCGCCACGGCCCGGTCGACGGGCAATCGGTGGAGCAGCCGGTGGATGGCGCGGACCCGGAGCGGATGGCGCACCGTGTCGACCAGCAGGACCAGGCCGTACCCCCAGGGCCCGGTGGCCGGATGCTCGTCACGCAGCCGGAGATAGGTCGCCCAGCGGTGATGGCCGTCCGCGATCAGCGCCTGGTGGTGGGAGAGATCGTCGGCGATCTCCGCGAGGTCGGCGGCGTCCGTCACCGACCACAGCCGGTGCCGGAAGCCGTCTTCCGTGGTGGTGGCGAGAAGCGGGGCGCGGCCAATGGCGCGTTCGATGACGGCGGCCGTCCCGGACGTGGCGTCCCCGCCGGGCGTACCGGCTCCGGCGGTCGCGTCGCCCTCGCCGCGGTAGGTCAGCAGCAGTGGTTCCAGATTGGCGGCGGTGGCCCGCATCAGTGCCGCACGGTCCGCCACGACGTCCGGCATCACATCCTCGTGCGGCAGTACGACGCCCTCGGCGGGCGCCGAGAGCGCCAGGGCCCCGATGACTCCGCGCTGGAGCATGTCTCCGTCGCGCTGCTCGTACACATACAGCGCGGGCTCGGGGTCGGGTGCGAGGACGCCTTCGGACAGCCAGCGGCTCAGCGTCGACGCCGCCTGCCGGTGGCGGTCGCCGGGTGTGGCGGCCTGCGGCAGGATCAGCCGGACGATGTTGTGCGGATCCGCCGACTCAAGATGATGCAGCCCGTCGGGCCTGACGACCACGTCGTACGGCGGTGAGGTCACCGCGGCGAGGCTGCCGACCCGCTCGGGGACATAGCGGAGTCCACGGAACGGATGAAGTCGCAGCCCCTTGCCCGCAGGACCCGTTGTGTTCATCTGTGCATCGTATGTGTCAGCGGGCATGAGCGATGATCGGGGGAGAGGCCACGAGCGAGGAGCGGAAGACGGATGAGCGACCAGAGCAGGACCAGGCCGAGCGGCAGTGCGACCGCGCTGAACGAGGCGTACGACACGGCTCTGCTCGATCTCGACGGAGTGGTGTACGCGGGCGGCGAGGCCATCGCGCACGCGGTCGACTCCCTCGGTACGGCCCGGGAGAGCGGGATGCATCTGGCATATGTCACCAATAACGCGCTGCGTACGCCGGGGGCCGTCGCGGAGCATCTCACCGAGCTGGGGGTGCCGGCCGACGCCGCCGATGTGATCACCTCGGCTCAGGCGGTGGCCCGGCTGATCGCCGAGCAGGTCCCGGAGGGGGCGCGGGTCCTGGTGATCGGTGGGGAGGGGCTGCGGGTGGCGCTGCGCGAGCGCGGACTTGAACCGGTGGAGTCCGCCGACGAGGATCCGGCTGCCGTGGCGCAGGGATACGGCGGGCCCGACATGACCTGGGGCCGGTTCGCCGAGGCATGTGTGGCGATCTCCCGTGGTGTGCCGTGGTTCGCGTCCAACACGGATCTGACGATTCCGAGCGCGCGCGGGATCATGCCGGGCAATGGCGCGGCGGTCGAGGTCGTGCGGATCGCGACGGGCGCCGAGCCGCAGGTGGCCGGGAAGCCGCTGCCGCCGATGCACCGCGAGACGGTCCTGCGGACCGGGGCGAAGCGGCCGCTCGTGGTGGGAGACCGGCTGGACACGGACATCGAGGGCGCGTCCAACGGCGACGTGGACTCGCTGCTCGTGCTGACGGGAGTGACGGACGCGGCCCGGCTGCTGGCCGCCGAGCCCAGGCACCGGCCGACGTATGTGGACGCTGATCTGCGCGGACTGCTGACAGGGCAGCCCGAAGTGACCGAGAAGGACGGCGGGTTCGGCTGCGGCGGATGGACCGCTTCCGTCAAGAGTGGCGCGCTGGCGCTCGACGGGGACGGCGCGGCGCTGGACGGGCTGCGCGCGCTCTGCGCGGCGGCCTGGACGGACGCGGGCGACGGTTCCTGTGGGCTGGAGGCGGGCAAGGCGCTGGCGAAGCTCGGCCTGTAGTCCGCCGGGCACGCCGATGCGGCGTGCTCTCGCCCGGCGGGTGGCCCGGAGGCAGGGCCACCCCCGGTGAGGCGATAGCGAGGGTAGGCTAACCTAACCTCGTGTTGGTCGACAGTCCCCCAGAACAGCGCGTGGAGCCGATACCTCCCGCCGCCGCCCGCGGACACCGTTACGCGCGCGCCGGGGGGCTGCTGCTCTCCTTCGGCGTCCTGCTGCTGGTCTGTGCCGCCAGCATCGCCGTCGGTGCCAAGCCGCTTCCGCTCGGCGACGTGTGGCACGGGCTGTTCCATGACACCGGCACCGCCAGTGATGTGATCGTCGCCGATGTCCGGCTGCCGCGCACGGTCCTCGGACTGCTCGCCGGGACCGCCCTCGGGCTCGCCGGCGCCGTGATGCAGGCGCTCACCCGCAATCCGCTCGCGGAACCGGGGCTGCTGGGCGTGAACGCCGGAGCCGCCGCCGCCGTCGTCTCCGCCATCAGCTTTCTCGGTGTCACCTCGGTCACCGGTTATGTGTGGTTCGCCTTCCTCGGCGCCGCGGCCGTCTCCGCCGTCGTCTATGTCCTGGGCGGCAGCCGGGGCGCCACCCCCGTCCGGCTGGCGCTCGCGGGTACGGCGGCGAGCGCCGCGCTGTTCGGCTACGTCAACGCCGTTCAGCTGCTGGACTCCGCGGCCCTCGACCGGCTGCGCTTCTGGACCGTCGGTTCCCTCGCCTCGGCCGAGATGTCGACCGCCGGCAAGGTGTGGCCGTTCATCGCCGCGGGTGTCCTGCTGGCGCTGCTGATCGCCCGCCCGCTGAACGCCATGGAACTGGGTGACGACACCGCTCGCGCGCTGGGCGCGCATCTCGTCCGTACGCGTGTCCTCGCGATGGTCTCCGTGACCCTGCTGTGCGGCGCCGCGACGGCCGCGTGCGGGCCGATCGTCTTCGTCGGGCTGATGGTGCCTCATCTGGTACGCGGCATCACGGGGCCCGACGTGCGGTGGATCCTGCCGTACGCGGCGGTGCTCTCGCCGGTACTGCTGCTGGGCGCGGATGTGGTCGGCAGGGTCATCGCCAGGCCGTCCGAGATCCAGGTGGGCATCGTCACCGCGCTGATCGGTGGCCCCGTCTTCATCCAGCTCGTACGCCGCAAGAGGATGGCCCAGCTATGACGGTGTTCTCCCGTGAGAAGGCGCCGGTGCGCCCCGCGATCCGGGCGATCCGTCTGCCCGGCGGGCTCTCCGTACGGGTCGACAGCCGATCCGCCCTGGTGGTCCTGGTGCTGACGGCCGCCGCGCTGGCGGCCGGAATCGTGCTCGTCGGCAGCGGCGACTACCCGGTCCCTCCCGGCGATGTGGTCGCGGCCCTGACCGGACACGGCACACCCGGCCAGGAGTTCATCGTCCGGGAGCTGCGGCTGCCGCGGATCCTCGTCGGACTGCTCGTCGGCGCGGCCCTCGGCCTCGGCGGTGCGGTCTTCCAGTCCATCACCCGCAATCCACTCGGCAGCCCCGATGTGATCGGCTTCGGTCAGGGTGCGACCGTCGGCGCACTGAGTGTGATCGTTCTCTTCCATGGTGGGGCGCTGGCCGTCGCGGGCGGGGCGGTCGTCGGCGGTACGGTGACCGGCGCCGGTGTCTATCTGCTGGCCTGGCGGCGCGGGGTGCAGGGATACCGGCTGGTGCTCGTCGGCATCGGGGTGGCCGCGATGCTCACCGCCGCCAACCACTACCTGGTCACCAAGGCCGATCTGATCGATGCCACCCGGGCCGTGCTCTGGATGACCGGTTCGCTCGACGGCCGCGACTGGGACCAGGTCTGGCCGCTGCTGGCGGTGTGCGCCGTGCTCGTACCGCTGATCCTCGGTCACGGACGGCCGCTGCGCATGCTGGAGATGGGCGACGACGCGGCGTACGCGCTCGGGGTGCGGGTCGAGCGGACCAGAGTGGTCCTGATGGCATCGGCCGTGCTGCTCGTCGCCGTCGCGACCGCCGCCGCCGGCCCCATCTCCTTTGTGGCGCTGAGCGCTCCGCAGCTCGCCCGCAGGCTGACCCGCTCGTCCGGTCCCCACCTCGGTCCCGCCGCCGTCATGGGCGCGGTGCTGCTGCTGGTCGCGGACTGGTTCGCCACCTCGGCCTTCGGCGACCGGGAACTGCCCGTCGGCGTGGTGACCGGGGTCCTCGGCGGCTGCTATCTGCTCTGGCTGCTGATCGGCGAACGTAGGGCAGGGCGCATATGAGGGCGCGACAGATCCCAACGCGCGCGTGAACGGACAGGTATGAACCCCGTGGACATCAGGAGTACGACCATGCAACGCCTCACCGCGGAAGCGGTGACCCTCGGCTACGACCAGCGGATCATCGCCCGCGACCTGTCGGTGGAGATCCCCGCCCGCTCCTTCACGGTGATCGTCGGCCCGAACGCCTGCGGCAAATCGACATTGCTGCGGGCGCTCTCCCGGATGCTCAGGCCCACCGAGGGCCGGGTCCTGCTGGACGGCACGGCCATCCACTCGATGCCCGCCAAGAAGGTCGCCAGGACGCTCGGTCTGCTGCCGCAGTCCTCCGTCGCGCCCGACGGCATCACGGTCGCGGACCTGGTGGCGCGCGGACGCTATCCGCACCAGGGGCTGCTGCGGCAGTGGTCGCCCGAGGACGAACGGACGGTCGAGGAGTCGATGGCGGCCACCGGAGTCGGTGAACTGGCCGATCGCTATGTCGACGAACTGTCCGGCGGCCAGCGCCAGCGCGTCTGGATCGCCATGGCCCTGGCCCAGCAGACCCCGCTGCTGCTGCTCGACGAGCCGACCACCTTCCTCGACATCCAGCACCAGATCGAGGTGCTGGACCTCTGTGCCGAACTGCACGAGACGGAGGGCCGTACGCTCGTGGCCGTCCTGCACGACCTCAACCACGCGGCCCGCTACGCCACACACCTCATCGCCATGCGTGAGGGACGGATCGTGGCGGAGGGAGCGCCGGCGGACGTGGTCACGGCGGAGCTGGTGGAGCGGGTCTTCGGGCTGCGCTGCCAGGTCATCGAGGACCCGGAGACCGGCACGCCCCTGGTGGTCCCCGCCGGCCGCCGCGTGCGGCGTACGGCCCCCGTATCCACCGAGATGTCCTAGGGCGCGTTTCGAAAGCAGCGCCGTCCGCCTACAGCAGAGACCTCAGGCGCAGCAGATCGAGGAAGCTCGCGTCCAGCCTGATCCGTCCCGAGGTCCAGGCGCGGGCGAAATGCAGCTCGCCGTCGACCAGCGCGACCAGATCGTCGCCCGCCATGGCCAGCGCGATCTGTGCCTTTCCGCGCGGCGGGCCGTCCATGGTGTCGGCCACCACGATCCGGCCACCCGTCAGGCGGCCCGCGAAGGTGACATCCAGGTCCGTGATGTGGCAGCTCAGCGAGCGGTCGAAGCCGGCCGCGGTGCGGACCTTGCCGTCCGCGCGGGCCAGATTCTCCGAGAGCTTGTCGAGTGCGCCGCGGCACTCCTCCTTCGTCGCCATCGCGACCGACGGTACCTCAGTGCTTCGGGGTAGCGTCTGGGCATGAGCGACTCGATGGCGGGCCCGGCCGAGCGGGAGCCCGGAGCGGTGGACATCCCCGTGGACGAACCGGCGGCGCCACGGCCGCTCGGGGTGGAACGCGTACCGACCGGCGACGCCGGGGTGGACGCGTGGCTGGCCCGTCTCGCCGACGCCGACCACCTCCCCGCCGACGGCCACGCCGAGGTGTACGAGGATGTACACCGGGGGCTGCGCGACGCGCTGACCGCGCTCGACGCACGTCCGGCGCCCCCGGGACCCCACGGGCCCCGGGGGTGACGCGGTCCGGGACCACAGTGGCCTCAGGACCCTCCGGCGCCTCCGTGACCTCTCTCGCGTACGACCACAGGAGCTGAACCGAACGTGGCAGGACTGGCACGCCGCCGTCTCGATGCCGAGCTGGTACGCCGTAAACTCGCACGCTCGCGCGAGCACGCGAGCCAGCTCATCGCCGCGGGCCGGGTGACTGTCGGCGGCGCCACCGCGACCAAGCCCGCCACGCAGGTCGAGACGAGCGCGGCCGTCGTCGTCACCGAGGATGACGGCGACCCCGACTACGTGTCGCGCGGCGGGCACAAACTCGCGGGCGCGCTGGCGGCCTTCACCCCACTCGGACTGGAGGTCCGGGGCCGGCGGGCGCTCGACGCGGGCGCGTCCACCGGCGGCTTCACGGATGTCCTGCTGCGGTCCGGCGCCGCCCGTGTGATCGCCGTGGACGTCGGTTACGGACAACTCGCCTGGTCACTGCGGAGCGATGAACGCGTCGTCGTCAAGGACCGCACCAACGTACGGGAGTTGACGCTCGACGCGATCGGCGGGGAGCCGGTGGACCTGATCGTCGGTGATCTGTCCTTCATCCCGCTGGGGCTGGTGCTGCCCGCGCTGGTGGGCTGTGCGGCGCCGGACGCCGACCTGGTCATGATGGTCAAACCGCAGTTCGAGGTGGGCAAGGACCGGCTGGGCAGCGGAGGCGTCGTACGCAGTCCCGAGCTGCGCGCCGAGACCGTACGGGCCGTGGCGCGGCGGGCGGCCGAACTCGGCCTCGGGGTACGGGGCGTCACAGCCAGCCCGCTGCCAGGACCCTCCGGAAACGTCGAGTACTTTCTGTGGCTCCGAGCCGGAGCGCCCCAACTCGATCCGGCGGATGTCGACCGTGCAGTGGCGGAGGGACCCCGTTGACCACGAACGCAGAACGCACCGTATTCCTGCTGGCCCACACCGGCAGACCCGCGGCGATCAGAAGCGCCGAACTCGTTGTGAACGGACTGCTGCGCAACGGCATCGGTGTGCGCGTCCTGGCCGCCGAGGCGGTCGATCTGCCGCTGCCGCCGGCCGTCGAGACGGTCCCGGAGGGCAAGGACGACGTGCTCGACGGCTGTGAACTGCTGATCGTGCTGGGCGGGGACGGGACGCTGCTGCGCGGCGCCGCGTTCGCGCGGGCCTCCGGCGTGCCCATGCTCGGCGTCAACCTCGGCCGGGTCGGCTTCCTCGCCGAGGCGGAACGCGACGATCTGGACAAGGTCGTCAACCGGGTGGTCACCCGTGCGTATGAGGTTGAGGAACGGATGACCATCGATGTCGTCGTGCACAGCAACGGCGATGTCGTCCACGAGGACTGGGCGCTCAACGAGGCGGCCGTGCAGAAGGTCTCGCCCGAGCGGATGCTCGAAGTCGTCCTGGAGATCGACGGACGGCCTGTGACCGGGTTCGGCTGCGACGGGATCGTCTGCGCCACCCCCACCGGATCGACGGCCTACGCCTTCTCGGCCGGGGGACCGGTCGTCTGGCCGGAGGTCGAGGCGCTGCTGATGGTGCCGATCAGCGCGCACGCCCTCTTCGCGAAACCGCTGGTGACCTCGCCGACCACGGTGCTCGCGGTGGAGGTGCAGGCGCACACCCCGAACGGCGTTCTGTGGTGCGACGGGCGCAGGACCATCGAGCTGCCGGCCGGGGCGCGCGTCGAGGTGCGGCGCGGGGCCGTCCCGGTACGGCTGGCCCGGCTGCACCACGCGTCGTTCACGGACCGGCTGGTGGCCAAGTTCGCGCTGCCGGTCTCCGGCTGGCGGGGCGCGCCGCACTGAGGGGGCGTGGTCCCGGGCGGATCGTGAACGTACGGAATCCGGTGGGGCGGCGGGCGGGAAGCGGCGAACACTGCCCGGTCGGGCGAACCGGGGGTGGGGTCCGTCGCACGGCGGGGCCGGGACCTCGTATGGTCATGACCGTGTTGGAGGAGATGCGGATACGGTCGCTCGGGGTCATCGACGACGCGGTGGTCGAGCTGTCGCCCGGCTTCACCGCGGTGACCGGTGAGACGGGCGCGGGCAAGACCATGGTCGTCACCAGCCTGGCGCTGCTGCTCGGCGGTCGCGCCGATCCCGCGCTGGTGCGGATCGGGGCCAAGGCCGCGGTCGTGGAGGGGCGGCTCACCATGACCGCCGGCTCGTCCGCCGCCGTACGCGCGGAGGAGGCCGGGGCGGAGCTGGAGGACGGCACGCTGCTCATCAGCAGGACCGTCTCGGCCGAGGGGCGCTCACGGGCGCATCTCGGCGGGCGGTCCGTGCCGGTGGGGGTGCTGACCGAGCTGGCGGACGACCTCGTCGCCGTACACGGCCAGACCGACCAGCAGGGCCTGCTGCGGCCCGCGCGGCAGCGTCAGGCCCTGGACCGGTACGCGGGCGACGCGGTCGCCGGGCCCCACGCCACCTACGCGGCGGCCTACCGCAGGCTGCGGGCCGTCGCCACGGAGCTGGAGGAGCTGACCACCCGGGCCCGGGAGCGCGCGCAGGAGGCCGATCTGCTGCGCTTCGGGCTGAACGAGATCGCCGGTGTGGAGCCCCGGGCGGGCGAGGACGCCGAGCTCGCGGCGGAGGCCGAACGGCTCGGTCACGCGGAAGCGCTGGCCTCCGCAGCGGCCATCGCCCACGCGGCCCTCGCCGGAAACCCGGAGGACCCGGAGGGCGTCGACGCGACAACGCTCGTGGCGGGCGCCGGGCGGGCGCTGGAGGCCGTACGGTCCCACGACGCCGCGCTCGCCGGGCTCGCCGACCGGATGGGGGAGATCTCCATCCTGCTGGCGGATGTCGCGGGTGAACTCGCCGGATACGCGGACAATCTGGACGCCGATCCGCTGCGGCTCGCCGCGGTGGAGGAGCGCCGGGCCGCGCTCACCGGCCTGACGCGCAAGTACGGCGAGGACATCACCGGCGTACTCGCCTGGGCCGAGGAGAGCGCGGCACGCCTGACCGAGCTGGAGGGCGACGACGACCGGATCGGTGAGCTGACGGCCGAGCGCGACGGCCTGCGGACCGAACTCTCCTCGCTCGCCCAGGCGCTGACGGACGCCAGGACGGAAGCGGCCGCGCGGTTCGCGGAGGCGGTCACGGCGGAGCTGGCCTCGCTGGCCATGCCGCACGCGCGGGTCTCGTTCGACATCCGGCAGACCGAGTCCCCGGACGAGGTCTCCGGCGTCGAGGTGGGCGGACGCCCCGTGGTGTACGGGCCGCACGGCGTGGACGAGGTCGAGCTGCTGCTGGCCCCGCATCCGGGCGCCCAGCCCCGCCCGATCGCCAAGGGCGCTTCCGGCGGTGAGCTGTCGCGCGTGATGCTCGCCGTCGAGGTGGTCTTCGCGGGCTCCGATCCCGTGCCGACCTATCTCTTCGACGAGGTCGACGCGGGGGTCGGCGGCAAGGCCGCGGTCGAGGTCGGCCGCCGGCTCGCGAAGCTCGCCAAGTCCGCTCAGGTGGTGGTCGTGACCCATCTGCCCCAGGTGGCGGCCTTCGCCGACCGTCAGCTCCTGGTCGAGAAGACGAACGACGGTTCGGTGACGCGTTCGGGTGTGACGGTTCTGGAGGGCGAGGACCGGGTGCGCGAGCTGTCGCGGATGCTGGCCGGCCAGGAGGACTCGGAGACGGCCCGCGCCCACGCGGAAGAACTGCTGGCCACGGCCCGCGCGGACGCGTAACACCGCGCGGAGGCGCCGGCGCGCGACCGGGCGGCGCGGGCCCTCCGCCGGCGCCTTCACCCGTGTGAGTGATCCCGGCCGCGGAGTTGCGGCACCGGACACAAGAACGACGCCCCGGCGGTGCCGGAACGTGCGTACGGACTGGCATCCTTGACGGAGTCCCCGATCCCGAACCAGGAGCCTTGGCCACGTGACACAACTGCGTACGGTCCTGGTGCTGGGTGGCGGCAGTGCGGGCAGCAGCGCGCACGTCCGGTCGCTGGCGGCGGGCCTGGCCGCCCGGGGCGTGCGCGTCACGGTGTGCGCGCCCGCCGAGCTCGACCGCGCCTACGACTTCCGCGGTGCCGGGGCGCTGCACGTTCCCGTACCGAGACGCGGTGATCCGGCGGCTGTCGCGGCCCTGCGCGCCGCCTGCGCCGGGGCGGACGTGGTGCACGCGCACGGGCTGCACGCGGCGGTACGGACCGCGATCGCGCTCGGCGGCCGGCGCGTACCACTCGTTGTCACCTGGCACACCCGCCCGATCGAGGAGGGACCGCGGGCTCGACTGACGCGGCTGCTGGAACGAAGGGCGGCCAGGGCGGCGGCCATTGTGCTCGGTACGTCCTCGGAGCTGGTCGACCGGGCCCGCGGCAGTGGGGCGCGGGACGCCCGTCTCGCGCCGATCGCGGTGCCCGCGCCACACCGGCCGGCGGGCGGACCGGAGAGCAAGGCCCGCGCGGAAGTCGGCGCCGTCGGGCGTCCGTTACTGATGGCCGTCGGATCCCTGGAGCCCAACAAGGGATACGACACCCTGCTGGACGCCGCCAGGACCTGGCGCGGTCTCGACCCCGTACCGCTGCTGGTCGTCGCGGGGGAGGGCCGGGAGCGCGGCAGACTGCAACGCCGCATCGAGAACGGCGGGCTGCCGGTGGAGCTCATCGGCCGCCGGGACGACATCACCGAGTTGCTCGCGGCCGCCGACCTCGCGGTACTGCCCAGCCGCTGGGAGGCTCGCTCCATTCTCGCCCAGGAGGCGCTGCGGCTCGGAGTCCCGCTGGTCGCCACGGCGGTCGGCGGCATCCCCGAACTGGTCGGCGACGCGGCGGAACTCGTGCCGTACGGCGACGCGGCGTCCCTGTCGGAAGCGGTGCTGAGGCTGCTCGGAGATCCGGAACGCCGGCGGGAACTCGTCGCGGCGGGACGGGCGCAGGCGGCGACCTGGCCCACGGAGGACGAGACCGTCGCCCAAGTGCTGTCCGTGTACGACGAGTTGACGCTGCCGACGAGTTGAGGGCCGCCGACGGGCCGGGGCCGCGGGCGCCCTCCCGGCCCCTCGGCCGAATCCGGGTCCCCGGGGTCAGGGCGTGTGGCGGCGGGCCCTCAGGGCCAGGCTCAGGGCCAGCACCGTCTGGGGATCGTCCAGGTCGCTGCCGAGCAGTTCGGCGATCCTGGCCAGCCTGTTGTAGAGCGTCTGGCGGTTGAGACGCAGCTCGCGCGCGGTCTCGGCCTTGCGGCCCGCGTGCGCCAGATAGACCTCCAGGGTCGGCAGCAGCGCGGGTTTCGACACCCGGTCGTGCGCGCGCAGCGGTCCGATCGCCCGGTCCACGAAGGCCGCCAGATCGGGATGCTCGCGCAGGCGCCACAGCAGCAGGTCGATATCGAGACGCCGTGCGTCGTGCCACGGCCGGTCGGGCAGGCCCTGGGCCGCCGCCGCGGTCTCCGCCGCGTGCCGCAGCCCCGCACCCGCCGCGGCCCAGCCGCCCGGGACCCCGACCACCACCACCGGCGGTCGTCCGCCCGCCCGCTCCAGGCCGGCCCGCTCCACTCCGGCCCGCAGCGCCGTCGCGACCCGGTCGGCCACGGCCGTACGTTCCGACTCCGAGCGCAGCCCGAGCAGCAGCGGCACCCGGCCCTCCACGGGCCGTACGCCCAGCAGCACCGGCACCCCCACCGACGACAGCTCTTCCAGCACCGCCCGCGCCAGCAGCGCCCAGTTGCCCGAGGGCGACAATTCCGACGCCAGCCGCATCACCACCGGCAGCAGCGGTTCCTCACCGGGCCTGAAGCCCAGGACCCCGGCCTGTGCCGGAGCGTCCTCCGCGCGGATCCGGCCCGCCGCGAGATCGGTCAGGAAGTCGCCGCGGCCCCGCGCCGCCAGCTCCTCCTCCTGACGGGCCTGCATCAGCACGACCGCGAGAATGTCCGCGGCCCGCTCGGCCGCCATCCGGTGCACCGGCAGCAGCGGAGCCGACACGGCGGGCAGCATCAGCCGCGCGCGCACCGCGCCCGTACCCTGGCCGCCGCCCGGCACATCCACCAGCACCGAGCCCGCCGGCGGTTCCGCGGCCACCGCCGGCCGCCGGCCGCGCAGCCCCTCCCAGATCTGCAACGGGTCGGCGGCGGCCGGGGCGGCGCCGGGGGCCACGGCGTACAGCAGCCGCCTCTCCGCCGTCTCCAGGAAGACCGGGTTGCCCGCGAAGTCCGCGAGGATCCGGAGGACCTGTGGCACGCCTCCACCGCCCAGCAGCGCCTCCGTGCACTGCCGGTGGACCTCCTCGGCCCGCCGCAGCAGCGCGTAGTGACCGTTCACGATCTCGGTGTGGACCTCCTCGGTCACCGAGACGAAGGGCACCTCACGGTGGAGCTGCACCAGCGGCAGCCCGGCCGCGCGGGCCGCCTCCACGATCGCCGCCGGCAGCCGGTCGAACCGCGGCCCCAGCTCCACCACCAGCGCCGCGATCCCGCGTTCGGCGAGCCCCCGGACGAAGGCCCGCTGCCCCGCGGGCCGGGTGCCCAGGCCGAGACCGGTGGTGAGCAGCAGCTCGCCGCCCTTGAGCAGTGACGCGATGTTCGGGACCTCACCCGCGTGCACCCAGCGCACCGTGCGGTCCAGCCGGTCGGGGCAGGCGACGACCTCCGGGAGGCCACCGCGGAGTCCGGGCAGCTCAAGCGCCCGCCGCACGGTGATTCCGCCCTGAGTGTCCATGAGGCGGAGGCTACCCGTGGTGCGGGACCGGGGGTGTCCGGGCCCGGTCGCCGCCGCGCGTACGGGGGCTTCCGGCGGGGGCGTTCCGGGCTCCGGGCCGCCCCCGTCGGGAGGCCGCGGCCGACTCCTGGGCCGGATGGGGAATGGTTGACAGCGGCCCGGCGCGCCAGCAATCATGGTCATGTTTTGAGAGCGCTCCCAAAGTGTGCTGAGGCAATGCCGCCTCGCACAGGGACTCTCCTCGGCAGCCACTCCCTCTTCCGCAGGATCCCCACGCGACCGTCGCGGCTCCGTGCCGCGCGGCTGTCCGATCGGAACGGTTAAAGCTCCGTCGCGCGTACTCCAGGACGGCCCCGGCGGGCCGTGACCAGGGGCCGACGGTTCCGCCGACGCCCCCCGGGGTGGAGAAGAGAACGACATGCCTCGCAGAATCCTCGTGACCGGCGCAAGCGGCATGCTGGGCACGGACATGGTCACGGCGCTGAGCGCCGGAAACGAAGTGACCGGATGGTCGAACTCCCAACACCGTCCTGACCATTGGCGGATCGACGCCACTTCCCGCCGTCAGGTCGATCAGTTCTTCGCGGAGAACTCCCTGGACATCTGCGTGCACTGCATTGCCAACGCCGATGTGCAGGCGTGCGAAAGCGATCCCGAGTCCGCGGCCCGGTTGAACGCGGAGACGACCAGGAATGTCGCCGAGGCGTGTGTCCGCCACGGCGTGAAGCTGGTGTACATCTCGACGGAATACGTATTCGACGGAACCGCCCCGCACGGATACACCGAGAGCGACATCCCCCGGCCCTTACAGGTCTACGGCCGGACGAAAAGGCAGGGCGAGATCTACGCGTCCGGTGTCCCGGGCCAGTTGACCGTCCGTCTTCCGGTGCTCTACGGCAGCCGTGTCCCGGGCCGTGGGCCGACCTGGACGGAATCCCTGCTGCACGCGCTGGAGCGCGGCACCCCCGTGGAGCTGGACGATCAGTTCGAACGCCAGCCGACCTGGACACGGGACATCGCCGGGCTGCTGGAGCGCGCCATCAGCCGGGACCTGGACGGCATCCTTCACCTGGCCAGCCAGGAGGGGATGACGAAGTACGCCTGGGGCAAGAGGATCGCGGCGGCCGCGGGCCTGTCGGTGTCGCTGCTCCGTCCGCTGCGCACGCCGCCACCGGCGTCAGGGGTCGCGAAGCCCGTCCGTCCCTGGCTGAGCGCGGCACGGCTGGAACTGCTGGGAATGCGCCCGCCCGCGGGTGTCTCCGAACGCGTCGCGCCCTTCCTCCGGTCGATCGAGGCGGGCCGGACCGGCGGCGCGCGCCGGTAGTGACCGAGCCCGGGGCACCCGTTTCCCGGGCCCTCCCGGATTCTCGGATTCCCAGATTCGCGGAACAGATTTCGCACGTCACATCATTCCTGAAGGAGAAATCCGGTGGAAATCATCGTGCGCAACACCGTGTGCCGGCACCACCCGGATACATCTGTCGGCGTGCTTTCCCGTGTGCGAGACGCCGTACTGGACGGAACTCTCGGCCATGTCACCGTATTCACCGGTGAGACAGCCGCCGAAAACGACGAAACGGCCCCCTGGCCCGGCGTATTGCGACAGGTCGTGGCGGCCGAGGAGGAAGAGCGGTCGCGAGCGCTGACCGGGGCGCTGCGTGAAGGCGGCGGCAGTGTCCTTATTCTTGACTGTGCCTGTGACATCCGCGCCGGAGTTCTGCCGGCTTTCGCGAATCTGGGCACGGCGACCGCCCTGGTGACCGAGCGGGAAGATCTCGGAAGCCGGCTGTACGCCATGACCCGCCGGGAGGGAAAGCTCGCGCTGATCCTGGAAGGGCTCGCCACCAGCGGGGCCTTCGGCTACCTCGGAGCGCTGTTTCTGACCGAGCGGGACCGGGCGGCCCTGTGCGCGATCCTGGAAGAGAGCGGATTCCGGCTTCCCTGGCAGACGGTGGTCAGCCGGCTGGCACAGCGGACCCGTGTCCAGTGCGCGGCTCTGACCCGGGACGTCCATGGAAAGGACGTGGTCGTCGGAGGCTCCCTGGCGGGCGGCTCCCATGCCCGGACATATATCCGGCTCCATCCCGCGTCCGGGCGCCGCACGGTCCGCAAGGAGGCGGTGGGCGCCGGCTGCGGCAAGCTGACCGAGGAGATCGGCTGGCTGCACGGTCTCGAAGCGACCGCCGGCCGCCATTTCCCGGACGTCGTCGAATCCCGGATCGAGTCGCACGGGGTCTCGATGGATCTGGCCTACCACCATCTGCCCACGCTGCGGCGGCTGATTCTGGCCGGAGAGGTCGACGAGGAGGAGGCGGCCCGCTGGGCGCGCCGGACACTGGCCACGCTCAGACGCGATCTCTATCCGGTCGGGCACAGATCCGCGCCGGACGACTATGTGCGGCGCACCCATCTGGACCGTATCGAACGAAGGCTCGCGGAGACCGCGGCGGCACTGCCCGACCGGCGGCGGCTGTGGACCGCGGACACGGTGCGGGTGAACGGTGTTTCCTTACGCGGAGCCCAGCACCTGGTCACCGCCATGGCCAACGACGAGGAGGCACTGCGGATACTGACGCCGGAGCGGCTGGTCCGTACCCATGGCGACCCTCATTTCGACAACATCCTGATCGACCGGGACAACCACCGGTTCTTCCTGATCGATCCCCGAGGAAACTCCGGCTATGACATCGCCTACGACCTCGGAAAGATCTGGCACTCCGTCAACTCGCTGTACGACCTGATCCACGACGGCCATGTGCGGGTGGAGGCGGGCGACGACGAGATCGACTACACCTTCACCTCGCCGCGCCTGGTCGCTTTCTACCGCGGTGTGCGCGAACGGATCCACGCCTGGCTGCTGGCGACGGACTGGGCCCAGGGCGACGCTCACTGGCTGCTCAAGGTGCGCCTGGCGGAGGCCGCGCACATGTGCAGTGTCATGCCCTTCCACATAGTCCGCGACGCGCGGGAGACCGTCGCTCTGGCCTGCTACGCCCGCGGTCTCGAACTCCTCAACAGCCTGTACGAGGACCTGACGGCCGCGACCGCCACCGCCCGGGTGGCCTGACACGACGAGGGAAAGGAGGGGACGCGATGCGTGTTGTGCGCTCAGCGGACCTGACACCGGACCGGCGTCCGGACGGACGGACCGTGCTGTCTCTGCTCGACCTGCCGGTGGACGTGCCGGTCGACCGGGCGGCGGTTCTGCTCGTCGAGCACCCGGCCGGATTCACGGAGGAGAAGCACCTCCACCGGTATCTGTACGAGATCTTCTACTTCCTCGACGCCGCCGACTACTGGGTCAATGACATCCGGGTCCAGGTGCGCGCCGGTGACCTGCTGGTCCTGGAGCCGGGCGATTCGCACGGCGCGCTGCCGGTCCCGCACCCCGTCCGGCTGATCGTCTTTCATGTGCCCAAGGTGCCCGGTGACAAGGTGCCGGCGCCGGATCCCTCATGACGGCCCCGCGGGCCGTTCCTGGTGAGCAAGGTCCTTCACCGCGAGAAAAGACCACCGCGAGAAAAGACCACCGTGAGGAAAGAGGAGAACACCTGTGACGATCAAGGGCTGCATGTTTGACTTCTCGGGCACGCTGCTGCGGGTCGAGGCGACGGAGAACTGGCTCCGCGCGGTGCTGGACGACGCGTGCGTGCCCGTCACCGGCGCCGAAGTGGCCGAGTACGCGCAACGACTGGAGCGGCTGGGCGCGCTGCCCGGCGGGATCTCGCCGCAGGTGCTGCCGAGACATCTGGAGCAGCCCTGGGCGGAGCGCGACCTGACGCCTGAATGCCATCGCGCCGTGTACACGGGGCTGGCCAGACAGGCCGAGCTGCCATGGGGCGACGAGGTCTACGACACCCTGTACGCCCGCCATATGACACCGGCCGCGTGGAATCCGTACCCGGACACGGCCGAGGTCCTCCGCGAACTGCGGCAGCGCGGAATCCCGGTGGCGGTGGTGAGCAACATCGGCTGGGATCTGCGGCCGGTCTTCCGCGCGTACGGACTCGACGTCCTGGTGGACGCGTTTGTGCTCAGCTATGAGCACGGAGTCCAGAAGCCCGATCCACGGCTGTTCCGGACGGCCTGTGAGCTGCTCGGGCTGCCGCCGGAGCAGGTGGCCATGGTCGGAGACGACCGCCGGGCGGACACCGGCGCCGCGGCGCTGGGCTGCCCGGTCCATCTCGTCGACCATCTGCCGGTGGACCAGCGCCCCGGCGCCCTGCTGCCGGTGCTCGACCTGGTCGGCTGACCCGCGCGGGGGCCGGCCCCCGGCCGGCCTGAAACCGCCGGCGCCGCCGTGCCGGGGCCGTGGGCATCCCACCGGCCCCGGCACGGCGCGCGTGCGCCGGTCCGCGAAGGACCGGCCCACGACAGCGCCCTGTCAGCCGCCGTACGCGCCGGAGGCCGTCAGCCGCAGCGCCGTGTCGATCAGCGGCACATGGCTGAACGCCTGCGGGAAGTTGCCCACCTGGCGCTGGAGCCGGGAGTCCCACTCCTCGGCCAGCAGCCCCAGATCGTTACGGAGACTGAGCAGCTTCTCGAAGAGCTTCCGGGCCTCGTCCACCCGTCCGATCATCGCCAGATCGTCGGCCAGCCAGAACGAGCAGGCCAGGAAGGCCCCCTCGTCGCCCTGGAGACCGTCGACACCCGCGTCCTCGCCGGAGGTCGGATAGCGCATGACGAACCCGTCCTCGGTGGACAGCTCCCGCTGGATCGCCTCGATCGTGCCGATGACCCGCTTGTCGTCCGGCGGCAGGAAGCCCATCTGCGGAATGAGCAGCAGGGACGCGTCCAGCTCCTTGGAGCCGTACGACTGCGTGAAGGTGTTCCGCTCCTTGTCGTAACCCTTCTCGCAGACATCGTGATGGATGTCGTCCCGCAGCTCGCGCCAGCGCTCCAGCGGCCCGTCGGCGTCCCCGGACTCGATCAGCTTGATCGTGCGGTCCACCGCGACCCATGCCATCACCTTGGAGTGCACGAAGTGCCTGCGCGGCCCGCGCACCTCCCAGATGCCCTCGTCCGGCTGGTCCCAGTGCTTCTCCAGGTAGCGGATCAGCTTGAGCTGGAGGACCGAGGCGTAATCGTTACGGGCCAGGCCGGTCATATGGGCCAGATGCAGAGCCTCGGTGACCTCGCCGTACACATCGAGCTGGAGCTGGTGCGCCGCCCCGTTGCCGACCCGGACGGGACCCGACTGCTCATAGCCGGGCAGCCAGTCCAGCTCCGCCTCGCCGAGCTCCCGCTCACCGGCGATGCCGTACATGATCTGGAGGTTCTCCGGGTCGCCGGCCACCGCGCGCAGCAGCCACTCGCGCCAGGCGCGGGCCTCCTCGCGGTAGCCGGTGCGCAGCAGCGAGGAGAGCGTGATCGCCGCGTCGCGCAGCCAGGTGTAGCGGTAGTCCCAGTTCCGTACGCCGCCGATCTCCTCCGGCAGCGAGGTCGTCGGCGCGGCGACGATGCCGCCCGTCGGCGCGTAGGTCAGGGCCTTGAGGGTGATCAGCGAACGGACCACGGCCTCCCGGTAAGGGCCGTGATACGTACAGTGCTCGACCCATTCACGCCAAAAATCGGACGTGGCTTCGAGCGAACCCTCGGGATCGGGCAAAGCGGGCGGTTCCCGGTGCGAGGGCTCCCAGCTGATGGTGAAGGCGATCCGGTCGCCCGGTGCCACGGTGAAGTCGGAGTACGTGGTGAGGTCCTTGCCGTACGTCTCCGCGGTGGTGTCCAGCCAGACCGAATCCGGTCCCGCGACGGCCACCGTGCGGTTGCCGACCTTGTGGACCCACGGCACCACGCGTCCGTAGCTGAAGCGCATCCGCAGCGAGGAGCGCATCGGCACCCGTCCGCTGATGCCCTCCACGATCCGGATGAGCTGCGGAGCGCCGTCACGCGGCGGCATGAAATCGGTCACTCTGACCGTGCCGCGTGGCGTGTCCCACTCCGATTCCAGAATCAGCGAATCTCCGCGATAGCGGCGCCGTGAGGACGGCGGCGGCGCGGAGCCCGCGGGATGCGCGGGCCCGAGCCGCCAGAAACCGTGTTCATCGGTGCCGAGCAGAGCCGCGAACACGGCATGCGAGTCGAAGCGGGGCAGGCACAGCCAGTCGACTGTGCCGTCCCGGCAGACCAGGGCGGCGGTCTGCATATCTCCGATGAGTGCGTAATCCTCGATGCGCCCGGCCACGTGCATCTCCAGTCGAACGGCCATGTCCGCCCCGCGGGGCGCTTACTGCGGTCAAGGGTCGTTGACGAGCTCTTTTTCCGGGAAATCGGGCGGGGTGGTGCCGTTTGCCGGCCGGACTCGGCAGCGAATGTCCGAGCAGGATACGACGCACTTCGGAGATCCGCGCCACGGTCTTGGCAACATCGGTCCGCCGAACGGGTGAGCCAAGGGTGACACAACGGAAAGGTGCGGTGACGCGTGGCCGGAAGCAGCCTCTCCGGGGCGCTGATACCCTGGTAGCCCGTGGACCGGTGGACTCCCTGCGACGCAACGGGGCCCCGAACCCGCAGCGACGGCGGACCCTTCACTTCTCCGACAGGGAAGCCGGCACGCACCTCAGACCGCGACCACGGGAGCCCCCTCTTGGCCATGCCGACCCGATCCTCGACATCCTCGACGACCAAGCACATCTTCGTCACCGGGGGTGTCGCATCCTCCCTCGGCAAGGGCCTGACCGCCTCCAGTCTGGGTGCGCTGCTCAAGGCGCGCGGTCTGCGGGTCACCATGCAGAAGCTCGACCCGTACCTGAACGTCGACCCCGGCACGATGAACCCGTTCCAGCACGGTGAGGTGTTCGTCACCAACGACGGCGCCGAGACCGATCTGGACATCGGGCACTACGAGCGCTTTCTCGACGTGGACCTCGACGGCTCCGCCAATGTCACCACCGGCCAGGTCTACTCGCAGGTCATCGCCAAGGAGCGGCGCGGCGAGTACCTGGGAGACACGGTTCAGGTCATTCCGCACATCACCAACGAGATCAAGCACCGGATCCGGCGGATGGCGACCGACGACGTCGATGTCGTCATCACCGAGGTCGGCGGGACGGTCGGCGACATCGAGTCGCTGCCCTTCCTGGAGACCGTCCGGCAGGTCCGCCACGAGGTGGGCCGCGACAACGTCTTCGTCGTGCACATCTCGCTGCTGCCGTACATCGGGCCGTCCGGCGAGCTGAAGACCAAGCCGACCCAGCACTCGGTCGCGGCCCTGCGGAACATCGGTATCCAGCCGGACGCGATCGTGCTGCGCGCCGACCGCGACGTGCCGCTTTCGATCAAGCGCAAGATCTCGCTGATGTGCGATGTCGACGAGGCCGCCGTGGTCGCCGCGATCGACGCCAAATCGATCTACGACATCCCCAAGGTGCTGCACACCGAGGGCCTGGACGCCTATGTCGTGCGCAAGCTGGACCTGCCCTTCCGCGATGTGGACTGGACGGTCTGGGACGACCTGCTGGACCGGGTCCACAATCCGGACCACGAGGTCACGGTCGCGCTGGTCGGCAAGTACATCGACCTGCCGGACGCGTATCTCTCGGTCACCGAGGCGATCCGCGCGGGCGGCTTCGCCAACAAGGCCCGCGTCACAGTGAAGTGGGTCACGTCGGACGACTGCAAGACCCCGGCGGGCGCCGCGAAGCAGCTCGGTGACGTCGACGCCGTCTGCATCCCCGGCGGCTTCGGTGAGCGCGGGGTGACCGGCAAGGTCGGCGCGATCCGGTACGCGCGGGAGAACAAGGTCCCGCTGCTCGGTCTCTGTCTGGGCCTGCAGTGCATTGTCATCGAGGCCGCGCGGAATCTCGCCGAGATCCCCGACGCCAACTCCACCGAGTTCGACTCGGGCACCGCGCACCCGGTGATCTCCACCATGGAGGAGCAGCTCGCCTATGTGGAGGGCGCGGGGGACCTGGGCGGCACGATGCGGCTCGGCCTCTACCCGGCCAAGCTCGCGGAGGGCTCGCTGGTGCGCGAGACGTACGACGAGCAGCCCTACGTCGAGGAGCGCCACCGCCACCGCTACGAGGTCAACAACGCCTACCGCGCGGAGCTGGAGAAGAAGGCCGGTCTGGTCTTCTCCGGCACCTCTCCCGACAACAAGCTGGTCGAGTACGTGGAGTATCCGCGCACCACGCATCCCTATCTGGTGGCCACCCAGGCCCACCCGGAGCTGCGTTCCCGGCCGACCCGGCCGCACCCGCTCTTCACGGGTCTGGTGAAGGCCGCGGTGGAGCGCCGTCGGGGCCAGTAGGGGGCGTCCACGGGGAGAATGGCCGCGCTCGGCCAAGCGATACGGTGGGAGCCGGGGCACGGGTCTTTCGAGGCCGGTGCCCCGGTTTCCGCGTTTGCGCTGCCATGTGGGAGGACGCTTTCATGATCATCAAGGACGCCCCCGAGGAATGGCGGGTCACCGCGACGTCGACGCCCTTCCGCGGCAACAAGACGAGTGTCCGTACGGATCATGTGGTCATGCCGGACGGGACGGTGCACTCCCGCGACTACCAGGTGCACCCCGGGTCGGTGGCGATCGTCGCGCTGGACGACGAGGACCGGGTCGTCGTGCTGCGCCAGTACCGCCACCCGGTGCGGCAGAAGCTCTGGGAGATCCCGGCCGGTCTGCTCGACGTACCGGGCGAGAACCCGCTGCACGCGGCGCAGCGCGAGCTGTACGAGGAAGCCCATGTGAAGGCGGAGGACTGGCGGGTGCTGGTCGATGTCTACCCGTCGCCCGGCGGCTCCGACGAGGCGGTGCGGATCTTTCTGGCCCGTGACCTCTCGGAGGCGGACGGCGAGCGCTTCGCGGTCTCCGAGGAGGAGGCCGACATGGAGCTGGCCCGGGTGAAGCTCGCGGAGCTGACCCGGGGTGTGCTCGCCGGTGAGCTGCACAACACCTGTCTCGCCGTGGGTGTCCTGGCGCTGACGGCGGTACTGGCGGGTGACGGGCTGGAGACGCTGCGGCCGGCGGACGCGCCGTGGCCCGCCCGGCCGTTCGAATCCTGAGCCGGTTCCCCGATCCGCCTGCGTCTCTCCGGCACCGTTCCGGGATCCTTCCCATGGGTCTCCAGCGATCGTCCCGTGGTCCTCTGGTCTGAAGTGGTCCTCTGGTCTGAAGAAAAGCTGATCCGATTGGGGGATTTACCGGCCGTGCTCTCCCGGTTTGGTCGCAGAGAGTGAACTACGCTCGAAGCGCCCGCGCGGAGACCCGCCGGGCTCGGCTCGTGCGCAGGACGGAGCGTGGCCCGTGACGGATCAGGCGGTGGACTTGAACGGCCCCGGCCGCGCGCGGGCGACGGGGCGGACGGCCGGTTCGGCGGAGGCGCAGAAGGACCAGGAGGGCGCGCCGGGCGAGGCGCCAACCGCCCTGGAAGAGGGCGGTTCTGACGGGCCGTCGAAGAGGCGGTGGCGCTGGGCCAGGCCGGCCAGGCGGAAGCAGTCGGCGGGGGATCCGGAGACGCGGGACCCGGCCGGGGCGACGGCCCCGGAGGGGGCGGAGGACACGGAAACCGGCGGGGACGACGCGGACGGCTCCGGACCGGGCCGCGTCACGGAGGGTGGTGACGCGGCGATCTCGGGATCGCAGGGTGCCGACACCGCTCGGAAGACCACCGCCCGCGCCGACGCGGCGCGGGGAGCGGAGAAGGACGCGGCGAAGCCGCCCGGCGGCACGAGCGGTGACCACGGAGACACCGCCGCCGCCGAGCGGACCGAGGGGCCGGGGGTGCGTGGTGTGCCCTCGGGGGGAGCGGACGGCGCGCAGGCGCCGCGGGGAGATACCGGGGACATGAACGGGTCGGTGGCGCGGGACGCGGACGGGATTCCCGGGGAATCCCGCTCCGCCGCGGCGGCCGGTGCGCCGGGGGGCACCAGCGGCCCGGCGGCGCACGGCGGAGACACGGCAGCACCTGACGCCGGGGCGGGGCCGGGCGGCGAAGACGGTCCTCCGGCGGGACACGCGCCGGGGCCGGGCCCCCTGGCCGGACGCTCCGACGGCACGGCCGGTGAGTCCGCCGGCCCCCGGGCCGGATCCGGCGGGCAGGACGGCGCCCCGGTGGCGGGAAGCCCGGCCGCTGACCCGGCCGCGACCACCCCCGGCGTCCCGCCACGGCCCCCGGCCGGACGGCCCTCGCTCACCCGGCCCTCGGCCACCAGGCCGCCCCGGTCACCCGCGCGGCGCGCGGACACCCGGCCGGTCCCGAGCCGGGCGCGCCCCGCGCACGAGGGCCGGTTCTTCGGCCGGGAGCGCGAGCTCAAGGCCCTGCTCGGGGACATGGAGCGGGCCGGGCTCAACACGATCTCCGGGCGCAAGGAACCCCGCGCCCGGGTGCTGCTGATCGCCGGACGCCCCGGCGCCGGACGTACCGCGCTGGCCGTGGAACTCGCCGGGCAGCTCGGGGACGGCTATCCGGACGGGATCGTACGGACCCGGCTGACCGAGCCCGGCGGCGAGCGGGTGCCCACCGAGCGCACCGCCCGGGAGATCCTGGGCGTGTTCGACATCGCCACCCCGCCCGGCGCCGACGAGGACGAGCTGTCCCAGATGGTGCGCGAGGCGCTGGCCGTACGTCGGGTGCTGCTGCTCCTCGACGACGCCGCCGACGCGGAACAGGTCGATCCGCTCGTACCCGACAACCCGGACTGCCTGGTGGTCGCGGTCGCCCAGGGCCCGCTCACCGGCATCCCTGACGTGCGCCCCTGCACCCTCGGCGGCATGGACGTCAAGGCCGCCGTCGAACTGCTCACCCAGTACACCGGCGCCGTGCGGATCACCGTCGATCCGCAGGCCGCCGAATCCCTCGCCGAGGAGTGCGGCGGCCAGCCCGCCGCGCTCGTTCTGGCCGGGGGGTGGCTGGCGGCCCGCCCCACCGCTTCGGTCGCCGACGCGGCCAGGCGGCTGCGGGCCCTGCCGCACGACTCCGAACGCCCCCTGGGCGAGCGGCCGCTGGCCCGGTCCTTCCGGCTGGTCTACGAGAGCCTGCCCGCGCCCGCCGCCCGGACACTGCGACTGCTGGCTCTCGCTCCGGCCGGTCTCGCCGACGCGCACACGGCCTCGGCGCTGGCGGGCTGCACGGTCTCGGCCGCCCGGAAGACCCTGGACGACTTCACCGCCCTGGGGCTGCTCCGGGCCGCCGGCGACCAGTACGGGGTGCCCGGCTGTCTGGTGCCGCTGCTGCGCGACCTCGTCGAGGAGAAGGACCGCCCCGGCGAGGTGCAGCTCGCCCGCGCCCGGATGCTGGAGCGGACCGTACGGCTGCTCCAGTCCTGCCGTGCGGTCACCGAGCCCGACGGCTCCCCGGCCCGCAGGAAACTGGCCGGGCTGCCCCGCGCGCTGCGCTTCCCGAACGCCGCGGCCGCCGCCGAGTGGCTGCGACTGCGGCAGCCCGCCCTGCTGGCGTCCGCCCGGCTCGCGGTCGCCGACGGCGAACTGGACACCCTGGCCCGCCGGCTGGTGGCCGCGCTGGTCCGCGCGCTGGCCGCGCACCGGGGCACCGAGGCCGCCGCGCCCGAGCTGTACGGGCTGCACCAGCTCGTCCTCGACATCGCCGCGCGGCGCGGGCTGCACCGCGAGCAGGCCGCCGCGCTGCTGAACATCGGTGATCTGGACGCGCAGACCGGCCGTACACAGGACGCGCTCGCCCGCTACCGGGCCGCGCTGGACGCCGGACGGGCCGCCAACGACTTCTACGCGACCGGCCGCGCGATGGAATCCGTCGGCGGCGCCTACCAGGACCTGGAGGAGTGGCAGCGGGCCGCCGACTGGTACGGCAGGGCGCTCGCGCAGCGGCAGAGCCGGGGCGAGCGGGCCGACGAGGCCAGGCTGTACGGCCGCCTCGGCACCGTCCACACCTACGCGGGCCGCTACGGCGAGGCGCTGCGCAACTGGCGGGCCGCCGTCGCGGGCTACCGCCGGCTGCGTGATCTGCCCAACCAGGCAAGGGCGTTGAGCGAGGCGGCGCGGGTCCAGGAGTACGCGGGCCGGCCGTACGAGTCGCTGCGCACCTGTCAGGAGGCGGTGGAGTGGGCCCGGCTGGCCGACGACGTACGGCTGCTGGCGGCGTTGCAGCTCCGACTGGCGGACACCCTGGACCGGCTCGGTGACCCCACGGCGGCCAGGCTGCATCGCAGTGCGGCGGAAAGAATCCTGGAAAAGGAGGGGCCTGCCTACGAAATCCGTAGCGGTTCGACCGAGGAATAATGCTTTGCAAGGCTAGACAGTGGGAAGTCCTTCATTAGACTGGCTCCGCGCCCTACTCGTGGCGTCTGCCCGTGCGCCCCGCCGCGCCCGGCCATATATGGGATTGCCCCGGAATCCCCTGAGCCAAGGACCGTGATCTGCCGTGTTGGTCGGTATCCCCCGCGAGGTCAAGAACAACGAGTTCCGGGTGGCCATCACCCCCGCCGGTGTGCACGAGCTGGTGCGCCACGGACATCAGGTCGTCGTCGAGCGGAACGCCGGCGCCGGCTCGTCGATCACGGACGACGAGTACACCGCCGCGGGCGCGCGGATCCTGCCCACCGCCGACGAGGTCTGGGCCGCCGCGGAGCTGCTGCTGAAGGTCAAGGAACCGATCGCCGAGGAGTACCACCGGCTGCGCAAGGGCCAGACGCTCTTCACCTATCTGCATCTCGCCGCGTCCCGCGCGTGCACGGACGCCCTGCTGGACTCGGGCACCACCGCCATCGCCTACGAGACCGTCGAGACCGCGAACCGCGCGCTGCCGCTGCTCGCCCCGATGTCCGAGGTGGCGGGCCGGCTGGCCCCGCAGGTCGGCGCGTACCACCTGATGCGCTCGGCCGGCGGCCGCGGTGTCCTGCCGGGGGGTGTCCCGGGTACGGCGGCCGGCCGGGCCGTCGTCATCGGCGGCGGTGTCTCCGGCTGGCACGCCACCCAGATCGCTGTCGGCATGGGCTTCCATGTGACCCTGCTCGACCGTGACATCAGCAAGCTGCGCGAGGCCGACCGGATATTCGGCACCAAGGTCCGGACCATCGTCTCCAACGCCTTCGAACTGGAGAAGGCGGTTGTCGAGGCGGACCTCGTCGTCGGCGCGGTGCTCATCCCCGGCGCCAAGGCGCCGAAGCTGGTCACCAACGAGCTGGTCGCCACGATGAAGCCCGGAAGTGTACTTGTCGACATTGCGATTGATCAGGGCGGCTGCTTCGAGGATTCGCGCCCCACGACACACGCGGAGCCGACCTTCCCCGTCCACGGCTCGGTCTTCTACTGCGTGGCCAATATGCCGGGCGCGGTGCCCCACACCTCCACGTACGCGCTGACCAACGCCACGCTGCCGTACATCCTCGAACTCGCCGACCGGGGCTGGGCCGGCGCGCTGCGCCGGGATCCCGCTCTGGCCAAGGGGCTCAATGTCCATGAGGGCCAGGTGGTTTACCGTGAGGTCGCCGAGGCGCATGGACTGGATCACGCCGATTTGAGTGCGCTTCTGGACTGATGCGTCAACGCGCACCGTCAACTTCACGCCAACGGCCGGATCTTGCTGTGCGAGGTCCGGCCGGATGTGTGCCCGGCCGTGTCACCATGCCCCGCCAACTCACGCCGAACGTAACCTTTCCACCGATTCGCACACCGCGGAAACATGACCGCCATGCCTTGGTGAGAGGCTTGTGCGCCCTTGACAGAGAGGTGATCGGTTGCCGACACATCGGGCCGGGTCCGGCGGATTGTGTTGCTGCGAAGCGGTGACACGCCATAGAGTCGCCAACCGTCGGCATAGTGCCACGCTGACCTATCGATAAGTTTCCTGGTCACGTCCAAGGAGGTAAGACGACTTGTGAATGAGTCGACATTTACTCCCGGGGGTGGTCAACCAGGAATGCCTGCGAGGGGCCAGAGCCCGTCGTCCGGGTTCGAGGCTGTCGGCTCCGTCGCTGTCCGCACCTTCGCCACCCACCAGCACATGACGACAGCCCACCAGATGATGGACGGCCAACACGTGAACGCCATGGCCGGCAACGAGGGTGGCCGAGAGTCCACTCCATTCGCCGACTACGACGAAGTGCCCGAGGGGCACTTCTACGACCCCGACGCCGAGTACGAGCCCGACCCCGAGTACGCGGCCACTCTCGCCCCCGACGCAGCACGCCAGCGCCGCGAGCGGATCGGCCCGACCGGGCGTCCCCTGCCGTACTTCCCTATCCCGGGCCCGCTCACCGACCACGGCCCCGCGACGATCATCGCGATGTGCAACCAGAAGGGCGGCGTCGGCAAGACCACGTCGACCATCAATCTGGGTGCCGCGCTCGCGGAGTACGGCCGGCGCGTGCTGCTCGTCGACTTCGACCCCCAGGGCGCCCTGTCGGTCGGTCTCGGCGTCAATCCGATGGAGCTCGACCTCACGGTCTACAACCTGCTCATGGAGCGGGGCATGGCGGCCGACGAGGTCCTGCTGAAGACCGCGGTGCCCAACATGGACCTGCTGCCGAGCAATATCGACCTCTCGGCCGCGGAAGTGCAGCTCGTCAGCGAGGTCGCGCGCGAGTCCACGCTCCAGCGGGCGCTGAAGCCGCTGATGCAGGACTACGACTACATCGTGATCGACTGCCAGCCGTCGCTCGGTCTGCTGACCGTGAACGCGCTGACCGCCGCGCACAAGGTGATCGTGCCGCTGGAATGCGAGTTCTTCGCGCTGCGCGGGGTGGCCCTGCTGACGGAGACCATCGAGAAGGTCCAGGAGCGGCTCAACCCGGAGCTGGAGCTCGACGGCATCCTCGCGACGATGTACGACTCCCGTACGGTGCACAGCCGCGAGGTCCTCGCGCGCGTCGTCGAGGCGTTCGACGACCACGTGTACCACACGGTGATCGGGCGGACCGTGCGCTTCCCGGAGACCACGGTCGCCGGTGAGCCGATCACGACGTACGCCTCGAACTCCGTGGGCGCCGCCGCGTATCGCCAGCTCGCCAGGGAGGTGCTCGCCCGGTGTCACGCCGAGTGAGTCTGCCCGGGGCCGACGAGCTGTTCCGCACCACCGGGGGCACGGCGCTTCAGTCGTCGTCGCCCGCGGACCGGCGGCGGAACGCGAACGGCGAGCCCCGGGTGCCGCCCCCGGCGGGAGAGAGCGATCCGGCCGGCGAGACGGCGGGCGGCGCCCCGGCGGGCTCTCCGGCCTCCGCCGAGGAGCACTCCGCCGCGTCGGCGGACGCCGCGGAGTCACCCCGGAGCCGTACGGCCGACGCGGAGCAGGCAGCCGCCTCGGTGAAGGGCCGCCGGCCGCAGGAGGCCCCGTCCCCGGGCGCGGCGCAGGCCGCCGCGCAGCAGGGCGGCCAGCAGCGCCGCCGGGGCCGCGGTGCGAACCGCCGCCCCAGCGGGCGGGAACGGCACGACGAGAAGATCACGGTCTATGTCTCGGCCGAGGAACTGATGGACCTCGAACACGCACGGCTGGTACTGCGCGGCGAGCACGGTCTCGCCGTGGACCGCGGGCGGATCGTCCGCGAGGCGGTCGCCGTGGTCCTCGCGGACCTCGAATCACGCGGCGACGCCAGCATCCTCGTACGGCGCCTGCGCGGGCGCTGACGATAGCCTGCGCGGGCCGCACCCACCCTCCCCGCCTCCCAGGACCGCGATGCCCCCGCCTCCCGACCAGAACCGCACGCCTCGCCGCACCCTGGGCCGGGGCCCGGGAGCGGCGAGGCCCGCGGCGGCCGGCGGAGCGGAGGCGCCGGCGCGCCCCGGCCGGCCACCGGAGCAGGCCGGGACGGTGGCGACCGCGCCCGCCGGGGCCGTGCCGGCCGAGGCCCTGCTGGTCGAGGCCGTGCCGGTCTCTCCGGAGCCCGCGCCCGGGTCCGGTCCTGACGAATCCCTCCGGCCCGCACCCGCCGAGACCCCGGCGGCTGAACCGTCCTCACCGGCGGCGAGCGCCGGTCCCGCGGCGGCGGACGCGGACGGCGGGACCGGCGGTGAGCGGCACGCCGGTGAGGAGAGCGGCGACGGCCGGTTCACGGTGCGGCTCGCCAACTTCGAGGGCCCCTTCGACCTGCTGCTCCAGCTCATCTCGAAGCACAAGATGGATGTGACCGAGGTCGCACTCTCCAAGGTCACCGATGAGTTCATGGTGCACATCCGTGCCATGGGACCGGACTGGGACCTCGACCAGACCACGGAGTTCCTGGTGGTCGCGGCGACCCTGCTGGACCTCAAGGCCGCCCGGCTGCTGCCCGCCGCCGAGGTGGAGGACGAGGCGGACCTCGCCCTGCTCGAAGCGCGGGACCTGCTCTTCGCACGGCTGTTGCAGTACCGCGCCTACAAACAGGTCGCGGAGATCCTCAGCACGCGACTGGACGCCGAGGCCCGCAGATATCCCCGCACGGTCGGGCTGGAGCCCCAGCACGCCGAGTTGCTCCCCGAGGTCGTGATCAGCATCGGGCCCGAGGGCTTCGCCCGGCTCGCGGTGAAGGCGATGCAGCCGAAGCCCAGGCCGCAGGTGTACGTCGATCACATCCACGCGCCGCTCGTATCGGTGCGCGAGCAGGCGGCGCTGGTCGTCGCGATGCTGCGGCAGCGCGGCGAGACGAGCTTCCAGGAGCTCACCGAGGGCTCCGCCGACACCCTGACCGTCGTGGCACGCTTCCTGGCACTCCTGGAGCTCTACCGGGAGCGGGCCGTCTCCCTGGCCCAGGAGGAGGCCCTCGGGCCGCTGATGGTCCGCTGGACGGGCGGGGACGACGGCGCGGCGCCGGCTGTGAGCGACGAGTTCGACGGCGGGGACGGCCGGCCCGGCGGGACGGCTGACGGGACGAGCGAGGAGACGTCATGAGCGCCGAGCAGCGGAGCACGGGCACCGGCACGGTCGCGGAGCTCGACCTCAAGCCCGCGCTGGAGGCGGTCCTCATGGTCGTCGACGAGCCCGCGACCGAGGAGCACCTCGCCAAGGTCCTCGACCGTCCCCGCCGGGCCGTCGCGGACGCGCTGCGGGAACTGGCCGACGAGTACACCGTCCAGCGCCGGGGCTTCGAGCTGCGGCTGGTCGCCGGCGGCTGGCGGTTCTACACCCGGCCCGAGTACGCCGGGGCCGTCGAGAGCTTCGTCCTCGACGGCCAGCACGCCCGGCTGACCCAGGCGGCGCTGGAGACCCTCGCGGTCGTCGCGTACCGCCAGCCCGTGAGCCGTTCCCGGGTCTCGGCGGTACGGGGAGTCAACTGCGACGGGGTCATGCGCACCCTCCTCCAGCGCGGGCTGGTCGAGGAGGCGGGCGCGGAACACGAAACAGGTGCGATCCTGTACAGGACGACGAACTACTTCCTGGAACGGATGGGCCTGCGCGGCCTGGACGAGCTCCCGGAGCTCGCGCCCTTCCTCCCCGAGGCGGACGCGATCGAGGCCGAGACCCTGGAAGGTGTTCCGTCGTTCGATCCGGACGCACCGGACGCCCCGGACACCCACGTAGACGACAAGACGGACATTTAATGCGAAGTAGCGGCAGGAACAGCGGAAGCGGCAACCGGAGCGGCGGGAGCGGGAACGGAAGCGGCGGCAGGAGCGGCGGGAGCCGTGACTACCGGGGCTCCGGTGACGGAAGCGGCGGCCGGAGCAGCGGCGGCGGTGCCCGGAGCGGTGGCGCAGGCGGCAGCCGCGACTACCGCGGCTCCGGCGGTGGCCGGGACGAACAGCCGAAGCGCCCGTCCCGGCCCCGTCCCGAGGAGCGCCGTTACGACGTGGGCCGCTCCGGTCCCACCGGTGGTTCCGGCGCGTCCGGTGCTCCTGGCGGCTCGCGCCGCACCGGTGGTTCCGGCGAGTCCTCCGGCGACGGCGCACGCCAGGGCGGCGCCCGTGGCGCCGCGGCCCGTGGCGGCGCCAAGGGCGGCCCCAGGACCCCGCAGAGCGCGGGTGGCCGGGCCGGCGGCCCGCGCCGCGGCGGCCAGGGCGGCCCCGCCCGTCCCCGCGAGCTGGACGCCAAGATCGAGCAGCGCAACCGCGACCGGTACGCGGAGCGGCCCTCGGTCAAGACCCCGAGGACCAACCCCGGCGCCGAGGAGGAGGGCGAGCGCCTGCAGAAGGTCCTCGCCCGCGCCGGAATGGGTTCGCGCCGCGCCTGCGAGGAGCTGATCGAGCAGGCCCGCGTCGAGGTCAACGGCGAGGTCGTCCTGGAACAGGGCATGCGGGTCGATCCGGACAAGGACGAGATCAAGGTGGACGGGCTGACCGTCGCCACCCAGTCGTATCTCTTCTTCGCGCTCAACAAGCCGGCCGGTGTCGTCTCCACGATGGAGGACCCGGACGGCCGCCAGTCCCTCGGCGACTACGTCACCAACCGTGAGACCCGGCTCTTCCATGTCGGACGGCTCGACACCGAGACCGAGGGCATCATCCTGCTCACCAACCACGGTGAGCTGGCCCACCGCCTCACGCATCCCAAGTACGGCGTCAAGAAGATCTATCTGGCCGCGATCCAGGGCCCGCTCCCGCGTGATCTGGGCAAGCGACTCAAGGACGGCATCCAGTTGGAGGACGGCTACGCCAAGGCCGACCACTTCCGGGTCGTGGAGAACACCGGCAAGAACTACCTGGTGGAGGTCACCCTCCACGAGGGCCGCAAGCACATCGTCCGCCGCATGCTCGCCGAGGCGGGCTTCCCGGTCGACCGGCTCGTCCGGACGTCCTTCGGGCCGATCCCGCTGGGCGACCAGAAGTCCGGCTGGCTGCGCCGTCTCACCAACACCGAGGTCGGCATGCTGATGCGGGAGGTCGGGCTCTAAGGATCTCAACCGGCCGACCGGGCCGGAAGAAGAAAGCCCGCGGCCCGATGGCCGCGGGCTTTCCCCTTGTGGGGCACGCGCGTTCGCCTTTATAGTCAGTATGACTATTAAGGAGGTGGCTGTGAGTCTCGCGGACAGCCCCGCCGGACGCGGCCGGCGGACCTGGGCCCACGGGGGTGGACCAGGTCCCCTGCCGCCGCCGCTGCCGGAGCGCCGGTGAGCGCCCGGCGGCCGGGCGCGCCCGCGGGGTACGACCCCTCCGCCTTCGAGCCCTTCGCCGTCACCGTCGACCTCGCCGTCTTCACCGTCCGCGGGGGCCGGCTGCACGTCCTGCTCGTCGAACGCGGACAGGACCCCTACCTGGGCGCCTGGGCACTGCCCGGTGGCTTTGTGCTGCCGAGGGAATCCGCCGGGCAGGCGGCCCGCCGTGAACTCGCCGAGGAGACCGGCCTGTCGGAACGCACCGCCACCGCGCTCCATCTGGAACAGCTCAGGACCTACAGCGACCCGGACCGCGACCCCAGGATGCGGGTGGTGTCCGTGGCGTACACCGCGCTCGTACCGGATCTGCCGGAGCCGCGCGGCGGCGGGGACGCCGCCCGTGCGCGCTGGACGGAGTTCGGGGCGCGCGGACCGCTCGCCTTCGACCACGAGCGCATCCTCGTGGACGCCTGCGACCGCGTCGGTGCCAAGCTCGAATACACCTGTCTGGCCACGGCTTTCTGCCCCCCGGAGTTCACGCTCGGGGAGCTGCGCCAGGTGTACGAGACCGTCTGGGGCGTCGAGCTGGACCGCCCCAACTTCCGCCGCAAGGTCCTCGCCTCGCCCGGCTTCGTCGAGGCGGTCGAGGGGCCGCCCAGGCTGACGGGCGGGCGCGGGAAACCGGCCGCGCTGTACCGCGCCGGCCCCGCCACGACACTGCATCCCCCACTTCTGCGACCGGAAGGACGGACCGCATGATCACCACGAGGGCTCTCACCAAACAGGCCGCCACCGGCTCGCTGACCGGGCTCGCCCTGGGCGACGCCCTGGGCTTTCCGACGGAGTTCAACGATGTGCCGTCGATCCTCGCCAAGTGCGGCCCGTGGCGGGAGATGGCTCTGCCGGAGCCGGCGTTCGTCACGGACGACACCCAGATGACGCTCGCGTTCGCCCGGGGGATACGGACCGCGATGGACTCCGGCGTGCTCGGCCCGGCGGGTCTCGAACGCACGGTGCGGGACGAGTTCGTCGCCTGGTACCACTCCCCGGACAACAACCGCGCTCCCGGCCGCACCTGTCTGACGGCCTGCGCGCTCCTCGACGGCGACCGGCCCTGGCAGCAGGCCAGCCAGGTCGGCTCCAAGGGATGCGGGGCCAATATGCGGGTCGCGCCGATCGGGCTCGTCCCGGGGCTGAGCGGTGAACAGCGCGCGGGAGCCGCGCAGTTGCAGGCCGCTCTCACCCATGGCCATCCGACGGCGCTGGCCGCCTCCGACCTGACGGCGCGCGCGGTGTTCCTGCTGGCGCGGGGCGCCGAACCGCTCGGCCTGGTGGGCCAGTTGCGTTCGTACGCGTACGAGAACCGGAACCGCTACTACCACCGCTGGCTGGGCGACCTGTGGACACTCGGCCACGACCCGACGGCGGAGTCCTTCATCGCCCGGGGCTGGGACGAGTGCGTGGCGGCCCTCGAACGCGTACAGAGCGCCCTGCGCACGCCGTCCCCGGAGACCGACCCGTGCCTGGCGACGGGCGACGGCTGGATCGCCGAGGAGGCGTTCGCCACCGGGCTGCTCTGCTTTCTGCTCTTTCCCGAGGAGCCGGTCACGGCGCTGCGCAGAGCCGCCTGCACCAGGGGCGACTCGGACTCCATCGCCTGTCTGACGGGCGCGTTCGCCGGTGCGCACCTGGGCGCGGCGGCCTGGCCCAAGGAGTGGGCGGAGCGGATCGAGTACCGCAGCGATCTGCTGTCACTGGCGGCCCTCTGGGACGCCTGACCCGGGCCGGCGGCCGGTCACGTCAGGCAGGGACCCGGCCCGGTCCGTGCCCGAGCGCCGAGGCGCGGCGGGCACGGATCAGGAAGTCCTCCACGCGGGCGTGGTCGGGCTCGGCCGGGAGCGGGGAGCGCGCGACGGCGGCGTCGGCCTCGGCGACAAGGCGGTCCATCCGCCGTTCGACGCCGGACCAGGGAACCTCGCCGCGTTTCACCGCCAGCAGGGATTCCCGGTGCGTGCCGACGTCGATGACGAGCCGGCCCGTACGCAGCAGGTCCCGGCAGGAGAGGGCGAGGCGCAGCAGATGCATGGCGTGCTTCCAGTGCGATGCGCCGTGCTGCCGGACATCCGCCGCCAGCTTCTTGCGCCGGCTCTCGGCGTACCGGACGAAGGTCCGATGCGCCTGGCGGGACAGGAAGGCGTCGCGCAGCGCGACCAGTTCACGGCCCGTGTCGTCGACGTGCTCCACGAGCGGTGAGTGCAGGCACTCCAGGACGCCGGGATTGGCGCGCAGCGCCAGCGAGCAGAAGCGCTCCAGCTCCCACGAGAACTGCTCGGCCGCCGGTCCTTCGACATGCGTCGGCGGCTTCTCGAAGCGCCAGTACAGCGCGGTGGGAGCGAGATAGACACCACGGATGTCGGTGTCACTGTCCCGCGTGGCCAGCCCGAAGGCACGCGAACCCATCACACAGGAGTAGACGGTGTGGTCGCGGACGAGGGCATCGGGCGGAGTCATGCGCGAGAGGCTACGAGAAGGTGCCGGGCGCCGCGTACCGGTTTCCCGGCCGGGGCCCGCCGTGACGGCCGCGCCCCCGTCTCGCAGGACGGTCGCGGAAGCCTTTCTCCCGGTGGCTGACTACGCTGGCCGGAGCAGTCGATCACCGAGGAGAACGTCGTGGCGGTACGAGCGGTCCGTGGGGCCGTCCAACTGGAGCGGGACGAGTCCGCGCACATGGACGACCAGGTCAAGCAGCTCCTCACCGCGATCCTGGAGCGCAATGAGCTCACTCCTGACGATCTGATCAGTATCTGGTTCACGGCCACTCCCGATCTGCACAGTGATTTCCCGGCCGCCGCCGCGCGCGGGCTCGGTATCGTCGACGTGCCCCTGATCTGTGCCCAGGAACTGGACATCGCGGGTGCGCTGCCGCGGGTGGTCCGGATCCTTGCCCATGTCGAGTCCGACCTGCCCAAGTCCGCGATCGCGCACGTCTACCTCGGCGCCGCGGCCGCCCTCCGCAAGGACATCGCCCAGTGAGAAACGCCGTCGTCATAGGGTCGGGCCTGATCGGCACCTCGGCGGCCCTGGTGCTGTCGGGCCGGGGGGTCACCGTCCATCTCACCGACCACGACCCGGAGCGCGCCCGTACCGCCGCGGCGCTCGGCGCGGGGACGGACGGGCCGCCCGAGGGGCCGGTCGACCTGGCGATCGTCGCGGTGCCGCCCGCCCATGTCGCGGCCACGCTCGCCACGGCGATGCGGGACGGCGTGGCGCGCGGCTATCTGGACGTGGCCAGTGTCAAGGGCGGTCCCCGGTGCGAGCTGGAGGCACTGGGCCTCGATCTGACCTCCTACATCGGTACGCACCCCATGGCCGGGAAGGAACGCTCGGGGCCGCTGGCCGCGACCGCGGACCTCTTCGAGGGGCGCCCCTGGGTGCTGACACCGACCGCGGACACCGACACCGAGGTGCTGAACCTGGCCCTGGAGCTGGTCGCGCTGTGCCGCGCCGTGCCGGTGGTCATGGACGCGGACGCGCACGACCGGGCGGTCGCCCTGGTCTCGCACACCCCGCAGCTCGTCTCCTCGCTGGTCGCGGCCCGGCTGGAGGAGGCCGACGAGACGGCCGTGCGCCTCTGCGGCCAGGGCATCCGCGATGTCACCAGGATCGCGGCCTCCGACCCCGGCATGTGGGTCGACATCCTCTCCGCCAACCCGGGGCCGGTCGCCGATGTGCTGGCGGGCTTCGCCGCGGATCTCGGCGAGACGGTCGAGGCGCTGCGGGCGCTCCAGTCCTCGGACGAGGACAAGCGGCGCGGCGGCACGGCCGGTATCGAGGACGTCCTGCGGCGCGGCAACGCGGGCCGGGTGCGGGTGCCGGGCAAGCACGGCGCGGGGCCCGCGGTCTACGAGATCGTGTCGGTCCTGGTCAGCGACCAGCCGGGCGAGCTGGCGCGGATCTTCGCGGACGCCGGACGGGCCGGAGTCAATGTGGAGGACGTCCGGATCGAGCACGCGACCGGGCAGCAGGCGGGTCTGGTCCAGTTGATGGTGGAGCCGGCGGCGGCCCCGGCGCTCAGCGCGGCGCTGCGGGAACGCGGCTGGTCGCTCCGCCAGTAGCGGCCACCCGGCCGCCGGGGAGCGGATAGGGGCGGGCGTCCCGCCGAACGGGTGCATTCGCGGTCCTGAGTACTCGGTAACCTTGTGCGGGGGCGTACGGACGTCCCCGTCCATCCACCCCGAGAACCAGGAAGGTGTCCGCCCCCGTGGAAAACGGAGCAACCGCCGCCCGGACCGCTGTGATCGTCGCCATTGACGGGCCCTCCGGCACGGGCAAGTCGAGCACCTCCAGGGCCGTGGCCGCCCAGCTCGGACTCAGCTATCTGGACACCGGCGCGCAGTACCGTGCGATGACCTGGTGGATGATCAGCAACGGTGTGGACGTGCGGGACCCCGCGGCCGTCGCGACAGCGGCGGGCAAGCCCGTCCTGGTGTCGGGCACCGACCCGGCCGACCCGGCCATCACTGTCGACGGGGTGGACGCCGCGGGTCCGATCCGTACCCAGGAGGTCACCTCCGCGGTGAGCGCGGTCAGCGCCGTCCCCGAGGTGCGGGCCGTCATCACCGAGCTCCAGCGTTCCATCGCCTCGGCGGCGGCGTCGTCGAGGGGCATCGTGGTCGAGGGCCGCGACATCGGTACCACCGTCCTGCCGGACGCGGACGTCAAGATCTTCCTGACCGCCTCGCCGGAGGCGCGGGCCGCCCGTCGCAGCGGTGAGCTGAAGGGCACGGAGGCGGCCGATGTCGCCGCCACCCGGGAAGCGCTGATCAAGCGGGACGCGGCGGACTCCAGCCGGAAGACCTCGCCGCTGGCGAAGGCCGGCGACGCGGTCGAGGTGGACACCACGGACCTCACCCTGCGGCAGGTCATCGACCGTGTGGTGTCTCTCGTCGAGGAGAAGCGGGCCGGACGGTGAGCGCACCGTCCGCACGGGGCGCGGCGATCGGACGGGGCATCGGCATTGGGCTGATGCACGGGCTCTGGAAACCGCGGGTGCTGGGTGCCTGGCGGGTGCCGGCGAGCGGCCCCGTCATACTGGCCGTCAACCACTCGCACAACATCGACGGCCCGATGCTGATGGGCACCGCGCCCCGTCCGGTGCACTTTTTGATCAAGAAGGAAGCGTTCGTCGGCCCGCTCGACCCGTTCCTGCGGGGCATCGGGCAGCTCAAGGTGGACCGCAGGGCCGCGGACCGCGCGGCGGTCACCGACGCGCTCGGTGTTCTCGGCAACGGCGGGGTGCTGGGGATCTTCCCCGAGGGCAGCAGGGGCGAGGGCGACTTCGCCTCGCTGCGCGGCGGGCTGGCGTACTTCGCCGTACGCTCCGGCGCGCCGGTCGTGCCCGTGGCGGTGCTGGGAAGCCGTGAGAGCCGGGGACGGTTGATACCGGCGCTGCCCGCTCTGCGCGGCCGCGTGGACGTCGTCTTCGGCGATGCCTTCGAGGCGGGCGACAGCGGCGGGCGGCGCACCCGCAAGGCGATGGACGACGCCACCGTACGGATCCAGGAGCGGCTGACCGCCCACCTGGAAAACGCCAGGCGCCTCACTGGGCGCTAGGCAAGACTTGAGTAGTGCGCCGCGTGCCGCGGCGCACCGATCACGATGAACGAGGTACGGACTTCATGAACGACCAGATCGACTCCGGCGACGAGCACGGAGAGCTTGGCGACGCCGAGTACGCGGAGTTCATGGAGCTTGCCGCGCTGGAGGGCTTCGAGGCAGAGGAGGTGGAGGGCGCGATCGGTGAGGCCGGTCACGGCCCGCTGCCCGTCCTCGCCGTCGTCGGCCGTCCGAATGTCGGCAAGTCGACCCTTGTGAACCGGATCATCGGCCGCCGGGAGGCGGTCGTCGAGGACAAGCCGGGCGTCACCCGTGACCGGGTGACCTACGAGGCCGAGTGGGCGGGCCGCCGCTTCAAGGTCGTCGACACCGGCGGCTGGGAGCAGGACGTGCTGGGCATCGACGCCTCTGTCGCCGCCCAGGCCGAGTACGCGATCGAGGCCGCCGACGCGGTGGTCTTCGTCGTCGACTCCACGGTGGGCGCGACCGACACCGACGAGGCCGTGGTCAGGCTGTTGCGCAAGGCCGGCAAGCCCGTGGTGCTCTGCGCCAACAAGGTCGACGGACCGAGCGGCGAACCCGACGCGACGGCTCTCTGGTCGCTCGGACTCGGTGAGCCGCACCCGGTCTCCTCGCTGCACGGCAGAGGCACCGGCGACATGCTCGACGCGGTGCTCGAAGCCCTGCCCGAGGCCCCGGCCCAGACCTTCGGCACCGCCATCGGCGGCCCCCGCCGGATCGCGCTCATCGGGCGCCCCAATGTCGGCAAGTCGTCCCTGCTGAACAAGGTCGCGGGCGAGGAGCGCGTTGTCGTCAACGAGATCGCCGGCACCACCCGCGACCCGGTCGACGAGCTGATCGAGCTCGGCGGGACGGTGTGGAAGTTCGTCGACACCGCGGGCATCCGCCGCCGGGTCCACCTCCAGGAGGGCGCCGACTACTACGCGTCGCTGCGTACGGCCGCCGCCGTCGAGAAGGCCGAGGTCGCGGTCGTACTGATCGACACGAGCGAGTCCATCAGCGTCCAGGACCAGCGCATCATCACGATGGCGGTGGAGGCGGGCCGAGCCCTCGTTGTCGCGTACAACAAGTGGGACACCCTCGACGAGGAGCGGCGCTACTACCTGGAACGCGAGATCGAGACGGAGCTGGCCCAGATCGCCTGGGCGCCCCGGGTGAATGTCTCCGCGCGGACCGGCCGCCACATGGAGAAGCTGGTCCCGGCGATCGAGACGGCGCTGGCGGGCTGGGAGACCAGGGTGCCGACCGGCAGGCTCAACGCGTTCCTCGGTGAGCTGGTCGCGGCTCATCCGCATCCGATCCGGGGCGGCAAGCAGCCCCGGATCCTGTTCGGTACGCAGGCGGGTACGAAGCCGCCGCGCTTTGTGCTCTTCGCCTCGGGCTTCATCGAGCACGGCTACCGGCGTTTTGTCGAGCGCCGGCTGCGCGAGGAGTTCGGTTTCGAGGGCACCCCGATCCATATCTCCGTGCGGGTGCGCGAGAAGCGCGGCCGGAAGAAGTGACGCGTGAGGGCCGCATCCCCCCGGGGGGATGCGGCCCTCACGCGTCAGGAGGGAATGCCGTCAGGCGCCGCGCCGGGGGCCCGGGGGGAGAGCCGCGGGTGCGTGCCGCCCGGTGCGCTGGCGGCCCTCCCGCTGCCAGGACCCCGTGAACGAGGTGTGACCGAGCCCGCTGTGGCTGCCGGCGTATCCGAGCTGGGCGGCGTGCAGTCCGGTGCCGAAGGCCGTGAAGCCGAGATTCTCCTCGTTGCTCCGGTCGCCGGGCAGTGCTCTGAAGGACCGGCGGAACTCGGAGTACAGCGCGTCGTAGATCGGCGTCGTCGAATATCCGTCCGCTACGTCCTGCGCGGGGCGCATGGACGGGATCTGGCGCTGGTACGGCTGTCGGGAGGGGTCGTATGAGTGCACGTACGTGCCAACGACCCCGCCCTCCGTCGGATGCGGGCCAGACGCGGAAATTGCCGCCGACGGTGCGCGGGCCGTGCCCAGGACGGCCCGGGTGGCGTCGGTCATGTGCCGGCCAGCGGCATGGCCGCGGCGACCAGCATGCCATTGGCCGTGGCCTTGTCCAGGGCGTCGCGCAGCAGGTCCTCGCGGGGCTGCTGGCCGATGGCGCCGACCGGCGCGGCGAAGACCAGCACCGTGTGCGATCTGTTGGCCGCCGCCCGCCAGCCCTCCGTGACCTGGAGCGGCTGATGGGCCTGCCACCAGGCGACCGGGCTGCCGCCGCCGGTGCCCGGCTGGAGCACGGCGTGGAGCTGGCCCATCGCGAGCAGCACCGACCAGCCGTGCAGTGGAGCGGGCAGCCGGTTGAGATCGGCGACCGGCTGGAAACCCTGCTCGACGAGGAGCTGGAGGAACTCGTCGGTGGTGCCGCGCGAGCCGGGCCGGGTGATCGCGGCCGTCGGCTCGACGACCAGGGCCGGGTGCAGATTGCCCTCGATCAGCACCAGACCGCTGGTCACCCCGAGCACGGCCTGTCCCGCGCCGCCCGGGGCTGCGGGCTGCGGCTCGCTGCTGGTGATGCTCCGGACCGCGCCCTGGAGCTGGTCCTCGGCGACCTGCACGACCTGCGAGGGGATGCAGGTGGCATGGGCGAAGGCGAGAACGGCGGTCTCCTCGCCGACGAACAGCACGGTGCTGGTCCGCTCCTGTTCGGAGTCGCCGGGGGTCCGGCAGGAGGTGCAGTCGTAGCTGCCCGGGGAGTTCTCACCGGTGAGCAGCCGGTCGGCTTCTTCGTCGCCGATCTCGGCGCGTACGTCCTCGCTGACGTCGAGCATGCGCGGCACGGGTGGCTCCTCGAACTCAGTGCGTGGGCCGGGCTGTTCCCGGCTCGTAAAGAAGACAACGGGCGAGCCGTGGCCAGGGTCACGCGTGGAATGGCACAGAATCGAACCATCCGGCGAAATGGACGAGCCGTCGGACGGAACCCGTGCTTCCGCACCAATGCGTGCTGGACGACGGGAAGTTGACCCGGAACGGCGAATCGCGGGTCGGTACATTGACAGGTCGACAAATCGGGAACCAGTGAACCAATGGGGTGGCTGATTCCCGCTGGTCAGCGCGTCGGTCCGGGTGTCTTCGCTGCGCCGTCCGGGTGCCGGACCGCCCGGAAGTGCGTGGAGTCGGCACCATCCGGGTCATTTCTGCGTCTACCCGGTTGCCCGGACAGGGCCGGCAGGACAGGACCAGCCGGACGGACCACCGGCCGGACAGGAGCAGCGCGGGGCAGGACCGGCGCCCGGACGGGCCCGGCAGGCGGACAGGACAGGGGGAACCGGCACGGATGCACATCTCTTTTCTGCTGCACAACGCGTACGGCATCGGCGGGACGATCCGGACCACGTTCAACCTCGCCGGGACACTGGCCGAGCAGCACGACGTCGAGATCGTCTCCGTCTTCCGCCACCGTGAGGAGGCGGCCCTGGGTGCCCCCGTCGGCGTACGGCTGCGGCACCTCGTCGACCTGCGACGGGACGGCCCCGGCTACGAGGGCGACGACCCGGAGTACACCAGGCCCGCCCGGGTCTTCCCGCGAGGGGACGGACGGCACCGGCAGTACAGCCGGCTCACCGACGCCAGGATCGGCGCCCATCTGCGCTCCCTGGAGGCCGATGTGGTCATCGGCACCCGGGCGGGGCTCAATGTCCATATCGCTCTGCAGGCCCGGCGCGGCCAGGTCCGCGTCGCCCAGGAACACCTCTCCCTCGACAGCCACAGCGGCCGGCTCCGCCGCGAGATCGGCCACCGCTACCGGCTCCTCGACGCGGTCACCACGGTCACCGTGGCCGACGCACGCGCCTACCGCGCCCGGCTGCGGCTGCCCGGCGTACGGATCGGAGCGATTCCCAACAGCGTGCCCGCGCCCACCGTCGCGCCCGCCGACTCCACCGGAAAATGGGTCGTCGCCGCAGGCCGGCTCACCCGGGTCAAGCGGTACGACCTGCTGGTGCGGGCCTTCGCCCAGGTGGTGGCCGCCCGCCCGGACTGGCGGCTGCGGATCCACGGCGGCGGCGACTCGGCCGGCGACGAGAAGGCGGCGCTCCGGAGGCTCGTCGAGGAGGGCGGCCTGTACAACCATGTGTTCCTGATGGGGCCGGCCGCCCCGCTGGAGGCGGAGTGGGTCAAGGGATCGGTCGCCGCCGTCACCTCCAGCCGTGAGGCGTTCGGCATGACCATCGTGGAGGCGATGCGCTGCGGCGTCCCGGTCGTCGCCACCGACTGCCCGCACGGCCCCGGCGAGATCATCGAGAACGGCGTCGACGGCAGGCTGGTGCCGACGGGTGACGTCGACGCCATCGCCGGGGCGCTGCTCGGGCTGATCCAGGACGACGAACTGCGCGGGCGCACGGGACAGGCGGCGCTCGCCGCCTCGGCCCGCTTCGACCCGGCGCGCATCGCCGGGCGGCACGAGGCGCTCTTCACCGAGCTGGCGAGGAGTTCCCGGGCCACGCTGCGGAAGTCGCTGCGGAACTCGCTGCGGCGGGGCGGCAGCGCGGTACTGGGCGGCGCGTACGGCGTGCGCGACCGGGCCGCCGACGTGATCCGGAAGGGCAGGACCGCATGACCGGACCCACCGGAAAGCGAGTGCCGCACGCCGTGCACACCGCCGACTGCATCGCCGACTCGGCGGGCGGGATCACCTTCGACATCAGCGGGGCAGCCCGGCCCGGCGCGCTGCTCGTGCTGCGCCGGCGCGGCGGCCGGCCGGGTGAGGCCGCCGACGAGGTCCGGCTGCCGCTGACCGGGTCCGGCGGGTCCCGGCTGCGCGCCGCGCTGCCCAGCACGGTCGATCTGGCCGAGGGGCACTGGGACGTCCGCACGGGCGTCACCGGCGACCAGCCGGTACGGCCCGGGGTCCGGGACGTACGGGCCCTGATCGACCGGGTCCCGGAATCCGGCCGGGTCTTCGCCCGGATCCCGTATCCCACCCCGGACGGCCGTCTCGCGGTCCGCTCCTGGGTGCGCGCGCCGCACGCCGAGGCCGGGACGGTCCGCTGCGACCAGGACACGGCGACGGTCGAGGGCGTGCTGTACGGCTCCGAGCTGGGCGAGGGCGCCGAGGCCGAGGCACGGCTGCGCGGCGGTGACCGTACGCACCGGGTCGCCGTCACCGGCCGTGGCGGGACCTTCGCCTTCACACTGCCGTACGGTCCGCTCGCCGCCGAGCCGGTCGAGAAGCGCCAGTGGTGGGATCTCTGGCTGCGTCCCGCGCGGGACGCGGCCGGGATACGGATCTCCCGGATCCTCGACGACGTCTGGGACAAGCGGGCGATCCATGTCTACCCCGGTCACCGGGCGGACGGCTGGCTGGCGGCGCCCGGCTACACGGGTGACAACGACTTCTGCGTACGGCTGGACCCGGCCCCGGCAGCCTCCCCGGCGCGCTGAACGCGGGACCGGGACCGTGCCCGGCCGGGTGTGCGGGCCCGCGCCTGCACCGCCGTTCCGGGCCTCGCCCGAAGAGGTGGCCGGGGCCGGGTCACCGTCCGCCGGGGCCCCGGCGGCGATCGAGGGCGCCCGGCCTGCGGAGCGCGTACGGAGCGTCCGGATATGGCGCGAATCAAACGTGTCGCCGGACGTCGGATTGTGCGGGGGATTCGTGAATTCTGTGCACTTCTTGAATTGGCCGGGAACGCCGGCGTCATGGTCCGGCAAAGGCGAATTCAGGACGAGTAAAAATCGCGCGATATTCAGGAACGGCGAATTACTCCGGAGTGGTGTATGAAGCGCCCGTTGGAGTGAAGCCGTCCCCTCCGAAGCGCGTTGTGATCTTGTGACACAGGTGTGACCGGTGACAGACAGGAACCGTCCCGGCGGGGGCCCGCCCGGCTTCCGTCACGCTCTCCCGGCGCCTACGGTGAGTGGTATGTCACCGACACCGACCCCTCCCGTACCCCCCTCCGACGACCCCGCGGCCTATGTCGGCCTCGACGCCGGGAGAGCGGAGCGCCTGGCCCGAGAGCGCGGCTGGAGCACGGTCCGGGGGCTGCCGCCCGGCTCCATCATCACCATGGAGTATGTGGCGGACCGGCTGAACTTCGAGGTCGACAACGGGCGGGTCGTGCGCTGCTGGCACGGCTGAGCCGTCCCTCGGCCCGGGCGGGCACCCTCGAACAGGACACGGCCGATCTGTTCGTACGGACCCTCTCACTCGGCCGGCTCACCGCACAGCACGTCATGACGC
>NZ_JBEYIF010000032.1:0-33534 GCF_040635655.1 Streptomyces sp. NPDC006923
CAGCAGCCTCGGATACCTCAGCCCCGCCGAATACGAGACCGCACACGCAGCCTGACCACCACACCGATGGTGTCCGTCAAAGCGGAACAAGCTCAGATGGGCCCGGATCGCCCGGGACGAATAGGCGCGGTCGGCCAGAACGGCGTCCGGCCGGGTTCTCGGCCTTCCAGGTCCGCTTCGAGGAACACGGATGCCGGCCATGACGGTCTCGAAGGCCGGGGCATCGCCCGCCTGGCCTGCGGTGACGCGGAGGGCCAGAGGTCGTGCATGGCCGTCGCTGGCAAGGTGGATCTTTGTGCTCAGGCCGCCGCGGGAGCGTCCAAGCGCGTGGTCGTCAGGCTCGGGCCGCTCTGGAGCCCCTTTTTCCTGGCTCCAGCAGAGTGCTGGTGAGCCCGGCAGACGGTGGAGTCCACCGACACGGTCCAGCCGATGTCGTCAGCACCCTCGGCCGCTGCCAGCACCGCAGCAAAGATGCGTTCCCAAGTGCCGTCCACGGCCCACCTGATCAGGCGCTTGTGAGCCGTCCGAAACGAGCCGAGCTCGTCCGGCAGGTCCCGCCAGGGCGAGCAGGTGCGGTACTTCCACGTGATGGCCTCCAGGGTTCGGCGGTGATCGGCCCATCGCCGACCACGGACCGGATCGGCCGGCATCAACGGCTCGATCCGGTCCCACATCGCATCAGTGATCACGAATCGGACGGACACATCCGATCAACCGACCAACCAATCAAAGAGACACGCTCTAGCCGAGGCCGTCGACCCGGATGTCGGGCTTTGCGGGAGTGGCGAAGGTGGGGTTCTTCGGCGCCCGGCCGCGAGCGCGCTGGAGCGGCACGAGGGTGAAGCGCGGGTAGCCGCCGAGGGTGCCGGTCTGCCGGAGTTCGAGGCCCGTGGGGCGCAGGTGCTCGTTCATGGTGGTGGTCAGGCGGCGCTGGACCGTCTCGTCGAGCAGCACGTCGCCGGCGACGAGGGCTTCTGCGAAGCGGGCGAACCTGGCGTCGCCAGCGTCGAAGGCGCCGAGCTGCTCGAACAGCTCTTCCACGGGCCAGTCCGTGTTGCGCAGGAAGTGCCGTTCGACGCGCGCGCTCAGGCTTCTCGTGCTCGGGCCGCGAGAGCAGAGGTCGTCGTCGAGGTGCCAGAAGCGGTCCAAAGAGCCATGAACCGGGTGCCGTGCTGGACGAGGTCGCCCGGGTCGAGGGCCCGGGCTAGTTCGCGGCGGGTGCGCAGGGGGATCTCGGGAGGTGAGGCCGCCGCCCATATCGCGTCCTGCAAGAGGTTGCGGGTCGGCGCGTCGGTGCGTTGTGTCTTGAGGAAGCGCTCGGCGACCTGCAGGAGCCGGCCATCGGTCGCCTGGGCGAGGCTTCGTTCCACACGTTCGCGCTTGGACCCCTCTTCGACCGGGGGCATGCCCAGGTCGGCAAGGGCCTGCGTCAGTGTCTTGTGCGTGTGCTGGTCGCCCAGCCCGGCCGTGACGTCGCTCAACAGCCGGCGAAGCGCCATTTCGTCCTCGTCCTTCGTGATCCGCCGATGATCGCAGTCAGGCGTGTGAGCAGTCACTGGTCCAACCGGTCGTTCACGCCGAGACACCGGTTCATGGCCAGCCTCCTCCGTCAGGGCTCTGGAGTGGGTGGATGGCACAGGTGCCCAAAACGGTGCCCTTTGCTGTCTAAACGAGGTATTTGACAGCGAACCCAGCCCCTGGGGCACCTCCCGCGAGGCGACCCAGTCGCTGGTCGAGCTGCCTCGGAGCCGCCGGAGAAAATGGCGGTCTTCATCAGTCGGATAGGTTCATCCCACATGTTCGGCGCCGGCCGCACTTCCTGGACGGCGGTGCTGGACGCGGTCCGCCTTCAGCCCGGCGCCGACGTTGCCGCGGTGACCACCATGCAGATCCGCGAGGTCATCGAGCGGCTGGTCGCCGCCGGCCAGTGGAAGCCGGTCGACTTGGAGGCCCTGGTCGTACTGGACGCCGGATACGACGCCCCTCGCATTGCCCACCTGCTGGACGGCCTGCCCGTCGAGATCCTCGGTCGGGTCCGGTCCGATCGGGTAATGCGGCGTCCGACACCCTTCCGCGAAGAGTTTCACCTGACCCACCCCAAGGGCGGCCGACCACCCAAGCACGGCGGCGAGTTCGGCTTCGGCGATTCCGCAACCTGGGGCACCAGGCCGTGACGGCCACGGACACCCGGCTCTACGGGAAGGCGACCGCGCAGGCGTGGGACCGGCTGCACCCAGCAAGAAGTCCGGAACACGTCTGCGGACCTTGCCGTCCACCTCGACCTAGGCGAGGCACTAGACCTGCGAATCTCAGGATGGATGGCACAAGTGCCACAGCGGTGCCATTGCGGCTGAGACTGTGCCGCAAAATCCTGGACCCTACAGGGGAACCCGTGGACCAGTTCGCCGGGGGCAGACATGAAAGATCGCGAAAGGACTGGCCAACGGTTGCAGAGGCATGTCAACGTAGAGATCTCCCCGAAAACACCTGGTCAGAGAGGTGATTGCCTATGTCGGTGGTCCCCACCGATCCTGGATTCTCTACAACCGCCGAGGCCCTGCGACTGCACGTCTGGCAGCTCGGCCCCGGCCAGCCCTCACTGGTAACGGACCTGTTCTCGCCCGAGTTCTTCCACTTCGTGGTGGACGATCGCGCGGATGTTCACATCAACAGCAGGGACGGCCGGTTTTATCTCGGATGGTTTCCCTCGGGCCGGCCCGGGACGGACGGCGAGGGATGGAAGCTCTCGGTGACTGGTACAGCCTTGGTCCCCGGATACAGCATCAGCTTCGACACCGAGACTCCCGCTGAGATTGTCGCGATCGCTGTAGATCGTGTCTTGGCTGGTTCGCGCCCCCTGTGAGCGGTCTGCCCGTCCTGTCCTCATACGGACTCGACTGTCTCCGGTGAGCGGATGGCCCGTTGCCAGCCTCCGGGGACCATGTGGCCTGGACGACGTGATGTCGCGTTTCGGCGCCGCCGCGTGCATGGCTGCTTTCTTCCACATCTCCGACGCATGTCTGAGCAGGACCGTCGGCAGTTTGAACGCTTGATGTCTGCCTGGTGGAACGGCGAGTACCGTTCTGCCACCCCTGCTGCTCGCCTCTCGTATGTGCCGGGCGCCACCAGTGTTCCCGTGACGCCGTACTCAACTACTGCGCCCGGGCCGTGGACCTTTCGTCTGCCGGCCGTACCCGCCTCCGGCGGGGTACCCCTGTGCTCATCCCAAGGAGAGCCATCTTGGACCCACAACCGGAAATCACCGCCGGTGAGTTGATCGACCGCCTGTCTGGCTGTGACCGCGATGCGCCGGTGCGGCTGGCCATCAACCCGTTCTTTCCCATGGCCCACCGCCTTGCCCACGTGGTCGCGGCCACTGACGAGGACGGGCGTCCGGTGATCTTCCTCGCGGAGGGCCAGGAGCAGGGCGCGCAGCTCGGGTATCTCCCGCCCGACGTCGCCGTCGCACTCACCTGGCAGGAGCCGGACGTCGCGCCCCCGCACAGGCGGCGCTCAGCCCGTCGCCACGACAGCGAATAACCCGCATCCCTGCCCTCCAGGAGGCGCTCCTGTATCCGCACCACCCCCTCGATCCGTCCGCCGCGCAATCCCCTGACCCGGTGTACTGGGTCACCCCCCGTCACCTCGCCGGTGACGACGGCATACTGGCCGACCAGGTCAGCGCCACCCTGGCCGGCCTGGGCTGGACCCGCCTGACCATCGTCCGCGGGCGTCAGGAACCAAATCCGGCGGAAGAAGAACGGCAGGTCCTGCGCAGCACAGTCCTCCATCTCAGCCCCGACCTGCTGGCATGGGCGCAGTGGACCCTGGCCGACGAACCGTTGCTCCTCGGCGAGCTGCCGGTGGCGTGGCAGGTCTCCGCCCGCGGCCACACGGAAGGCCCGGTGGCGGAGTGGAACGCGTACTTCAGCAGCGGCGTCCCCTACGAGGTCCTCGGAGACTTCCTCTTCGCGCTTGACGCACGCCCCGATCCTGCATCCGGTTACGACGGACCCGAAGCGGTCTTGGCGGCGCTGACCGGCCAGGGCTGGGTACGTGACATCGACCATCCGGACACCACCGCCACGGATCCGGGTTCTGCATCCAGCTTCACCCTGTGTCTGCTGCCGCCGCTCATCCAGGACTTCGACCCGCGTCCCGACCAGATGGGCTGGCAGGCTTGGGCGGAACCGGTCCTCGGAGCGCCATACCTGTGGTCCGCCGCGTTCAGCGCCAGCGTCCCGCATGACTTGGTCGCGGCCTTCGCGTCGTCACTCGCCTCACCGATACCTGTTCCGCGCCGGGTGCTGCCCGAGGGCACCGAAGGCAGGCTCACCCTCACCCCGCTGAGCTGAACGTCACCGGCCGGAATCCACCCGGGTGCTACGGCCCCGGGTGGGCTCATCTCCCCGAGGGACAGCAGCCAATCCCTGACCCCCATGTCCCCTCCTTCGGATAACGGCGACGCCGACATCTGGCCGCGCGGGGTGGCGACTTCGGACTCTCGCCTGGCCGAGCCCCCTCCCCGGCGGGCCCGCTTCTACGCCCTGCGGGGCCCTCAGAGCGACGAGCAGATTTGACCACCGAGGAAGGGAAACGCTTGCCGCGATTTTGGTGCGGGATCGACTGGTCGGAGGCTCTGAATGATGTGGCCGTGGTCGACGAGCACGGCCAGATGGTCGCACACACCCGTGTGGAAGCGACGGAAGAGGGGGTGAAGGAGATCCTCGCCCTGCTGCGGGGCCTTCGCTCCAGTCACCGCCACAGCCGCATGCAAGTGCCGGTGGCGATCGAGACGCCGCACGGCCTGCTGGTAGCCGCCCTGCGCGCCAAGGGGCAGCCCATCGTCGTCATCAACCCCAGCGCGGTCGCACGCTACCGGGGCCGGATCAGTCCAGCCCGTAAGAAGTCCGACCGGACGGACGCCGTGCTCCTCGCCAACATCCTCCGCACCGACGGCAGTCTCCACCGGGCAATGCCGCGCACGTCGGACCAGGCCGCCGCGATTGCGGTCCTGGCGCGGGCCCAGCACCGGGCCGTACACACCCGCCGATATCAAGCCAACCTGGTGCGGAGCCTGCTGCGCGAGTACTACCCGGCGGCGCTGCTCGCGTGGAAGGACCTTCCCGACGGCATCGTCCGCGCCGAGGCACGCGCTCTGCTGGCCCTCGCTCCCTCCCCCGGGCAGGCTGCCGCCCTGAGTAAGCGGAAGATCGCGGAAACGATCTCCGGTGCGGGGCGCTCCCGTCTGGTCGACGACCACGCCGAACGGCTCCGGTCGGTTTTCCAGCAGCATTATCTGCGTCAGCCGCCACTCATGGAGGCGGCCATGGGAGAGCAGATCCGGACGGCCGTGGGTCTCCTTGACCAGGCGTGCACCGCCGTCGAACAGCTCACCGAGGCCACCACGAGCGTCTTCCAGGCCCACCCGCAGGCGCCCGTCTACGCTTCCTTCCCCGGCTGTGGCCCGCTCATCGGCGCCCGGCTGCTTGCGGAAATCGGCGATGACCCGGACCGGTTCACCGTCCGCGGACTACGCGCCTACGCCGGAGCCGCACCCTTGACCTGGGAGAGCAGCAGCAGCCGCGTGGTGACCCACCGGCGCATCGCCAACTCGAATCTCAAGGCAGTCGGTCACATCTGGGCATTCGCGAGTCTGACCCGGTCAGCGGGCTGCCGCGCTCACTACGACCGCCGTCGTGAGCAGGGCGACCGCTACGCCGCGGCGTTGCGGAATCTGTATGGGCGATTGCTGTCCAGCCTGCACTTCTGCCTCAAGAACGCCGCCCCGTATCGGGAAGAGGTGGCGTTCCCGCAGAGGTAGTGCACGGGGCGGGCGTGATGGCGGCCGGGAACACACCCAGGACCAACCCGGGCCTTCGAGCCCTTACGCGGGAACGGTGCCCGGCCGCTCTCCGCCCGCCCCGCGCCGGGAACTGCGCAAGGCCCGCCCCCTCCTTTGAGGGGGCGGGCCTTGCGTCATGCCGGGGCCTGCATCGTGCTGTCCTCTGCCCCGGACAGGTGTCTGCCGCCGGCCCGTGAGGCGCGGCGAGGGCGGACCGGAACCATGTCAGTGCGCGGACCGGGCCTTGGCCAGCGCCTTGTCGACATGGGTGTCCACCAGGCCGGGGGATCCGGCGACCAGGACAACGGTGGTGCCGGTACGGATGGCCGTTTGCTTGACGACCGTGGTGCGTCCGCCAGCTGTGTAGGTCATCTGCAGACTCCACCGCTCGTCACCGAGCTGGGGCGCGGCCGTCCGCTGGGTGGCGACGTCGACCGGGGTGCTGCCGGCCAGGACCTGATAGGAGGGGCACGACGTCAGTGCGTCGAAGATCCGGTCGGTGCCCTGGGACAGCTTCGCCTCGGTGTCGCTGTACAGCTCTTCGGAGACCTCGGCTCCGCTGGTGCCCGCGTAGAGGAAGGCGGCCTTCGCTCGGCGCGGGAAATTGAGGGATCCGCCGGTTGCGGCGTCGCCGCCGAGCTGTTCCAGTGCGGGGCAACCGGTGACCGTCACATCGTCGTGGTGTGACGGGGTCTCCGGCTTGAGCGTATAGCCCTCGCCCAGGTCTCTCTCGTCCAGCAGAAGTTTTTGCAGCGCGGCCGAGGAAAAGGGTTCGCTGGGCGTCTCGTCGCTCGTTGTGTTCTTCTGCCGGGTGGCGGCCGGGGAGGAGGGTCCGGGCGTGGCCGAGGGACTGTTCGAGCAGCCAGGCAGGGTCAGGAGGGTGAGGGCGGTCAGGCCGAGGACGGCGGCGGAAGTGGTGCGAAGCAACACACGAACCCCTGGGGGTGAGACGGACCGTGATGTGTCTGCGGGGTAGTTGTTCGGGGTCAGTGGCCGAAGGCGTCGAGGCCGTCTTCGAGGGTGGCGTGCCAGTGGGTCATCGGGCCCGAGTTGCGGTTGAACCAGGCTGTGTCCAGGCGGTGTTCGTGCGTCTCGTGGCCGGCGCGGCACCGAAGCCACACCTCCTCCCGGATGGTGATGATGATCCAGTCCCGGTACGTGCCGCACTGGGGGCAGGCTGTGACCTCCCCGTCGATGATCAGTGGCTTGTCCCAGGGCATCAGCATTCCGGTCAGTTCCTCACGGCGCGGCGTCCGCAGATCTGGCGGGAGGAAGTCGTCCACCCCCGGCTCGCCGGGCGGTGCCAGGGTGGGTGGCGCGGCGGCAGCGGGGGGACAATCCGGCTGTGGCCGAGCGGGGAGCGTTCTCAATTGGTCGTCCCGGGCCCGCTCCCTTTCTTGGGATTCCCGGGCTTTTCGGCGCTTTCGGCTGATGAACATGCCCTGCCCCCTCCGTCGTCGTGCAGGCCACCACGACATTGCCGGATCGCGGTTGCCACTTTCAACTGGTAAATCTCACACTCAACGGGCCTTGTGGGGCTGATTCTTCTGGTCTGCGGCGAGAGGGGCAGGGCGCGACGGGAGTCGCGTGCTGGTGCCGCTTTCGGCCTTGGGCATGGTGGAGGCGTCGGCCGGGAGATGGGCCGTGCGTCGTAGGCGCCATACCAGCACGTCGCTGACCGCTTCCGCTGTGTTCAGTTCCCGCCGTGCCGCCGCTGCAGTCAGCAGCGTGGCCGGTTCGTAACCGGCAGCTTCTGCGTCAGCGAGGGTGACGGCCAGGGCGGGCCAGCCCGGTTCGGCGAGGACCCGCTCCGCCAGCTCCGGCACCGCTTGGCGCAGGGTGGCGACGTGTCTGAGCATTCGGGGCTGAGTGAGCTGGCGGCCCCGGTCGTGCAGGGCGGTCATCGGCCGTTGGGCTGCTGCCTGGTAGGCGACACGCAGGTGTTCGGCTGCCTGCCGGGCGGCAGCGGCCTGTTGGGCGTGCTCCTTCTTCCCGTGCCAGTGGGCGGACGCCACGATAAGGAAGACGATCATGTCGATCAGCATCGCTGTCGTGGCGCCGTCCTCCCCCCGGCCGAGTGCCGGACCGCTATAGACAAGATCGCGAGCGGCCTGACGCAGCGCCCGGTCATGACCGCGCCCCGCCCGTATGTGGGAGCGGGAAGCCCGTTCGAACGCGAACGCGGCCTCGCGCAGCTCCCGTCTCGTGTGGGCTGCGGAGGTTTTGGCGAGAGCGTCCAGCACCTCCCCGGCCGCCGCGATCTGCGCGGTGGCCTGTGCGTCGTCACCGTGGTCGACGACCAGCACCGCCTGCCACACCGCGGTCGTCGCCCGCCGTCGCGCTGCTGCTGGTCCCGACGGGCGCTGCGCTTGGCCAGTGGAGGCGTCTCCGCTCTGGCCCGTGGCGGGGTCGTTCCCGGACCAACGTTCACGGATGCGGGGCAGGGAAAGGTCGGGGGCGAGCTTGGACCCGGAGTAGAAGACTGGCTCGCCGTCCTTGTTGCCGTCGTCGGGCAGCGCGACGGTGTAGCCCAGCAGGTCACCGGAGGGTGCGACCCGTGTCCGGACGAGGAGCCCGGCGGCCCGGAGCCGGTCGAAGAACTCGCGTTGGTCCTGGGCTCCGGCCACCGCGCGGCGCACGGTTTCCCGCAGTTCCTCGCGCGGTGTCCGTTCCCTCTTCTTGCGTGTGGCCTTGTGCCGTTCGGCGCTGGTGGGCCGTTGCGCGGCGGTGCCGTCTCCGCGGTTGAGGCGGCGCAGCCTCAGCTCGGCTTCGAGGAGTCGTGCTTCCGCCTGGACGCGGGGAGCATCGTGGTCGAGGTCGGGCTTGTAGCCGTCCTCGCGGACGAGGGTGGCGATGATGTGGATGTGGTCGTCGGCGTGCCGGACGGCCGCCCACCGGCAGCCCGCACCCTGGTCCGGGTCGTCGATCCCCGCAGCGGCGACCATGCGGCGGGCGATGTCTCCCCACTCCTCGTCCGTCAGGATGCGGTCCTCTGCGGCGTTGCGGACGGACAGGTGCCAGACGTGTTTCCTCGGCCGCTCCGATACGTCGATGTTCTCCAGGGGTTGGTCGAGGAGCTGCTGGAGTTGCTTCAGGGTGGCGGTCTTGTCACGGCCGGGGTCAGGGGCGTTGTTGTCCCAGGACGAGACGAGGTGCGGGTCGGTGTGCTCCTCGTACTTGCCCGGCCCGAACAGGTAGTACAGGAGGCCGATGGTGCGCTGTCCGCGCTCGTGGATCCGGGGGATCATGCTGCTGTCCTCGACCGAATTGATCAGTTGATGTGGTCAGCGGGAAGGGCGCGTTCCATGTCCTCGTGGTGGGAATACCCCACGGATGAACTGGATATCGCCGCTTGCCGCGCTCGTGGGAGTTCTGCTTGGGGCCGGCGCGACGGCGCTGGCCGATCATCGGCGGTGGCGCCAGGAGTCGGTCACGCGCCTGCTGGAACTGCGTACGGTTCTGTATGCCGAGTACTTGGTCGCGATGGAGAAGACGGGGAGAGAACTCCTCCGCGTGCTGGAAACTACGGCGGCCGAGGAACGGGGGAGAGCGGCCGACGCGGCTTTCGCCGGCTTCAATCTCGGCGGCACATGGCAGCAGATCCACATCGTGGCCTCGACCGACGTGGTCCAGGCTGCCGACAGCGTCTTTCGCTCTCTGAAACGTGCGCGGGACTACGTGGCCACCGCAGACCAACGAGACACCCGGAGACTACGCGCCATGAAGGACGAGGTCGGGGCACTGCGAGACCAGTTCCAGCAGACCGTGCGAAGCGACGTCCGCGGCCTGCTGGCCGGCAGTGCCTCGTGGTCGGCGTGAGCTGCGCGATCACCGCTGCTCAAGCAGCCGGTCGGTGGCCGCCTGGACGCGCGACACGGCACGCTGGACCGCGGCAACGACTGCGTCGATCTCCGCTGGTCGTCCGCCGCTGTTGATCGCACGGGCTACCTGGTTGAGGTTGTTGCCAACCTGCCCGAGATGCCGACGGGCCGCGAACAGCTCACTGACCAGCTCCCGATGGCCGGCAACGGCGGCGGCCGTGTTGTCGAGGTCGTGCGCGGCGGCGAGGCCGCTGCGGGCGAGGAAGGCGGGCAGGCTTGTTCGGGTCGCGGTGGCAGCAGCGGTGAGCACTGTCTTCTCGGCGTCATTGAGACGGACGTAGATCACGTGCACGCGCTTGTCGTTTCCGGATTTCGGTGAGCGCTTACGCACGGTCTTCTTGGCGTCGCGGCGCTTGCGTCGCGACGGCTGCTTCTCCGGCTGCGATCCGCCCCCGGTCGCTGCCTCCCGGACCTGCGCCCCCCGGCGCTGGTCCGGTCCCGCCACCCTGGGGGCGGGTTGTGCCGAGGCCGTCTTCCCCGACGGGGAAGACGGTCTTGGCGGATAACTTGCTCCTCCTGGGGTCGCGTTGGGGCCTTGGCCTTCCGGCTTGTGGGAGGGGGCGTTCCGGTTCGTCATCGGGTGTAAGTCCTCGTGGTGTGGGTGCGATGCCGGACCTCGTCATCCAGGCCGGCTTTCGCGACAGAGGTGACGTGTGCGAGCGCGGAAGGGGGCGGTGGCCCGGCGTACGCTGGGCCACCGCCCGGGCAAGGCCGGTCATGGGGTGGTGGTGCTCGGGCTGAGTCAGCCGCATTCGCGGCAGCGCTCGAAGTGCGTGCTCAGGGCTCTCGCTTTGGCCCGCTTCGTACCGTGAGCCTTGTTGGCGCTGGCCTTCGCGCGCGGTGTGCCGGGATCGCGGTCCGCGTAGTTGCGCAGGTACTGGAACTCGCGCTCGTATTCGGCGGCGATGCGTGCGAATCGCCGGCAGGTTTTCATCGGGTGCTGTTCCTCTTTGAGTTGGTGTCGCTTTCGCTGCGCAGGCGGCGCAGGACAGGCGTGAGGTTCTCGTTGCGGATGGATATCTGCTGATCGCGCATGATCTGCCGCAGCTGCACGCGGGTGATGGATTCGTTACCGCTCCGCGCCAGAACCTTCGGCACAAGAGGGCTAATCCGCGCGACGATCTCGTCCTCCGAGAGTCGAGCCCGGGACGGGGACCGCGAGATGTCAGTTGTCGGGGACCGGTCCCCGGTCCCCGTGGTGCGGCGCCCGGATTGCCATGTCCGGCGGGCCTCGTTGTTCGGGACCGTCCCGGGGACCGTGTCAGCCTGGTCCCGGTCCCCGCCCTTGGGGTCCGGGACCGCTCGGGGACCGTCCCCGTTCGCGTTGGCCCGGTCCCGGTCCGTCCCACCGCCGGGACGCGGGACGCGGGGACCGTCCCCGCTGCCGTCGACAGCCGGGGCCAGGTGCGCCGCATCGTCCGTGCCGCTGCCGGGAACCGAGGAATCGGGGACCGTGGCGAGAGGGTGCGGGCGGGCTGCAAAGACAACTGCCGCCTCTGCGCCTTCCCCCCTGCTCCCGCTGTTGGTCCCGGCTACACGGTCGGCGAGCTCAGCCGTCCCCGCCGGGGAGTGCGGGTGCCCATGGCTGTGGGAGGCGAGATCCTGGTCCCCGCCGGCCGGGAAGTCTGTCGCGAGAGACGGTCCCTGGCGCCGCACCAAGGGGCGGTCCTCGTGCAGGGCCTGGTCCCGTGGGGAGCCGGGACCAGACTGAGAGTGCGGTGAGCCGGCGACCGCTGTGGCGCGGTCCCCGGTCGGTCCCCGGCCGGTCCCCATGACGATCGGGGGACGGTGCCGGGTGATGAGGATGTAGAGATGAACGGCGCCAGCGAGGGCAAGCGGGGCGAGGGTGGACAGGATCGCAACGACGGTGTCGCCCAGGCGCAGACCACCCGGGACGGTCTGCTGGTTGAGGCGGACCGCGTGGAGGGAGTTGGCCCAGATGCTGGCGGTGGTCGCGGTGCCGAAGAGCATCCAGACGTAGGCGCGGGCCCGCAGGGGCGCTGTGGAGAGGACGAGCAGGGCGCGCACACCGTAGGCAATGAAGCCGTCGATCACGAGAGGGAAGAGGTAGGTGAGGAGTCCGCGGACATGGATGGCAACGGCCATTTGCTGCAGTGCGTCATAACTCAGGGCGCAGCCGGCGGAGCCAAGGGCGATGATGGCCAGACGATCCCAGTGTCCGACCGGGGCCACGGCGACAGATACAGGGATGGGGCGGGTCATGCGGCCTTTCCAAGCTCGTCGATCAGCTCCTTGGTATGCACGTGGCGTTCGACAGGGGACGGCGCGCCGCCCCTGTCGTCCTCCTCCTCGCCCGCTCCCGCCACGTCGTCCTCCTGTTCTTCGGAGGAGTTGTCCTGGTCGCCGTCGTTCTGGTCGTCGTAGAGGTCCCACCACCGGTCGCGGTCGCGGATGTCGTGGGCGGCCTCGCGCAGCCGGTCGCGCATCCAGTCCAGGTCGCTCTGGAGCAGATAGGCCAGGTGCTCGGCGCTCCAGCCGCGCAGGTAGGCGTGACGGATGACGGTGTCGCGCTCGGGCCTGCTCAGCTGCACGTCACGGCCTGCGAGGGCGGCACGTACCCGGGCATAGTCGAGGCGCGCGCTGATTTTGGCGTGCCAGGGGCGGCGCTCCGCCTCGGTCAGACCGCCCCACAAGCCATGGCGGAGTTCGTTGTCCAGGGCGTAGTTGAAGCAGTCCCGCTTGACGGGGCACTTGCCGCAGAGCTTCTTCGCCTGGGCGATCGCGCTGTGGGTGCGCGGTCCGGGAAAGAACAGCCGGTCGGCTTCGGCGGGCTCCATGCCGTAGCAGCGCCCGCGGACCTGCCAGCTGTGGTCGGCGATCCCGCGGAGGGTCGAGAGCGGAGTGGTGTTGGTGGTGATGTAGCGCATGGGTGGCTCCGGTGCCTCGCAGGCCGGTGGAGGGTCACACGGCGGGAGGCAGGACAGGGGCGCGGCAGCGGGTGCCGCCCCGGAAGAAGGTGGGGAAAGGGTGAAGGGGACCGCGGCTCAGCGGCGCGGGAAGCGGCGGTCCGGGCCGGAGAACTCCACGGATGTGCACATGCCGGACAGGCGGGAGAGCACACGGTCGCCGACCTTGTCACGCAGTACCAGTGGCTGTGTTCGCACGTCGGCGGAGCGGATCGGCGACAGGTTGCTGGTGACGATCGTCGGGAGCCGGTTCTCCGCCCGCCAGTTCAGCAGCCGGAAGTTCAGCTCCTCGGTCCACTCGGTGGCCTTGGCGGCGCCAAGGTCGTCTAGGAGCAGCAGCGGCACCCGCACAATGCGGCGGAGCAGGAACTCCGGGTCCGCCCCCGGACGGGGGCGAGTCTCGGCGTACAGGTCGGCAAGCGTCGTGGCATGCCACCGCACCCCGCACCCCGCGAGGATCAGTGCCCTGATGGCGCCGTACGCCTGGTGTGTCTTACCGGTGCCGGTCGGGCCCCACAGCAGCAGTGAGGGGCCGTGAGCGATCTGCCGACGTCCCGCGCCACCCCAGTTTGGGTACAGCCCGCCGGAGTTCGGCGCGACCGCCGCATCCACGACGGTCCGCACCCAGGCAAGGACGTCCGGATGGTCCGCCACCGCGTTCCGGTAGTCGAAGGGGAAACGTTTCTGTGCGGTCGCCGCGGCCGGTATCGGCTCCGGAACGTCGGCGGGTGCAGGCCCTTCGGCGGTGATTCCACGCGCCGCGAGGCGGGCTTCGAGACGGGCACGGAGCCGGTCGGATACCACGGGCTGGGGATCGGCGAGGTGGGCGCGGGTCACAGGCCGCCTCCGAATGTGGTTGGCTCGGGCGTTGTGTTGAGGTACGGGGTGTAGGCGGATCCGCTGCTGGCCCATAGGCCCCCGCCAGAGGCGCTCGACGGCGGTGACGTGCCGTGCGGCGAGGCGTTGACAACCTCGTTCACCAGGCTGGGCAGCACGCTCGGATGCAGGCCCTTGCTCCGCAGGCGGATGAGCGCCGTGCGGATGTCGTCCGGCTCGAAGTCCTCGGCCAGGAGCGTTTTGATCTCCCGTCCCAGGTGCCCGAGCGTGCTGCTGGGCGGGCGGCGGTGGCAGCCGCTCGCGTAGTCGGCCACCAGTTGCTTCGCGGAGAAAGTCTCGGATGCGGCGTCAGGGGCGGGCGCCTCGCGCCCCATAGGTACAGATCCAGGATCCAAGATCCTAGATCCAGTCCCCGAGCCCTCGCGAGGATCTGTCGAGGACTCACCGAGAGTCTTCTGACCTGCGACGTTACTAGGCGGTACGGATGCTGCGGCCTTGGCGTCGGATGAGGGCGCTGGTTGGGTGACGTCCGAGTCGGGAGATGTTCTCGTGGGACTCGATCCGCGGAAGGTAACGGGTGAAACCGCCCCATCGAGGTCTCGGTGAGGGCTCGGCGGGACCTCACCGAGGCTCTTCTGGGGACTGGCGGCAGGGGCATCAACGGGCTGGGCGGGGCAGCGCCGCTCCTTGCACTTGCCGCACTTCTCCGCTTCCTCGTGCCGCGGACACCGGGGTGCTCGGGGAGCGGAGGCATTGTCGATCTTCTGGTGCCGCTTCCACGTGACGATGTGCAGCCAGTTCCGCCCGTCGCAGCCGGTGAACCGGCAGATCAGCCCCGCCGCGGCCAGCTCCTCCAGGTCGCCGGCGACATCGGTGGGGGTGTGCTCGGGTCGGAGGGCCCACAGGCGCCCGGCGATGATCGCCGGGTGGTCCCGGTGCCGGCCCGCGTCGTCCGCCTGAGTCATCAGACCGATGAAGGTCAGCATCGCGGTCACCGAGCATTCGGCCAGAGATTCCGACTCGAACATCTCCGGCTTAATGGTGCGGATACGCGCCATCAGGCATCAGCCCCGCCCCTGCCGCCCGGGCAGGGATCCAGCGCCGTCTGCTCGCGGGTGGGCGCATAGGGGATGGGGGCTGCCGCGCAGGCCGGGGTGTCCGGCCTTTTGCGCATGGCAGTCGTCATGCGACACTCTCCTCTGAATGAAGTCGCACCGGTGTGCCCCGTGACAAGGGCCGGCGCGGCGTGAGTGAGGCTCCAGCCCTTGCGTGGGCAGGAGTGTCATATGCCGGTCGGCGTCTGAGAGTTGGCCCTCTCAGACGCCGCCGCTATTTCGCGGCCTTAACTCGGCCGCTGGCTGCGCGCGGCCCACTTCTCGCTCCTTCCTTCCACCCCCGGGCCGACTGCCCGGCTGGGGACGACGAACATAAGCGCAACCTCCTGTCAAGATCCAGACTTAGCTCTTGAACCCTTCACAAGTCGTTGCCCACGGCGCCGCCCGACCGGGCGGCGGCAGCCGTCAGTCCGGCGACCCGCTGGCGTCCTCTCGGTCAACAGCACCCGGGCGGATCGACTGCGACACGCCAGGGGCGCCCCAGCGGACGGCGAGCCCCCGGTGACAAGCACCGACCACGGAGTGACCGGCCGTAGCGATTTAAGCCGCGCGGCCGAGAATCGTCAACGCGAAGCAAAGCTTCTCTACGCGCGTAGTTTCAGTGCGACATGAGAGCCGCGAGCGATTGCCTGCACGAATCAACTTGCTTTCCCAGGTAGGTAATTGACTGAGAGCCAGGCCGGCCACCGGGCACGGATCAGGCCAGGGAAGACCGGACTGCCGGCCACGGAAAATGGTGACCCGCAATTAATTGCGGGTTTCCCGACGTGCAAAAAATTGCGGCCCGGAATGCCTGCTTCACTCCGAAAGCTTTCGATTGTCCTGCCCAGTTGGAGTCAAATGTCCACCCACAGTCGCTGTCTCCACTATGCCATCGGCACTATGAACATTTCATAGTGATCATGACGAGGAAGCTTATTGCCGTGAGCCCTTTCTAATCTCGTATGGTTTTCCCAGGCGGAAGTCGGAGGCGGCCTCCGCGATGTGAAGACGTCTCTCTTAATCACCGCAACGAATCGCGCACCCGTCGCGCGACGGACAGACAGAGTGAGGACACGATGGAGCTGGAGGGCTCGACCCCGGACCCCGGGCATCTGATGGGGCTCGCGGGACTGCTCCGCGCGTGGCGCACAGCCGCTGGCGCGCGTAGAGGCACTCCTTTGACGCAGCCGATGGTCGCCGAGGCGCTCGGCAGATCCGTTCGCTGGTACCAGGACCTGGAAAGCGGCGCCACTATGCGTCTGGACCGGGCTCAGTGCGATGCCTTGGCCGACGTACTCGAACTGGGGCGAGATGAGCGCTCCGCCCTGGTCCTGTACAGCATCGGAGGGGCAATGAATATCTCGTCGCCGCCAGAGATAGGCGTGCAGCGTGCCCTGCAGCTGCTCATCGACAAGCAGATGCCGAGCCCTACCTATCTGACCGATGGGCTGTGGAACATCCGCGGTTTCAATCAGGCCATGGCCGACTGGTGGCCATGGGTCCTGGAGCCGGGCGCCAACCTCATCAAGTGGGCGCTCCTCCACCCCGACGCCCGCGTCCAGTACCACGACTGGCCACAGCACGCGGCAGCCTACGTACGGCTCCTGAAATTCGCGCTGGCCAGCCGCGGCGATGACAGAGCCGACCTCGTCCAGCTCATCAGCGACGTGTGTGCCGACCCCAACGTCCGCAGCATCTGGGAGTCGAGCAGCGAAGTCAGCGAGAGCCGCGACGGCCACCACTTCCGTATGTCCCTGCCGGCCCGCAACTGGATCCCCGTCGAAGTCGTCAGCCACGTCCTCTACCCGGCGAGTCTCCCCGATCACCGGCTCGTCGTGATCACGTGGCTCCAGACCGGCGACGAGGAAGAAGACTTCTCTGCCGACGCACTCACGGCCTCCTGGACGCTGCCGGCCCAGCAGCCGGCTCCGGTACTGGCCGGAGCCTACAAAGACGCGCAGCGTCGCATGGTCCACAGCCTCACCGGAAGACGGTCCGTCGCCTCTCCTCAGGACGCCGCTTATCTGGCCGGAGACAATGCGATCGACCTGCCGGAACTGAGCAGACTCATCGGAGGCGGGTGTCGGCTCACCCTCTCTCCCTCGAACCGATCTGTCATCTGGGCCACGCCGGAACCTGACGGCGAATGGGCCATTGTCGAGATCAGCGCCAGCACGCTCGCTCTCCGCCTCCCGCACGCGGCAGAACGCAGCGAAACCGTGGAGGAATACAAGATCTTGACCCGCGCGATCCTGCCCTCCGAACCCCGCCACGCCGTCAGACAAATCCAGAACCTACGATCACAAATGCGCCACCGGATGGGTGTACTGGACTCCATCCACCACGAACTGTGGCTGGCCGACCCCAGCCTTCCACCCTGCGAAGCCGCCGACGTCCCCCGGCTCGCTTCCTAAGAATTCCTAACAGAATGCTGCAACTTGCCTTGGAATCCTGACGTCTGATGGCTTGTTAGCCTGCACATGAGAAGGGGTGAGCGGCCTCCGTGGATTGTCTCCGATGAGCTGTGGGCGCGGATCGAGCCGTTGTTGCCGGTCGTGCAGCGCCGCACGGATCATCCGGGACGCAAGCGGCTGGACGACCGGAAGGTGCTGTCGGGCATCCTGTTCGTGCTGTACACGGGCATTCCGTGGGAGTTTCTGCCGCGGGAGCTGGGCTTCGGTTCCGGCATGACCTGCTGGCGACGCCTGCGCGACTGGAACGACGCGGGTGTCTGGCAGCGTCCGCATGAATCGCTTCTGGCTGAACTGAACGCCGCAGGCGCGCTGGACTGGTCGAGGGCGGTGATCGACGGCTCCCACGTGCGGGCCATGAAAGGCGGGCCCAAAACCGGACCGAGCCCGGTCGACCGTGCCCGAACAGGCTCCAAGCACCATGTGATCACCGAAGGGCACGGCATCCCGCTGGCGGTATCGCTGACCGGCGGGAACCGCAACGACGTCACTCAGCTCGTCCCCCTGCTCCAGGCAGTCTCACCCATACGCGGCCGGCGAGAGCGGCCCCGACAGCGACCCGTCGCGCTCTACGCCGACCGCGGCTACGACCACGACAAGTACCGCAAGCAGGTCCAAGCCTTGGGCATCACCCCCGTCATCGCCCGCCGCAACACCGACCACGGCTCAGGACTGGGCGTCCACCGGTGGGTAGTCGAGCAGAGCTTCGCGCTGCTGCACTGGTTCCGTCGGTTACGCATCCGCTGGGAGATCCGCGACGACATCCACGAAGCGTTCCTCCGCCTGGCCTGCGGCATCATCTGCTGGCGCCGACTGGTCAACCTCTCACTTTGTTAGGAGTTCTAAAGGCCAGCCGGGTAACTCGCCGCAAACCTCCGCCGAACGCCCCTGCGCCCGTGCCGTCGACGGCCGGAGCGCAGGGCCGACTCGGTATGCAGGCTGAAGGAATCTGTTCTCCGTGCGATTCGGGGGAACCGAACGGGCAGGCTCAGTGGCCTATTCGACCAGGCCGGGTAAGGCACGGGTCGCCGCCGACGGGGTACCGACATGGCGCGCTCCGTGAACAACTGGCGTTCACACATCGTCGTCAACGGCACAACGTAGACCCCAGGGCGCGTTGAGCGGGCGGCACTCGGCGATGGGCTTTTTCATGCATCATCCTGACGAAAGGCGTACCTGTTGAACCGCTCGATACTCGTGACTGGTGGCAACCGAGGCATTGGCCTTGCCATTGCCGATAGCTTTGCGGCTGCCGGTGACCGAGTTGCCATCACGTATCGGTCGGGAGAGCCACCCCACGGCTTCCTCGCCGTAAGGTGTGATGTCAGAGATCCCAGGCAAATCGAGAGCGCGTACCAAGAAGTAGAAGCAACGCACGGCCAGGTACAGGTCCTGGTGGCCAACGCAGGCATCACCAAGGACATGCCGCTGATCCGGATGTCCGAGGAAGAATTCACCTCAGTACTGGACGTCAACCTCACAGGCACCTTCCGAATCGTCAGACGGGCGTTGGGCGGGATGCTTTCGGCAGGGAACGGCCGAATCGTGCTCATATCTTCGGTAGTGGGCCTGCGCGGGGCACCGGCGCTGGCCAACTACGCTGCGTCGAAGGCAGCACTCTTCGGTTTCGCCCGATCGGTAGTCCGAGAGGTCAGTCCGCATGGGATCACCTGCAATGTGGTAGCTCCTGGCTACGTTGATACCGACATGATGAGTGAGGTCAGTCCGGCCCAGCGTAAAAAACTTCTGGCACAGGTTCCGCTGGGCCGGTCTGCTCACCCGCAGGAGATTGCCGCCGTCGCGCGTTTCCTCGCGTCGAAAGGCGCTGCCTATATAAATGGCGCCGTTGTGCCTGTCGATGGCGGCATGGGCATGGGACATTGATCACACGATTCGCTCACGACCCAGCAGGATTTCCAGCGGAGCCTCGCTCGGAGTGATCCCACGCGCGGCTCGGAGAAGCGCCGGAGGCGCCGTACTTCACGGCAGCGCCAGCCATACAGCCAAGACGGATAGGATGGTTTGCTCGGTGATGCTGTGGGGGTTCACCTGGTTGTTTCCTCAGCTCAGGAGGAGACAGGCGTCCCAGTCGCTGGCGGGACCGGAGTCTGGCTCGGCACTCTGGAAAGCCAAAATTGCCCCGGTGGCTCCTTCGAGGAACCCGGTTTTCTCGGGCGGCCCGACGGCAAGGAAGTCTCGGCTGAGCTGGGCGAGACGGTCCGTGAACATGGCGGGGGTTTCGGCGTCTTCGGCGACGCGCTGAACGGTGCGCAGCAGACCGCCGACGCCGTGGCAGAGTCCGCGGTTGGTGAGCTGGTTGATCTGGAATGGGTCGGCCAGGCAGTACAGCAGTGCGCGTTCGGCCATCCGCTTGCGGTGGTCGTCGCCGAGGGCGATTGCGGCGAGCTGCTGCGCGCGGGCAAGGCCGGGTGTGCCGTAGCACCAGGACGGCGCGGCTGGCCAGGTGGGTACGGCGGTGGTCTCGGTGATCCATCGTGGCCAGCGTGTGCCGCGGTGGTCGTGTTGGCGTATCTGGTCGAGCCAGTGGCAGATCCGGGTCATGGCGGTGTCGAGGCCGGTCACGGTGATGCCTCGTTGTTTGGCGAGGGCGAGGAGTGCGAGTGGGCCGGCGATGCCGTGGGCGAGGCCGGCGTTGGCGTGGCCGTTCGGTGTGGGGGCGCCCGGGTGGGCGGGAGCGTGCGAGACCCACCAGCCGGGGAGTGGTTGCCCTTTGGGTCCGGTTACCGGTTCGGTGAGTCTTACCAGGTATTCCAGGACGCGTTTCATTTCGTTGCTGTCCGGGTGGCGGCGCAGAAGAAGGACGCCGAGTCCGGTCAGTCCTCGGAAGAGGTCGTATTCGGCGAAGGTGGTGAGGCGTTGCTGGTCGATGCGTGTGTGAGCCGCCTCCAGGCGCCGGCGGGTGTGTGTGGTCACGATGCGGTCGAGGGTGCGCAGGGCTCCTGAGTAGCGGTCGTTGTCGGCAGCGGCCAGGTGGAGGACGTATGCCGTGGCGGGGGCGCCGCGGAAGAGGTTGACCTCGTCTGCGTAGGTCAGGGGCCCGACTGTGGCGAGCTGTTGGTGTACGGCCTGCCATGAGCCGGTGCCGCGCCGGGCCCGTTCGATGTGGAGCAGGGTGACGCCGAGGGGGCCGTGTGCGAGGGACTGCCGGGCGGCGGTGGTTGTGTCGGGTGCGGGCGGGGCGGTAGCCACCGTGGGGCTCCTTCGGTGGGTGGGTGGGTGGGTAGTCCGGGGCGGAGCGGTGGCGTGCGCCCGTCGCCGACAAGAGGCTTCGTGGCGGGGGCGATGCCGACAGCCCGGCGCGCCGAAGGTTGAATGCTGGTGTCGTAGGGTGCGGCAAGCCGCCTGGAGCCCCCAGGGGGCGGGGTGTGGGACCGTCCGACGGGTCGGGGCTGAGGCAGCCGATCCGCCGGACGGTGGTCTAGGCCGCGACGGCGAGCTGGGCCAGATCGATCGTGGTACAGCCGTGGAGGGTCGCGACGTCGCGGGCCGCCAGCGTCCACCGGATGAGCGGGCTGGTGAAACTGGCTTCCGTGAGCCGGCTGTCCGGGATTGTCGGCTTGAGGGTCAGCGGGTCGTAGACGATGCCGGCGACGCCCCAGGGCTGGGCGCGCTTCACCAGAGCCGCTGTATACCCCTTGCGCAGATGCGGGCAGGCGCCGACTGATTCGATCGCGCACGTCCTGCAGACCGGGGGCGTAGTGGTCCGCTCGCCTTCGCCGATCGGTCGCCCCCCCACAGCGCGCACGAGGAACAGGTGCCGCTCACCCCACCGTACGAAGTCGGAGTCGAATGTGGATGTCCCGCAGACCTGGCACAGCATGTGCGACATGGCCTGTCGCTGGCGCAACGGGTGTACGCCGGCCAGTTCGGGGTCCCCGGCGCCTCGCACGGCGGCCTGCCGGATCCACAGAGTGCCGTGTCGGCGGTCAGCGGCGCTGAACTCGTCGGCGTAGCCGATCCCTTGTCCTACCCGGATGATGGCCGACACGGGCGAGCTTTCGCGGCTCCATGGGGCGATGAAGGGGACGTGCAGGCCCTTCCAGTAGAACTGGCGTGGCGTCCTCATGACGGTCCCCGCGAAGCGGGCTGTTCGTATCTGTTCATGGTCAGCCTTGGCAAAGTAGTTGAGACCACTGCGGGTGGGGCGTGTCGCCTGCTGCTTCGGACAGACGTAGGAGCTGTATGTCGCCGGTGCCGGCCGGAGCCCAGAGGTGCTCCGCGTCGCGCTTGTAGCGCTGGAAGGGGCGGTCGGTGAAGAGTGCCGCAGCGCCGTGGATCTTGCCGGCGAGTGCGGCCGTCTCGGTGAGTGCCTCGATGCCCTCGTATTTGGCGTTGATCAGGTAGGTGTCGCACAGCTGATGACGGTCGAGCCGGGCGACGGCGTCGTAGGCCGCGACCCGGGCGCTCATGAGGTTGGACTCAATCTGACCGAGCCGCTGCTTGACGGTGTCGAGGCAGGCGAGGGGTTTGCCGTAGAGGTGACGCTCCTGCGCGTACGTGATCGTTTCATCCCTGATGGCCTGATGGATGCCGAGCGCAACCGCTGCTAAGTTCGGGCGGCCGTAGAGGATGCTGGAGGAGTAGGCGACGTCGAGGCCCTGCCCTTTTTTGCCCAGGAGGTTCCCCGCTGGTATGCGGCAGTTGTCGAAGATGAGGTCACCGAAGGAAAAGCCGTGGAGGCCGAGCGCTTCCCGGTGAGGGGCCAGCGTCAAGCCCGGTCTGTTGTTCTCCACGAGGAAAGCGGACAGGCCGTTCGAGCCGGGCCCGGTCCGGGCCACGACGCCGTGCAGATCGGCGATGTGACTGTTGCCGACGTATGTTTTGCGGCCGTTGAGGATGTAGTGCTTTCCGTCACGTCGAGCGGTTGTTTCCATCCCGAGGACGTGGCTGCCGGAGGCCGGCTCGGTCACAGCAATGGTGGGCAGCACCGCGCCGGCCGCGATCTTCGGCAGCCACCGCTTCTTCTGCCGGGTGCTCCCGAAATGGATGAGCATGGAGGCGCCGAGCTGGGAGGCTTGCACCATGGCGCCCATCGCCGGGCTGATGCGGGAGATCTCCTCAATGATGATCGTCTTGCCCATGTGGCCGACACCTATCCCGCCGTAGGCGGGGTCGATGGTCGCCCCGAGCCATCCCTGCTGGGTGATGAGCCGGGCGAGGTTGTGCTCGACCGACCGTGCGGCTTCCATCGCGTCAACAAGGGGCGCCACCTCGCGTTCCGCGAACGCGCGCACCTCCTCCCGCAGCGCCTGCTCGGCCTCGGTGCGGGCCGCGCGCAGCTGCTCCTCCGCCTCCGTGTACATCCAGTCATCCATGGTCGTCCCTCCCCTTTTTGGTCGGCTTCTGTCGTCCGTGTTGTGTGGTGCGCTCGGGCTGCGTCAGCGGGCTGAGCTGGGGGCGCGCCGGTAGACGGTTTCCATGGCGTCGTCCTGGCTGGCCTTGACGAGGGCGAGGGCGTGTTTTCCGAATGACCGGGGGCGTGCTTCTCGGCCGACGAAGCACACGGTGCCCAGCACGAGTCCGGTGCGTACGTCCAGCAGGGGTGCGCCGGCGTAGGTGCGGATGCCGATCCGGTCGACGACGTCGTTGCTGGCGAACCGCGGATAGGCGCAGACGTCGGGCAGGACCAGGGCCCGGCCGCGGGACATCACGTCGGGGCAGTAGCCGTGGTCGAGGGCCATCGTCCGGTCGACCGCGGGATCCTCGCCCCGGCCGGAAGGGCTGCAGAGCCCGACGAAGTTCTGCTGGTCCAGGGTGATGTTGACCATGGCGTACGGGACGTCCGCCGCTTCGGCGAGCCGGGCGGCGAGCGCGTCGAACTCGGCCACGGGGGACAGTCCCAGGCCCAGCTCGCGCAAGCGCCGCGTTTTGAGGTCGAGGTCAGGATCCGGCTGCCGCAGATGCAGCCCGGAATCGGCATCGTAGGTCACGTCAGTACTCCCTGAGGGGTGGAGGGCTGTGCGGATTTGGCGGCAGTCACGGCGTAGGCGACCAGGGCAATCAGCACGGTGGCCACGGAGGATTCATCGCGGGCGTCGCAGAGGAGGACCGGAACTCTGGGCTCAAGTTCGAGCGCGGCCCGGACCTCCTCGGGCCGGTAGCGGTGGCTGCCTTCGAACTGGTTGACCGCCACGGCGAAAGGGATGTCCCGGTCTTCGAAGAAGGCGACGGAGCTGAAGGACTCAGCCAGACGACGGGTGTCGGCGAGGACGACCGCACCGACCGCGCCGGCGGTCACGTCCTCCCAGATGAACTGGAAACGCGGCTGGCCCGGGGTGCCGAAGAGCATCAGGACCATGTCCGGCTCATCGGCGCCCGGCAGTGTGATCCGTCCGAAGTCCATGGACACCGTGGTGGTGGTCTTCGCTTCCACACCGTCCAGGCTGTCGGCCCCGGCACTGGCCGTGGTCAGTACCTCTTCCGTGGTCAGCGGCTCGATCTCACTGACGCTGCGCACCAGCGTGGTCTTGCCGACTCCGAAACCGCCCGCCACGACGATCTTCACCGCGTACGGGTCCAGCGCGGGCGGCAGGGCCTCACATCGCGAACTTCTTTTTGAGCCGGGCAAGGAGCACCTCCGTCATTTCTATGGCGCTCGCCTCGGTTGGCGGCAGGGCCAGCGTCAGGGCGCCGGACTCGATGAGCTCGGAGAGGATGATCTTGGTGACATGTGCGGACAGCCCGAGTGTCCCGGCCACTTCGGCGACCGAGCACGGTCGCTGCCGGCACAGGGCGAGGGCCTGCTCCGCCTCCTGGCTCAGTACCTCGGCCACCACCACCGTCGAGGGCGTTGCCTTGACGAGTGTCGCCAGCCGCATCCGGTGGGAGGGCTCAGTCCTCCCACCGGTCACCGCATACAGGCGCAGCCGGGCGGTCGGCTCCTCGGACCAGGTCGGGCCGGTAAAGGAACCCATCTCACTGGCCCACGCCGACGGGCTCTTCGCGCTCCCTCACCGGGGTGACCAGATGCGGCTTCACACTGGCCACCAGCAACGACATCTCGTTGCCGATGACGCCCGGATCCGCGTCGGCGCCGGCCTGGACCGCCAGCAGCGAGCCCTCACCGCCGCTCATCACGAAAAGGAACCCGCTGTCCAGCTCAGCCACAACCTGCTTCGGACCGGCCTTCGACGGTTGCTGCTGAAGTCGGCTCGCTCCTTTGGCCAGCGAGTACAGGCCCGACATTACGGCGCACATCCTGTCCGCACCGGCTTCGTCCAGGATGCCGGCGCTCGCCTTTCGCATCCCTTCGGCCGAGGAGAGTGTGGCACTGTGCGCGCCTGGCACCCGCTCGACAAAGTCCTTCATCAGCCACTGAAGGCTCGTGTACTGCTCGGAATCGGAAACTGTCTGAACCGGCACGTGAACTCCATAACTGCATTGATGCCCGGTCCGGCCGGACACCGGTGTGCGGTGGGGGATAGTCGAATACGGTCAGTCGAGCGGACGGGCAGACGGCGGGCTCTCGCCGCCCGCCTCCGCCCTTTTGACACCACTGGTAAACCTCGCCATGAGAGCGGAGCTGGCGGGGCCACTCGTCCCGGTGGGCGGACTCTCCACGGAGCGCTCACCGCTGTCGACGGGGGTATCACTGCGCCGGGGCAGAGGCGGCCTGCCGTCCGCATCCGGCACCGGCGAGGGCCGTGCCGCGGGTTTGTCGGCGGCGCCGGCGCCCCGCCGGGGCAGGCCACGCACGGCAGGCCGCTCCAACGGCACGGCGTAGGGCCGCAGACCGGCCTCCACGGCAGGCGCGGAAGTGGTTACCGTCGGCAGGACAACCGGTTTCGGCGCCGTGAGCAGAGCCGGGGGAAGAACCACCGTGGCCCGGGTGCCACCCAGGTGATTGGTGCTGAGGGTGATCCGGATCCCGTGCCGCTGCGCTATCAAAGCGGTGACCGGCAGGCCGATCCTCCCCTCCTGCAAGTGCTTGCGCACATCCACCTCGGCGGACGACAGCAGACGGTTCCACCTCTCCATGTCCGCAGACGTCATGGCCAGCCCGCCACGGTCATCGATCTCGACGGCAACCCCCGCGCCGACCCGCCCGGCCCGCACCTCCACCCGCCCGGGAGAGAACCGGGTCCCGTTCTCGACAAGCTCGGCCAGTGCGTGGATGACGTCGGCCGCCGAATACCCCACGATGGCGACATCCGCGGGAACCGTGCCGACGACATGCGCACGGGAGAAGTGCTCAATCTCGGAAATCGCCTGCCGAAGAGACTTACCCAGCGGAACCGGATCATTGATCTTGCGGCCCATCGCACCGCCTAGCACCGCCAGGCTCTCTGTGTGCCGCCGCATCCGGGTCGCCAGATGATCGATCTGAAACAGGCCGTGGAGCAGATCAGGGTCCTCGACCTGCTTCTCGACCACGTCGAGCTTCCGCAGCGCCCGGTCCACCAGGGCGTGCAGCCGCCGGGCGATCGAAACAAACGCCTTCACCTGGTCGGGCGGCTGGTACAGCCCCGCCTGGGCCACCGCGTGCACCGCCTCGGCGAAGGCGCGGTGAAGAGACCGCTCCACCGCCTGGAACGCATCTCCCGAGCTGTGCACCTGAGGACTCACGCCCAGCTGGGGCGGTTGTGGCCGCTCCCCCTGGGCCACTCGCTCCGTCATCAGCCTGACGTCGGCCAGCCCGGCGGTCACCACGGCCTCAAGGTCCGTGATCCGTACCCGCACCCGGTCCTCAAGGTCCTGCTGCCGCCGGTGCAGCGCGACCGCCGTCGCAGTCGACTGCCGGCACGCCACGATTACAGTCGCCACCCACCCCACCACTCCCGCCGCCGCGGCAGTCGCCATCCCGCGGCCGTCCATACCGATGACACACACCACACACACCGCCCCGACGTTCGCCGTGGCGAAGAGAACGGGCACCATCGTCAGCCTGCGCAGCCGCACACGCAGACCACCCTCGGTCCCCAGGTCACCCGCCTTGGCACGCCTGCGACCGTGACGGTGGGCACGCGCGGAGGGCGCGACGAACAGATCAGGCATCAGCGCTCTCCCGGGAGAAAGCACCGTCCACCGGCTGGCCGGCCAACGGCCGCGGTGCGGACCGCGCTGAGTTCAGCACCAGGTGCAGCGCGTCGAACACAGCGTGCGCGTCTGTCAGCACAGCCGTTCCGGCGGGCGGCAGCAGCCATATCGACCCCACGCAGATGCGCGGCCCCCCTCCGGGGCAGAAAAGATTCGCCCGCCGGACCATCAGCAGGTTTGCCTGCGGCAGCGACGGCCACGGCGTGATGGGCACGTGGATCACGCCGTGCTCACCGCAATGCAGAGCGGTGCCCATTCGCGCTCCGCCGGACCGCAGCGTGCGCAGGACCCTCAGCCCGAGCCGCGCGCTGAAAGTCGCCGTGTCCCAGCTCCTGCCTTCGTCGAGCAACGGTGCGCGAGGGTCCAGAGACGGACGCAGCCGCCAGAGATCATCCGTCGGCGACAGCTCCGACGCAGCGGACATTTGTACAGGGGCGGACATAGCTCTCTCTCAAGTCGGGCCATACGGCAAGGCGAGGCAGCGGGGTAAAGCAGTGCGTTGGGCAAGCGACGTGACAGGTCAAGGCGGGGCAGCGTCACCGCCGGGCCGCAGGCGACGTTTGGGCTGACGCGCGTCGCACCCCCGCCAGTCAGCGCAGAAAGAATCGATGAACGGCCCGGACGAGCCGTCGCTCTCCACGACCTCGAATACGAGTTCGTTGGGCGAGGCGGCAACGTCGCACAACAGGCAGACCGCCAGTCGCGCATCCTCAGCCGGCGGCGAAGAGGGCACCGCAGCCCCCATCGCGTGCCAGCGGGACCTATTACGGCAGCGGGCAAAGCACGCAGACTCGTCCATGCACACCGCCTGGACCCACCACTTAGCGCCCCCAACGGGAAGAAAATCGCGGCGGTGCAACGTAGTTGCTCGCACTACACGCTCACAAAGGCCACATTGCGCAAAAGCGTTGGCGAGCACGGGCAAATCCGGCATCAGAGCACCTCGGCCAACGCGCACCGAGCGCTTACGTCTTCCTGGATCACGACCTCGTAGGCCAGACCCTGCGGTGACATGACGTTCACCGTTCCCCAAGGGCGCGGGTCGCCGACGGCAGCATCCGGGCGCAGGCCAGCGGAAGCGCTAAGCCGTATCGGGGGATGGTGCTTAAAAAGCACTGCATGTGGAACCGTCCCCGTCCCCAGCGCGGCCTGCTGGCAGTTCAGCGAGTTCGGTCCGGCGGGTGCCAGAAACATGCGCGGCGACAACAGCCACCCGGGTTTCCCTGTCTCGGTCTGAGGCGGGACGTGCATGGCGACCCCTCGTAGTCCAGGTATTACGTTGCCTCAGCGTTTCAACTCGGAGCTCGCCTGTCGCGGGCGCCGGTGACCAAGTTTCTTGGCGCTCCTGCGACTCGTTGACCAGCGGGGATAATCGTCCTTAGACGTAGAGATGGACGAGTTGGGCACGCTGGAAAGGCTCGCTCCTCTCCCTGTTCCGTTTGATAGTGGCTAACGTGAGTGGCAGCCCGCACTCAGGGAGGGACAATGTCGCCATCACCAGCGCCGGGGTCGAAGGCAGACCGCGATGGCCTGCGTCACGAAATGACAGCTGCCGGATGCACCACCGCGCAGATCGCTGTAGAAATGCGCGTGCGCCTACGCGTACGCATCCGGGAAGCGTGGCGGCACGCCTGCGGCTGGACACTCCAGGAAACAGCGGACCGAATCTCCGCGCAAGCAGGACATCCCATCGCCGCCGACGCTTCACTCGTCGGCAAGTGGGAGAAATGGCCGGGGCCGAGTAGTCGGCGGCCTACGCTCCAAGTGCTCGTCGCCCTAGCCGCAGTATACGGCTGCAAAATTGACGACATTCTAGACATCGAAGACCGCCGCGCTCTACCCACGGCCGACCTGCAAGTCCTTCAACGTCAGGCGTCCAAACCACAGGAACGAACTCCGGCACCGGTGCAACCCACGGCTCCGCCGCAGCCTGAGCCCGACAGCGTCCTTGCCGCAGCCGCCGAGTCTGCTGCCTGGGCGCAGTGGGCCGAGACAACCAACGTGGGCGACATCACGTTGGAACAGCTCTCAGCGGACGTTCAGACACTGGCCCACGAGTATCTCGCCGGCGACGCTGTCCAAGTCTTCCAACGTACTCGGCTCTTGCGAGATCGAGTGTTCGCCCTCCTGGAAGGTCACCAACCGCCACGCCAAGCCACCGAACTGTACGTGTCAGCGGGATACCTCTGTGGCCTCCTCGCCTGGATGTCCTCCGACCTCGGGAACCTCCGCGCCGCCGACACCCACGGTCGCACGGCGTGGCTGTGCGCCGAGAACGCGGGTCATGACGATCTGCGAGCTTGGGTCTGTTCCACAAGATCCAAAATCGCACTGTGGGAAGGGCGCCTACGCGACGCAGTGAACCATGCCCGGCGCGGCGCTCACGTCAACGCCCGCGGCAGCGTGGGCGCGTTACTCGCCTGTCAAGAGGCTGACGCCTGGTCGATGCTCGGTGCTGCCACCGAAGCGGAGGCAGCACTCACGAGAGCACTCCAAGCCCGTGACAGCACAGGACCAGACGAGATCGGCGGTCTCTTCTCATGTCCGGATGCCCGGCAGGAAAACTACGCAGCCGCCGTCCACCTCCGAATCGGCAAGCCTGCGAAGGCCCTACGTGAGGCCGAATCGGCGCTCACGCTCCTCGCCACGCAGCCGGTCCGGCCCTATGGAACCGAGGCGCAGATCCGCATCAGCCAAGCCGCCGCGCTTTATAGCGGTGGCCAGCCCGAAGGTGTGATGGAGGCCCTCGGTCCCGTACTTGCAATGCCGGGCGAGCGCCGCATGGGCCCGGTGACACAGCGCATGAGGGAGCTCGGCGCTGCGATGACCCGCAGCCCAGCAGCCAATGCTGGAGTAATAGGTTCCGTACGTCGAACGATCGAGGAGTGGTGCCTCGATTCGGCCCGCCAGCATCTGGCCCTCTCGTCAAGGGACGGCCCCACCTGATTGGATCTCCAGTCATGACCTCTCAACCCGAGCACATGCGTAATCACTGGTGGTGGCGGCCGGGGTGGTCCGTCGGCCGCCGCTTCTACACCTGGCACCTGACCTTCGGAGAGCAACATGACGTCCACCGCTTTGCCGAGCAGCACCGAAAAGCCCTATCCCACATCGACGGTCTCGATCCGATTCCCGATCAGTGGCTGCACCTGACCATGCAGGGCGTCGGCTTCGTCGACGAGGTCGACCGAGCGGCTGTCGACGCGATCGTCGAAGCTGCCCGCGTGCGGCTCGCCGCAGTGCCGGGCTTCGATCTAACTCTCTCCACGCCGAGAATCGACCCCGAGGCCGTGCTCGTGCCCGTACAGCCGGACGGGCCAGTACGAGCCGTTCGTCACGCGATCCGCTCAGCAATCCGCGATGTCCTTCCAGAGGTGCCGGAAGCATCGGCCGGATTCATGCCGCACGTCTCTGTCGCATACAGCAACAACAACAATCAGGTGTCGCCCCTTTCCGAGGCCCTGGCCGCAGTCGACATTCCGCCGGCCACAGCACGCGTGAAATCGGCCGAGTTGATTGTCCTGCACCGGGACAACCGCATGTATGAGTGGACGCCATACGTTCAAGTGCCGCTCGGGTGATCTGGACGCACGAACGACTGGACCATCCCGGGGCGGACGTTCGTGCGTCGAAGCTGCTTTCTGAAACGACTTGCGTGGCCAGCTTGATCGCCTCGGACGAGGTTGCTGAGGCACCGTCGCCCAGTGGCAGGGAGACGGCGATGACAGCCCATAGGACCTTTAGCTCGCCGTTTCGCGCAATCCCGACAAGTGGCGTACGGCCGAGTCGAGGGGGTGACGATCCTCTGACAACTCCGTAAGGAACCCCTTCCGCGGGAGGTCGGGCAGGGCGGCTCGGCAGGCATTGGGGAAGTCGGACGCGATCTGCCCGAGAAGCTTGGACGTGCTGTGCGCCGCGAGGAACAGGCCGGCCAGCCGCGTCGCAGGAGGAAGCTTCTTCACCGGCTTGACTGACAGGGCGCGCGTGGTCCATCCGGACACCCGCGAGCGCACGTTCTTTCCGAAAAGGAGCGGGTGATCATCTGTCCGGGTCAGGTCGAGGACTGTGATCGATACCGGAGTCGATCGTCGCTGAAGGGAGCGCCGCCGATCTGCCAGCCCAGGCAGCGAAGGGCGTCTACGGCTTCGCGCGCATCACCGAGGAGATGTGAATCTTCTGCCAGGCGCTGTCCCAGTAAGTGTCCGCGTTCAACGTCGCGCGTAGGGCGTCCAGTTGATCCGGGACGAGAGCAGCACCGGTCAGGGTTCGCCTGCCGGTACAGCCGGAGCGGGATCGGCGATGGCTTGGGTGCTGTGGGAGATGTGCCCCCTCGTGAGCCTTATCCCGGCGCGGCCCGGGAGGCAGTGTCTGTCCTCGGCCGGCTTCACCGTCGTGGGACGCGTGTTCCTCTTTCGTCGGCTCGTGAGGAGGATTTGATGACCGCTTCAGGGCCACCACTGAATATCAGTGACCACCTCCCTGCTCCCTCGATCAGGTCGGTCGGGACGGCCGTCGCAGGCCGTAGCTACTCTCAATCGGACCTTCTGGGCCACTTCGCCGTCTCCGACCCGAAGGTGGCTCGCCTGTTCCGCTCAAGCGGGATCCGGCGCCGCTTTCTGACGCTTCCTGATCCGGGCAGCGACGGGCGCCCGATCGAGGAGAGCGCGGGCGACCTCCGGGGCAAGCACCGCCGGATCGCGATTGACATGGGCAGCCGGGCGATCCGTACCTGCCTGGTGAGGGCCGGTCTCGCCTCGGAGCAGGTGGGCTATCTGTGCTGTGTGACGACGACGGGGCTGCTCACCCCCGGGCTGAGCGCGCTGCTGCTGCGGGAGATGGGGCTGCCGCCGACCGTTCAGCGTCTCGACATCGTGGGAATGGGCTGCCACGCGGCCATGAACGGCCTTACCGCTGCCAGGTCATGGTGTGTGGCCAATCCCGGGTCCGTCGCGTTGGTGTTGTGCGCCGAGGTCTGCTCGGCCGCGTACGTCTTCGACTCAACTATGCGCACCGCGGTGGTCAACTCCCTCTTCGGTGACGGTGCCGCCGCCGTGGCTCTCACCTTCCGGCCTGCCCTTTTGACCCGGGAGCGGGAAGGCGAGGCCAAGCCCGTTCCGCATCTGTTGTCGTCGGCCAGCCAGGTAATCACGTCGGCGGTGGACGCGATGCGCTTCGACTGGGACGACCGGAAGGGAAAGGTGTCCTTCTTCCTCGACCCTCAGATCCCGTACGTCATCGGGGCGCATGTGGAGGAGGTCGTCGATCGTCTTCTCGCCGGTGCCGGCCTGCGCCGAAGTGCTATCAGCCACTGGTTGGTCCACGCGGGAGGTAGGAAGGTCGTCGACGCGGTGCGGGTGAACCTGCGCCTGACCCGGAATGACGTTCGGCACACGATGGCGGTGCTGCGCGACTACGGAAACCTCTCCAGTGGCTCAGTGCTGTTCTCGTACGAGCGTCTGGTCGAGGAGGGGGTTGTCCGAGCGGGGGACTATGGAGTGATCATGGCGATGGGGCCGGGTTCGACCATCGAGACCGTCCTGGTCCGATGGGTGGAGGATGCGTGATGCAGGGGAAGACCGTACGGGCCGGTGAGGTGCTGGAAGTCGACATCGACGGGAGTGCGGGGCTGACCGCAGCGTTGGTCGCGGCCGTCAGCGAGGCCAGTGACCGGGCCGAGGACCACCAGGCGGCTGTCGTGGTTCTGCGGATCCGGGGGGATGCAGCCCCTGGCGTTCCGGTCCCGGACATGGCTCTGCTCACGAAGTGGGAGAGCGCGCTGCGACGGCTGGAGAGGCTCCCGGCCGCCTGTGTGGCGGCGATGTTGGGGCCGTGTGCCGGGGCCGCGCTCGACGCGGCATTGGCGGCGGACTACCGGATCGCGCATCCGACGGTGGTACTGACGCTCTGCGTGGAATCCGGTGACGTCTGGCCGGGGACGGCGTTGTATCGGATGAGCCGCCTGTCACAGCGGGCTCCTGTGCGGCTGGCGGCACTGTTCGGTGAGCCGGTGAGTGTGGGCGATGCCCTCGCGGCTGGCCTTGTGGACGAGGTGGCCGAGGAGCCGTCGGCGAACGTGGGACGGCTCGTCGAGCGGCTGACCGGCGTGTGGGGCCCGGACCTTGCGATCCGGCGGGACCTGCTGTGGGGCAGCGCGGCCGAGTTCGAGGGAGCCCTCGGTGGGCATCTGGCGGCCTGCGACCGAGTGCTGCGCCGCCTCAGGGACTCCGCCTGAAGTGGTCCGGCCTCGTCCGTCGAGCCCGGCGCCCGCACACGGGCGCCGGGCGCTCGTGCCGTCAGGCAGGAAGAGGCACGCGCATCTCCCGGTTCGCACGCAGGGCCAGATCTCTGATGCTCTGGTTACGCTTCCATCGGCTGGCCGCCTCCAGTAGGTCCGCCACGTAGTCCCGGGCGCGGGCCGACTGGACAGAGGCAAGGATGTCCACGGCCTGATGCCCGTGGTCGATGCCCGCCTCCAGGTCTCCGGCCTGCATGTGCGTGGCTGCCACTACCGCGGTTCGTAGCCCCACAGCCCGGGTGAACTGGTCCTTGCTCATGGCGCCCGCCTCACGGCTCCAGCGAAGCGCGGCCTTGGGCTGGGCGAGATCGCGGTGAATCTCGACGGCGTCGGTGGCGAGCCGGGCGTGCGTAAAGTATCCAAGCCACTGCGGATCGTTCTCGGCGCGTACCTGGTCCAGCAGCGCCTCGGCCCGGTGGAGTGCGGCGCCGGCGTCCTGGGCGTGCCCGGCGCGGGCATGCGCCCGGGCCTCTGCCAGTTTCGCGAAGGCGAGCACGCGCGGCGCCGCGACGTGGCGGGCCCGCTCGTAGGCGCCCTCCGCCATGTCGGCGGCTTCTGCCGGGTGTCCCGCGAGGAAGGCCTGGAGGGCCATCGTCGACAACACGTAGCATCCGCTTTGGACGTTGCCCGCCAGTCGGGCGAGCCGGAGAGCGTGTGTCAGGTGCCGCTGGGCGGCCTGGTGGTGGCCCATGTCGACGGCGGACCAGCCCACCGCCCGTGAGAGCTCCGCAGCCGCCGTGAACAGTCCTTGACCGATCTCGTCCGAGTAGGTGCCGCGCAGCATGGGGGCTGCCTGCACGCGCAGGGTCCTGGCGATGGCGCTGGTGCGCCAGTCTCCTCCGCCGAATCGGGAGTCCTGTTTTCTGGCGAACGCGGCGGCGTGCCACAGCGTGGTGACGTCGTCGCGGCCGATCCGGCGGCCTGCGAGACCGCGTACCGGAGGGTCTGCGGGCACGGACAGCCACCGGGTGGCCGGGGCCATGAACGCCGGGGCGATAAAGGCCGACGTGCTCACACTCAGAAATTCTCTGAGCTTGATCCGCTTTGGCGGACATCCGAGATCAGGGGTTCGTCCCCGGGAGGATGTCCATCATGGAGAGCATGGGGAAGAAGAAGCCTCGCCC
>NZ_JBEYIF010000033.1:0-33530 GCF_040635655.1 Streptomyces sp. NPDC006923
GCCGCCGCACACTCACGCATCGACTCCGCGAACACCGGAGACGCATCCATCAACTCCCGCGCCATCCCCAACCACTGCGACCCCTGCCCCGGGAAGACAAACACCACCTTCCCCCGAGACCCCGCAATCCCCCGCACCACCTGCGGTACGGGATTCTGCTCCGAGAGAGCGCTCACACCCGCAACCAAAGACTCGCGGTCACCCACCACCACCGCACGATGCTCAAACACCGCACGAGTCATAGCCAGCGAGAAGCCCACATCCACCGGACGCTGGTCCCGCGCAGCCGTCAGCAAACGCCCGGCCTGCTCCTCCAGCGCCTCCGCAGACTTGCCCGACACCACCCACGGCACCACACCTGGAGCCTCCTCAGCCCTGGGAGGCTCGACGGGCGCCGGCGCGGCTTCCAGGATGGTGTGAGCGTTGGTGCCACTGATCCCGAACGACGACACACCCGCCCGACGCGGACGCCCCACTTCGGGCCACTCCGTCCGCTCCGTCAGCAGCCGGACATCACCGCTCTCCCAGTCCACATGCGACGACGGCTCATCCACATGCAGCGTCCCCGGCAGCACACCGTTACGAAATGCCATCACCATCTTGATCACACCGGCCACACCCGCAGCGGCCTGCGTATGACCGATATTCGACTTGATCGAGCCGAGCAGCAACGGCCGCTCCTCCGGCCGCTCCTGCCCATAGGTCGCCAGCAGCGCCTGCGCCTCGATCGGGTCACCCAGCCTGGTGCCCGTGCCATGCGCCTCGACCGCATCCACCTCAGCCGGAGCCAGACCGGCCGACGCCAGCGCCTGCCGGATCACCCGCTGCTGCGACGGACCGTTCGGCGCCGTCAGACCATTCGACGCACCGTCCTGATTGACCGCGCTGCCGCGGACCACCGCCAGCACCTCATGGCCAAGCCGACGCGCCTCCGAAAGACGCTCCACCACCAGCACGCCCACACCCTCGGACCAGCCCGTACCGTCCGCCGCCTCCGCGAACGACTTGCACCGGCCGTCCGCCGACAACCCACGCTGCCGGCTGAACTCCACAAATGTGCTCGGTGTGGACATCACCGTCACACCACCGACCAGCGCGAACGAGCACTCGCCCGACCGCAGCGCCTCAGCCGCCCAGTGCAGGGCGACGAGCGAGGACGAGCAGGCCGTGTCCACCGTCACCGCCGGGCCTTCGAGGCCGAAGGTGTAGGCCAACCGCCCCGAGACCACACTGCCCGCGTTGCCGGTGACCAGGTACCCCTCCACATCAGCGGGGAACTGCGCGGTGGGCGACGTGGTGTAGTCGTGATACATCGTGCCCATGAAGACGCCGCCGTTCCGGCCCTTCACGCTCGCCGGGTCGATACCCGCGCGTTCGAAGGCTTCCCACGACGTCTCCAGCAGCAGTCGCTGCTGCGGGTCCATCGCCAGGGCCTCACGCGGCGAGATCCCGAAGAACTCGCGGTCGAAATCGGCTGCTTCATGCAGGAAGCCACCATGCCGGGTGTAGCTGGTGCCCGCGTTCTCGGGATCGGCGTCGTACAGGGACTCGATGTCCCAGCCGCGGTCCTCCGGGAATTCGGAAATGCCGTCCCCGCCCGACAGCACCAGATTCCACAGATCCTCGGGCGACGTGACCCCGCCCGGATAACGGCACGCCATGCCGACGATCACAATCGGGTCGTCGGACACCGGCGTGGACACTCGTACGGGCAGCGCCCGATCGGCATCCGGGCCCTGACCCGTCAGCTCGGACAGGACGAACTGGGCAAGTGATTCCGGCGTCGGATAGTCGAAGATCAGCGTGGTGGACAGCCGTACGCCCGTCACCGCTGTCAGGGCGTTCCGCAGCTCGATCGAGGTCAGGGAGTCCAGGCCCAGTTCACCGAAGGCCGCCCGGGGGTCGATCGCTTCCTCGCCCGCATGGCCGAGGACGGCGGCGACCTGGCCACGCACCAGCTTCAGCACAGCCGCGCGCTTGTCCTCCGGGGTCAGTCCGGCGAGTGCCTCGGCCTGAGCCGCCGCGGTGCCGTTCGTCCCGGCCCCGCGCTCGGCATTCCTGCGCGCGGGGGGACGTACCAGACCGTGCAGGACGGTGGCGACCCGGTCGCCGGTTTCGCGCAGCCGCGCGAGGTCCAGGCGTAGTGGCACCGCGACCGTGTCGACAGCCGAGTCCACCATCGTGTTGAAGAGCGAGAGCCCCAGTTCCGCCGACAGCGGGGGCATCCCCGCACGCACCATCCGCTGCCGGTCCACGTCGCTCAGCGTGGCGGCCATGCCGCCATGGGTGGCATCATCCAGTTCCCAGGCACCCCATGCGAGGGAGAGCGCGGGCAGTCCGAGTGACCGCCGATGGCCGGTGAGGGCGTCCAGGCCGCCGTTCGCCGCCGCGTAGTTTCCCTGCCCGGGGTTCCCCAGGATCCCGGCGACGGAGGAGAACACCACAAAGGCCGACAGCTTGATGTCGCGGGTGAGTTCGTGCAGATGCCAGGCCGCATCGACCTTCGGCCGCAACACCGTGTCCAGCCGCTCCGGCGTCAAGGCGCCGATCACACCGTCGTCCAGCACACCTGCCGCATGGATCACCGCTGTCAGCGGATGCTCCACCGGGATCGAGGCCAGCGCACCGGCGAGCGCGCCGCGGTCGGCCACATCGCAGGCCACGACGCGTACGTCGGCGCCTTGGTCGGCCAGTTCGCCGACCAGTTCGCTCACGCCGTCGGCGGCCTCACCCCGGCGGCTGACCAGCATCAGCCGCCGTACGCCACGTTCGGCGACAAGATGCCGGGCCAGCAGCGCGCCCAGGCCGCCCGTGCCTCCGGTGATCAGTACGGTGCCCTCGGCATCCCACGGCCGTGCGGAGGAGCGTGTCACGGACAGTCGTGCCAGCCGGCCGACGCGTATCTCGCCCGCGCGGACGACGACTTGCGGTTCGCCGGTGGCCAGTGCGTCGGCCAGCGCGTCGGCGGACTGGGGGGTGCCGTCCAGATCGACCAGGACAAACCTGTCCGGGTGCTCGGACTGCGCCGAGCGCACCAGACCCCACACCGCGCCATGCGCCAGGTCCGTCTCGGCGTCGCGGGTGACCAGTGCCAGACGCGATCCCTCGAAGCGCGGGTCGGCCAGCCATTCTCGCAGCAGACCGAGCGCCGCAGCGGTCACCTCACGTACCGCCCCCGGCACATCCCGCGCTGTCGCCACGGGCATATGCGCTGTGACCGTCGCAGGTACGGGTTCGCCGTCCGCGAGCGTGCTGAGCTCCGCGAACGCGCCATCCGTACGACGTCCGGCGAAGGGCACCCAGTCCATCCGGAAGAGCGAGTCCCGGAGGGCCGGCTCCAGATCGTCACGGGGACTCTCCACCGCCCCCATCCGGCGCAGCACGAGCGACTGGGCGGAGGCCATGAGCCGGCCCTCGGTGTCCGACAGGGCGATGGAGACGGTGTCCGGACCGGTGCGTGTGAGCCGGACGTGTGCTTCCGACGCGCCTGTCGCGTGCAGGGAGAAACCGTTCCAGGCGAACGGCACACGGCCCACGCCGGGCTCGTCGAGGCCAAGGAACCTCGTGGCCTGAAGTACGGGGTCGAGCAGCGCCGGGTGCAGTGCGTACGAGTCGGGCTCGCCCGGCAGGGCGACTTCGGCGAAGACGTCGTCGTCCCTGCGCCACACGGCTGTCAGGCCCTGGAACTGCGGACCGTAGACAAACCCGTCCGCCGCACAGCTTTCGTAGAAGCCGTCGAGATCGACCGGCACCGCGCCGGTCGGCGGCCACTGTGTGTCCTGCGGCGCGTCCGGGTCGGCCGTGGTTCCGCGTGTGCCGAGGATCCCGCTGGCGTGCCGCACCCAGGGCTCGTTGTCCCCTGCGCGTGAGTACACCCCGAGGGTGCGGCCGGAGCGGCCGCCGATGTCCTCGGCGCCGCCCACGACCACTTGGATCCGCACGGCTCCGCGCGCCGAGAACGCGAGCGGCGTCTCCAGGGTCAGTTCATCGACGTGGTCACAGCCGACTTCGTCGCCGGCTCGCACGGCCAGCTCCAGGAAAGCCGTACCTGGCAGCAGGATCGAGCCCGCCACGACATGGTCGGCCAGCCATGGGTATGCGCCCACGGAGAGCCGACTGGTGAACAAGTAGCCGCCGGACTCGACGAGTTCCACTCCGGCACCGAGCAGCGGGTGGCCGGCCGAGGCCAGGCCCAACGCCGAGACATCGCCAGTCCGCTTCACCGACCAGTAACGCTGAGTCTGGAACGCGTAGGTCGGCAGGTCGACCCGGTGGGCGCCACCTCCGGCGGCGAACACCTCGCCCCACGTGACGGATATCCCTCGGGTGTGCAGCCGCGCGGACGCGGTAAGGAGTGCGTGCTCCTCGCCTCGCTCCTTGCGCAGTACGGAGAGAGCGACCTCGCCCCGCTCAAGGTTCTCGTCGGCCATGGCGGACAGGGTGCCGTCCGGGCCGATCTCCACGAATGTGGTCACTCCGGAGTCCACGAGCGCGCGCACACCATCAGCGAACCGCACGGTCTCCCGCACATGCCGCACCCAATACTCCGGATCACTCCACTCGTCCACGACCACGGCACCGGTCACCGTCGACACCGCGGCGATTGACGGACGACCGAACTGCAACCCCGCGACCACCTGCCGGAACTCCTCCAGCATCGGATCCATCAACGACGAATGGAACGCATGGCTCACCCGCAGCTTCCGCGACTTCCACTCCCCCCACACCTGAGCAACGGCCTCTTCCGTACCCGCGATCACCACCGACGCCGGACCATTCACCGCCGCCAACGACACACCCTCCGGCAACGGCACCACCTCCGCCTCCCCCGCCCCAACCGCCACCATCACCCCACCCGACGGCAACCCCTGCATCAAACGACCACGCGCCGACACCAACACACACGCATCATCAAGCGACAGCACACCCGCCACATGCGCGGCCGCGATCTCACCGATCGAATGACCCGCCACCACATCCGGAGCAATGCCCCAGGACTCCAGCAGCCGGAACAACGCCACCTCCAGCGCGAACAACGCCGGCTGCGTGAACTCCGTACGCCCCAACACCTCCTCATCATCACCATCCGGCAACGACAACCGCGCACTCACCGCATCAAAAACCTCCGCGAACACCGGAAAACGGGCATACAACTCCCGCCCCATACCCGCCCGCTGACTCCCCTGACCCGCGAACAGAAACGCGGTCTTCCCGGCGCGTCCCCGCGCCGTCCCCTCCACCACTCCGGCGGCGGGGACGCCCTGAGCAAGAGCCTTCAGCGATCCGAGCAGTCCGTCTCGGTCGGCTCCGACGACGGCCGCGCGGTGCGCGAAGGCGGTCCTTGAGGTGGCCAGCGAGTAGCCGATGTCCGCGGGATTGAGTGCCGGACGGTCGTCCACATGGGCGATGAGCCGAGCCGCCTGTGCACGGACCGCTTCCGGGGTCTTGGCGGAGAGCAGCCAGACCGTTTCGCGGGGCTCCGTCGCGGTGGGGGCCGGCGTGGCGGCGGGCGCCTGTTCCAGTACGGCGTGCGCGTTGGTACCGCTGATACCGAACGAGGAGACCGCGGCCCGTCGGGGGCTGCCCGTCTCGGGCCACTCCGTCGCCTCCGTCAGCAGCGAGACCGCGCCGCTGGACCAATCGATGTACGGGGACGGCTCCTGCGCGTGCAGCGTGCGCGGGAGCACGCCGTGGCGCATGGCCAGCACCATCTTGATCACCCCGGCGACCCCGGCGGCGGCCTGCGTGTGCCCGATGTTCGACTTCACCGAGCCGAGCCGGAGCGGCCGGTCCGCCGCGCGGCCCTGGCCGTAGGTGGCGAGGAGGGCTTCCGCCTCGATGGGGTCGCCGAGCCTGGTGCCCGTACCGTGGGCTTCCACGACGTCGACATCGGCTGCGGTGAGGCCCGCGGAGCCGAGTGCCTGGCGGATCACCTTCTGCTGGGAGAGGCCGTTGGGGGCGGTCAGGCCGTTCGACGCGCCGTCTGAGTTGATCGCCGTACCGCGTACGACGGCGAGTACCGGGTGCCCGCGCCGGCGCGCGTCGCTGAGGCGTTCCACCAGTACGAGGCCGATGCCCTCGGCGAAGCCGGTGCCGTCGGCGGAGGCGGAGAACGCCTTGCAGCGGCCGTCCGCGGCGAGTCCCTGCTGCCGGGCGAAGTCTTCGAAGATCTCAGGGGTCGCCATCAGGGTGACGCCGCCCGCCAGTGCGAGTTCGCATTCGCCGGAACGGACCGCCTGCGCCGCCAGGTGGAGGGCGACCAGGGAGGAGGAGCAGGCCGTGTCGACCGTGACGGCGGGGCCTTCCAGGCCGAGTGTGTAGGCGATCCGGCCCGAGGCGACGCTGGTGACACTGCCGGTCTCGGCGCTGCCCGCGTATCCGTTGTGTCCCATACCGGCGAATACACCGGTGCGGCTGGAGCGCAGGGACTCCGGGTCGATACCGGCCCGTTCGAAGGTCTCCCAGGCGACCTCCAGCAGCAGCCGCTGCTGTGGGTCCATGCCCGCCGCCTCACGGGGTGAGATACCGAAGAACGCGGCGTCGAACTGCGCCATGTCCGGCAGGAATCCGCCGAGCGGGGCATACGCGCTGTCGGGCAGCCAGCCGCGGTCGGTGGGAAACGCGCTCAGCGCCTCGCGGCCTTCGGTGAGCAGTTCCCAGAGTGCTTCCGGGGAGTTCGCTCCGCCGGGGTAGCGGCAGCCCATGGCGACGATCACGATGGGGTCGTCGGCGGCGTGGCTGACGGGAGCCGTGACGTCCGTGTGCTCGGCGGTGTCGACCCTGCTGTGCAGATAGCGGGCGAGGTCGTCGGGGGTGGGGTGGGCGTATACGAGGCCGGCGGGCAGGGCCAGGCCGGTGGCGGCGGTGAGGGCGTTACGGAACTCGACGGCGGTGAACGAGTCGAGGCCGAGTTCCCGGAACGTCTCCCGGGGCCCGATCTCGTCGGCCGACGAATGGCCGAGGACGGCAGCCAGCCGGTCACGGACGAGTTCCAGCGGGGCGTCCGCCCACCGCGTCCCGGGAGTGGACTCGGCGGCCGGGGCGGCCGGCGCCGGAGCCTCTGAACGCTCCCGGACCGGCGCCCGGTCCGGTGTTCCGGTCGCCAGCCAGTGCCTTTTGCGCTGGAAGGCATAGGTGGGCAACGGCACCCGTGTCGCCGGGACTCCGTCGAAGAAGGCGCTCCAGCGGGGGCTGACCCCGTTGACATGCAGCAGGGCCACGGCGGTGAGGAGGGTGTTCTCCTCGTCCCGGTCACCGCGCAGTACGGGCACCGTCACGGTCTCGTCGCCGAGGTTGTCCTGGGCGAGCGCCGAGAGTGTGCTGTCCGGGCCCAGCTCCACGAACAGGTTGGCTCCGGAGTCCCGGAGCGCATGGAGCGCGTCGGCGAACCGTACGGCTTCGCGTGCGTGCCGTACCCAGTACTCGGGGCTCCGCCAGCTCTCGCCCACCGGGCCGCCGGTCAGCGCCGACACCATGGGGATCGATGCCTCGCCGAACCGGAGCCCGGCGACGACCTGCCGGAAGCGGTCCAGCATCGGGTCCATCAGCGGTGAATGGAAGGCGTGGCTGACCCGCAGGCGGTGTGTCCTGCGGCCTTGGGCCGCCAGGGCGGCCGCCACTCGCTCGACCTCGTCCTCGGTCCCCGCGAGGACCACGGACGAGGGGCCGTTGACCGCGGCGAGGGACACGGTCTCCAGGTCCTCGACGAGTGGACCGGCCTCGGCTTCACCGGCTTCGACCGCGATCATCGCGCCGCCGGCGGGGAGGGACTGCATCAGACGGCCCCGTGCCGCCACGAGGGCGCACGCGTCGTCCAGGGAGAACACGCCCGAGACATGGGCGGCGGCGATCTCACCGATCGAATGGCCCGCCACGAGGTCCGGGGTGATTCCCCAGGACTCGGCCAGGCGGAAGAGGGACACTTCCAGGGCGAACAGCGCGGGCTGCGCGTACCGGGTCCGGTTCAGCTTCTCGGCCGGCCCGGTGAACATCACGTCACGCAGCGCCGAGAGTTCGGGGTCACAGCTCGCGAGGGCGGCGAGAACATCGTCCAGTGCCGCGGCGAACGCGGGGTGGCGGGCGTACAGTTCCCGTCCCATGCCGACCCGCTGGCTGCCCTGCCCCGCGAACAGGAAGGCGCTGGTGGCGGTGGCCGGTTCGGCGGTGGTGCCTACGGCGACTCCGGGCGCGTACCCGCTGTCGGCGAAGGCGCGCAGCCGGGCGACGAGCTCGTCGCGGTCCTTGCCCACGACCGCCAGGCGGTGGCCGAAGTGGGTGCGTGTCCGGGCCAGTGAGACGGCGATGTCGGTGTGCCGGACATCGGGGTGGGTGTCGGCGTACGCGACGAGCGCGGCGGCCTGGGCGCGGGCGGCGGCGGGGGTTTTCCCGGAGACGGTCCAGAGTCCGGGGGCGGTCCGCTCGGGGGCGGCTGCGTCGTGTGCGGTTTCCGGCGCTGTCTCCTCCGGCGCCGTGCTTTCGGGCGCTGTGCCTTCCGGCGCGCCGGACACGACGACATGGCAGTTGGTGCCGCCCATGCCGAACGAGGAGACCCCGGCCAGTACGGGCCGGTGTGGGGCCGGCCAGGGCTGTGCGGCCGTCACGACCCGGAGGTTCCAGTCGTCGAACCGGATCCGCGGGTTGGGCTGCTCGAAGTTGAGGCTGGGCGGCAGCTTCCGGTGTTTGACGGCGAGAGCTGTTTTGACCAGTCCCACGATGCCGGCGGCGCTTTCCAGGTGGCCGACGTTCGTCTTCGCCGAGCCGACCAGAAGCGGGGATCCGGCCGCCCGTCCGGTGCCGGGTACGGCTCCGAGCGCCGAAGCCTCGATCGGGTCGCCGACGGCGGTGCCCGTACCGTGCAGTTCGACGTACTGCACGTCCGCCGGGTCGATGCCGGCGTTACGGTAGGCGGCGGCGAGTACGGCTTGCTGAGCCCGCGCGTTCGGGACGGTCAGGGCCTCGCCGTCCCCGTCGTTGTTCACCGCTGTGCCGCGCAGCAGGCAGTAGATCTCGTCGCCGTCGGCGAGCGCCCTGGACAGCGGCTTGAGTACGACGAAGGCCCCGCCCTCACCGCGTACGTAGCCGTTCGCGCGGGAGTCGAAGGTGAAGCAGCGTCCGTCCGGGGAGAGCGCGCCGAACTCGCCCGCGGCCATCGTCCCTTCGGCGGCCAAATTCAGGTTCACTCCGCCGACGAGCGCCACGGAGGACTCCCCGCGCCTCAGACTCTCGCAGGCCATGTGCACCGCGACAAGTGACGAGGACTGGCCGGCGTCGATCGTCAGGCTCGGGCCGTGCACCCCGAGCACATGGGACAGCCGGTTCGCGATCATCCCGCGATGGACGCCGGTGACCGTGTGGTGTCCGATGCCGGGGCTCCCAGCCGCGAGACTGAGCAGGGCGTAGTCGTCCCACATCGCGCCGACGAAGACACCGGCCTGCTCGCCGTGGAGTGCTTCCGGCAGGATCCCCGCGTCTTCGAGGGCCTCCCAGCCCAGTTCCAGGGCGAGCCGCTGCTGCGGATCGAGCGCGGCCGCTTCCCTGGGTGAAATGCCGAAGAACGCCGCGTCGAACTCGTCGACACCGGTGAGGAAGCCACCCTGGCGCGTATACGGGTTGTCCGACGAGGCGGGCCCGGTGCCGTCGGACGCCGCCGTGTCCCAGCGCCCGGCCGGTGTCCCGGTAATCCCGCTTCGGCCCTCGACGAGCAGCCGCCAAAAGGAATGCGGATCGGGCGCGCCGGGCAGTCGACAGGACAATCCGACGAGGGCCACGGCCTCGGGATCATTGCTGTCGCGATATATCGGGTGACCTGTTTTATTCACAATGCCGACCTTGGCCGTGGCTCATGCGTAACTTTTCTCAACAAAGCAGAGGTGGTCAGGAAATGATGGCGCAACAAGCCGACACAAGAAGGAAACCAAGGCTCGGACGCGGGAGTTGATATTTTGGAGTTTCCACATTCCTCACCTCGCCGTCATGAGACCGCTTCCCACAAGTCACACCGCCCGGACGGCGGCCGCATACCCCAAACGGGCACTGCAGGCGAAGCGGTAATTACGGACACAAGCAGGATGTGCGGGACGCCATCTCCCTCCGCAACTAGGTCGGTTACATCAAAAAATAGACTCGAAACGATCACGAACGCAAGCGGACTCGGGGAGATGAGACCTTGCCCACATCGGACGTCTCCATTTGAACGATCGCACTGCGGATAACGTATTTGTTTTAGCCTCAAGTTCGGTCGGACACGGCGAAGATCCAGAGTCGCGGGAGTCGCGTCGCGGTCGCGCCCGCGCCGGGGATAAAGAGATGGGCAGAGGATGAACATCAAGGTTGTTCGGGCTGGTCGGGCATTGGCCGATCCCACCACCTACGCGGACGACAGCCGTTTGCACGACGCACTGGCGCTGCTGCGCCGCGAGGCGCCGGTGCACTGGGTGGAGGCTCCGGGCTTCCGGCCGTTCTGGGCGATCACCCGGCACGCCGATGTGATGGAGATCGAGCGGCAGCCGGAGCTGTTTCTCAACGCACCGAGGTCCGTGCTGGTCCCCTCCGCGATGGAGCGCTGGATCGCCGAACACGGCACGAACTTCCACACCCTGGAGTCGATGGACGGCACCGAGCACCGGATGGTGCGCGGTATCGGCGCCGACTGGTTCAACCCGCGGGCGATGCGCAGGATGGACGGCCGCGTCACCGAGCTGGCCAAGCGGTACGTCGACCGCATGCTGAGCTTCGACGGCGAGTGCGACTTCGTCACGGACATCGCGGTCCATTTCCCGCTCTACGTCATCCTGTCCCTGCTCGGCCTGCCCGAGTCCGACTTCCCGCGCCTGCTCTCGCTGACCCAGGAACTGTTCGGAAACGCCGACGCGGAGTCGGGCCGTGGCCGCGACCCCCAGGACTTCATCGCCGTGCAGCAGGACCTGTTCGGCTATTTCAACCGGCTGACGGCGGATCGGCGTGCGACGCCCACCGAGGACCTGGCCTCCGCCATCGCCAACGCCCGGGTCAACGGCGAGTACCTGTCCGACTTCGACGCGGCCTCGTACTACATCCTCATCGCCACGGCCGGCCATGACACGACCAGCGCCACCATCGCGGGCGGACTCCAGGCGCTCATGGAGAACCCGGGACAACTGGAGCGGCTGAAGGCCGATCCCGGGCTGCTGCCGTCCGCCGTCGACGAGATGGTCCGCTGGGTCACACCGATCAAGTGCTTCCTGCGTACGGCCGTCGAGGACTACGAACTGCGAGGCGTCACCATCCGCAAGGGCGACGCCCTGCTTCTGTCGTATCCCTCGGCGAACAGGGACGAGGACCTCTTCGACGATCCCTTCCTGTTCGATGTGGCCCGCACCCCCAACCGGCATCTGGCCTTCGGTTTCGGTGTGCACTACTGCCTGGGCGCGGTCCTCGCCAAGATGGAGACCAACGCGTTCTTCGCGGAGCTGCTCCCCCGGCTGGACTCCATCGAAGCGGCCGGCGCGCCTGAGCTCTCCGCCACGAACTTCATCGGCGGTCTCAAGCACCTTCCCATCCGGTACAAGCTGCGGCCCGGCGGCTCCACAAGCTCCTGACGACGGTCCCGTTCCCGGCGCGTTCCCACGGAATCGGTAGATGACACGGGCGAGGACAGCGCCGGGGCGGACGGGGCGCGAGCCCGGCGGACGCCCCGGCGGGCCTGCACGCGTGTGAGCGCCGTGCGCCAGGGTCACCACACCCCGGTCACCTTCCGGGCGTCACTTCGGTGGAGCGCCCCAGCGGACCGGGGCGATCTGCCGCGACATGATCGTGATCAGCTCGTACGCGGCATGGGAGGCGGCGACCGCCGTGATGTCGGCGTGGTCGTACGCGGGCGCGACCTCGACCAGATCCGCCGAGACCAGGTGACACTCCGTCAGCCCCCGGAGAATTTCCAGGAGTTCACGCGAGGTGAGACCGCCCGCCTCGGGAGTGCCGGTGCCCGGGGCGTGCGCCGGGTCCAGGACGTCTATGTCGATGGAGATGTAGAGCGGGCGCGTGCCGATGCGTTCCCGTAGCTGCTGGGCAACCTCGTCGACACCGCGTCGCATGACATCCGCCGCGGTGACGATCCCGAAGCCCATCTCCTTGTCGTCGTCGAGGTCCTTCTGACCGTAGATCGGACCCCGGGTGCCGACATGGCTGAGCGCGGAGGTGTCGAGGATGCCCTCCTCCACGGCACGGCGGAACGGCGTCCCGTGGGTGTACTCGACGCCGAAGTAGCTCTCCCACGTGTCGAGGTGCGCGTCGAAGTGCAGCAGCGCCACCGGGCCGTGCTTCTTCGCCACCGAGCGCAGCAACGGCAGCGCGATGGTGTGATCCCCGCCCAGGGTCATCAGCCGTGCCCCGGTGTCGAGAAGACCGTCGGCCGCCGCCTCGATCGTCTCCACCGCCTCATGGATGTTGTGAGGATTGGCGGCGATGTCACCGGCGTCGGCGACCTGGGAGAAGTGGTACGGATACACCTTCTGCGCCGGGTTGTAGGGGCGCAGCATCCGCGAGGCCTCTCGAATCGCGTTACCGCCGAAGCGGGCGCCCGGGCGGTAGGAGACACCCGAGTCGAAAGGCACACCCACGACCGCGATGTCCACGTCGGTGACCTCCTCCCACCGCGGGACCCGTCCGAACGTCGCCAGGCCGGCGAACCGTACCGTCCGCTCGGATTCCTCTGGCGCGCGAGGCGGGGTCATGCCGTTGGACATCTCGCTCATACCGCGGTACCGGTGCCTTTCCTCGATGTAAGAGTTCCCCATGCCGGTGGGCTTCCCCGCCCACGGCATGCCACAGGCGCGTGTGCCCGGACCGGACTGGCGGCTGGTCCGGGCCGGTTTCCTGATGCGTGGTGGTCATGTGCCCGGAGTTCAGGCGATGCCGGACAGGCTGCTGTCGGAGAGTCGCGCGGGCAGGTCCCTGCGCCGCTTGACCTTCAGCTTCCGGTAGATCCGGGTCAGATGCTGCTCGACGGTGCTCACCGTGACGAAGAGCTTGGAGGCTATCTCCCGGTTGGTGTTGCCGTGCGCGGCGAGCAGCGCCACGCGCGCTTCGGCCTCGGTGAGGGCTTCCGTCTCGCGCGGCGGGTCCGGTTCCTCGCCCGTCTGGGCGGGGGCGGCGAGTTCGCCGCCCTCTCCGTGGCTCGGTATCAGCTGCCGGCACAGGGGCTCCGCTCCGCACGCCTTGGCGACGTGCCACGCCTTGCGCACAAGCATCCTGGCCCGGTTGAACTCGCCGAGTGCCCGGTAGCGGCGGCCCAGTTCGCCCAGTGCCACGGCGAGTTGCAGACGGTCCTCGCCGCCCTCAAGGACCTCGACCGCCTCCTTGAGGATCGGCAGTCCGTGCTTGAGGTCGCCGGTGCGTGCCAGCATCAGCAGGAGTGTGCCCCGCAGGGCCTTCCCGCCGGAGCCGCGCCGCAGTTCCTCCTGCGCGAGAGCGCGGGCGCGTTCTTTCTCGCCCAGGGCCAGCCATGCCTCGGCGGCGTCCAGGCGCCACGGCACCAGTTCGGGGTTGTCCATCTTCCACGCCGCCAGCAGCTCACCGCAGGCGACGAAGTCTCCGAGGGCGGCGTGGAACCGGCCGGTGGCGAGGTGGCAGCGGCCCCTCGCCCGCAGATAGTGGAGGCCGGGCAGGGTCTGCAGCAGACCCTCGGGCACCGGCTGTTCCAGCAGGTTCATCGCTTCGTCGTGCCGGCCCATCCCGGTCTCGGCCTGGATGAGTGTGGACAGCGGCAGGGCGATGCCCGGGCCCCAGCTCTGCACCGACATCAGTGACATCGCGGCCCGCGCGTGGTTCGCGGCTCCCGGCAGGTCGCCCCGGCGCAGGTCGATCTCCCCCCGTACGCCGGACAGCAGTCCCTGCCAGGCGGGGACCCGACGCGCGGCGCACTCGCTGAGGAGCCGTTCGCACCAGGAGAGCGCGAGATCCAGCCGGCCGGCGTAGATGAGGGACATCAGCGCGAAGGCCAGCGGCTGAAGGGTGTTGTCACTGAGGTGGTAGCGCTGGAGGACCCGCTCGGCCTCCTCGACGGCCTTGTCGGCCGGGCCGTCGCCCAGGGCGGTGGCGAGCGCGCCGGCCGTCTGCGCGTAGGCGTCGCCGGCCGTGCCGGACCGGCCGTCGCCGCGCCCCGGCGCGGTGGGGGCCCCGGCGGACGGTATACGTGCGCGCAGCGGCGGGCTGAGTACGGACAGCCACCGGGCGGCGCCCAGGGCGGCGGTCTCCTCGGCGGTGCCGGTGGGTGTCTCGGACCGGACGAGGCCGGTGACGGCGTCGGCGGCCGTGTCCAGCCGTCCCGACCAGGAGAGGTAGGACACGGCTGTCGGCAGGTCGCGTGCGGAGAGACGGCCCACCGTCAGTTCGGTGGCGAGCTGCGCCAGATGCCCCTCGGCCGCCGCGGGGCTGAGACGCCAGACGATGCCGACGAACCGGGCCTTGACCGCGGCGCGCGGCGGGCCCTCTCCGCAGGCGTCGTGGGCGAGTTCCAGGCAGCGCAGGGCGAATTCCAGGTCGTCCTCGACCACGGCGTACTCGGCCGCTTCGCGCAGCACAGGCACCGTCCAGCGGTCGGCGTCCCCGCGGGCCGCAACCAGGTGCCGGGCGACCTCCAGCGCGGTGGAGCCCTCGCCGTGGAGCAGCAGGGCGGCCCGGCGGTGCAGGGCCGACAGGCTCTCCTGCGGCGCGGCTTCGAGGACCGCGGTCCTGGCGGCGGATTCGCGGAACTCGCCGTCGTGCAGCACACCGCACTGGAGGAGATCCTGGACGCCCTGTTCGACCGTGGGGACGGCGAGGTCGAGGAGCCGGCCGAGGAGTCGGGTGGAGTGGGCGTCACCGAGGACGGCGGCGCCGCGCGCGATCAGCAGGACATCGGGCTCGCCGCGGTGCAGACAGCCGAGGACCGCCTGGGCGAACGCCTCCGCCGGGCGGAGCCGCTGGAAGACTTCGTCGCACTCGCCGTCGGCCCGCCGGTCCTCCAGGAGCGCGCGCAGCAGCAGCGGATTGCCGCCGGTGGCCCCTTGGCAGTACGGCACCAGGCGGGCGGCGGTCGCGGTCCTGAACTGTTCGGACAGCAGACGGGCGGTGCCCGCCTCGGAGAGCATGTGCAGCCGGATCCGGCTGCACCGGGGCTGGCGCAGCAGTTCGGCATAGAAGATCTGGTGTTCCCGGCTCATCCTCGTCGACTCGGTGAGGACGACAAGAATCTTCGCCTGTCTGACGCGGCGGGCGAGGTGGAGGACGAACTGGAGGGAGTACTCGTCGGCGCACTGGATGTCGTCGACCGCGACGACGAGGGTGCGTTCCTTTGCCAACTGGAGGAGGACGGAGCAGACATGGGACATGACGCCGACCGGGGCGGGGCCGGTGTTCTTCGGGCCGTCGGTGTCGAGGAATTCGAGGGCCCGGGTGCGGTCGTCCGGGGACAGGCCCGCACTGTCCAGGATCTTCCGCAGGATCCCGAAGGGCAGATCGCGTTCCGCGCGGGATCCGGTCGCTTCGAGCACCAGGGCACCGGAGTCGATGGCCTGCTCCGTGAAGCGGTTGAGGAGCTCACTCTTCCCGCTCGCCACCGCACCACTGACGAGGGCCAGCCGGCCCCCGCCCTGAGCGGTCCTGTGCAACAGGTCGTTCAGTTCAGCCAGGTGACTTTCGCGCTCAATCAGATGTACTGGCAAAACAACCTTCCCCCCGCGCATGTCGGACGGAACACCAGAATTAACTCCGGTGTCGAGCACCGCGCTGTTTGCGATTTCTGGGACCAGTCAGGGGTGACGAACAGTTCAGCCCGAAATCCCTTCGGACACGATCTTAATGATCTTCTCTTGATGAGCAGCCAAGTAGAAATGGCCGCCCGGGAAAGTGTGGATGTCGAACGCATCACTGGTGTGCCCCCGCCACGCTTCGGCTTCTTCCGGGCTGGTCTTCGGGTCGTCATCACCGGTGAGCACGGTGATGGGGGCGCGCACGATCGCCGAGAGTTCGGCACGGTATGTCTCGATCGCGGTGTAATCACTGCGGATCGCGGGCATCACCATCCGCAGGATCTCCTCGTTTCCGAGGATCTGCGGATTCGTACCGCTGAGGAGACGCATTTCGGCGACAATGCCGTCGTCGTCCCGCTTGTGCACATTTTCGTCGCGGTAACTCGACGGGGCCCTGCGGCCGGACGCGAATATACGGACCGGGGAGTATCCCGGGTCCTTTTCAAGGCGCCGGGTGACCTCGAACGCAAGCACCGCACCCATGCTGTGACCGAAGAACGCGGTCGGCAGGTCGAGCCAGGGCCTCAGCTCCGCGGCGATGATGTCCGCATATTCGGCGATGGTGTCGATCCGCCTGTCCTGACGGCGGTCCTGTCGGCCCGGGTACTGCAGGGAAAGGACATCGACGCCCGGCGAGAGCTTCTGGGACATCGGGAAATAGAAGGGCGCCGAACCACCGGCGTGCGGAAAGCAGACGAGTCGCACTCGGGCTTCTTCCGACGGATGGAACCGACGTATCCAGTTGCTGTTTTCGCGCTGTTCACCCACTGGTTGAATTACTTCCCCTCAAGACCCCGTACAACTGCCTGTCCACATCCGGTCATCCATGATCGCTGCTGATCGCGTCATGTTTAGCACAGCCGATGAAGCAGGGGGTACCCCTACTCACGCCAGGCCCAGCCGCCCAGGGGCGTCCTGTGGAATTCGCCCTCATGAAGCAACGGAACGGTTTATCCAGACGCGAAAACCTTTGCACTGCTTTTACCTGAAGCCCTTGCCCTCCCGCCCACCACCAAACACGCGGTGCACCGGAAGGACGGCGGCGGCCGCACCGTGATTCTACGCGCGATGCGCACCGGATCCGCCCCGATTGCCACCAATCCGATGACCGACCGGTAAGTTTCCTGGGCCCGGAGAATTTACAAAGCGGCAATCAGCCGCCTGGCCCACATTACGAAAGAGGCCGCAAAGACAGTTCACCGGCCGCCTTCCCGTACGGTCCCGGGGCAGACATCCCTATTGCCGCAGTCCGTGCAATTACCGTCCCGTTGACGGGATTCCTCCTGATCGTCCGTAGGATCCGCCCGGCAGCCCGCTTCCGAGGGCCGCGGGGTGCCGCCGTGCGGTCCTGGCCGACGGCGTCCGACCGGGAGGTGGCCGCCGGTACGGCCGACGGGGTCAGTACCGTGAAACAGCACGTCATGTCCGTCCGATCGTCCTCACCATCAGCCAGCACCAGGACCTGCCGGTCAGTTGGGAATCCGATGCCCCCCGTACCACCCGAACAGCCCGTGTCCGCCGGGCAAGGAACATCCGGCGGTCGTCTGCTCGCCGTCAGCGACCTGCATGTCGGCATGGCCGACAACCGGCCGATCACCGAATCCCTGCGCCCCGGCGGCGACGAGGACTGGCTGATCGTCGCGGGCGACGTCGGTGAACTGACCGCCGACATCGAGTGGGCGCTGCGCCTGCTCACCGAACGGTTCGCCAAGGTCGTGTGGGCGCCGGGCAACCACGAACTGTGGTCGCCCCGTGAGGACACGGTCCAGTTCCGGGGCGAGCGGCGTTACCGGCATCTCGTGGAGCTGTGCCGTGGGCTGGGCGTCGTCACCCCCGAGGACCCCTACCCCGTGTGGCACGGTCCCGGTGGCCCGGTCGCGGTGGCGCCGCTGTTCATCGGCTACGACTACAGCTTCCTCACGCCCGGCACGACCACGAAGGAGGAGTCACTCGCCAAGGCGCACGAGGCGGGTGTCGTCTGCACCGACGAGTATCTGCTGCACCCCGACCCGTACCCGACCCGGGACGCCTGGTGCCGGGCGCGGGTCGCCGAGACCGAGCGGCGGCTCGCCGCACACGATCCGGCCGTCCCGCTGGTACTGGTCAACCACTATCCGCTGGTGCGCACCCCCATGGACGTCCTGTGGCACCCGGAGTTCGCGCAGTGGTGCGGCACCGAACTGACCGCGGACTGGCATCTGCGCTTCAACACCGCGGCGATGGTCTACGGACATCTGCACATCCCCAGGACCACCTGGTACGACGGCATCCGCTTCGAGGAGGTCTCGATCGGCTATCCGCGCGAGTGGCGGCGCCGGGGCCATCCGCGCGGTCTGCTGCGGCAGATCCTGCCGTATGTGCCGGAGGCGGGACGGACCACCGGGGCCCCGTCCGCCGGGTCCCGCGCCGGAAAGGCGGGTCTGGCGTGATCGCGGATCTGCTGCCGGCGGCGGCCGCCTGCGCCGAGGCGTTCGAGGACAGCGGTGAGGACACCCTCTTCCCCGAGGAGCGGGCCCTGCTCGGCAGGTCGGTGGAGAAGCGGCGGCGCGAGTTCACGACCGTACGGGCCTGCGCGCGCCGGGCGCTGGCGGAACTCGGTCTGCCGCCCGCGCCGGTGCTGCCCGGGGTGCGCAACGCACCGCGGTGGCCCGACGGAGTGGTCGGCAGCATGACGCACTGCGACGGCTACCGCGCCGCGGTGCTGGCGCGCTCGGCGGATCTGCTCTCCCTGGGCATCGACGCCGAGCCCGACCTGCCGCTGCCCGGCGGGGTGCGGGAGACCATCGCGCTGCCGGCGGAGCAGGAGTGGCTGCGGCGTGCCGGCGTTCGCCGGGAGCCCGGCCCCGCGCACTGGGACCGGCTGTTGTTCAGCGCCAAGGAAGCCGTATACAAGACGTGGTATCCGATGATGCGCACGGAACTGGATTTCGGTGATGCCGAGATCACCTTCGGGGTGGACGCACTCCCGGCGCCGGCGGCGAGCACCACCGGCACCTTCCACGCCAGACTCCTGCGTCCGGCGCGCGGACCGCACGGCCGGGACGTCACCGCGTTCACCGGTCGCTGGGCGGCCGGGCGGGGGCTACTCGTCACCGCGATCGCGTACCCCGCCCTCTCGCCCTCCGTGCCGAGGGCCGCGACCGGGAGTCCCCACCCCGTCTGACCGGAGACCGGTTGTCCAGGGTGGATAGGGGTTGTCCGGGCGATCCCCGAAAAATAGCGTGATCCGGGCGTCGGCACGAGGAGCCTGGCTCCGCCTCGCCGGGAACCCCCGATGTCGCGACACCGCTGCCGACTCGGCCCGAGAGGTTCCCCTGATGACGTCAGCCACCCTGCCTCCGATAACGATGCTCGTGCCTGACTTCCCGTTCTCCTACGAGAGATGGCTGCGCCATCCGGCCGGACTGGGCACGCTGCCGCCGGACAGGGCCGGTACCCCTGTCGCGGTGGTCGGCGGCGGGATAGCGGGGCTCACCGCCGCGTACGAACTGATGCGGCTGGGACTGCGGCCCGTCGTCTACGAGGCGGAACAGCTCGGCGGCCGGATGCGGTCCATTCCCTTTCCCGGCCACCCCGACTGTGTGGCGGAGATGGGAGCCATGCGCTTTCCCGTCTCCGCCCGCGCGCTGTTCCACTACATCGACACACTCGGTCTGCGGACGCGTCCCTTCCCCAACCCGCTCGCGCCGAGCACCCCCAGCACCCTTATCGACCTGGGCGGCACCGCGGTCCGGGGACGCACCCCCGAGGATCTGCCCGGTGTCTACCAGGAGGTCGCCGACGCCTGGGACAAGGCGCTGCAGGAGCGGGCCGAGCTGTCGACCATGAAGGAGGCCATCCGGCGGCGTGACATCGAGACCCTCAAGTCCGTCTGGAACCGGCTGGTCCGGGAGTACGACGACCAGTCCTTCTACGGATTCCTCGCCACCACACCCGCCTTCCGGTCGTTCCGGCAGCGTGAGATCTTCGGCCAGGTGGGCTTCGGCACCGGCGGCTGGGACACCGACTTTCCCAACTCGGTCCTGGAGATCCTGCGCGTCGTCTTCACCGAGGCCGACGACAACCACGTCAGCATCGTCGGCGGCTCGCAGCAGGTGCCGCGCGGGCTGTGGCAGCACGCACCCGAGACCATCGCGCACTGGCCGGCCGGTACCTCCCTCGCCTCGCTGCACGGCGGGACCACCCGGCCCGCTGTGACCCGGCTGCGGCGTACCGGCGGCGGTATCCGTGTCGAGGACGGGAACGGCGGGAGCGAGGAGTTTCCCGCGGTCGTCTTCAGCCCGCATGTGTGGACACTGCTGAGCCGGGTCGACTGCGATCCGGTGCTGCTGCCGTCGTCACACTGGACCGCGGTCGAACGGACCCACTACATGGGCGCCTCGAAGCTGTTCGTGCTGACGGACCGGCCGTTCTGGCGGGACCCAGATCCCGTCACCGGCCACGACACCATGGCCATGACGCTCACCGACCGGATGCCGCGCGGTGTCTACCTCTTCGACGACGGCCCCGACCGGCCGGGTGTGATGTGCCTGTCGTACACCTGGAACGACGACTCGCTGAAGTTCGCCACCCTCTCCACCCGGGAGCGCCTGGAGGTGCTGCTCACCAGGCTCGCCGCCATCTACCCCGGTGTCGACATCCGTTCACACATCGTGGGTGACCCGCTGACCGTCACCTGGGAGACCGAGCCACGCTTCATGGGCGCCTTCAAGTCGAACCTGCCGGGCCAATACCGTTACCAGAGACGGCTGTTCACCCAGTTCATGCAGGAGCGGACGGACGAGCGGCACCGCGGCTTCTTTCTCTGCGGGGACGATGTCTCCTGGACGGCGGGCTTCGCGGAGGGGGCGGTGAGTACCGCGCTGAACGCCGTGTGGGGTGTGCTCGACCGGCTGGGCGGGGCGACGCATCCGGACAACCCCGGACCGGGCGACGTGTTCCACTCGCTCGCCCCGGTGGAGCTGCCGTACGAGTGAGGTGTTGCGCCCCATCGGGACACGAGGCGGGGGTGGCGACGGAGTTCCGTCGCCACCCCCGCTCACTCTCGCTACGCCTCGGCGGCGAGCTTCTCCATGGCGCGCTTGTCCGGCTTGCCATTGCGGTTGAGCGGGAAGCTGTCCAGCACCACGACCCGGTTGGGCTGTTCGTACTCCGGCAGGGCGTCGGCCAGCAGATCGCGCCAGTGCTGTGCCGCCCGCCGCTGCTCGTCCTCGACGAAGAAGACCAGTTGGGCGCCGCGCCGTTCGTCCGGGAGCGGGACGATGCGGACGGAGCAGACGGCGGCGGCCTTCCGTTCGATGAGTTCTGGGTACAGCGTGTACCCCATGCGGTTGACGGCGAACTTCCGGCCGAGGACGAACAGGTTGTTGTTGTCGTCCAGATGGCCGAGGTCGCCGGTGCGCCGCCAGCCCGCCGGGGACGGCAGGACCGTGCCGTCCTCGGCCAGGTGGCCTTCGAGCGCGTCGGGGGTGTCGACTTCGATCTCGCCGGCCTCGCCCGGTGGCACCGGCAGGCCGTCCTCGTCGACGATCCGCAGGGTGATGCCCTCCATGGCCCGGCCGCAGGAGACGGGGTTGTCGAGGGTGGCGAAGGCGACATTGCCCAGCTCGGTGCTGCCGTAGCTGTCCAGCAGTGGCAGGCCGAACTCCTCGGTGTACCGCTCGGCGAGCGGCGCGTCGAGCGGGGCCGCCCCCGCGCAGAACATCCTGACTCGGGCGAGGTCCGCACGGAGTGCGGGCTTCCTGCCGACGAGGTTGAGGATGCTCCGGTAGCTCGACGGTGTCGCGTCGATCACCGTCGCGCCCGTCCGTCCGGCCATCCGCACCGCGCGGTCCAGTCTCTTGTACGGGGCGATCACCAGGGAGCAACGGGCCAGCCAGGCGATCAGCACCATGGAGAGGCCGTACTGGTGGGCGAAGGGCAGCAGTGGCATCAGGACGTCGTCCGAACGGTGGCCCACCTGGGCGGCGTTGCGCTCCAGGTTCTTGAGGAACTTGCGTCCCGATTTGACAACGCCCTTGGGCGTGCCGGTGGAGCCGGAGGTCCACATGATCAGGCCGTCGGGGAGGTCGCCCCAGCCGTCGAAGGACAGGGCCCTTTCGCCGGGGGCGAGTTCACGGCCGGCGGCGGAGACCATCAGCTCGTAGAGGTTGATGGAGTTCGCCTCGGCGTCGATGGGCGCGTCGTCGTCGACGAACGCGACCTTGGCGCCGGTCCGCACTCCGATACGGCGGGTCTCGTCGACATGTTCCTGCTGGTCGATGAGGACGATGGAGGCGCCCACATGCATCAGGGCGAACAGTGTGGCGACATAGCCGGCGGAGTTGCCGGCCTTGAGGATGACGCGCTCGCCGGGTCCCACTCCCTGCTCGCGGATCACGGCGGCGAGCCGCAGGGCGTCCTGCTCGAAGTCGGCGAGGGACTGTACCGAGTCGACAGCAAAGATCTTCGCAGTCATCGGTCGTACGTTCCTTTTCTCTGTGGGGTACGGGAGACCCGGGGCTGTCCGGCCCCCGAGACCTGTCTGTCCGGCGTTCTGCACTCTCACGGGCCGGGGTGCGCCCCGCGGTGCCGTCCCGTACGTCCGTAGGGGGACGGTGCCGCCGCACGGGTGCGGCGCCGGTGGCGCGGGCCGGTTCGCTGAGATCCGCCGGACGGGTCTCAGACCCCCTTGTCGTCGGTGCCTGCCTCCCCTTCGGTGTCGGGGCCGGAGAGCGAGAGCAGTTGGTCGTGGACGAGGTTGACGACCTCTCGTCTGCTGGAGGCGAGATAGCCGTCGCGGGAGCCGGGAAAGACCTCAAGGTCGAACCGGCCGCTTGTGCACCGCCGCCAGGCCCGTACTCCGCGCAGCGGCACCTGCGGGTCGCGGTCACCGGCGAGGGCGGCGATACGGCAGCAGAGCGTCGGCGGGCCGAGCGTGGGGCCGGCCCCGTGGGCGGTGCTGCCGGAGACGAACAGGGTGAGCAGTGCGGTCTGCGTCTCCCGTTCGAGGCGTTCGGCGACGCGGAAGGCGAGATAGGCACCGGCGCGGTGGCCGAAGAGCGCGAAGGGACGGTCGGTCCACTCGCCGAGCGCGTCGAAGATCCTGTCGGCCAGTTCCGGGTGGTACGTGATCTCCCTGTCGCCGTCCTCGCCATGGCCGGGCGGGTACTGGATCGCCAGGACCTCGACGGTCGGCAGCAGCAGCTCCGACAGGGAGAGGTAGTAGGACGTGGAACTCGTCGCCTCGGGGAAGCAGATCAGCCGGAAACTGCTGGGCGTCGCCGGTTCCAGGATTCGTATGATCCCGATGTCGTCGGGCTCGGGCTTGCTCACGGGGGCACTCCCTGCCATGCCTGTGGGGGGATCGTTGCGGGCGTGCCGGGGAACGTGACCACGCCGGTCCGGCCGCCGTCACCGACCGGGCCGGTCCGGTTCGCCGGCGGCGGCATTTCCCGGAGAGCACCAGAGAGCGAATCCTTTCCCCGTCGGCGCCCACTGCCAAGGCATCGCACTCCGTGAATGAGAATTCACGTCGCGCTCGCACCGCGAGGGTATGATTCCTTTTCCACGGGCCACAACCCCTAACGTCTGCCCCGTCATCCCCTGCGGGCGCACAACGACCGTTAAGGCGCCCGGCCGCCCCGCCGGAAGGCGGGCCCCTATGACCCCCTAGTCTCCCCTGACTTTCTCCGCGTCTCCCCTACTCCCGCCGCAGGCCACGGCGGCCGGCCGGCCGCGCGTGTTAGAAAAGGCGAGCATTCTTTCCGTGTCCCATTGGAATCGGCGCACGACAGCGCAGCGGGTCGCCTGTACCGGCTCCGTTCGGCACTGTGCTGCCGTTCTCGTGTTCCGTCTGATCAACAGGCCACTATGAACACAACACGTCCCACGGAATTCGCCGTCGTTGTCGACGGTCTGGTCAAGCGGTATCCCGGCCGGGAGACTCCGGCCGTCGACGGCCTCAGTTTCACCGTGCCCCACGGAGAGGTCTTCGGGTTCCTCGGGCCCAACGGCGCGGGCAAGACGACGACGCTGGGTGTGCTGACGACCCGGGTCCGCCCGACCGGCGGGAAGGCGTTCGTGCAGGGCGTCGACGTGGTGGCCAGGCCCGCCCTCGCCCGCCAGTCGTTCGCCGTCGTACCGCAGCGCAACAACCTCGACCGCTCCCTGACGATCCGTCAGAATCTCACCTTCCACGCGGGATACCACGGGCTGTCGCGCGCGGACCGCAACCGGCTGGCCGACGAGACCCTGGAGTGGATCGGGCTGGCCGATCACCGGAAGGCCCGCGCCGACCAGGTGTCCGGCGGTCAGGCCCAGCGCGTGATGATCGGTCGCGCGCTGATGCACCGGCCCCGCGTGCTGTTCCTCGACGAGCCGACCACCGGACTCGACCCGCAGTCCCAGCTCTTCCTGCACGAGCGCGTCGCCGATCTGAGCGGGCGCGGTGTGACCGTGGTCATCACCACGCACAACATGGAGGAGGCCGCGAAGCTCTGCGACCGGGTCGGCATCGTCGACCACGGCAAGCTGCTCGCTCTCGACTCCCCGCGGAATCTGGTGGAGTCGATCAGCAACACGACGCTGACCCTGACGGTGACACCGCCCGGCAGCGGCATCGAGAACGTGGTCGCGGCCCTGCGCGGCCTCGCGCTCGTCGAGCGGGTCGAGATCCTGCGGAAGTCCGACGAGGACGGCGACAACGTGCCTCCGGACGGCGGGAGTTCCCCCGGGGCCGCGGTGCGGCTGCGGGTCTACAGCGACGCCGACTCCGCGGCGATCCTGCCCGCCGCGATCAAGATCGCGGCCGACGCCCACTGCGACATCAATGACCTGCGCGTCGGCCGGGCGAGCCTGGAAGACGTCTTTGTCGAGCTGACCGGGAAAGAGCTTCGATGACCACCTCCGCGCCCGCCGCCGCCACGGCTCCCCCGGGTCAGCAGGAACCGCAGGACGCGCCCATCCAGGACTCCGTGCCGGCCCTCTGGCGGACGTTCTTCTTCATTCTCTGGCGCGACATCTTCGTCACCGGCCGCGAGCTGGCTCCGTTCCTCGGGCAGGTCCTCGTCGAGCCCTTCTTCATCCTCTTCGTCTTCGGCAAGGTGCTCGGCGAACTGGGCTACACGACGCCCGGTTTCGAGCAGGTCCTGCTGCCGGGTGTGGTCGCCCTCAGCAGCTTCCTCGTCAGCCTCCAGAACACCGCGCTCCCGCTGGCCATCGACTTCTCCTGGACGAAGGAGATCGAGGACCGGCTGCTCGCGCCCGTGCCCACCGCCCTGGTCGCGGTGGAGAAGGTCGTCTTCGGCGCCATCCGCGGCCTGATCGGCTCGCTGCTGATGATCCCCATCGGTCTGCTGCTGCTCGACAATGTCTCCTGGCCGCTGCACACACTGCCGGAGACCGTCGGGGTCCTCGCCCTCGGCGGAGTGGCCGGCGGCGCCGTCGGCCTGACGATCGGCACGCTGGCGCCCGCCCGTCACATCAGCATCGTCTTCGCCATGACACTGACCCCGATCATGTTCACCGGGGCGACGCAGTTCCCGTGGCGAAGCCTGTCGGACATCCGCTGGTTCCAGATCCTCTGCGCGTTCAACCCGCTCACCTATGTGAGCGAGGCCATGCGTGGACTGCTGACACAGCCCACGGGTCCCGGCTCCATCCCGCTGTACATCTGCGTCATCGCCATCGGCGCGGCCACCCTGCTGTTCGGATTCATCGGGGTACGGGGCTTCTACCGCAGGGCGCTGGACTGACGTGACAGTCCGAACACACGAGAACGGCTCTCGACCATGACGCCACGCGAACAAGCGGGCACCGCGATCGTCTTCCCGGGCATGGGACCTTCCCAATTCTCCGAAGTAGGCCGGTTCCTGCTCCTCGACCCCTATGCGCGCAAACGCCTCGCCGAGGCCGACAAGGCTCTCGGCATGTCCGTCTTCGACGGTCTTCGGGATTCCCAGGAGGACGACTACTCCGAGTCCACGCAGATCGCTTTCCTGGTCAATTCGATGGCGGCGGCGGACCGGGCCGAGGACACGCTCGGAATCCGCCCCGACTTCTGTGTCGGGCCGAGCTTCGGCCAGAAGGCGGCAGCCGCCTATGCCGGCTGTCTGCCCTTCGCCGATGTCGTCCGGCTCACCGCGGAGATGGCCCGCGCGGAACACGCGTACTTCACCGAGGAGTACCAGGACGCGGTCACGCACACCTTCGTACGGACACCGGAAGAGAAACTGCGGCCCATTCTCGCCGAATTCGACGAGCGGGGTGCCTGGTACGACTTCTCGGGCCATCTTGACGACGGTTTCACCATGCTGTCCGTGCACGAACCGGATCTGGACGGCCTCAAGCGGTCCATCAGCGAGGCGGGCGGCTACTCCATGTACACCATGGTCCCGGCCGTGCACGCCCCCGCCTTCACGGGCCTGCGGCGGCGGGTCGCCGAGGAGATCCTTCCGAAGTACAACCTCGCCGACCCCGAGCTGCCCGTCGTCACCGATCAGGACGGTACGGTCATCAAGACGGCCGACGAGATGCGGACCATGCTGCTGGACACCTTCGACCGGCCGATCCACTGGCCCCGTGTGGTCTCCACGCTGAAGGAGTCCGGGGTGGCGAAGCTCTGCATCACGGGCCCCGACAACCTCTTCCACCGGCTGGACCGCACAAAGGCCAGCTTCGAGGTCGTACGCGTGGGGCCGGGCAAGCGATCACGCGGGCCCCGTCCGCGCTGAACCTCGCACACACCGAACGCCGGGCATCCCACACGGGTGTCCGGCGTTCGGCGTCCGTCATCCGTGGTCCAGTGGCCGCCCCGGCGGGACGACCGGGAGCGCGGACGACAAGAAAGCGGGGCGGCCGGTCGGCCGCCCCCGCTCCCTCAGGTACTCAGCCGTTGCCGGGGCCGTGGTCGCGTTGTGCGGACAGCCAGCTCTCGACCGTCCGCGCCGTCGTCCCGGCGTGCTCCTCCATCATCGTGAAGTGGTTGCCGGGGACGTCGAGGGCCGTGTGCGGGAGGTCCCAGTACGAGCGCCAGTCACCGTCCCGCGACCAGTCGAAGAGCCGCTCCCCGGCACGCACCAGCAGGGTCGGCGCCTTGATCTCCTTGGGCCTCCAGCCGCCGAACAGCCGGAAGTACGCGCCCATCGCGAGCAGCCGGCTGTCGTCCACCGGTACATAGCTCTCGCGCCGCTCGTCCATGCCTCCGCTCAGTCCCGGCTGGAGAGCCAGAGCGGCATCCTGGTCGTGCGAGTAGATGTCGAGCAGGAGAACGGCCTCCGGGAAGACCCCGGCAGACTCCAGCCGGGCCGCGACCTCATGGGCGAGCATGCCGCCGGAGGAGTGCCCCAGGAGGACGAACGGGGCTCCGTCGGTCTCCCGCAGCACGCTCTCCGTCTGCGCCTCGACCACGGCTTCCGGGTGTGCGGGCACCTGCTCGCCGGCGAGGAACCCGGGAGCGGCGAGGGCCCGCACATCGCGGTGTCCACGGAATCCGGCGGCGAACCGCGCGTACTGGTGCGGACCCGAGATGGACAGGATCGACGAGAAGCAGATCAGCGCCGGCCGGGTCGCACCCCGGGACAGCCGCACAACAGCCGGTGCCTTGCGGAGCTCGGCCGTACTGGCGAACGAGGGCCTGAAGCGGGAGACATCCATCAGCAGACGCATGAAGTCCTCGCCCCGGCCGGTGGCCGCGGCCTCCCGCTGCATCGTCGTGAATACCGTCGACGACGTGCCGTCGCCGTCCGCGCTCCCCCCGGCCGCCGTACCGGACGCGGTGTCGGCGGTATCGACGGAGGCGGCGGGCGCCACGGTGTCCGCCAGCTTCAACCGGAGCTGCTCGGCGACAAGGGCCGGTGTCGGATGGTCGAACAGCAGGGTCGCGGGGAGCCGCAGGCCACTGGCGACATTGAGCCGGTTGCGCAGCTCGACGGCCGTCAGCGAATCAACACCGAGTTCGAGGAACTCACGGTCGACACCGACATCCGCCGGCGACGGATAGTCCAGTACCACGGCGGTCTGGGTACACACCAGTTCCAGCAGGACCCTCGTCTGCGCGTCCGCGTCCAGCCCCTCAAGCCGCCGCGCCAGCGTCGGCCCTTCCCCGGCCTGACCTGCCACGGCCGCCCGGCGCCTGGGCCCGGTGCCGCGGACGAGGCCGTGGAAGATCCGGGGCAGCGCGCCCGCCGTGGCCTGCGCGCGCAGCGGCGCGAGATCGAGACGGGTCGGTACGAGCACGGGCTCGCCCTGGATGTCCCAGGCGGTGTCGAACAGCGCCAGGCCCTCCCTCGATGTCAGTGGACTCATGCCGGAGCGTGCCATCCGCTGGACGTCGGCCTCGGCCAGATCCCCGGTCATGGCGCTGCGCTGCTCCCACATGCCCCACGCCAGCGAGAGCGCGGGCAGGCCCGCCGCCGTCCGCCGCTGGGCCAGAGCGTCGAGGAAGACATTCGCGGCGGCGTAGTTGCCCTGTCCCGGAGCGCCGAAGATTCCTGCGGCGGAGGAGAACAGGACGAATGCCGCGAGGCCGGTACCGGCGGTCAGCTCATGGAGATTCCACGCCGCGTCCACCTTCGGCCGGAACACGGTGTCGAGCCGGTCCGGGGTGAGCGCGGTGACCAGCCCGTCGTCGAGCACACCCGCGGTGTGCAGGACGGCGGTCAGCGGATGCGCCTGCGGGATGCCGGCGAGAAGCCGCGACAGCGCGTCCCGGTCGGCCGCGTCGCACGCTGCCACACGGACCTCCGCGCCCATGCCGGTCAGTTCGGCGACAAGCTCCTGGGCACCGTCGGCCCGGTCACCTCGGCGGCTGGTGAGCAGCAGCCGGCGTACGCCGTGTCGAGCGACAAGGTGCCGGGCGAGCAGTCCGCCGAGGACCCCGGTGGCGCCGGTGATGAGCACGGTGCCCTCGGGATCGAGGCGGGGTGTGTCGGGGAGGTGTGTGTCGAGGAGGTGTGTGTCGAGGAGGTGTGTGTCGACGGCATCGGCGTCCTCGGCCCCGGGATGTGCCGTGGTGTGGTCCGGCCGGGCGACCTCGACTCGCGCCAGGCGCGGCACGTACAGAGCGCCCTCGCGCAGGGCGATCTGCGGCTCGCCGCTCGCCACGGCCGCCGGGAGGGCTCGGGCCGAGGCGTCCGTGCCGTCGAGATCGAGCAGCAGGAACCGGTCGGGATTCTCGGTCTGCGCCGTCCGCACCAGACCCCACACCGGCGTCCGCGCGAGGTCTTCCACCGTCTCGTCGCCGGGGCGGGCGGATACGGCGCCCCGGGTCACAAAGGCCAGTGTGGTCCCGGCGGGAGTGTCTTCGCCGAGCCAGCCCCTGACGAGTTCCAGCGCGTCATGGGCGGCCAGGCGGGCGTCCCTGGCCAGGTCCTCGGCGGCGGACCGGCCACAGGGCGCGAGCACCACGGCGGGCCGGGGCTTGCCCGAGGCGACGACTCCGGCGAGCGCGGTCAGATCGGCATAGGTCTCATGGCCGATACCGGCCGTGTCGAGCGCGGCGGCCAGCTCCGGGTCCTCCGCGCCGATGACGGCCCACCAGCCGGTCGCGCCCACGGCGGTCCCCGCTGCGGAGCCTGTCGGCAGCGCGGTCCATTCCAGGCGGAACAGCGACTCGTGGTGAGTGGTGTGCGCCGCCGGTAGCTGACCCGAGGCGATCCGCCGCAGGACAAGCGACTCGACGGTCGCGACAGCGGCGCCGGTCTCGTCGGCCGCGGTCAGGGCGACCGCCTCGGGACCGGCGGGCGAGATCCGCACCCGGAGCCCGCCCGCGCCGGCGGCGTGCAGTGTGACACCGCTCCAGGAGAACGGCAGCCGGATCTGCGGGCCATCGGCCGCCCCGTTCTCCGGCGCGTCCAGGAAGCCACCGAGGGCCACGCCGTGCAGGGCGGAGTCCAGCAGCGCGGGGTGCAGGCCGAAGAGCGCGGCGTCCGCACGCGGCCCCTCCGCGAGCGACAGCTCGACAAAGACCTCGTCCTCGCGACGCCAGGCCGCCCTGAGCCCCTGGAAGACCGGACCGTACCTCATTCCGGTGGCGGCGAAGTCGTCGTACAGGCTCTCGACATCGACGGACTCGGCACCCGCCGGAGGCCATACGGCCAGGTCTTCGGCCGGCGGCTGTCCGCCCACGGGGGTGTGGGCCAGGACTCCGGTGGCATTGCGGGTCCAGGGCACCGGATCTCCCGCCGCCGCGTCGGCCAGTCCCTCCGGCCGCGAGTACAGATCGAGTGCCCGGCGCCCGGTCGCGTCGGCCTCGCCGATGGACAGGCGTAGCTGGACACCGCCGTGCTCGGGCAGCAGCAGCGGCGCTTCGAGGGTGAGCTCTTCCAGGTGGTCGCAGTCGACCTCGTCACCGGCGCGGACCGCCAGTTCGACAAAGGCGGTGCCGGGCAGCAGGACGTTTCCGGCGATGGCGTGATCCGCGAGCCAGGGGTGTGTCTGGAGCGAGAGCCGGCCGGTGAAGAGGAAGCCGTCGGAGTCGGGCAGGGCAACGGCCGCACCGAGCAGCGGGTGCCCGACGGTGCCCAGACCGGCGGAGGCCACATCGCCGACGGAGGCGACCGGAGCGTCGATCCAGTAGCGCTCACGTTGGAAGGCGTAGGTGGGGAGTTCGACGCGTCGGGCGCCGGTGCCGGCGAAGTACGCCTCCCAGTCGGGGCTGTGGCCCGCGACCAGCAGCCGGGCCACGGCGACGGTGAGGGCCTCGGCTTCGGGACGGCCCTTGCGCAGCGCCGGTGTCAGCACGGCGGTGGAGGGTTCGGTGCCGGTGAGGCAGTCCTGTGCCATCGCGGACAGCACCCCGTCCGGACCAAGCTCCAGATACGAAGTCACACCCTGCTCTTCAAGAGTCCGGACACCATCAAGGAACCGCACGGCCTCCCGGACATGCCGCACCCAGTACTCCGGGGCGGTGATCTCGTCGGCCGTGGCCACGGTACCGGTCAGATGGGAAACCACCGGAATCGCCGGGGTGTGGTAGGTCAGGCTGCGGGCCACCTTGCGGAAGGCGTCCAGCATCCCGTCCATCAGCGGTGAATGGAACGCGTGGCTCACCGTCAGCCGCTTCGTCTTGCGCCCCTCGGACTCGAAGTGCGCCGCCACCGCCAGAACGGCATCCTTATCGCCGGAGACCACGACGGACGACGGGCCGTTGACGGCGGCGATGCCCACCCGGTCGGTGAGCAGCGGCATCACCTCGTCCTCCGACGCCTGCACCGCCACCATGGCGCCACCACCAGGGAGGCGCTGCATCAGCCGGCCACGCGCCGCCACCAGCAGACAGGCATCCTTCAGCGACAGAACGCCCGCCACATGGGCGGCCGTGATCTCGCCGATCGAGTGCCCGGACAGGAAGTCCGGCCGCAACCCCCACGCCTCCACCAACCGGAACAACGCCACCTCGACCGCGAACAACGCCGGCTGAGTGAACCCCGTCAGATCCAGCAAACCGGCCTCGTCGCCGAACAGGACATCCTTCAGAGGCCGCTCAAGCCTCCCGTCCAGCTCCCCACACACCGCGTCCAACGCCTCCGCGAACACCGGAAACACCTCATACAGCTCACGGCCCATGCCCAGGCGCTGACTGCCCTGCCCCGTGAACAGGAACGCCAGCTTGCCCCGAACAGCACCACCCCGCACCACACCAACACCAGCACCCCCCTCCGCCAACACCGCCAACCGCTCCAAAAACTCCCCACGATCAGCACCCACCACCACCGCACGGTCCTCAAGCACCCCACGCGACGTCGCCAGCGAAAACCCCACATCCCCCACCGACACCCCAGAACCCGCCTCCACAAACGCACGCAACCGACCCGCCTGCGCCCGCAACCCCGCCTCACCACGACCCGACACCACCCACGGCACCACAGGAAGCACCACCGGCCCTGCCGATGTATCCACCCGGGCGACCGTCGTCGTGTTGTCGTTCGCCGTCACGTTGTACGTGGCGTCAGCGCCGTCCGGCGTTTCTACGGCTTCCCATGCCGCGTCGGCGGGGGCTTGTTCGAGGATGGTGTGGGCGTTGGTACCGCTGATACCGAAGGACGACACCGCCGCACGACGCGGCCGGCCATGCTCAGGCCACGGCAGCTCCTCGGTCAACAGCGACACCGCGCCAGCCGCCCAGTCCACATGCGACGTCGGCTCATCCACATGCAACGTCCGCGGCATCACACCATGCCGCATCGCCATCACCATCTTGATGATCCCCGCCACACCCGCAGCCGCCTGCGTATGACCAAAGTTCGACTTCACCGAACCCAGCCACAACGGCCGATCAGCATCCCGATCCTGCCCATACGTCGCCAACAACGCCTGCGCCTCGATCGGATCACCCAGACTCGTCCCCGTACCATGCGCCTCCACCACATCAATATCACCCGGAGCCAACCGCGCATTCGCCAACGCCTGACGAATCACCCGCTGCTGCGACGGACCATTCGGCGCCGTCAAACCATTCGACGCACCATCCTGATTAATCGCACTCCCCCGCACCACCGCCAGCACAGGATGCCCATTCCGACGCGCATCCGAGAGCCGCTCAACGAGCAGCATCCCCGCACCCTCACCCCAGCCCGTACCATCCGCGGCCTCAGCGAACGGCTTGCAACGGCCGTCGGTCGACAGTCCTCGCTGCTTGCTGAAGGCGACAAATGTTCCGGGTGTCGCCATCACCGTCACGCCGCCGGCCAGCGCGAGCTCACATTCACCGTTCCGCAGCGCCTGCACCGCCATATGCAGCGTCACCAACGAAGAAGAACAGGCCGTATCAACGGTGACCGCAGGGCCTTCGAGGCCGTAGACATAACTGACGCGGCCGGATGCGACGCTGCCGGAGCTGGCCGTACCCATAAACCCTTCGAGGCCGTCCGGGTTGCGGTGGAGGAGCGTTCCGTAGTCGTTGTACATGACGCCCGCATAAACGCCGGTCCTGCTGCCCCTCATCGTCGCCGGGTCAATACCGGCACGCTCGAACGCCTCCCAGGACGTTTCGAGCAGCAACCGCTGCTGCGGGTCCATCGCGAGCGCCTCACGCGGCGAGATCCCGAAGAACAGCGGGTCGAAGTGGTGGGCCTCGTGGAGGAATCCGCCGTTCTGGACGTAGCTGGTGCCCTGCTGGTCCGGGTCCTCGTGGTAGAGGCTGTCCATGTCCCAGCCTCGGTCCTGGGGGAATTCGGTGATCGCGTCCTGGCCGCCGAGCACCAGCCGCCACAGATCCTCCGGCGACTCCACACCCCCCGGATAACGACAACTCATCCCCACAATCACAATCGGCTCATCATCACCCACCGCCACCGCGGCAACCGGCACCACATCACCAGCCACCGAACCCAACGCCTCATCACGCAAAAACACGGCAAGCGCCGCAGGCGTCGGATAATCAAACACCAACGTCGCCGGCAACCGCACACCCGTCACAGCACCAAGCCGATTCCGCAACTCCACCGCCGTCAACGAATCAAAACCCACCTCACTGAACGCACGATCCGGATCAACCATCCCCCTCCCCGCAAACCCCAACACCGCAGCAGCCTGCTCACACACCAAATCCACCACCACCCGATCCCGCTCACCCTCCGCAAGACCACCCAACAACCGCGCCAACGAACCCGAACCACCCCCACCACGCACCGCCCGACGAGGAGGCACCCGCACCAACCCCGACAACAACGGAGGCACCATCCCCCCACCACTCACCTGAACACGAAGCGCCCCCAAGTCCAGACGCATCGGAACAAGGACCGCCTCCGCAGAAGAACTCGCCGCATCAAACAGCGCCAGACC
>NZ_JBEYIF010000034.1:0-30227 GCF_040635655.1 Streptomyces sp. NPDC006923
TTTCCCTTTCCAGCGATTCCGACTCTACCAGATCCTTTCGGACCTGATTCCCAGTCAGCGGGCCTGTCTTCCCGGCCACTCGGGCCGTTCCGACGTCCAAACTCTAGCGGATTTCGCAGGCGGCTCATAATCGAGCCTTCGAAATGAATTTCGGCATGCGAAATTCATCCCGACTGGGAGATCGTGCTGAGTTTGGGTGTCGCTTCTGCGACAGGAGTGGCTGCCCCGGAACCGTCCGGTCCCGTGACAACTCGGAGAACCTTACGGATCGACTCGCGGCATGTCAAGCACCCGCCGGGTCTCACCCGGCGAGACCCGGCGAGACCCGGCGGGGACCCGCTAATCCAGGTCGGTGAGCCGTCCACCGGCGTCCGGCTGGGCGTGTTCGACGCGACGCAGGAGGCGGATCAGCATCTCGCCGAGCACCCCGCGTTCCTCTCCGGTGAGGTCCTGGAGGAGTTCCTCCTCGAAGGCGGAAGCCATGCGCATCGCCTCCAGCCACTTCGTACGGCCTTCGTCCGTCAGCTCCACGATCACGCGGACCCGGTTGTTCTCGTCCCGGTCGCGCGTGACCAGGCCCTCGCCCGCCATGCGGTCGATGCGGTGGGTCATGGCGGCCGGGGTGAGTCCGAGCCGCTTGGCCAGTTCGCCGGGACCGAGGCGGTAAGGGGCTCCCGAGACCACGAGCGTCTTGAGGACCTCCCACTCGGCATTGCTGATGCCGAGGTCGGAGACCTGCCGGCCGTAGGCGACGTTCATACGCCGGTTCAGCCTGCCGAGCGCCGAGACGACCTTCTCGACCTGGGGGTCGAGGTCACGGAACTCGCGCTGGTACGCCGCGATCTGCTCGTCGAGGCTCGGCTCCTGGAGACCCGGCGGGCCAGGTTTCGCGGGGGTGTCGGACATCGGGGCAGTATCGCACGCAACCCTCCTGGCGTTGAAGACCTTCGATGTGTATTGTTGAGATCCTTACTTTATCTTCGAAGTCTTCAGGCTTGAGTCTTCTGGCTTGTCGATCTGTTGATCTGTCGTTTTTTACCTTTTCGGGCTTTTGATCTCTTGCAGGCAGGTGAGTGTGACCAGGGCGATGGGCGCCGCGATGCGCCGGATCCAGGCAGGGAACGCGCTGAGCGCGTTCGGGCTGGGATTCACGGTTCCGTATCTCTATGTGTACGTGGCTCAGGTACGGGACCTGGGAGCGAGTACGGCCGGTGCCGTGCTGGCCGTCTTCGCCCTGGCCGCACTGGTCGTACTGCCGTTCACCGGCCGGGTCGTCGACCGGCGCGGCCCGCTGCCGGTGCTGGTGGCGGGCGCGGTGCTGGCGGCCGTGGGCGCGGCGGGCATGGGGCTGGCGGAGACCGTCGCCACGGCCGTGGTCTCCGCCGCGCTGCTGGGCGCGGGGACGGCTGTCATGCAGCCAGCGCTGGCCACGATGATCGTCTGGTGCTCCGCACCGGCCACCCGGACCCGGGCGTTCGCGACGCAGTTCTTTCTGGCGAACCTCGGGCTCGGCATCGGCGGACTGCTCGGCGGACAGATCGTCGACGAGAGCCGTCCCGCCAGTTTCACTCTGCTGTTCTTCATCGAGGCCCTGATGTTCCTCGTGCTGGCGGCGATGACGGCTACGGTCCGGCTGCCTCGGCCGGCCTCTCCCGTCGGCGCTCCCGGCGAGGGCGGCGGCCGGGGCGGGCTCCGGGCGCTGCTCGGACATCGGGCCATGGTGCGGTTGTCCGTGCTGGGCTTTGTGGTGTTCTTCGCCTGCTACGGGCAGTTCGAGTCGGGGCTCGCCGCGTATGGCACCGAGTCCGCGGGGATCGACCCGTCCGCGCTCGGGATCGCGCTGGCGGCCAATACGGCGGTGATCGTGGTCGCTCAGTTCGTGGTGCTGCGGCTGGTCGAGCGGCGGCGGCGCAGCCGTGTGATCGCGGCGGTCGGGCTGATCTGGGCGGCGGCGTGGATCATCGCCGGGTACGCCGGGCTGGGGCACGGCGGTCAGACGATGGCGACGGCCGCGTTCATCTCCACCTACGCGCTGTTCGGACTGGGCGAGTCGATGCTGTCGCCCACCGTGGCACCGCTGGTCGCCGATCTGGCGCCGGTGTCGATGGTCGGCCAGTACAACTCCGCGTTCGCCCTGGTCAAGCAACTCGCGCTGGCGGTCGGGCCGGCGGTGGGCGGGCCGATGGGGGCCGCGCTGCCCGGTCCGTACATCGTGACGTTCGTGCTGTTCTCGCTGGGCATCACCGTGCTGGCGCTGCGGCTGGGCAGGGGGCTGACGCCCGTTCAGGACCGGCCCTCGCTCGTGTCGGGATCCAGGGTGGTCGCCCAGCATCTGCCGGAGACGGCCGTACCGGTGTGCGAGCCGGCTCGCTGACGGGGAGTCCTCGCTGACCGGGGGTCGGCGACCGGTACGCGCTCACTGGGGCAGTGCGAACTCGCACCAGACGGCCTTGCCGCCGCCCGGTGTGCGGCGCGACCCCCAGGACGAGGCGATGGTCGCGATGATCGAGATCCCGCGGCCCGCCTCGTCCGCCGGTTCGGCGCGGCGGCGGCGCGGCAGATGGTCGTCGCCGTCCGTCACCTCGATGATCAGACGGCGGTCGGTGCGGCGGAGTCTGAGGCGCATGGGCGGGGTGCCGTGCTGGAGGGAGTTCGCGACGAGTTCGCTGGTGGCGAGCACGCCCAGGTCGCGCAGCTCGACCGGGAACCGCCAGGACGCCAGGACACCGGTGGCGAAGGCCCGGGCGCGCGGCGCGGCCTCGACACCGCCGAGCAGATCGAGCGCGGCGTTGTGGAACAGCTCCGCGTCCGGTCCCGTGCGGGAGGGGTACTGCATGACGAGCACCGCGACATCGTCGTCATGGTCCGCGGTGATGCCCAGCGAGCGGATCAGCCGGTCGCAGATGACCTGCGGCGAGCCGTTCGCGCCGGAGAGGGCCCGCTCCAGCGAGGCGACACCCTCATCGATGTCCTCTCCCCGGCGTTCGACCAAGCCGTCGGTGTAGAGGACGGCGGTGGAACCGGGCGGGAGAGAGATCGAACCCGAGGTGTGGATCCAGCCGCCGGTGCCGAGCGGCGGACCCGTCGGGTCCTCGGCGCGCCGGACCGTGCCGTCCTCGGCGCGGACCAGGATCGGCAGATGGCCGGCCGAGGCATAGACGAGCCGGCCCTCGTTGGGGTCGTGGACGGCGTAGACGCAGGTCGCGATCTGGCTGGCGTCGATCTCGGCGGCGAGACCGTCGAGGAGCTGGAGCACTTCGTGGGGCGGCAGATCGAGCCGGGCGTAGGCGCGGACGGCGGTACGGAGCTGGCCCATCACCGCGGCCGCGCGAACGCCCCGGCCCATGACATCACCGATGACCAGCGCCGTACGCCCGGCGCCGAGCGTGATCACGTCGTACCAGTCGCCGCCGACCGCCGCGTCCGCGCCGCCCGGCTGGTACGTGGCGGCGACCCGCAGATCGTCGGGCTGTTCCAGTTCCTGCGGGAGCAGGGAGCGCTGGAGGGTGACGGCCGTCTGACGGTGCCTGCGCTCGCTGGTGCGCAGCCGTTCGGCCGCTTCGGCATGGTCGGTGACATCGGCGGCGAAGACGAGGACGCCGCCGGTGCCCTTGCAGTCGACGGGCGTGCAGGTGACCGTGTAGGAGCCCTCCGGGCCCTTGTCCCGGGCTGCCTCGGCAGGACCGCGGGCCCGGCCCTGCCCCCGGGGCTGGTGCTGGACCCTCGACCGGGCCTTTCGGGATTTGACGGTGCGTGACTTCCCGCTGCGCAGCACCTGGTCCAGCAGCGGGAACAGGCCGAGCTCGGCCAGCTCGGGGCAGCTCTCGGCCGCCGTGGCACCGGCCGGACGCGGACCGAACGCCGCGGCGTAGGCGTCGTTGACATACGCGACACGGTGCTCGGGCCCGTACACCAGAGCGACCAGAGCCGGCAGTTCGCCGAGGATCTCCCGTACGGAGAGGTCTTCGAGCGCCGGGACGTCCGTCACGGGATCGGGCTGCTTGTCGTACTCACCACGGGCCGCGGGCACCGAACCGCGGTCTGTCCGCGCGGCGCGGCGCTGTGTACCGGGGAGCCGGGCGCTCCAACGCGTGAAGTTCACGGATTCTCAGGCCTCATGGTGTCGTGTTGCTGTTCGTCTTGGCCGGGCTGGTCGGGCCTGGCGGCAGGTCGTCGGGGCCGGTTCGCGCCGAGCGGGCCGGATCACTCTGTGCAGATGTGAGCCCACCTATGGTCACACGTCCAGTGTGGCCGACCGTACTGACAAGGACATCGGCCGCGCTCGGTTCGTTGACGCCGGTGGCTCCCCGGAGGGCGCCGTCACGTGTCCTTGGGGCGTTCTCCCCCAGCGGCGAGTTCGAATTCGGCCCGCGGGTGCTCCAGCGAACCGAGGGAGACGATCTCCCTTTTGAAGAGTCCGGAAAGAGTCCATTCCGCGAGGACACGAGCCTTCCGGTTGACGGTGGGGATCCGGCTGAGGTGATACACGCGGTGCATCAGCCACGCCGGGTAGCCCTTGAGCTTACGGCCGTAGACGTGCGCCACGCCCTTGTGGAGGCCGAGCGACGCGACGGATCCCGCGTACGCGTGACGGTAGTCCCGGAGGGGTTCGCCCCGCAGGGAAGCGAGGATGTTCCCGGCGAGAACCCTGGCCTGGCGTACGGCGTGCTGGGCGTTGGGAGCGCACTCCTTGCCCGGTTCGCCGGCGGTCAGGTCCGGGACGGCGGCCGCGTCGCCGGCCGCCCAGGCGTGCTCGGCGCCGTCGACGGAGAGCTTGGCCGTGCACAGGAGACGGCCGCGTTCGTTGAGAGGCAAGTCGCTCGCGGCGAGGATCGGGTGCGGTTTGACCCCGGCTGTCCAGACGACGGTACGGGTGCGGAACCGGGCCCCGTCGCTCAGCACGGCCACGCGGTCCTCGCAGGACTCCAGCCGGGTGTCGAGGCGTACGTCGATATTGCGGGCGCGCAGCTCGCGGACGGCGTACTTGCCCATCTCCTCGCCGACTTCGGGCAGGATCCGGCCGGTGGCCTCGACCAGGATCCACTTGAGGTCGTCGGCCTTGATGTTGTGGTAGTACCGGGAGGCGTAGCGGGCCATGTCCTCCAGCTCCGCGAGCGCCTCGACGCCCGCGTAGCCGCCGCCGACGAAGACGAAGGTCAGGGCGGCCTGGCGGATGGCGGGGTCGCGGGTGGAGGAGGCGATGTCCATCTGCTCGATGACATGGTTGCGCAGGCCGATGGCCTCTTCGACGCTCTTGAAGCCGATGCCGTGGTCCGCCAGGCCGGGGACGGGAAGGGTGCGGGAGACGGAGCCCGGGGCCAGGACGAGTTCGTCGTAGGTGATGTCGACGGTGCCCGTGCCCTCCTCCTCGGAGGCGAGGGTCTTCAGGGTGGCGGTCCGCTTGGCGTGGTCGATGGAGGTGGCCTCGCCGACGACGATCTTGCATTTCTCCAGCACGCGGCGGAGCGGGACGACGACATGGCGGGGCGAGATGTTCCCGGCGGCCGCCTCCGGCAGGAACGGCTGATAGGTCATGTACGGGTCGGGCGACACCACGACGATCTCGGCCTCGCCTCTCTTCAGCTTTCGCTGGAGGTGCAGCGCGGTGTACATGCCGACGTAGCCACCGCCGACGACGAGAATGCGCGCACTGGGCGTGGGTGCGGGGGTCGACCCCCGGGAGATCTCAGCCATCACCATCCCATGACGCAACGCGCTCAGGTGTTTGTCCACAGCCCCGGCAAATTGTGTGACCGGAGGCCGTCAGCGGAACCGGGCGGGCAAAAGCACGAGGATTGGCGAAGGCTCGCAGGTCAGCGCGGGAGCGGCGAACGGTGGGAGATGGATGAATCAGGCATCTTCCGGTCCTTGCTCCGATCGGGGGGCGCTCCGTGCGGAACTACCTCTTCTGAATTGACCCGGGCTCAACTATGTTCATAGCTCGTCGGAGCGCCGGCCGTGACCGGTCCGCGCGCCCGGCTGTCACGGCGGGGAGTCTCCGGGGGGAGACATCATTACCGGGGGAACGCTATGCATATTCAGGATTCGCATTGGCAGACCGCTGTCGTCTCGGACGGCGGCGGACGGGCGGGGGCCGGCGGCGGCAGCCGATCGACACCGCTTCGAGTGGACGCACAGCGCAATCTGGAACATGTACTGCGGGCGGCTCGCGAGGTGTTCGGCGAGCTGGGGTACGGGGCGCCGATGGAGGATGTGGCCCGGCGGGCCCGTGTCGGCGTCGGAACGGTCTACCGGCGGTTCCCGAGCAAGGACGTCCTGGTGCGGCGGATAGCCGAGGAGGAGACTTCCCGGCTGACCGACCAGGCGCGTACGGCGCTTGGTCAGGAGGACGAGCCGTGGTCGGCGCTCTCCCGCTTCCTGCGCACGTCGGTGGCGTCGGGCGCGGGGCGGCTGCTGCCGCCGCAGGTGCTGCGGGTGAGTGTGGACATCGACGATCCGTCGGTGGTGCTGGGCGGGCCCGGCGGGGCGCGGGTGCCACAGCAGCGGGCGACCGGGTCCGGCGATCTGCGGGTGGTCGGGCAGGAGCCGACGGCGGACGAGCTGGACGACCCGGGTGCGGCCGAACTCCTGGAGTTCGTCGGCCAGTTGGTGGAGCGGGCCCGGGAGGCCGGGGAGTTGCGCGTCGATGTGACCGTGGCCGATGTCCTGCTGGTGATAGCCACGGCCGCGCCCTCACTGCCGGACGCGGCGCAGCAGGCGGCGGCTTCGGCGCGGCTGCTGGACATCCTGCTGGAGGGATTGCGGCCTCGGTCCGTGTGAGGTGTCAAGGGACCGGCCCGTCCGGACCTCATCGAACTGGCGCTCCAGCGGCAATCCTTGATCCTTCCCCGAAAGAGTGAAGGTTACTGCTCCGATCCGGGAAACCTCCCCGGATGAGTGGTTGCCCGGCTCGAAGACCCGGGCGGATCGTCGCACTGTGGGACGCTGGCCTGGTGTTCGGGTCAAAGGGTGCGTACGGGGGCTTCCGCGATGAGCGGTGACGGGCGGGACGAGCCACTCGGTGGCGGCGGTGCCGACGGCGGTACGGAGCCCGGGCCGCCGTCCCGGCAGGTGCCCAGCCAGGGCGGTCCCAAAGTACCGCCGGGGCCGGGGGCTCCCAGCCCCGATACCGGGCCCGGCGTTCCGGGACCCGGCGTTCACGATTCGGGTGTTCCCGGGCCGAGTGGCGCCGAGCCGAGCGGTCCGGAGCCAAGTAGTCCCGGGCAGGGCATTCCCGGGCAGGGCATTCCTGGCCGGGGCGGGCCCGGTGGTTCCGGGCCGGGCTGGTCAGGTGGCCCGGGCGGGCGTGAGGGTTCTCCTGGTCCCGGCGGTCCCCGTGGTCCCGCTGGTCCCGGGCCGGGCGGCGTCCCCGGCCAGAGCGGGCCCGGTGGTTCCGGCAGGCCCGGCGGACTCGGCCGGGGCGCCGGTCCGGTCGGCCCTGTGGGGCCGGTCGTGCCACGCCCGGCGAGCGGCACGGGCGGGCCGGTCGGCGGAGCGGGTGCCGCCGGCGAGGCGGACGGGGGCGTGCCGCCGCAGCGCGACGGCCCCGGCGAGCCGCCGGTGAGCCGGACACCGCCGTCCGGCCCGCAGAAGGCCGCAGCGCGCCCGGCCCGGCCGGCGGGGCGCGAGACACCCTCGTCCCCCCTGCCACCGTCCGACGCCGAACTGATCCAGCGCATGCGGGAGGGAGACGACAGCGCGTACGAGGAGCTTTTCCGCAGGCACTCGGACTCGGTGCGCCGCTACGCCCGTACCTGCTGCCGCGACGCGCACACCGCGGACGACCTGACGGCCGAGGTGTTCGCCCGCACACTGCAGGCCGTGCGCGGTGGGGCCGGACCTGAGCATGCGGTGCGGGCCTATCTGCTGACGACCGTACGGCGGGTCGCGGCGTCCTGGACGAGATCCGCCAAGCGTGAGCAACTGGTCGAGGACTTCGCGGTGTTCGCGGAGCAGGCCGCCCGCTCCTCCGAGGTCTCGGACATCGACACCCTCGACCTGGGCGCGGACGTCAGGGCGATGCACGAGGCCGAACGGTCCATGGCCATGCGGGCGTTCCGCAGTCTGCCCGAGCGCTGGCAGGCGGTGCTCTGGCACACCACGGTCGAGGAGGAGTCGCCGAGCGAGGTCGCGCCGCTCTTCGGGCTGACCGCCAATGCCACGGCGGTACTGGCCGGCCGGGCGCGGGAGGGGCTCAAGCAGGCTTATCTGCAGGCCCATGTGAGCTCCGCGCTCACCTCGGACGGCGATTGCGCCCGGTACGCCGACCGGCTCGGCGCGTATGCCCGCGGCGGGCTGCGGACCCGGGCGGAGCGCGGGCTCCGCAAGCACCTGGCGGAGTGCGCCAAGTGTCGCCTCGCCGTGGGTGAGTTGGAGCTGGTCAACGCCGGGATCCCGGGACTCGTCCCGGTCGCGGTCATCGGCTGGTTCGGCGCGGGCTATTCGCTCAAGGCGGCCGGGGTCGTGGCGGGCGGCGTCGCCGGAGCGGCGGGCGCGGGCGTCGCCGGCGGTGCCTCCGCGGCGAGCGGTGCGTCCGCCGGAAGCGCTCCCGCCGCCGGCGCTGCTCCCGTCGGCGGCGCATCAGGCAGTGCGTCCGGCGGTGCGTCCGGCAGCGCATCCGGCAGCGCGGCCGGCGGCGGTTCCGGCGGTACGGCCGGCGGGGTCGTGTCCGGGGGGATCGCCGCGCCGGTGAAGGCCGGGGTGGCCGGGCTGGTGGCCGTCGCCACGGCCACCGGACTGGTGTGGGCGCTGGCGGGCGACCCGCCGCCGGCACCGGGACCGCAGGCCAAACCGCCGGTCGCACAGCCCGTCGTACCACGGGTCCCTGAGCCTGCGCCCGAGCCTCCGCGACCGCGCGCCCCCCAGCCTGCGGTGTCTCCGGCGAAAGCCACACCCCGCCCCGGCCGCACGCCGGTTCCGGCACCCGCCCCGAGCGCCGAGCAGCGGCCGGCGCCGACTCCCGCCGAGCCTTCGGCGCCTCCCGTCCCGGGGCCGGTTCCCCGCCCCGAGCCGTCACCTCCGCAGTCACCCCCACCGTCCCCGGCGCCGCCCCGGCCCGCGCCGGTCGACTATCGGGTGAACCAGTTGGCGTACGGGGTCCTCGGCGACGGCTCCGCGCCCGAGGTACGGCTCGCGGGAAGCGGCTGGCTCTGGCGGCGTTGGGGCATGTCGATCGACGGCACCCGCTATGGACACGGGGTCACGATGCACGCCCCGTCCTCGGTCACCATCGATCTCAACCGGCGCTGCTCCACCTACGAGGCCCTGGTGGGGGTGGACGATCTGACGCCGGGTCGCGGCGCCGTGCGGTTCTCCGTGCACGGCGACGGAGGCCGGCTGTGGCGCTCGCCCGTACTGCGCGGCGGTGAGAAGGCCCTTCCCGTGGAGGTGGGGATCGCGGGACAGCGCTCCGTCCGGCTGGTCGTCGAGCCGCAGACGCCGTTCGGCATGACCGCGCTCGCCGACTGGGCGGAGTCCCGGATCCGCTGCCGCTGAGGCCCGGGCGAGTTCCGCCGCGCGCCGTCCCGTTACTGGCGCGGCGCCGGCCGCTTACTGGTGCAGCGTCGGCCGCGGGATCACGCCGCCCGCCACCGCCCGCTGCCTCGGCGCGGCCGTGCCCGTCCAGCAGGTGCCGCGCCGCGAGAGCAGGCGCCGCAGCCACAGCTCGGTGGAGACCAGATCCGCGAGACCGTCCAGCGGCACCGGCTCCCCCTCGGCCGCCGCCCGCAGGGCCTTGCGTACGACACGCGCCTCCACCAGACCGGCGTCGGCCAGCAGCGGAGCGTCGAAGAGGCTTATCAACTCGCCGACCGCCGTGCGCAGTCCGGCGCGGGTGGCGGCGGCCGAGCCGGCCCGGGAGGTCGCGCCCCAGCCCGGCGGCAGATCGTGGATCCCGGTCCCGGCGAGGACGGTACGGAGCACCTCGGCCCGTGCGCCCGGCTGCACCCGCAGCGCCTCGGGCAGGTCCCGGCAGGCCCGTACCACCTGGTTGTCCAGGAACGGGGCGTGCAGCCGCTGGCTGCGGATCTCGGCGGCCTGTTCGAAGACGCGGTGGTCCGCCGCGTAGCGCGCGAGAGCGGCGCGGGCACGGGCCTCGCCCGGCCGCTGGACGGAGGTGGGCCGGATCGCCGCCGCCGTCAGCCGAACCGATACTTCAGCGAGCGCCTCGCCCGTGAGCCAGCGGGCGGCGGGGCCGGGCCGGGACCAGGTGAGCGCGGCCAGTGAGGCGCCCAGCGGGCCGTCCGAGGCCGGTGAGCGCACCGCGCGGTTGGCCCCGGGAAGGCGGGCGGCAGCCTCTTCGAGGCCGGTGCGGTACGGCGTACGGGCCAGCCGTCGGGCGGCCCGGTAGACCGTCAGCGGCACCAACACCGAGGCCGGTGCGAGCCCTTCGGCCCTGGCCAGCGCGGTGACCGGATGCAGGAGATGGCGGCGGCGCCGGTCGAGCAGCAGATCGGCCAGGCGCGCCGGATGGGCGTCGAGCACCTCGCGGGCGCCGGCTCCGGTGAAGTGGTCGGCGCTGCCCGCGGCGAGCCTGCGGCGGTGGCGTTCCGCCGTGACGAGCGAAGGGCCCGGCTCGTCGGTGAGCGGCCCCTCCAGCTCGGCGTACGGCAGGGCCTCCTCGCCCGCGGCCACGACGACATGGTGCAGCCGGGGGTTGGCGGCGATGACGCGGGCGCGTTCGAGTTCGGCCTCGTCCCGGCCGCCCGCCGTCAGGTCGTTGAAGGTGACGGCGAGCAGCCGCTCCCCCGCGCCGGTGCCGTGTCCGAGGATGGTGCCCGGCGCTCCCGGCAGCCCGGCGGCGAGCAGCGCGAGTGTCCCGGACGCGCTGCCGCCGGAGAGGTCCGCGCCGATGCCCGGGACCGGTGCGCCTCGGGCGGCGCGCCGTTCCGCCGGTCCCATCCCGGGGACGGGACCCGGGTCGGGCGGCAGGGTCTCCGGTGCGTGGCGCGGGGCCAGGAGGCGCGCGCGTACGGCTTCGACGAGCGCCTCCCGTACGCCCTCGACGGCGCGTTCCGGGTCGCGCTGGGGCCCGGCGACGGCGAGGGAGGCGACCTGTTCGTATCCGGTGATCTCGCGCGAGCCCTCGCGCAGGACCAGGGCGTGGCCCGGCGGGATGCGCTTGACCCCGTCGTACGGGGTGGAGTCGCGCAGCGCCTCGGGGCTCTCGGGGCAGGCGAGAAGCGCGGCGAGATAGCCGATGTCGAGCTGCGCCTCGATGAGGTCGGCGAGCGGGAGGGCGGCGGTGGCGTAGGCGGTGCCGCCCGCCCAGGGCGTGTAGAAGACGGGTCTGGCACCGGCGAGATCGCCGACGACGGTGATTCGGCGGCCGATCTGTGCGACCGCCGTGTAGCTGCCGGGCCAGGCGGTGAGATGGCGCAGCGCGCCGCCCCGGGCGGCGAACAGGCCGACCCGCAGTTCCTCGTCGGTGGCGCCGCAGCAGCCGAGCACGGCGAGCCGGGTGAAGGGGTCGACGCTGACGACGCGGATCTCGTCGGACCGCCAGTCGCCCACCGCCCACAGCGGATCGGGGTCGCCCCAGAGGAGTTGGGAGCCGACGGGGTGCACGCTGCGGTTCTCGGATTCGTCGCCGGTCGCGCCGGCCCTGCCGACCGCGCCGGGCCTTCCGGCCGTACCGTTCCCTCCGGCCGTGCCGATCGTGCCGGCCCGGCCGGCCGGGCCGTTCCCTCCGGCCGTGCCGAAGCGCGCGGCGATACTGCTCCACCCCACCAACCAGCGCACGCCGCCTCCACAGCCTGTGGACAAGTTGAGCCTCAACTCAAGCCGAAGCCGTTCGGGAACATGCTGCCACGACAACGGCGCACAGGAGGGCCTACGGAAGCGCGGGTGCTGAGACGAATGCGCCCCTGGCATTGGCCAGATGGCGGAGAGAGGGCCCTCCGCGGACAGGCAGCATTCAGCCAATCTCCGGGCGCGGCACGGCACTTCGGCACCGGCACGCGTTCAGTCCGGGAGACGTCTCCCGCCTCCCGGACTGATCCACCGCCCGCGGGGATTGGGGCGGCGGGGTCCCCCAGCCCACTGGTTCCAGTACGCAGTGGGCCGACCCACGCAGCACTCATGGAAGCGCTCCCGCATGATCCGGGCCAAGAGCGCACGGCCGGGCGCACGGCCACACACCCGGAGCACGGCCCGCCGCTTGAGGACGTGTGCCGGGCCCGCGGCACGGGCAACAATCCGCCATACGGAAGTCCGCCCCTTAACGGTCAGGATGTGGCGAACTACGCTGGGTTTACGAATGCCGCGCGCCTATGCCGCGACGCGGCGGCCGTCTGTGTGTCGAGGGGTGGCTCATGTCCAGGGAGCAACGCGGGCCGAACGAAAAACTCGGAACCGTTCTCGCCCTCGCGGGAATCAGCAACGCCGGTCTCGCCCGGCGGGTCAACGACCTCGGGGCGCAGCGCGGCCTGACGCTTCGTTACGACAAGACCTCGGTGGCGCGGTGGGTCTCCAAGGGGATGGTCCCGCAGGGTGCGGCGCCCCATCTGATCGCCGCCGCCATCGGCGCCAAACTGGGGCGTCCCGTCCCCCTGCACGAGATAGGGCTGGCGGACGCGGATCCGGCCCCCGAGGTCGGGCTGGCCTTCCCGCGCGATGTGGGCGAGGCGGTGCGCGCCGCGACGGAGCTGTACCGGCTGGACCTGGCGGGCCGCCGGGCGGGCAGCGGCGGCATCTGGCAGTCGCTGGCCGGTTCTTTCGCAGTGAGCGCTTACGCGACGCCGGCCTCCCGCTGGCTGATAACGCCCGCCGACTCCTCGGTGGCCCGGGACGACGCGGTGGCGGAGGCGGCGCGCGGGGCGCAGGGCGGCCAGGGGCACGACGGCCCGGGTGAGGTGCCGCCGCTGCGGGTGGGCCACAGCGATGTGGCCAAGCTGCGGGAGGCGGCGTCGGACGCCCGGCGCTGGGACTCCAAGTACGGCGGCGGGGACTGGCGTTCCTCGATGGTGCCCGAGTGTCTGCGGGTGGACGCCGCGCCGCTGCTCCTCGGCGCGTACAGCGACGAGGTGGGACGGGGGCTCTTCGGCGCCACCGCCGAGCTGACCCGGCTGGCCGGCTGGATGGCCTTCGACACCGGACAGCAGGAGGCCGCGCAGCGGTACTACATCCAGGCGCTGCGGCTGGCGCGCGCGGCGGCCGACGTGCCGCTCGGCGGCTATGTGCTGGCCTCCATGTCGCTCCAGGCGACCTACCGCGGCTTCGCCGACGAGGGCGTGGATCTCGCCCAGGCGGCCCTGGAGCGCAATCGCGGTCTCGCCACCGCCCGCACGATGAGTTTCTTCCGGCTGGTGGAGGCACGCGCGCACGCGAAGGCGGGCGACGCGGTGGCGGCCGGGGCCGCGCTGAAGGCCGCCGAGGGATGGCTGGAGCGGTCGCGGGAGGGCGACGCCGATCCGTCGTGGCTGGGCTTCTACTCGTACGACCGGTTCGCGGCCGACGCCGCCGAGTGCTACCGGGACCTGAAGGCGCCCCGGCAGGTACGCCGCTTCACGGAGCAGGCGCTCTCCCGGCCGACGGAGGAGTTCGTACGCTCGCACGGGCTGCGGCTGGTGGTGAGCGCGGTCGCCGAGCTGGAGTCGGGCAATCTCGACGCGGCATGCGCGGCGGGCACCCGTGCGGTGGAGGTGGCGGGCCGGATCTCTTCGGCGCGGACGACGGAGTACGTACGGGATCTGCTGCACCGCCTGGAGCCGTACGGCGACGAGCCGCGGGTGGTGGAGCTGCGGGAGCGGGCGCGTCCGCTGCTGGTGTCGCCCGCCTGAGGCGGCTCGCGGCCGTCCCGTCCGCCCGCCGCGCGCCGGTGGTTTAAGCGCGTTGTCGGCGGGCCAGTGCACTATCGGGGTGGGAGGTGCGCGGGATGAGCGGACGCGTCGGATTCGACTGCGACGTGCTGGTGATCGGCGGCGGGATCGTCGGTCTGTCGACGGCGTACGCGATCACGCGCGCGGCTCCCCGCACCCGGATCGTGGTGCTGGAGAAGGAGCCGGGCCCGGGGCGCCATCAGACGGGCCACAACAGCGGGGTGATCCACAGCGGGATCTACTACCGCCCCGGCTCGCTCAAGGCGCGCTACGCGACGCGCGGCGCCGCCGAGTTGGTCACGTTCTGCGCGGAGTACGGCATCGCGCACGAGGTCACCGGCAAGCTGATCGTCGCGACGCGGCGGGACGAGCTGCCGCGGCTGCACGCCCTGGTCCAGCGGGGCCGGGAGAACGGCATTCCGGTGCGCGAGCTGGGTCCCGCGCAGATCACGGAGTACGAGCCGCAGGTGCGGGGCCTCGCGGCGATCCAGGTCGCCACGACCGGGGTGTGCGACTTCGCGGCGGTCGCGGAGCAGCTCGCCGAGTCGGCGGAGGCGGCGGGCGCGTGTGTGCGGTACGGCGCGGAGGTCACGGTCGTCGACCGCCGGGCCTGGGGCGTGGCGGTCCGTACGGCGTCCGGAGAGGTGGTCAGGGCGCGGGCCCTGGTGAACTGCGCGGGCCTGCAGTGCGACCGGGTGGCGCGGCTGGCGGGCGACGACCCGGGGATGCGGATCGTGCCCTTCCGGGGCGAGTACTACGAGCTGGCGAGGCCCGGTCTGGTACGCGGACTGGTCTATCCGGTGCCCGATCCGGCGTTCCCGTTCCTGGGGGTGCATCTGACCCGGGGCATCGACGGGAGTGTCCATGCCGGGCCGAACGCCGTCCCGGCGCTGGCCCGGGAGGGCTATGCGTGGTCGGTGGTGCGCCCGGCCGAGCTGGCCGGCACCCTCGGCTGGCCGGGCTCCTGGCGGACGGCGCGCCGGCACTGGCGGTACGGCGCGGGTGAGCTGCGCCGCTCCCTGTCGAAGCGCGCCTTCGCGACGGCGGTCCGGCGGCTGCTTCCGGCGGTCGCGGACACGGATCTGCGCCCGGCGGCCGCCGGTGTGCGCGCCCAGGCGGTCCTGCGCGACGGCACGCTGGCCGACGACTTCCTGATCCGGCGGGCCCCTCGCGCGGTCCATGTCCTGAACGCCCCGTCACCGGCGGCGACGGCCTCGCTGCCGATCGGCCGGGAGGTGGCGCGACGGGCGCTGGCGGTGCTGGCGGAGGGCTGACCGGGTGGCGCGACGGGCGCTGGCGGTGCTGGCGGAGGGCTGACCGGGTGGCGGCCGGCCGTCCGTAGAATCGGAGGCACTGTGGCCGAGCGCGAGAAGACCGAGATGACCGAGAACCGCACCATCAGCCGGATGTTCCCCGACGGGTCCGGTCCGGCGGCCGATCCCGCCGGATCGCATTTCGAGCGGCGCATCCGCAGCTTTCAGCCGCGCCGGAGCCGGGTGACCGCCGGGCAGGCCGATGTGCTGCGGCGGATGTGGGCCGACTGGGGTCTGGACATCGACGGGCAGCGCGTCCTCGATCCGGCCGAGCTGTTCGGCGGGCTTCCGGTCGTCCTGGAGATCGGTTTCGGGATGGGCGAGGCCACCGCGCGGATGGCCGCCGACGATCCCGCCACCGGGATCCTCGCCGTCGATGTGCACACGCCGGGCCAGGGCAATCTGCTCCGTATCGCGGAGCGCGAGGGCCTTTCCAACATCCGGGTGGCCAATGGCGACGCGATCATTCTGCTCCGGGAGATGCTGCCGCCCGAGTCGCTCGCGGGGCTGCGCGTCTACTTCCCCGATCCGTGGCCCAAGAAGCGGCACCACAAGCGGCGGCTGATCCAGCCGGAGTTCCTCACCCTGGCGGCGAGCCGGCTGAAGCCCGGGGCCGTGCTGCACTGCGCGACCGACTGGGTGCCGTACGCCGAGCAGATGCTGGCCGTGCTCACGGACCACCCCGGCTTCGAGAACACGCGGCCGGACGGCGGCTACGCGCCGCGGCCCGCGTTCCGCCCGCTGACCCGGTTCGAGGGCCAGGGGCTCGACAAGGGTCATGTGGTGCACGACCTGCTGTTCCGGCGCGCGGCGGACCTCCCGGCGCGATGACCCGGCGCGGCGCCCTGCGGCCCGGCGGGAGCCGCGCCGGCCGGTGAGGCAGCCGCCTCGGAGCGTCGGCGGCAGCGCCGGAATACCGTCGCCAGGTGTCAGTGCCCCTCGTTAGGGTCAGCGGGTGTCAGAACCGTCCCCGCAGCGCCACGGTCCGCGTCCGGCGATCCCCGACTACCAGCGGCAGGAACAGCTCGGCAGTCTGTGGACGGCCGTGCCGGAGCCCGCTCGCAGGCGCTACCGCCCGAGCGGTGCCTTCTGGCGCCACAGGGCGGTCAGGGCGGTGGCCGTGATCACGCTGCTCGCCCTCTGCGGTCTGCTGATCCTCGCGCTCGTCCGGGACCAGACGGGCACCCAGGGTTTTCTGGTCGGTCTCGGGCTCGCCGTGCTGCCCGTGCCGCTGCTCATGGCGGCGTTCCGCTGGCTGGACCGGGTCGAGCCGGGGCCCTGGCGGAATCTGCTGTTCTCCTTCGCCTGGGGTGCCTGCGCCGCCGCCCTGGTCGCGATCATCGCGAACTCCTTCGCGACCCGCTGGATAGCCACCGCCACCGCCGACCCGGCCGGCGCGGAGTCCCTCGGCGCCACGGTGATAGCCCCGGTCGTCGAGGAGAGCGCCAAGGCCGCGGCCGTCCTGCTGATCTTCCTCTTCCGCCGCCGGGACTTCACCGGGCTCGTCGACGGGGTCGTGATAGCGGGCTTCACCGCCACCGGTTTCGCCTTCACCGAGAACATCCTGTATCTCGGCAGCGCCTTCGGCGAGGACCAGTACAACGGCAGCTCCGGCCTCGCCTCCGTCACGGCCGCCACCTTCTTCGTACGGATCGTGCTGTCGCCGTTCGCGCATCCGCTGTTCACCGTGCTCACGGGCATCGGCTTCGGACTGGCGGCGACGGCCGGCCGCCGGCAGCGGCTGCGCCGGTTCGTCCTTCCGCCGCTCGGCCTGGCCCTGGCGATGGGCATGCACGCGCTGTGGAACGGCTCCTCGTCGGTCTTCGGCCCGTACGGCTTCTACGCGGTGTACGGGATCTTCATGGTCCCGGTCTTCGCCCTGCTGACCTGGCTGGTGATATGGAGCAGGCAGCGCGAGCTGCGCACGGTCTCGCTGGAGCTGCCCGCCTACGCCGCGGCCGGCTGGCTGACCCCGGCCGCGCCCCGGGCGCTCTCCTCCATGCGGGCGCGCAAAGTGGCACGCGACTTCGCGGCCCGTACCTACGGACCGAGGGCGGGCCGGGCGGTCGGTGAGTACGAGGCGTTCGCGACGTCCCTGGCGTTCCTGCGCCACCGGGCCCAGCGGGGCGTGGTCGGCCCGGACTTCACCGAGCGCGAGCGGGAGCTGCTGCACCACCTCTGGCAGCGCCGGGAGGTCGCCGGGCCCTCACTGACCTATGCGGCGCGGGCCACGGGCCGGGTCCGGGTGCCGCCGCCGCACATCGACTACGACGGCTACAACCCGTACCGCCAGTGACGCGGACCGCGCGCGTCGAACAGGCCGCGCGGCGCCGTCGCACGGACGAGGTCGGGCCTACGAGGTCGCGCAGACGAGGGATCCGGCTTCGCCAGGGTCCGGCCCCGTCAGAGCCGGGTGCCCAGGACGGCCCCGAGCAGCGTCAGAGCCAGAAAGGCCAGGCCCCAGACCATGCCCAGCCGGATGCACCGGTACTTGTACGCCACGGAGGTGGCGAGCACGGCGAACTGCCTGACGTCCCGTTCGACCGGATCGGTCCGGTCGAGTACGGCGCGGATCCGCGCGAGGGACATCGAGCCGTCGGCTATGTCGCCGAAGTAGTTGACCTGCGGCTGTCCGGCGTCCGCGGGATCCGGGGACGCGGCGGCCGGCGGGCCGCCCTCCCCGGCCGCGGCCGACGGCTTGATGCGCGGCAGCACGGCCGCGCCCAGCAGGACGAGGGAGACGGCCGCCGCGCCGCAGCCTGTCCAGAAGAAGAGCTGTCCCGCGACCCCGAACCGCAGCGGATCGACCACGCCGCCGCTCAACGCGCCGATCAGCGCGGCGACCGCGACGCCCAGCGAGGCCAGCAGCAGACTGGACTTCTGGTCGGCCTTCGCCAGCTCCTCGCGCGTCTCCATGAGCAAGGTCCGCGCCAGCGCGCCGCCGTTGCCGTGCCGAGCCGGTCCCGAATCCGGCGAAGAGGCTTCCGCCATGCTGTCCCCCGAGTGCTCTCCCCGACGTGCGTGCCACCGCACATCCCCGCACCAGTGTGGCACCCGGGACGAGTTGGCGGCGATCACTTCACCGGCGGGACCGCTCGGCCCGGGCGCGGCCCCGCGGTACGGAGGGCCCCGGGCCTGAGCCCTCGGATGTCAGGCGTCAGGCCGACGCGGCGGTGAGATCGCCCAGTTCCTCCGCCGTCAGCTCCAGCTCGGTCGCCGCCAGCAGCGCGGGAAGCTGCTCGGGGGTCCGCGCGGACGCGAGGGGCGCGACGACGGTCGGCTGCGCGGCCAGCCACGCCAGGGCGACGGTCGCGGGCTCGGCGCCGCGCGCCCCGGCGATCCGGTCCAGCGCGTCGAGCACCTTCGCACCGCGCTCGGTCCCCAGGTACGTGCCCGCGCCCGCGGCCCGGGCGCTCCTGACCTCCGTACCCGGGCGGTACTTGCCGGTGAGGAAGCCGGAGGCCAGGGCGGAGTACGGCACGGCGGACAGCCCGTACCGGGCCGCCGTGTCCTGGAGCGCGCCCTCGTACGTGTCGCGCGACACCAGGTTGTAGCGCGGCTGGAGCGCCGCGTAGCGGGCCAGCCCCTCGCGCTCCGAGAAGGCGAGCGAGGCCGCGAGCCGGTCGGGGCCGATGTTGGACGCCGCGATGGCACGCACCTTCCCGTCCTTCACGAGCCCGTCGAGGGCGGTGATGATCTCCTCGACCGGGACGCTCAGGTCGTCGAAGTGCGTGTAGTACAGGTCGATGTAGTCCGTGCCCAGCCGCCGCAGCGACTCCTCGGCGCCGGCCCTGATGGTCTCCGCCGAGAGGCCCTGGTACCGGGGATGGCGGCCGACCTTGGTCGCCACCAGCACCTCGGAGCGATTGCCGCGCGAGGCGACCCAGTTGCCCAGGACGGTCTCCGACTCACCGCCCTCGTGCCCCGGCACCCAGGAGGAATACGTGTCGGCGGTGTCGACGAAGTTGCCGCCGGCGGCGGCGTAGGCGTCGAGCACGGCGAAGGACTGCTTCTCGTCGGAGGTCCAGCCGAAGACATTGCCCCCGAGGGCGAACGGAAAGATCCGGAGGTCGGAGGTGCCCAGCTTACGCAGCTCAGTCATGGGTGAATTCAACAGCCGCGGTGGGGCGCCCTGTTCCGTTTTCGCGCCATGTCCCCGTCTTTTCCACGGTTCCAGTGCCTCCCGTCCCCACCGCCCGGGGGCACCGGCCCGGGAACGGCCGACGGCTCCGGCGCCTGGAGGGGGCGCCGGAGCCGTCGGGACCGCGGGTGGGTCAGGGGGTGAGGCCCTTGCCGCGCAGCCAGCTCATCGGGTCGACGCCCGCGCCGTCCGGCGTGTGCACTTCGAGGTGCAGATGCGGACCGGTCACATTGCCGGTCGCGCCGACGCGTCCGATGACCTCGCCCGTGGAGACCTTCTGTCCGGCGCTGACGGTCATCGAGGACTGGTGGCAGTACCAGATCTCCGTACCGTCATCCAGCTCCAGGACCGTGCGGTAGCCGTACGAGCCGGACCAGCCGGCCGACTTGACGGTGCCGCTGTGCACGGCCTTGACCGGCGTACCCGTCGGGGCCGCGAAGTCCAGACCGGTGTGGTAGCCGGAGGACCACATGGAGCCGGCCTGGCCGTAGGTCGAGGTGAGGGTGTACGAGGAGGTCGGGAGGGCGTAGCTGGCGGCCAGCTTGGCGAGCCGCTCCGCCTCCGCCTTGGCCCTGGCCTCCGCCTCGGCCTTCCGCTTCGCCGCCGCCGCCTTCTTCTCGGCGTCGGTCTGCTGCTTCCTCGCCTCGGCCGCGGCCTTCTCGGCCGCCGCCGTCTCCGCGGCCGCCTGCTGCGCCGCGTCGGCCTCGCTCTGCTGCTGCTCGGCCTGCTGGAGGATGCGGGCCCGGAGGGCCTCGCCCGCGTCGGTGGCGCCCTGCTCCGCGTCGGCGGTGGTGAGGCCGGCCGTGGTGAGCGGGGCCGCGGCCAGGACATTGTCCGGCTCGGCGTCGTGCGACACGAGGGAGCCCACGCCCGGCAGCGACGTGGCGTCCGGGAGATTGTCCGTGATGGTGTCGGGCAGGGATATGGAGACAGCGGGCTTGTCCTGCGCGGTGGCTATGCCGCCCGCGCCGACGGCGGCTATGACGCCGACGCCGAGGACCGTGGAGCTACGGGCGATCCCATTGCGGGCTATCCCGGTGCGCTGCTTGGCGACGCGGTGCCTGCCGCGTACGGGGCGGATGGACTCCTCGGTGGGGTTCCATTCCCCCCAGGCCCGGTCCGGCTCGATCGCGGAGGTGCGAGTTTCGAAGAGGGCTTCGGGGGCAGGCTGATTGGACGCCACAGGGGCGCACTCCTTTCCTTCCTTCTCGCCTACCGGGTTAGCTGACGGGTTCGGAGCAGGAAGGTCTCCTACGGGTGCTCTCTGCCGCACAGGGCAGCAAAGAACGTCCGATTCACCCCAATGTGTGGTTCCCCGGTTCCCTGGCGGGATTCGGCGCGTGCGCACGGCGCCGTCTCTTACGACGGCTGGGACGACCGCGCTGCGTTATCGAACGTTAATAGAGACCAGGGCTTTATTCCAAGCTGTTCCCGGTAATCGTTAACGACTTCGCATCGGACTTACCAGGATATAAATGGTCACAGTCGGGCGAATTCTCCGGAGCCGAAAGCCGGGGCCATTTCTGATGGTGTGTCAGATGTTATGCGCAGCGGTACCTGTCGATTACCGGCAGTGAATCGACCCGGCGGATCGGCATAATGAATCAGCCGCGCGGGCCCGGCCGCCGGCGCCGGTCCTGCCGTACTCGCCGTCAGGGAGTGACGGGCATCACACGGCGCCACTCCGGCTGCCGCCAGTTGGCGGGCCGGCCGACCGCCAGCAGCGCCATGTCGTCCTGACTCCCGCCGCCCGTATGCAGCCGTACGTCCTCGATCAGGGCCTGCAGCAGGTCGTCGGGCCCCTGGAAGACCCGGCCGCTGAGCCGCTCGCTCGGGACGTAGAAGGCACCCTGGTCGTCGCGCGCCTCGGAGAGCCCGTCCGTGTAGAAGAGCAGCGTCGCCCCGTCGGGATAGGCGGCCTCCTCGGCGCGGTCGGGCCAGGCGCCCAGTTCGCTCATCCCGAGGGGCAGCGCGGGATCGGTCGGTTCGAGGATCCGCACCTGGCCGTCGGCGCCCAGCAGCAGCGGCTCGGGGTGGCCCCGGTTGACCAGCCGCACCACATTGCCGCTGTGCGGGATCTCGGCGAGCACGGCCGTGGTGAACCCCTCGAAGGCGTCGAGCCCGTCCCGCCGCGAACCCTCGCGTGTGATGGCGCGCTCCAGCCGCTGCGCCACCCCCTCCAGCGTGCTCTCCTGCTCGGCGGCCTCGCGGAAGGATCCGATGACCACCGCCACCGCTTCGACCGCCTCAAGCCCCTTCCCGCGCACGTCCCCGACCACCAGCCGCACTCCGTACGGCGTGTCCTGCACGGCGAACAGGTCGCCGCCGATGAACGCGCCCTCCTGGGCCGCCTCGTACCGCGCGGCGATACGGAGCCCGCCGATCCGCTCGGCGGGTCTCGGCAGCACCGCCCGCTGCGCGGTCTCGGCGATGATCCGGGCGGAGGCGAGGCGCTCCCCGCTGCGCCGGACGACGCCGTTGATGTACAGCGCGAGGATGGACACGATCAGCACGGTCAGCAGCTCGGTGAGCGACGCCGGATCCGCCATCGACTGGTTGTAGATGTTCAGTCCCACCTCGGCGACCAGCGCGGCGACGCCGACCAGCAGGGTGCCGAGCATCGGGTAGAACGGCGCGGCCACCAGCGGGGCGGCCGCGAAGAGCGGGGAGGCGGTGATCCGCGCGGGGGTCACAAGATCGAGCACCACACCGGCGACGATCACCAGGCCGGGCAGGACACGGACCAGCCCACGCCCGGAACGGCGGCCCATGCCATGGCCCGCGCTGCGGCTGGTGACACGGCCGGTGCTGCCGGCGCCCGCCCAGAAACCCGTCCTGTCCTCGGCCCAGAACCCGGCTTCGTCCCCGCCCCGGCGGGCTCCGCCGCCGTTGCCCTCTCGGAGCTTCCCTAGCTTCACCACCAGTGGTCTCCTGCCGGTCCGCTACGGCTGCGGACGGTACCGCGCTCCACCCAGGCTGATCGCTGCCGCTCCCGGCGGCGACTCGCTCTCGGCCGACTGGACTACGGGGCCGGTCCCGGGCCGGACCCGGTCGGGTCGGACGGCAAGGGCGGGCCCGGTCGGGCAGTCGGTTCCATCGGCCAGGTGGTGCTCGGCGTACCCCTTCATGGTGTTCCGTACGAGCACAGCCGTCTCTTCACCGTACTTGCCACAACCGGCGAAAAGTGGATCGTCCGGCCAACGCCGTATCGGCCGCACACGACGAAGGCCCGGATCCTGAGGATCCGGGCCTGCGTTCTCTTCGGAGTAGCGGGGACAGGATTTGAACCTGCGACCTCTGGGTTATGAGCCCAGCGAGCTACCGAGCTGCTCCACCCCGCGTCGGTGAACCTGACTCTACGCCATCCAGAGCAAGATCATCACCACTCGGTGTCGCGATCGGGGCAGGACTCGGCGGAGCGACGCGTCAGGCGGCCTCGACGACATCGGCCCGTACCGCCGCCGCCCACTCCACCAGAAGCCGCTGGTAGCGCTCCTGCTCGGCGGGCGGCAGCACACCGCCGGCCCGCCCCCACAGGGCACGGATCTCCGTGTTGACAACAGCGGCGGACCTGACGGAACCGCGATCACCGGACGCAGCACAAGCGGACGAGGAAGCGAACATGAGAGCAAGGCTACGGCCCGCCACTGACAATTGGCGGAGAGTATCCCCCCGGGCCCCGTCCGGTGGATCGTCGCGGGCCTGCGGCGTCCGGCACGGCCCGTGCCACGAGGAACCGCGCCACCGGGACGCCCGTACCCGGCCGGCGCCCGGACGTCCCTCCGCCGCGCGACACGCGTGCGACGCGCCGCGTCCGCCGCCGCGCGCTGATCCACCAGGGATTACAGGACACCCCTTAGGCTCGGACCGGTGATTGAAACCTTCGTGTTCGATGTCGGCGAGACCCTCGTGCGCGACGACCGCTACTGGGCTTCCTGGGCCGACTGGCTGGGCATTCCCCGGCACACCATCTCCGCCCTCGTCGGCGCGGTCACCGTCCAGAACAGGGACAGTGCCGACGCCCTGCGTCTCATCAAACCCGGCATGGATGTCGGCGAGGCATACCGCGCCAGAGAAGCCGCCGGCCGCGGCGAACACCTCGACGAATCCGATCTCTATCCCGACGTGCGGCCCGCCCTCGCGGGTCTCCAGGCGCTCGGCGTCCGGGTCGTCCTGGCGGGCAACCAGACCGTCAAGGCCGGAGAGCTGCTGCGCGGTCTCGATCTCCCCGCCGATCTCATCGTCACCTCGGGCGAGTGGGGCGTCGCCAAACCGTCGCGGGACTTCTTCGCCCGGGTCGCCGAGGCGGCCAAGGCCCCGCCCGAGAAGACGGCGTACGTCGGTGACCATCCCGCGTACGACCTGTTCCCCGCCGTGGAGGCCGGGCTGCGCACCGTCCATCTGCGGCGCGGCCCCTGGGGCTATCTGTGGGCGGACGACCCGGATGTGATCGCGGCGGCGGACTGGCGGATCGACAGCCTGACGCAGCTCACCTCGATCGCCGCGGGCTGAACGGCCCCGCCGTCGCACGGACCCGCCCCGGGCGGGCAGGACTGGCGGCCCGCGTGAGGTGGCGCACACTTGAAATGCGCGCGCTCCCTACCGGTGAGGGGGCTCACCGGTACCGCGGGCTCTCTACGCGACTCTCCCTGGTCATCTCGTGACCAGGGGGCGCCATGCCCGCGCCCGCTCCACGCCGGCGTCACCGCCGGTGGCGTGCCCGTCGGAAGGAGTGGAGTCCGCGATGGAATTCGATGTGATCGTGGAGATCCCCCAGGGATCCCGCAACAAGTACGAGATGGACCACAAGGCGGGGCGGATCCGGCTGGACCGGACGCTGTTCACGGCCACCCGCTATCCGGCCGACTACGGCTACATCGAAGGCACCCTGGGCCGGGACGGCGATCCGCTGGACGCGCTCGTGCTGGTCGGCGAGCGGACCTTCCCCGGCTGTGTGATCCGCTGCCGGGCCATCGGCATGTTCATGATGAGCGATGAGAAGGGGCCGGACGAGAAGGTCCTGTGCGTACCGGCCCACGACCCGCGCCGGGCCGGCACACGGGACATCAGCGACGTCTCCGAGTTCGACCTGCTGGAGATCAGCCACTTCTTCGAGGTCTACAAGGACCTGGAGCCCGGCAAGTCCGTGGAGGGCTCGCACTGGGAGGGCCGCGAACAGGCGTACCGGGAGATCGACGCCTCCAGGGCCCGTGCCGTCGAACAGGCGGGCGCCGGATGAGCCGCGGGCCCCGGTCGCCGGTGCGGCACGCGCCGGACGGACGGCTTTCCGGGATCCCCGGGGCCGATCCGGGAGGCCGTTCCTGATGGTGCGGATCGCGCGCCTGCACGCCACCGAGATCCTCGACTCCCGCGCCCGCCCGACCCTCGCCGTGACCCTGACGACCGACAGCGGTCTGCGCGTCCGGGCCGATGTCCCCTCCGGCGAGTCCACCGGCTCCCGGGAGGCGGCGGAACTGCGCGACGGCGACCCGCGGCGCTTCGCCGGACAGGGGGTGCGACAGGCGGTCTCGCATGTGAACGTCCAGATCGCCCACGCCCTCGTCGGCCAGCGGTTCGCGTCGGTCGCGGAGGTGGACGCGGCGCTGATCGAGCTCGACGGCACTCCGGACAAGTCACGCCTGGGCGCCAACGCCGTCATCGGGGTCTCGCTGGCCGCCGCCCGCGCGCAGGCCGCGCTCTACGGGCGTGAGTTGTGGCAGGACATCGCCGCGCTCTGCGGCGCGGCGCCCCTGCTGCCGGTGCCGCACTTCACCGTCATCGACGGCGGCGTGCACGCCGCCAACAGCCTGGACTTCCAGGAATTCATGATCGCCCCGCTGGGCGCGCCCAGTCTTCCGGAGGCCGTGCGGGCGGGCGCCGAGATCTACGGGCGCCTCGGGGCCCGCCTCGCCGCCGGCGGACTCGGGCGCGGCCTGGGCGACGAGGGCGGCTTCGCTCCGGCCCTCGACCGCCCCGAGGATGTCCTGCGCGAGCTGGTGGCCGCCATCACGGACGCCGGCTACACCCCCGGCCGTGACGGCGTCGCCCTCGCGCTCGATCCGGCCGCCAGTGAGTTCCGCGGCCCCGACGGCCGCTACCGGGTCGCCGGTGAGCTGCTGACCTCCGACGAACTCATCGACCGCTACGAGGAGATCGTCCAGCGCTTTCCCGTGTGGTCCATCGAGGACGGCCTGGGCGAGGACGACTGGGACGGCTGGGCACGACTGACCGCACGCCTGGGAGAGCGGATCCAGATCGTGGGCGACGACCTGTTCGTCACCAGTCCGGCGATCATCGCCGAGGCGGTACGGAAGAAGGTCGCGAACTGCGCGCTCATCAAGGTCAACCAGATCGGCACGGTCACCGAGACCCTGGAGGCCGTCCGGGTCGGCCGGGCAGCCGGCTACACCCAGATGGTCTCCCACCGCTCCGGCGAGACGGAGGACTCCTTCATCGCCGATCTCGCCGTCGGCTCGGGCTGCGGGCAGTTCAAGTCCGGTGCCCCGGCCCGCGGCGAACGCGTCGCCAAGTACAACAGGCTGCTGGAGATCGCCGAGATGGATCCCGGGCTTCCGTTCGGTCTCACCCCGGGATGACCGGGCGGGCGGCCCTCGCGGTCAGGCCCATACCGCCTGGGCGACGGCGACGCCTGCGAAGACCGCGCCGAGCCCGGCGACCACGCTGCCGACGACATTGGCGGCGGCGTAGAACGTGGCTCCGTCCTCGGCCAGCCGCAGCGTCTCGTAACTGAACGTCGAATACGTCGTCAGGGCGCCGCACAGTCCCGTCCCGACGAACAACTGCGCCTGCGAGGACGCGGCTCCCGCCGTGGCCGCGCCGGTCAGCAGGCCGAGGATCAGACAGCCCGCGACATTGACGGTGAAGGTGCCCCAGGGGAAGACGGTGTCGTGCCGGCGCTGCACGGCGCGGTCGGTCAGATAGCGCAGCGGGGCACCGATGGCGGCGCCGACGACAACCAGCAGCCAGTTCACCGGCTCTCCTCCGGGCTCTCGCCGCGACTCTCCGCGCGGCTCTCCCCGGGGCTCTCCGCGCGTCCGGCATGCCGGACGACCCGGCAGTCGTCCAGGATCACCAGCCCCTCGCCGACTACCTCGTCGAGCTGCGGGAGAAAAGCCTCGATCTTCTCCTCGGTGTCCACGATCACCACGGCCACCGGCAGCTCCTCGCTCAGCGACAGCAGCCGCTGGGTGTGGATCAGCGACGACACGCCGAACCCCTCGATCCCCCGGAACACGCTGGCTCCCGCCAGTCCCGCCCTGTGCGCCCGGTGCACGATCTCCGTGTAGAGGGGCCTGTGGTGCCACAGGTCGGTCTCGCCGAGGAAGACCGTCACCCGTACGGCTCTGCCCGTCAGCCTGGTCATGATTGCCTCCACGCCACCACGCGGCGGGTCGCCCACACCGCACTCCACACCGCCGCGAGCGCCGCGAGCAGCGTCAGTCCCAGGTAGGCGACGCCCGCACGGGCGTCGCCGGAGTCCACAAGCCGCCGGATGTCCACCGCGTAGGTGGAGAAGGTGGTGAACCCGCCCAGCACGCCCGTCCCGAAGAACGGCCGCACCAGCCGGTGCGCCGCCCACAGATCACTGATCACCACCATGAAGACGCCGATCACGGCGCATCCCACGGCGTTCACCACCAGCGTCGTCCACGGGAAGGCACCCGGGGCGGTGGGCCACAGGAGGGACGCTCCATAACGCGCCGAGGCGCCGATCGCGCCGCCGAGCGCCACGACGGCCACCACGGACCACGGCATCCGGGCGCGCTCCGGGCGCCGCGCGGGGAGGGGAGGGCCGACATCGGGATCGATGGGCTCGTTCACCGCTCGGTACCGCCGGTTCTCCATGTCCGCGCATCTCCTACTCGCAGGGCGCCCGCCAACGGGCGCGCTCCATCGCAAGTAGGGACCGTTGGCGGCCTCGGCCGCGGTTCGGGTACGGCGGGCCCCACCGCCGTACGGCCGCCCGACAGGGCCGCCGTACGGTCCAGGCTAACGTCAGGGCGGGGCGCTCAGCGAGGCGGAGCCACCCCGCGCGACGCGGACGGGACCCGGACGTACGGTGCCGCGGGACGGGCGGCTCAGCGCACGGTGCGTACGCCGATCCGGCGCGCGCCCCCGGTCTCCGCCGCGGCGCCCGCCTCGGATCCCGCTGGGGATCCGGGGGATTCCGCTGGGGATTCCGCGAACTCTCGCTTGTGCAGATCACGCAGGCCGTACAGATGCGCCGTCTCCGGCGGCCGGAGCGCGAGCCGGGGCAGCTCGTCCATCGCCACGAACACCGGCTCCCTTCCCTCCTCGCAGCGCCGGGGTTCGCCGGTGAGCAGTTCCGACGGGATGAGAATGATCTCGACGAGATAGCGACCGGTCACCTGATCGTGTACGTCCAGGACAAACGCGCAGTGCATCGCGTCAGCCGTCAGCCCCGTCTCCTCACGCAGCTCGCGCCGCGCGCAGGCGATCAGCCCCTCCTCGGCCCACACATGGCCCCCGGGCAGCTTCCACACCTCGGAGCCGTTCTCCACGCTGCGGACGAGCAGCAGGGAGTCACCCCGGAAAACCGCCACTGAGCAGCGGGTCTCCGTCGCCTGCGAAGGGCTGGACATCTGCACGGGGCACCTCTGCGGTCCGGCGTACCCAGGAGGGCGCGCGACCCACCTGATCACCGGCCGATGCCGACGGCCATGCCGGACAGGCCCCTCTCGCCGGTGCCACATCCATCGTCACGCCGCCCTCCCGCTGCGGCAAGCCGCCGACCCGGCTCCGGGCCTGGTGTCGTACGAGGTTCGCAGCGCCTGTCACGCGCGGTGGATAACTTCTCACCCTGATCCAGGAAAATCTGTCGTGGCTGTAGTAGACATCTGAAGCCACAGTGGTTAGGTTTTCTTCTGTAGCCAACGAAGTCGTCAGAGCGCGGCAGGGATGAACTGCCGCGCGCGGTATCACGGCACGGCAGTGGAGCCGTGGGGCCAGGAAGCACAGAAGGTCTCACGACTGATTGCCGGGCCGGGCGGCCCCAGGGGCCGCCGCGCACCACCGAGTGAAGAGCAGTACCCGCCCACACAGATGAGAGAGAGGAGTAGACGCCATCAGGATCGCCCGGGCGAGGACCAGTCCGCCCGGGTACCGCAGGCCCCGGAATGGAAGGTGGTCCCCGGTCACGCATTCGCGATCCCCGCACTCCCGTCCTCCCAGGCGGACACGCGGAAAAAGAGAGCCGGCACAAAGCGCCGGCAGATGGTGTTGAAACCCCTCGGGGCCCTGGTGCCGTAAGGCGCCAGGGCCCCTCGACGCGTCCCAGAAGAGGTGCAAGTGAACTCAGAGACCAAACCGCACGCCACCGACCGATTCGACGATGACGACTACCCCGCGTACACGATGGGCCGTGCCGCCGAGATGATCGGCACCACGCCCGCCTTCCTCCGCGCCATCGGGGAGGCCCGGCTGATCACGCCGCTGCGCTCCGAGGGCGGCCACCGCCGCTACTCGCGGTACCAGCTCCGGATCGCCGCCCGCGCCCGCGAACTCGTCGACCAGGGCACTCCCGTCGAGGCCGCCTGCCGCATCGTCATCCTGGAGGACCAGCTCGAAGAAGCCCTGCGGCTCAACGAGGAACTGCGCCGCTCTCCGGCCGACTCCGGCGAGGCCGCCGATTCCTGAGACGGCGCGGCTCCGGCCTGCCCGCCGTGCCGCGCATCCCGCCCGGCGGCAGTGAATATCTATTCTCGCAAGTACAGAAATTAGTGCAATGCGCGATGAGAGTTTATTGAGCGGCAAGTGGAGCGAAATGCCGGGCGCCCCCGGCCGCTCATACCGTGCTATCGTCGATGTCAGTTGCAGTTGTGGTTCCCAAAGACTTCAAGTGCTCTTTCCGGCTCCCCATGTCGGAAGGTGCGCTTTTGTATTTCCGGTGCTGGTCTCCGGACGGGGCGATCATCGCGGCGACGCGGGGCTCGCACAGTGCGGCTCCGGGCACTGCCCTGAAGGAGATTTTGATATGGCTACTGGCACCGTGAAGTGGTTCAACGCGGAAAAGGGTTTCGGCTTCATCGAGCAGGACGGCGGCGGCGCTGACGTCTTCGCCCACTACTCGAACATCGCCGCCTCCGGCTTCCGTGAGCTTCAGGAAGGTCAGAAGGTGAACTTCGACGTCACGCAGGGCCAGAAGGGCCCGCAGGCCGAGAACATCGTTCCCGCCTGACGCTGACGCGTACGGCGTAGCCGGGACCCGCACCTCGGGGTGCGGGCCCCGGCTCGTCGCTTTTTTGTGCTCCGTGAGCCATGACGGTTTCACGAGCGTCGGCGGGGACAGCGTGCGCTGTCGAACCGCCCGAGGCACGGCGGGCAGGAATTCCGCCGCCGGCCCACCCTGATCCGGCATCCGGGACCATTGTTTTACCGGCGGATGCCGACCCCTTTTGAAGCAATGGGACCGCCTTATTTCACCCTGCTTCATTTCGTCTTTTCTTCGGCTCGTTCTTGCGACTCCTCATGCGGCCCATTGCCGCCGAGAGTTCCTCGATACGCGCCGCATCGAGGAAGGTTCCGCATGAACCGCACAGCTCGCACAAACGACCGCGACCGCTACTCCCGTACCAGGACCGGCGGTTCCGCCGGCGCCGGCAGGAGCCGCTTCGGCTCGCAGGGAAACCGCTCCGGAGCCCCCGCCCGTTCCGGCGCGCCGAGCCGCTCGGGTGGTTACGGACGGCGTCCCGCCGCCCCCCAGGGCGAGTTCGCTCTTCCGGTCACCCTCACTCCGGCGCTGCCCGCCGTCGCGTCCTTCGCCGAACTGGAGATGCCCGACACGCTGAAGGCGTCCCTGGCCGCCGAGGGCATGGCCGTGCCCTTCCCGATCCAGGCGGCGACGCTGCCGAACTCGCTGGCCGGGCGGGACGTGCTGGGCCGGGGCCGTACCGGCTCGGGCAAGACCCTCGCGTT
>NZ_JBEYIF010000035.1:0-27391 GCF_040635655.1 Streptomyces sp. NPDC006923
CCCCGCAGACCACCCAGGTCCGCTCCGGCGAAGCCGCCCTCACCCGCATCACCGGCGCCCAGGCCCCCACCGGCATCCCCGTCACCATCACCAACGCCGAGCGTCCGAGGCGCGGTACGTCCACGGCGCGTGGCGGCGCCCGTCCCGGCCGGGGCCGGCGTTCCCCCGTCTCCTCCAAGGCGGCCCCGGCCGGCCCACCGCACCGGCCGACCCGTGACGGCGCGGTGTAGCCGGGCCCTCCACGGAGGCCGGTGACAGAGCCGTCCGTGGCACGGCCGGGAAAGAAACTGGAAAACTTTCCGGAGGCGTGTCGATCCGCGCGGGTCCCGTTCGTCGTCATGGCGTACGGCAACCCGCCGCGCGAGGACAGAGCAGGACACAAGGGAGCCCGACATGAAGTACATGCTGCTGATCTACAGTGCCGCGACACCCGAAGCCGCCGACGGATGCGAGTACGAGGACTGGGTGGCCTACGACAAGGCGCTGAAGGAATCGGGGGTGCTGGTCTCCGGGCACGCGCTGAAGGACCTGACCACCGCCACCACGGTCCGGGTGGGCCCGGGAGGCGACCGCACGGTCACGGACGGGCCGTTCGCCGAGACCCGTGAGGTCCTCGGCGGATATGACGTCATCGACGTACCCGACCTCGATGTCGCGCTCGACTGGGCCGCGCGCTGTCCCGGCTCGCGCGGCGGCGGTTCGGTCGTGGTGCGGCCGGTCGCCGAGTTCGAGATCTGACAGCGATGGACGAGCGGGCCGTCGCCGAGGCGTCCGTGGAGTCGGTGTTCCGCGAGGAACGTGGCCGGCTGCTCGCCTCGCTCGTCCGCCGCTTCGGCGACCTGGACCTGGCCGAGGAGGTCGCCTCGGAGGCCATCGAGGCGGCGCTGGTGCACTGGCCGGTCGAGGGCGTTCCGGCCAGACCCGGCGCCTGGCTGCTGACGACGGCCCGCCGCCGGGCCGTCGACCGGCTGCGGCGGGACCAGGCGTACGCGGCGCGGCTCGCCGTCCTGCAGGTGGAGGCCGACCGCGCCGGCCCCGTCCCGTCCCCGGACGCGGACAGCGATCTCCCGGACGAGCGGCTCCAGCTCTTCTTCACCTGCGCCCACCCGGCTCTTCCCGCCGAGGACCGTACGGCCCTGACCCTGCGTTGTCTGGCCGGGCTGACGACGCCGGAGGTCGCGCGGGCGTTTCTTGTCCCGTCCGCGACGGTGGCCCAGCGGATCGTGCGCGCGAAGAGGAAGATCCGCGAGGCCCGTATCCCGTTCCGGGTGCCCGGCGCCGATGAGCTGCCGGAGCGCCTGCCCGGGGTGCTCCAGGTGCTCTATTCGATCTTCACCGAGGGCTACGCGGCCAGCTCGGGGCCTCAGTTGCAGCGGCTCGATCTGGCCGAGGAGGCCATCCGGCTGGCGCGGATCCTGCGGCGGCTGCTGCCCGCCGAACGGGAGGTCGCCGGACTGCTCGGACTCCTGCTGCTCATCCACGCGCGACGCGACGCCCGGACCGGTCCGGAGGGCGAGTTCGTGCTGCTCGGCGACCAGGACCGCGACCGCTGGGACCGCGCCATGATCGAGGAGGGCCGTGCGCTGGTGCTCGTCGCGCTGACCGGCGGGCCGCCCGGTGTGTACGGAGTGCAGGCCGCCATCGCCGCGCTGCACGACGAGGCCGTGGATGTCGCGACCACCGACTGGCCGCAGGTCGTGGCTCTCTACGATGTGCTGCTCGCGCTCGCGCCGTCCCCGGTCGTCGCGCTGAACCGGGCCGCGGCGGTGGCGATGCGCGACGGGCCGGAGGCCGGCCTCACCCTCCTCGACGAGCTGGCCGGAGAGCCACGGCTGCGCGGCTACCACCCGTACCCGGCCGCCAGGGCCGAGCTGCTGCACCGGCTCGGCCGGTACTCCGAGGCCGCGGCGGCCTACCGGAAGGCGCTCGATCTGGTCGGCACCGAACCCGAACGGGCCCATCTGCGGCGCAGGCTCCGCGAGGTCGACCCGTCCGGTCCGGACAGTACGCCCGACGCCCCGCCGGGGCAGTAGGAGCGCTTACGCGATCGGTACCCGTGCCCTTGCCGCACGGGTACCGATAGTCGGATGACAGGGCCGGCTCACCGGAGAAGGACTCAGGTGTCGGAGTAGCTGAAGTCCCCCACCGTCCAGGCGCTCACGTCCTTGATGGCGATGCGGTACATCCCACCGGTCTCGGGGATGCCGACGGTCCCCTGGAGGATCCGTGCGACATGGAAATGAAGGTGTGTGGGCGGCTCGGTCCGCCGTTGCGAGCGGGAGTTCGGACCGGCCGACTTGAAGATGGCGGAGAACGGTGCCAGACGCTCCGAATCCTCCAGCACCTCGGCCACGCGCTCCCGCCAGACGGCCTCGGGCGCCAGCCGTCCGGTGACAACGGCACCTTGGACGACGACGGTGAGGGACATCTGATTGCTTTGCTCGGACTCCACGCTGGTGGCGATGTCAACAAGCAGATCATCAGGCTTCGACATGGGCGCCGACTCTACTATGCCGGGGACCACGAGCGATCGTACGGCCCCCGCCGTGACCCAGTGCCGGTTTCCGTGCGCCGGGCCGCCCCGGGTCAGTGCGGGCGGTTCGAATAGGTGATCCGGGTCAGATGGTAGTAGTCGGCGACACACCGGGCCGGCCAGGCCCTTCCGCGTCCGTTGCCGCCGAACGGCTCGCCCATCCCGCTGAGCGGCGTCGGCGTGTACGGGAGGACCTCCGCGCCGGCCGCCGCGCGGGCGCGCAGCCAGTGATCCTGGCGGTCCCACCGCTGGGCCCGTACGGCCATGTCCTTGCCCAGGTGACCGAGTGGGACGGCCAGCCCGGCACACGCGACGGCGCACAGCGCGGCGCAGGCGGCTGTCATCGCGCCCGTACGCCACCGGCGCCTCCGCAGCGCGTGTCCCAGCAGCACACCGGCGCCCGCGAGCACCACCACATAGAGCAGGAGGTAGTCGTTCCAGGTCCGGGTCGCGGTCACCACCCGGGCGCCGAAGAGGGGATAGGTGATGACGGTGCAGAGATAGCCGGAGAGCAGGAAGGCGAGGGCGGCCGAGGACCACAGGAGGAACGGCCGTCCGGGCGTCATGACCGGTGTGTGCCCCGGACGGCTCCGTGCCGGCAGGCCCAGCAGCACACCGGCCGCGACCGCCCCCACGTACTGCCAGGTGGTGCAGACGGTGACCAGGATGTCGCAGTACGCGCGCAGCGACGCGATCAGTGAGTCGGGCGCGAGCATCGAGGTGGTTCCGGCGCCGTACCGCTCACGCCGGTGGCGCGAGCCGGGTGAGGTGACCAGGACGAGAGTCCCGGCACCGATTCCCGCGATGCCCAGCAGACACCAGGTGCGGGCGTAGGATCGTACGCGCTCGGCGACGGTCCACGGGCAGAGCAGCAGCGCGCCCACCAGTACCACCAGCGCGACGACCGCCGCCTCCTCCGAGAGCAGAGCCAGCAGGAGCCCCGTGACCGCCACGGTGGCCTGCGCGGCGATCCTGCCCAGCCGCCTCCGGGCCGCCAGCAGTGGAATCACCGCGACGCAGGCCAGTACGGGCGCGAGGGTGTGCGAGACGGAGGACGCAGGCCAGTAGAAGGTCTTGTAGGTGTTGGGGGTCGCGAAGAGGAAGACCGCCGTCACCATGGACGCGACGAGCAGCGGGACCCCGCGCGGGACGGTCCGCCCCGACCTGCGCAGCAGCAGCGCCGTGACGGCCCACAGCAGCCCCAGGACGACCGCCGCGCTGACCGGAGCGAACCACTGGTGCCCGGCGACGCCGAATTTCGCGTAGAGCCCGACCAGCAGACCGTTGGTGAGCCGCCCGTTGTCCGTGAAGTAGAACTTGCCGACCAGCCCGGAGACGCCCTGGTCACGGACGGCGGGCAGGAAGCACCACTCGTCCGCGCCCGGACGGACATGACGCCCGAGCCACGCGGCCACGGCGAGAAGCCCGAGGGGCAGCGCCGAGAGCCCGAGCGTCCAGACCGTCGTCCATGGCCGTACGGATACCCCGTGGCCGTCCTCCCGCCCGGGCCGCCCGGGCCGGGGACCCCCGCCCGGCTGTCTCGGGATGGCGACGCTCGATGCGCCCGCGGCCATGTCCATCACTGCCTTTCGGGTTTGGTCCCCACCGGCCCCCGTGGGACAGCCGTTGGCGTGAACGGCTGAACGCGTGGCTGTGCCGACGGCGCCGCACGCGGTGCGGCCGGAGAACGGGAAAGCGCAGGAGTCCTCATGACTCCATACGCGAGTGGGCGAAGGCCGTCGGTGACGGGCCGCCGAGCGGGAACGCCGTACGGGAGCTGTCCGTTTCACGGACCACATAGTGCGGTCGGTTCTTGGCCTCGTGATAGATCCGCCCGACGTATTCCCCGATGACGCCCAGAGTGGCGAGCTGAATTCCACTGAGTGCCACGACGGAGGTCATCAGGGTGGTGTAGCCCGGTGCGTCCACGCCGTAGAGGGCGACATTCGTGATGATCCACAGAGCATAGGCGAGTGCGGACAGGAAAAGGCACAGGCCGGTGTGGATCGCCAGACGCAGCGGACGGCTGTTGAAGGAGAGGAGTCCGTCGATGCCGTAGTTGAGAAGATTTCTGCCGCCCCATTTGGATTGTCCGGCCGCCCGCTTGACATTCCTGTACGTGAAGCTGGCGGTGTCGAATCCGATCCAGGAGAAGATCCCCTTGGAGAATCTGTTGCTCTCGGGCAGCGACAGTACGGCGTCCACCGCCCGGCGCGACAGCAGCCTGAAGTCTCCGGCGCCGTCCACGACTTCGACGTCCATACAGCGTCGCACCAGCCGGTAGTAGACCCTGCTGAGAGCGGTGCGGAGGGCGCTCTCGCCCGCCCGGTCGCGCTGCGCGACGACCTGGTCGTAACCGTGCCGGTGCAGCTCCATCATGCGGGGCACCAGCTCGGGAGGGTGCTGGAGATCGGCGTCCATGAGGACCACCGCGTTGCCCCGGGACATGCGCAGCCCGGCGAGCATGGCGGCCTCCTTGCCGAAATTGCGGCTGAAGGAGGTGTAACGGACCCGCGGGTCGGTGCCGGCGAGCTCACTGAGCTGGCGCCTTGTCCGGTCGCTGCTGCCGTCGTCCACGTAGCAGATCTCAAAGCTCTGCCGGGTCGGTTCGAGGGCGGCGACCAACGCGGTGTGAAAGGCCCCGAGCACCTCGCTTTCGTTGTAACACGGTACGACAACCGAAACCTGAAGCATTGTCATCTCACTCCACGTGCCGCGAAATGCCAAGAGCCCGGAGGCCGTTACGCGGCTCCGCTCCTGCTGGAATCCGGCTCAGCAATCGTCATGAGGCTTTTCGTACGCCGGGGCGTCGTTGACGAATTCTGACCGCTCTTCCTCCGTCTTGGCATCCGACTGATGAGCGTCTTGTCCCAACCATAGAATTAATCGATCTCCCGTCAAGCGTCACGGCGGGCACGGCGTGAACGAGGTGAAGATATTGCGTTGGGAGGATCGGATTGTATGTTCGGGCGCAGTGATATAACCGTGCCGGAATCCGGTGCGCGAAAAGGCATGCCGCACTCTTTCTCCGCCTCGGGGAAGCCGCCCGCGCCCGCATGACGCCTCGTCAGGAACCGGCACCCGGGGCTCGTCCGGGACACGGTGCGCCGGTGAGATCAGCGACAGTCCCGGGAGTCCGCCGAAGTCCAGGACGGTGCGCGTGTGTTCGGGGGCCGGGGAGCAGGACGGAGCACCGGGCAGCGGACGCCCCTTCAGAGTTCCTTGCGGAAACAGGCGAGAAGCTGTTTGCTGCGGCTCGCGGACTCCGCGTGTGCCACCATCCGGTCCATGGCTTCCTTGTGCCCGGAGACCTCGGCGTCCCGGTCGAGATAGAGCGCGCCGGTCAGATACTCGATGTAGACCATGTCGGGCACTTCGGGGACATCGAAGCGGAACAGTACGAACGGACTGTACGTACCGGGGTGATGCCCCGCGGACAGCTCGGCGATCTGCAGCGTCACATTCGGCCGCTCGGCCATCTCCAGCAGTTTGTCGATCTGCGCCCGCATCACCGAGGGCGAGCCGACCGGCCTGCGCAGCACGGTCTCGTCCAGCACGGCCCAGAACGTCGGCGCGTCCGGACGTGTGAGCAGCGTCTGGCGCGCCGTGCGCAGGGCGACATGGCGGTCCACCCGGCCGGGATCGGTCGTCTTTCCCACGGCCCCCGCGGTCAGGACCTCCCGGGCGTAGTCCTCGGTCTGGAGCAGCCCCGGGACAAAATGCGGCTCGTAGGAGCGGATCGTTTTGGCGGCCTCCTCAAGGCTCACATATCCGCTGAACCACTCCGGCAGGATGTCGTGGAACCGCTGCCACCAGCCAGGCTCGTTGGCCTCGTCCGCCAGCCGCAGAAAGACCGCGATCTCCTCGTCGGGCACGCCGTAGGCCGGCAACAGGATTTGTATGTAGGGGACTTTGAGTCCGACCTCGGCCATTTCCATCCTGCGGACGGTGGCGGCCGTGACCCGCAGCAGCCGGCCCGCGTCCTCCCGGCTGAGGCCGGCCTTCTCCCGCAGAGCCCGGAGCTGTCTGCTGAGGACGAGCTGCCCGATGGTGGGGGCGGACCGCGGCTCGCTCACACCACACCTCCCGCGATCATCACCATGCCCGGCAGTCTGCCACAGCAACTCGGCTGCCGGCACGGCATGTTGATCACTTCGGCTGCCGCGGGTCCGCCCCGCTGCCCGGTCCTCACCGCCGGGCGTCCTGCATGCGGCCCTCAGTGTCCGGTGTCGGTGCTCCGCAGCAGAATGGGATTGGTCAGCGCGGCCATCGGGCCCCACTGCAGGGCCGCCGCCATGGTGTTGCCCTTGCCCGGAGTGCCGTCGGCGAGCGGGTGGCGGACCTCCGCCCGGACATAGGCGGCGAGCGAGGCCGTGGTGCGCCACACCACCGTCCCGGCGCCGGATGCGTCGAGCGACTCCTGGTGCATCTGGCCTTCGTCGGTGATCAGGCGCACGGTGCCGTTGGGGACTCCGGCCACCTCGACACGTACGTCGACCGGGGCCTGGGAGGGCAGCCGGAGCGTCTCGCCGATCCCGGCCACCCGGCCCCGGCCCGTGGCGGTGAAACCGACCGACACGGAGGAGGATTCGGCGATCCAGGAGCGGCCGGAGCGGATGCCGTCCAGGATCGCGTCCCGGTCCAGGTTCTCGGCGTTGACCACCGTATGAGGAAGGCCGATGACCTGGGGCTCGCTGTGCGCGTCGCTGTTGCCGATGGCCGGCTGCCAGCCGTCCCCCCGGCGCATCGCCTCCCCGAGCAGGGCGTCCCAGGTGTCGACGGCGGACTCGTCGTCGTAGGTCCACGGCCCGTTCCAGACCTCGACCGCGTCGGCCTCGGCGTAGCCGAACTTCCACTGCGAGGCGATGTACGGGCAGTAGGGATGCGCCGGAACGACCAGGCCGCCCAGCTTGTGCACCTGCTTGGCGAAGCGGGAGAAGGCGCCGTCCCGGGCGCGGTAGCGCCAGTCGATCCAGCTTCCCGCCGGCAGCCCGAGCGCCAGCCAGTGCCCGTTGCGGGTGGTGACCTCCTCACCGGTGATGACCAGAAGGTCCTGGCCGGCCTGCTCGCCCCAGACCCCGTGCGAGGAAGAGGTGTTGTGATCCGTGGAGATCATGAAGTCCAGCCCGGCCGCACGGGCGCCGGCCGCGACCTCGGACGGCAGCCGCTTGCCGTCCGAGTGGACCGTGTGCAGATGGGCGTCCCCGCGGTACCAGGCCCGCCCGCGTCCCCCGGCACGGGTGGGCGGGTAGTCGGGGACGAAGGCGGCGCCGGGAGCGCCGTACCGCAGCGTCACCGTGACGGTGTAGTCCATCCCCTGGGGCGCGACCTGATAGGGGCCGAGGACCACATGCCAGGTGCCCCGGTTGACGGGCCCCGGCAGGTAGCCCGGGGTGGTGGTGCTGTCGTGGCTGACCACGAACGACGTACGGGCTCCGCCCGACCAGCCGCGGAATCCCCTGCCGCCTAGCTCGGTGCCGCGCTCGTCGAAGATCCCGATGTCACAGGAGTTGCCGGGCGTCCCGGCGGGCACGGTCGGCTTGGAGTAGGTGTACGACACGGCGATCTGGTTGACGCCGCGTGGCACCTCCACCGGCAGATATACGAAATCCGCCACTCCGGTGTCCAGATGACCGCTGATGACGCGGGTCACCTCGCCCTCCGCGGGCACGCCGCCGGCCGTGACCTGATCCGCCTCCGCGAAGCTCAGCGGGGCGAGGGCGAGCGCGGCCCCGGCGCCGAGCGCCGTGCCGGCTCTCAGCACTGCGCGCCGGGCGGGAGCCCCGGCCGAGGAGTCGTCCACGGGCGCACCGGCCCCGGGAGCGATGTGGTGTTCACAGAAACCTTGTCGGCACATGGGGTGTTCTCCGGAAAGGACGGAAGTATGGCCCTTCGCACGTTCGTCTTCGCAGGTGAACCGGGGGTGACAGCCCAACGGACGAACGGTACAAGCTCTGTGCGGTGCGCCCCTCCATGATCCCCCACACGTCCCGGAGGCGGGCCGGCCGGAGCGTACGCGCGCGCCGAACCCGAAGAACCCGCAGAACCCGAAGACCCCGACGCCCGGTTCCGGCGGGGTCAGACGGTGTCCCGCGCGCCGGGCACGTCCGCGTCCTCGGTTCCGGCGAGGTCCGGAAGCACCCGGGTGCGCATCTGGCGTGCGTAGCGCTCGACCAGCCGCTGGAGGACGGCGACGGTGGTGGCGATGTCTGCCTCCTCGACGCCGTCCAGCGCTTCGCGCAGGCCGGCCCGGTTGGCCCCGCGCAGCCGGGCGAGAAGCGCCGCGCCGTCCGCCGTGATCGCCACCCGGCGGGCCCGGCCGTCGAGCGGATCAGGGGTGCGCTCGACGAGCCGCTGTGACTGGAGGCGGTCGATCTGCCGGGTGACATGGGAGGGCTCGACCATGAGCAGGGTGGCGAGGTCACCCACTCGGCTCATGCCGCCGCTCATGTCGAGGGCCAGCAGCAGATACACGTCCGAACGGCGGGCGGTGACGCCGGCCTGCGACACCTGCCAGTCGTGTGCCTGGGAGCGAGTCAGCAGGTAGGACAGCGAAGCCAGCGTCTTTTCGAGCGCGGCTGTGGGATCCAGGGCCGTAGCGGCGTCCGACATGGAGGCACTGTAACGGCATCACCGCGCAAGGGCGCGGGTGTTCGCGCGGTCGGCATTCGGCCAATGTGGAACCATCTCTTCCCCGCCCTTTCCCTCCACGCTCAGCGAAGCTAGCGTGACCGTGCGTTAATTGACTTTGTCAGGTATTTCGCCTGCTCCGGTCCCCTCTCCGCGGAACACGCCCGGCCCCCAGCGCGAAGGAGAAGCCCCCATGACCGTCACCGAGCCCACCTCTCCGCTCACCGCTCCCGCCGCCCGGGGCAGTTGCCCCTTCGCGCCGCCGCCCGCGTACGAGAAGGCGCGCAGCGAGTCGCCCGTCACGCGGGTGACCCTGTGGGACGGCTCCCAGCCCTGGCTGATCACCCGGCACGAGGACGTCCGCGCGGTCCTGGGCGACCGGAGGTTCAGCGCGGAGTCCACCCGCCCCGGCTTCCCTTTCCTGAGCGAGGGACGCAAGAAGGTCACCGGGGGCGACCCGAGCTTTATCCGCATGGACGACCCGGAGCACGCCCGGTTGCGCCGGATGCTCACCGCGGACTTCATGGTCAAGAGGATCGAGGCGATGCGTCCCGACATCCAGCGCATCGCCGACGATCTGCTGGACCGGATGACCGCCGCCGGCACGTCGGCCGACCTGGTCCCCGAATTCGCCCTGCCGCTGCCGTCGCTGGTGATCTGCCGGCTGCTGGGAGTGCCCTACGAGGACCACGACTACTTCCAGGACCGCAGCAGGGTCCTGCTGCACGACGACTCCACCCCGGACGAGATCCGTGCCGCCATGGACGACCTGATCGAGTATCTGATCCGGCTGGCGGAGGACAAGGAGCGCGAGCCCGACGACGGCATCATCAGCCGCCTGCTGGCCCGGGGCGAGCTCAGCGTCCAGGAGATCGGCGCCATGTGCCGGCTGCTGCTGATCGCCGGCCATGAGACGACCGCGAACATGACCGCGCTGTCGGTGCTCGCGCTGCTGCGCGAACCGGCGCAGCTCACCCGGCTGCGCGAGGAGCCCGCCCTGGTCAACGGCGCGGTCGAGGAACTGCTGCGCTATCTGACCATCGTGCACACCGGGCTGGGCCGGGTGGCCACCGAGGACGTCAGTGTGGGCGGCCACGTCATCCGCGCGGGCGAGGGGGTGCTGTGCGTGCTGAACGCCGCCAACCGCGACGAGGACGCGTTTCCCTCCGGCGCCGCCCTGGACGTGGCGCGGGACGCCCGCCGCCATGTCGCCTTCGGCTTCGGTGTGCACCAGTGCCTCGGCCAGCCGCTCGCCCGGGCGGAGTTGCAGATCGCGCTGGAGACCGTGGTCCGCCGGCTGCCGGGTCTGCGGCTCGCCGTGCCGTTCGAGGACATCCGCTTCAAGAACGACATGGCCGTCTACGGGGTGCACGCGCTTCCGGTCGCCTGGTGACCACGGGAGAGTGACGGGCCCGGCGGCCGGGCCCGTCCTTCGTACGGTCGTACCCCCGCCGACCCGGCGGGAGAGACGGCCCGCGAAGGTCCCGGGCCGGCACTCCTCGGGGCCGGGCGTCACCCGAGGCGCGTCAGATCCGGCCGCAGCCGGTGCCAGATCGGGTGCCGCAGGATTCCCGCCGCGGTCCAGCCGGAGAAGGCGATCTCGGCGACGAGCCGGGGCTCGGCCCAGTGCGCGCCACGCACCGGGACCGGGTTGGCGAACGGCGGCCCGGGGCGCCCGATCACCGCCAAGTACCGCGCCAGCTCGTGCCGTTCCGGGTCGGACAGGCCCGACCCGACGGCGCCGATGTACCGCAGCCCGGCCTGCTCCTCCAGACCCACCAGGACGGCGCCGGGCAGCCCGGTGATCCCGCCGCGGCCCTCCGACCAACCGCCGATGATCACGTCGAGGGTCGTCACATGCTTGGTCTTGCGCCAGTGGGACGACCGCACACCCGGCGTGTAGAGGGACGACAGGCGTTTCGCCACGACGCCCTCGAATCCGGCCCGCAGCGTGGCGTCCCACGCCTGGCGCCCGTGCCCCTCCATGGACGCGGGCACGCTCCACCGCGCGCCTTCCAGGTCCAGCCCCGCGAGGACGGCGCGGCGCTCCCGGTAAGAGAGCCCCAGCAGGGACAGGCCGTCCAGGTGCATGAGGTCGAACAGCATCAGATGGACGGGGCACTCCACCGCGAGCCGCGCGGCGCGGCGCGGGTCCGCGATGCCCATCCGCCGCTGGAGAAGCCCGAAATCGGCGCCTCCGCGCGCGTTCAGGACCACGACCTCGCCGTCCAGCACGGCGGACCGGCCGCGAAGCTGCTCGGCGAGCGCGCCCAGCTCGGGATAGGTCACGGTGGCGTCATTACCCGCCCGGCTGGTCAGCGTGACCGTCCCGTCACCGGTCGTACCGACGACGCAGCGCACGCCGTCCCACTTGACCTCGAACGCCCACGCGGCCTCCTCGTTCTCGGCGGGCAGTGCGCCCGGAACGGCCAGCATCGGCCGGATGACGGGAAGCGGGGCGGCGGGAGGCGCGCCGGACGGGTCCATGCATCCGATGATCGGGGGACACGGAGGAGCCCGCAGCCCGGGCCGTGCGGGGAGACCGGGCGCCGTCGGGTCCCGGAGGGTCAGACGGCCTGCGCGGGGTCGGGCGCGTCGGGCTCGGGAGTGATGGGTAGGCATACCTGGAAGCGCGTGTCGCCGGGCCGCGAGTCCACCCGGATGTCGCCGTGGTGCTTGTTGACCACGATGCGGTACGAGATGTCCAGACCGAGGCCGGTGCCCTCACCGACCGCCTTGGTGGAGAAGAAGGGCTCGAAGATCCGCGGCCTGACCTCCGGCGGGATCCCCGTCCCGGTGTCGGCCACCTCCACGAGCAGCCGCTCGCCGTCCCGCCAGGTCCGCAGGGTGAGGGTGCCTTTGCCGCTCATGGCGGCGACGGCGTTGTCGATCAGATTGGTCCACACCTGGTTGAGTTCGGCGCCGTAGGCGGGGATCCTCGGCAGCGTCAGGTCGTACTCCTTGACGATCCGGACCGTCGCCGGGATCTTGGCCCGCAACATGGTGAGGGTGGCGTCCAGCAGGGCGTGCACATCGACGGTCTGCTGGGGCGCCCGGTCGAGCTGGGAGTACTGCTTGGCCGCGCCGACCAGGTCGGAGACCCGGGTCACGGCGTCGTCGATCTCACCCATCAGGAGTTCCGTGTCGACGGTGTACGCGAGCCAGCGCACCGCCGAGTCCAGGTGTTCGTCACCGACGGCCTCGGCGACCGTGGCGAGCCACGGCAGCCCGATGCCTCCCGCCACGAGGGCCGGAGCGAGATCCCAGGCGTTGGTCACCCCCTGTTCGTCCAGCCAGTCACCGAGCTCGTCCTCCGCGTCGGCGGCGGCCAGGGCCGGCAGCGGGGTCGCCGCGGCGGCCTGCTTGACGGCGGCGTCCTGCAACTCCACCAGGCTGTGCAGCTTGGTGCCGTCCAGCCTGCCGTCAGCGATCAGGGCGAGCTTGTGACGCATGCCGGCCACCCGGTCGCGCAACGCCTCGGTCGCTCTGACGGCCGCCGCGGCGGGGTTGTTGAGCTCATGGGTGAGGCCGGCCGACAGCGACCCCAGGGCGAGAAGCCGCTCGCGCTCGTTGATCAGGGTGTTGGCCGCGCGCGTGCCGAAGAAGAGCCCCTCCAGCAGATGCAGGGCCATGGGGAACCAGGTGCGTATGGCGACGGCGAACTCATCGGCCGGCAGCACGAAGAACTCGGCGTCGCTGACGGCTCGCAGGGTGTTCGGATAGACCTGATCGACCCGGTCGCCCAGATACGCCTGGGTGGCCCCGGCGTAGACGCCGCGCTGATCCGTCCGCGTGACCTCGATGTCGTCGCCGTGCAGCCCGCGGCTGAGCGTCACCGCCCCGCTCAGCAGCACAAAGAAACAGGTGGCCGGGTCGCCCTCGCTGTACACATCGCTGCCGCCGGCGCGCCGCTCCACCCTGCCCCGCTCGGCCAGCCAGGCCAGTTGGCTCTCGTCGAGCGACTCGAAGAGGAACAGGGTGCGGAGCTGCTCCGGGGACAGCCGGTCCGATGCGGTCACTGCGCCTCCATGTAGCGGTGGACCAGCGTGACGGCCATGGCACCCTCACCCACGGCGGACGCGACGCGCTTGACCGACGCGGCCCGCACGTCGCCCGCCGCGAAGACTCCGGGCACGCTGCATTCCAGATGGTACGGATCGCGTTGCAGCGGCCAGTCGGCCGGGCGCCGCCCGTCCGCGATCAGATCCGGCCCGGTGACGACAAAGCCGCGCGGGTCGCGCGCGACCGTACCGTCCAGCCAGTCCGTACGGGGCTCGGCGCCGATGAAGACGAACAGCCAGGACGTGTTGACCGTGTCCGTCGCGCCCGACCTGGTGTCCCGGAGAGTCAACTGCTGGAGATGGCCGTTGCCCTTTCCGTCCACCACCTCGGTCCACGGGTGGATCACGATGTGGTCGATCGCGTTGAGCTGGTCGATCAGATAACTGGACATCGACCGCACCAGGTCGCCGCCGCGGATGAGCAGGTGCACGCGCCGGGCGTAGTGGGAGAAGTACACGGCGGCCTGCCCGGCCGAATTGGCACCGCCGACGATGAAGATCTCCTCGCCCTCACAGCTCAGCGCCTCCGTGACGGCGGACCCGTAGAAGACCCCGGCGCCGGTGAAGTCCTCAAGGCCGGGCGCGGTCAGCCTGCGGTAGGAGACACCGGTGGCCAGGACCACCGTATGGGCGGTGATCGAGGCACCCTCGCCCAGCCGCAGGACTCTGGCGGACCCGGCCGTCTCCAGCGCGACGACCTCCCTGGCACTGAGGATCTCGGCACCGAACTTCAGCGCCTGCCGACGGGCGCGTTCGGTGAGCTGGGATCCCGAGACACCGTCGGGGAAGCCGAGATAGTTCTCGATCCGGCTGCTCTGTCCCGCCTGCCCGCCGGTCGCCTCGCGCTCCACCAGTACCGTACGGAGTCCCTCGGAGGCCCCGTACACGGCGGCGCCGAGCCCGGCGGGACCGCCGCCGACCACCACGAGGTCATAGAAGTCCGAGGTGGGGACGGTGCTCAGGCCGACCCGCGCGGCCAGGTCGCCCTCGGCGGGCGCCACCAGGGAAGTGCCGTCGGACAGCACGACCAGGGGCACATCGGTCGGGGCGACTCCGGCGGCGGTCAGCAGCCGGGCCCCCTCGGGTTCGTCGGACAGGAGCCACTGATAGGGGACGAGATTGCGGGTGAGGAAGTCGCGCACCGCGAAGGACGGAGCCGACCAGCGGTGTCCGACCACCCGGGTCTCCATCGCCGTCGGATCGGGAGTCGCGAGCCAGGCGTCCAGCAGTGTGTCGATCACCGGGTAGAGGTGCTGCTCCGGCGGGTTCCACGGTTTGAGGAGATAGTGGTCGAGGTCGACCACATTGATCGCGTCGATCGCCGCGTCGGTGTCCGCGTACGCGGTCAGCAGCACCCGCCGGGCGAGGGGGAAGAGGTCCATCGCGGCTTCGAGGAACTCGATGCCGTTCATCTCCGGCATCCGGTAGTCGGCGAGCATGACCGCGAGTTGTTCACCGCGCAGCTTGATCTCGCGCAACGCTCCCAGGGCCTCGTCGCCGGAGACCGCTCGGACCACGCGGTACCGGTCGCCGTACCGGCGCCGGATGTCCCGGGCCACCGCCCGGGAAACCGCCGGATCGTCGTCAACGGTCAAGATCGTCGGATTCGCCATGCCACCATCATCCGTGGTGCCGCTGATTCATCGACTTGCCGCCCTCCCCAGCCCAGGGCGCCAGCGATCTGTCCGTACAGAGCTGTACGCCTCTCAGTTTACGGCGGTCCCGCCCGCGCGCGCGACGGTCCCCGGATGCGCGCGGGGCGGCGGGCGCGGGCGGTTGTCCCGGACAGGGAGAAGGCCGGGACCGGCCGGAGAGGGGCGCCGCCGTGACGGCGGCCCGCGGACCGCGCCGGAGAGGGGCGCCCGGCGCGCCGACGCTCCGTCAGTTCACTTCCCCTCGTGGGCGGCCTGGGCCGCGGCGACGGCGGTGGCAATGGCGCGCTCGGCGGTCGCCTTGCCGATGCCGAGGCCGGTGAGGACGCCCGTACCGTCTTCGAGTTCCAGCAGGGCGAGCAGGATGTGCTCCGTCCCGATGTAGTTGTGTCCCATCCGCAGGGCCTCCCGGAAGGTGAGCTCCAGCGCCTTCCGGGACCGCGCGTCGTACGGGATGAGGTCGGGCACGTTGCCCGCCGCCGGCGGCAGCGCGGCGGCCACGGTCCGCCGGACGGTTTCCAGCGGCACACCCTGCGCGACGATCGCTTCCGCCGCCAGCGCCTCCGGCTCGCTCAGGAGCCCCAGCGCCAGGTGCTCGGGACGGATCTCGTCGTTGGCCGCCGCACGGGCCTCGTTCTGCGCGGCCATCACGACATTCCGCGCCCGCTCGGTGAACCGGCTGAACCCCTGGCTGGGATCGAGATCCGGCTGCCCGCCGGAGTCCTTGGTGACAAAGCGCTTCTGCGCCGCCTGCCTGGTGACGCCCATGCTCTTGCCGATCTCGGTCCAGGACGCGCCCGAGCGGCGGGCCTGGTCCACGAAGTGACCGATCAGATGGTCGGCCAGGTCACCGAGGTGATCAGCGGCGATGACCGCACCGGAGAGCTGGTCGAGAGCTTCGGGGTGGACCTTCTTGATGGCGTCGATCAGGTCGTCGAGCCGGACAGGGCTGGTCATACGGACTGGGTTCGTCATGTGTCAACCGTAAGTTGACACTCTCGCGGTGTCAACCCAAGGTTGACGGCTGGAGCGACTCCTGACGACCCGCGACCGGTTCAGCGGGATACGGTGTCGGTGTGGTGACCATGGGGGACGACAGGGACGCGGGGACCGCGCTGCTGCTCGCTGCTGCGCCGGCCGGCAAAGGCTGCCTCATCGACGCGGCATCCGTACTGGCCGCGCTCGCGGTGGTCTCGCCGAGCACCCTGACAGGGACGGCAGCGGCGACCGTCATCGAACTCGCCGATCCGCTCGACCCGCAGACCGTCCTCACCCGGATCCGCGCCGCCGCCGCCACACCGGGCCCGCTGTCCCTCTACATCGCGGGGCAGCTCCACCTGGATCACAAACAGCGGCTCGTCCATCTCGCTCTGGCCCGCACAACGCCGGCGACCGTGCGCTACACCGGCCTGCCCTGGCACTGGCTGGCCGGCGAGCTCAAGCTGCGCCGGCCCGGCACCACGACAGTGGTCGTGGATCTCGTCGCCGACACGGAAGCCTGGCAGCGGCTGCGCTCCGAAGGCATCGCTCTCGGCTACGGCACACGTCTGTACGGGCGTGTCACTCCGCCTCCGCCGCGCCGCACCGTCACCTCTCCCGCCTATCTGGCCGCGTGCGCGTCGATATGGCGCAGTGGGGCCCGGCCGCCGCTCGCCCAGCTCCACGAGCAAGCCGCCGCACGCGCCGGAGCGGACGACGCGCTGCTCCTGGCGGTCGACACACCGCCGGTCCACACCACGCCACCCGCCGGGACCGAGCCGGTGAGCCATGAGCGGACACCGGCGCCACCGGGATGGTCACCGGGGGCCCCGGAAGCGCCGGTCCCCGAGGACGACCCGCATCCGGCGATCCTGGCCGCTGCCCGCGCCGGCCGGCACGCCGAGGCGGCGACGCTCGCGGGCCTGTGGGAGAGCGCGGCACACCGGACACACGGTCCCGGCTCGGCGGAGGCGATCCACTGGCTGGAGGTACGGGCCGACCTCGCCCGCCTCGCCCAGGACGCGGCCCGTAGCTGCGCACTGTGGATGGCGGCGGCCGAGGCGCGCCTGGCGGGCGGTCAGGCCCCGGACCACGAAGACGTCGAAGCCGCTGTCGACCGCGCACACCACCAGTGGGAACAACTCCACGATCCGGCACAGGCACACTCCCTCGCCCCGGCGCTCATCGCGCTGCGCGGCCATGTGCCGGGCCGCAGACAGGGAGCGCGGCAGGCGATCGAGCGGCGGATCGAGACCCTGCGTCCCCACCCGGAGGCACTGGGCCACGGCTCGCACGGTCATCACTGAGCAATCCCGCACGGTCTCCTCCGAGGACATGCCACCGAGCCCGTGCGACGTCGTCCCGCTTTCCGCACCTGCCGGACCGGGTTTCCGCGCCGGGATGCGGGGCACGGTCAACCGGCGGATCCTGAACGACGACGGAAGACGGAAGGAGATGGCGCCATGCGCATCGGTATCGCCATCCCGAACACCACTCCGGGCACCAACGGTCCACTCGTGCTGGACTGGGCGAAGCGGGCGGAGGAGCGCGGCTTCGCCTTTGTCTCCACGATCGGCCGCGTCCCCTATCCGTCGTACGACTCGCTGACGGCCCTGGCCGCGGTGGGCGGTGCCACCTCCCGCATCGGACTGCTGACCAACGCGGTGCTGGCCCCCACCTATCCCGACGCCGTACTCGCGAAAATCACCGCCACGGTCGCCCAACTCAGCGGCGACCGGCTGACGCTGGGGCTGGGAGTGGGCTCGCGCGAGTCCGACTACCGTGCGTCGGACCGCGACTTCTCGGACCGCGGCGCCGTCTTCGACCGCCAGCTCGAATATCTGCATCGCGCCTGGCAGGGCGAGGCCGTCGAGGAAGGCGACTTCCCGGACGAGCGGCGCGCCGTCGCCCCGCCCGGGAAGCCGGTGCCCGTGCTGATCGGCGGTCATGGCAAGCGCGCCGTACGCCGCACCGCCCGCTGGGGCGCGGGCTGGACCGGCGCGGGCGGCGGTCCCCGGCGGGCGGAGCCGATGGTGGGCGAGATCCTGGACGCCTGGCGCCGGGCCGGCCGTGAGGGCGAGCCACGGCTGCTCGGCCTCGCCTACTTCTGCGCCGACGCGACGTACACGGACGAGTCCGACAGCTATGTCCGCCAGTACTACGCCTACGCGGGCGACCACGCCGACACCATCGCGGAGGGGGTCGTCCGCACGCCGGAGCGGATCCGTGGCATCGTCGAAGAGTTCGCCGCGATCGGCATGAACGAGCTGACGTTCACGCCCACCGTGGCACGCCTGGACGAGGTCGACAGGCTGGCCGACCTCGTGCTGTAACCCCTGGTGGTCCGCCCGTTTCTCCAGGAGCGAGCTCAGTGTGTCGACCGTGTTGCGGTCGGCTCGGTGGCACACAACGCGTCGGTGGTGAGGGCCGACGCGTCGGCCTCACGGCGGCCGGGAGGTACGGCGGCCGGCGGTGTCGGGGGGAACTCCCACTCCAGTGGGTGTGGCCCGGAGCCGCCCGTCACTCGCTGTGTCATGGGGTCGGAGAGGTCGATCCGGTAATGCTCCGGCCGCCCGGCCCGCAGCCACCGGGCGTGGACGTTTTCCAGCTCCTGCCAGATGTCGCGGGGGCCGGTCTGTTCCACGCGCCATGCATCGTCCTCGGGACGGGCGGTGACGCTGGAGCCGTCGGCCGGTGCGTACAGCGCCACGCGATCGGCGCCCGTTTCCTGGACCACGCCGGGCAGCAGATGCCCCACAGCGAGCCAGAAACCGGCTTCCGCGCGGGTGGGCAAAACCAGTGTGCTGGTACGGACCCTGACGGGACCCTCGGGGCGCCGCGTGGGCAGGACAAACAGCTCCAGCCCACGGCCCGGCCGGTGTCCGGAGGCGACCGGCCGGAGTACCGCTGTCAGTTCCTGTCCGGTGCGGTGGACCTCGGCCACGCCCGGCCGGCCCGCGAAGCCGGTGGTGACGGGTGCCAACAGCGTTCCACCGTCGGCGAGTTGCTCCAGCAGGGCCTGCGGCAGACACCGGACCGCGAAGGACAGCAGGATCTTGTCGAACCGCTCTCCGGGACAGCCCGACAGCCCGTCACCCACCACCACGCGCGGCCGGTGTCCCAGCAGCGCCAGCCGGGTGCGAGCGGCCTCCGCCAGATGAGGATCGGTCTCGACCGTGGTGACCGCGGTGTCGCCGAGGATTTCGCACAGCGCCGCCGCGACCAGACCCGGACCGGTGCCCAGCTCCAGCACCCGGTCGCCGTCCACCACTTTCAGGGCCTCCAGCCCTTCGACGACCGTGTCCATGCCGGTGGACATCGCGGTGAAGCCACCGCCGGTCACGATCCGGCCGCGTTCGGGACCATCGAGTGGTTCACCGCCGTGCCGCACCGGCACCGAGTCCCCGTCGTAGATCCGTTCCAGCCACTCCGCCCGGTCACGTGGGTCAGCGCCGTCCAGGAGTTGCCACGCGGGCGGCTGGCCGGCGGCGGTGGGCCGGCGGATGTAGCAGCGCGGCAGCAGTGTCTCCCGGCGGACCGCCAGCAGTGCGTGGCGCAGCCGGGGGTCGGTCAACAGGCCCCTCGTCTCAAGGCGTTCGACCATCCTGGCGCGTGCCCGGGTCGCGCGCTCCCGCAGGATCAGCTCGGGCGGCACGGTGACCGGCACACCGTTCTCCAGGTGGATGATCCCGCCCGAAGCGAGTGCGTCGAGGCCCGCCACAACCCGGGCGGCCAGCCGGGCGGGCAGGCGCCGCACGGCCTCGTCACGCTCCATCCAGTACGCGGCGCGAATCTCCCCGTCGGCGAACACCAGGCTTGCTGCCGCTTCGGGTGTGAGCGGTGGCACGGCGAAGACCATGCAGGTCAGAGCGCGACCACAACCACGGGCCGACGCCGGGGACGTGTCAACCGCCAGCAGCCGGCCGACCGGGACGTCCAGGAAAGACCCCAGTCCCCACTCCTCCGCGAGTTCGCGGGCGGCGGCCCGCGCGGGCGATTCGCCGGCCTCGACCATCCCGCCGGGCAGCTCCAAGTGCTCCTTGTAGGTGGGATCGAGCACGAGTACGCGCCCGGCCGTGTCGGTGACCAGGGCGGTGGCGGCCATCATCGGCGCGGGCAGCAGCGCGTAGTGATCACGCTCACGGACCGGCGGCCGGTGGCCGTCGCGCAGCACCGCGGTGTGCGAACCGCTCCCGGCGCGAAGCGCGGCGGCCAGACGGCGGCCGAGCTGTTCCGGCAGCAGCTCCAGTGCCTCCTCCACACCGAAGAAACCGGCGGCGCGGATCTCGCTGTCCTGCAGTGTCAGATCCGCCGCGTCACACTCTCCCCGGACATGGCCGGCGTAGAGGAAAGCCAGGACGGTACGTCCGTAGACACCGGCCGGTACGGCGTCGACGGCCAGCAGACGGCCGACCTCGATGGTCAGGCCGAGCTCTTCACGGACCTCCCGGACGAGCGCGACCGCCGGTTCCTCGTCCTCCAGCATGCCGCCGGGCAGGTCCCAACCCGCCTTGTAGGTCGGGTCGACCAGCAGAATCCTGCCCTGGGCGTCGCGGATGAGGGCGTCCGCGCAGGCGGCGGGGGCGGCATGCCCGGCGAGATACCGCGCGAGTTCCGGATCGGCGCCGGAGACACATTCGGGGCCGGAGACACTGGGGGAGGAGGGAGATGCGGTCACGGGAAACCTCCGAGCGCTTGGGCCGTCAGCCGACTCAACTCCGGCTGTGGGCAGGACGTTACGGGCGGTCCCCGACCTCGTGCTCCGTATCGGCGCCGGCCGTCTACGCTCCTCGCCATGACCACACCCGACTGCTACGCCTGCGGCCAGGAAGCGCGATTCGACGACCTGCCGCCACGCGAGCGCATTGCCGTCGACAGCCACTGGCGGGTGGCTCACGCGTTCAACACCGCGCTGCCGGGCTGGCTGGTACTGCTTCCACGCCGGCACATCACGGCCGTCCACGATCTGACGGACGCCGAGGCCGCGGCGCTGGGGACGTGGCAGGTCGGACTGTCCCGCGCGCTGCGCGCCCTGACCGGGTGTGAGAAGACCTACGTGGTGCAGTTCGCCGAGGCGGAGGGCTTCTCCCATGTGCACTTCCATGTGGTGCCCCGAATGGCGGGCCTGCCCCGGGAACTGCGCGGGCCTGGCGTGTTCGGCCTGCTCACACGACCCGAGGCGGAGTGGGTGACCGCCGGAAGGGCGGACGAGATCGCGCACTCCCTGCGCGCCCGCATCGCTGCGGAGCCGCGCACACCGTAACCGGCCGGCTCGCCGCCGCCTCGGCGGACACGCCCACCCAGAGAGAGAAACAAACTAGTTTGTTTGACAGCCATGAGCTTCCGGGTTACGTTCGGCGACAAATAAACGAACTAGTTTGTTTGAGTCGGGAACGAGAGGCAGCGAAAGATCATGCGAAACGTCACCGGATGGGCGGCACAACAGCCGGGCGGTCCATTGGAGCCCTGGGAGTTCCAGCGGCGGGATCCGCTGAGCGGGGATGTGGTGGTACGCATCGAGTACTGCGGTGTCTGCGCGACCGACATCTCCTCGATCCGCCACGGCGGCGACTACCCCGTGGTACCCGGCCACGAGATGGTCGGAGAGGTCGTCGCGGTCGGCGGCGACGTCTCCCGATTCGCGGTGGGTGACAAGGTGGCGGTCGGCAATATCGTCGACTCCTGCGGCGTGTGCCCCGCATGCCGGGCGGGCCGGGAGAACTGGTGCTTCGAGTACCCCACTCTCACCTATGGCGGAGTCGACCGGACGGACGGGAGCACGACGCGCGGCGGCTACTCGTCGGAGTACGTCCTCGACCAGCGCTTCGTCTACGCCCTGCCGCAGGGACTCGACCCGGCCGGTGTCGCGCCTCTGATGTGCGCCGGCATCACGACATACTCACCGCTCCGGCGCTGGGGCGCGGGTCCGGGCAAGAGGGTCGGCATCGTGGGTATGGGTGGCCTCGGCCACCTCGCACTGAAGTTCGCGCACGCGTTCGGCGCCGAGGTCGTCCAGTTCACCAGGTCGATGGAGAAGGCGGCGGACGCGCGAGCCCTGGGCGCCGACGATGTGGTCCTGTCCACGGACGAGGACCAGATGACCGCGCAGGCGGGCCGGTTCGATCTCATCCTTGACACGGTCGGCGCACCGCACGCGCTGGAGCCGTATCTGTCCGCGCTCGCGATGGACGGGACCCTCTGCCTCGTGGGGATTCCGGAGGGGGAGTTGAAGGTCAGCCCCCTCAGCCTGATCGTGGGAGCGAAGAATCTGGCGGGGGCCGGCGGCGGCGGCTCGGTGGAGACCCGGGAGATGCTCGAATTCTGCGCCGAGCACGGCATTGTCGCCGATGTCGAACTCATGGGACCGGAGCAGGTCAACGAGGTCCTGGACCGCCTTGCCCGCAATGATGTCCGCTACCGCTTCGTGCTGGACATGGCGAAGTGATGGTGTGATCCCGGTGCGGTCGTGTGCCGCCCGGCTACGTGGCCGGCCGGCCGGGCCCGTTAAAACGTGGCCCCGATCCCGTGTGTGGCCGAGGATGTGAGACGGGCATGGCCGGGGGAGCACAGTGTGCCACTGTCGATGCTTCGGCCGGTCCGGTCCTCTGTGCGGGCGCGCCGAACGCACAGGCGCCGCAGGGGTGTTGTGCCGAGGCGCATGGCGTCCCGCACCCGTCGGCGGACGCGCCACGGCGGTCGCGGCGCGCCGCGGCACCGTCTGTGCGTGCCCTGTTTCCACCCCTTGCGGCGCACGGCGTTCCGACGCCGTGCGCCGACGTGCGGGGGACGGCGGCACAGTTCATGGGCGACGGGATCCGGAGCGGGTGCGGCGGTGGGTGTCCCGTGCGAGCGTCGCCCGTCGCGCCGGAGGAACACACCGCGCTCTCCGCCCCGGTCCCTCGGGGGCCCTGGCCCGGTTCCGCCCCGGGGGAACTCACCCGAAGGGGCCGTCGCGAGCACCCCCGTGTCACCGCGGGCGTTGTGCGTACGAAGGAGGGACGGTTCAGCTCGTGGGGGCCTGGTAGAGGCCGCGGCCGGCGCGGTGGGCGCGCGATGTCGCGACAAGACGGTCGAGGGTGCTGCGTACGGCGTTGATGCTGCCGGGAGTGTCGTCGCGCCCCAGGGCCTGGGCCACGTCGCGGGCGCGGACAGGGGTGCTGCCCGACTTCGTCAGGATCTCGACGATCTGCTCGGTCAGGCCACTGGACTGCTGGTCCACCGGCGCGGAAACCGACTTCTTCGCCGAGCGGGTCTCGGTGTCGCCGGCGGGCGCGGTCTTCTTCGCCGGACGGCGCTTCTGCTCCTTGGAGTCGTCGGCCTTCTGCTTCTCGTTCGTACCGGCCGTGGCCTTGCGGGACTTGGCGGGCACGGGCGCGGAAGCCTCCTCCACCGGCGCCTCCGCGGTGGGCGTCTTGGTGGCCACAGCCGCGGCAGCCCGTCCCGCCACCGGGCTGGACTTCTTCTTCGCCGCTGCCTTCTGGGCGGTCGTAGCGACGGGCTTCACGGCCGCCGTGTCCGGAAGCGCCGCCGGCTGGATGTGACGGGTGAGGGAGAGAGCCTGCAGTGCGCCCAGAGCGGCGCGTACCGACTCCAGGCGCTCGGTGACCGTGGCGAGTTCCTTTTCGAGGGACTGCTGCTGTTCTTCGAGTTGGGGAAGTTCGGCCTGCAGGGCGGCGGTGGTCGCTTCGACGTTTCCTGGTGCCGCGGACGTGGATGTCATGTAGGTGTCTTTCCGCTGTGGGCCGCCGTGAGGGGCCCTGTGGATTACCGCTGTACGGCAAGCGTAGGCCCTGTTGGGACGTCACAGTGCGGCTTGTGGTGTCACTCGGGGGCGGAGGTGTGTGAGTGAGTGGCCTTTCGCCACCGTGCCGGCGGGGCGTGTTGTCGGGGCCGGGTCCTCGTAGGTGATCTTCGCCCGGAAGCAGGAAATGCGCGCCGGCCATTGTGGACTGGCAGGTAAACAGGGGGAGTTGGCACTACCGCCGGGCAACGGCGGCCTCTGGCAGGCGTGGCGGGCAGCCGGGCTGAAGCGGCGGTTCCGCGGGGCTCCGTGCCCGCGCTGCCGCACTCGCGGTGGCACACAGAAAAAAATGGGATTCCCGGCGAGAAATCGCCCGCACGGTGCGCGAGCGGCCTCCGAGTCCGCCCTGACACCACTGCGGAGGGCCCTCGCACCGGCGGTCGGCCGAGGGCGTACAGGTGTGCTCCGGAGGCCCGCCCGGCAAGCCCGCGGCGTGTCGTCAGATCTGGTTGACACCGCCGTCGATGAACAACTCGGTGCCGGTGATGTAGGTGCTCTGGTCGGAGGCGAGGAACAGGATGGCGTCCGCGACCTCCTCGGGACCTCCCATACGGCCCAGGGGTGTCGCGTCGACCAGGGCCTCGACCAGCGGGGAGAGCTGCTGTCGGTCCGGGCCCAGACCGCTGACTCCCGGGGTGTCGATGACTCCGGGGCTGATGGCGTTGACGCGGATGGCCCTGCCCTTCAGTTCATTGGCCCAGGTCCGGGCGAAGGACCGTACAGCGGCCTTGGAGGCACAGTAGACACCGAACGCCTCCATGCCGGCGCTGCCCGCGATGGACGAGGCCAGAATGACGGAAGCCCCGTCGTTCAGCAGCGGCAGCGCCTTCTGGACGGTGAACAGAGTGCCTTTCACATTGACGCCGACGACCTTGTCGAAGTATTCCTCGGTGACCTCCTCAAGCCGCGCGAGCGAGCCGCCGCCCGCGTTGGCGTAGAGCACATCGATGCCGCCGCCTCGGCCGCTCACCGTCTGATAGAGCCGGTCGAGGTCCGCCAGATCGGCCGCGTCACTCTGCACACCGGTGGCACGGCGGCCGATCGTCTTTACGGCGGCGTCCAGTTCGGCTTTGCGCCGACCGGTCACGAACACATGTGCCCCCTCGTCGGCGAAGCGCTGAGCGGCGGCCAGGCCGATTCCGGTGCTGCCGCCCGTCACCACTGCTGTCTTGCCGTCGAGCTGTCCCATGGGTCTCCTCCCGCTGAACTGATCACCTACCACGATATGGCGTTATATCGCCATTGTGGCGAGGGCGCGGGCTCTTGTTCGAGAAGGGGAGCAACAACACGCTGGAGACCCAATGGACTGATGTTCCCTCAGCTCTCCGGGGTGTCCGAGGTTCCGGTCCCGGTTCGCACACGGCTGTGGGCCGCCCCCGGTACGCCGGTAAGGGAGCGGCCCACAGACTGAAAAGACGAGCCGGGGTCAGCCGACGGTGAGCGCCGTGTCGTCGACCACGAACGAGGTCTGCAGCTTGGAGCCCTCGGTGCTGGTGAACTTCAGTGTCACCGTCTGCCCGGCGTAGGCGCCGAGGTCGAAGGTGCGCTGCGTATAGCCGGTCGCCGCGTTGACGTTGGAGTACGAGGCCAGAGTGGAGAGCACGCTTCCCGAGCTGTTGACCACCTGGACCTTGAGCGTGTCATAGGCGGTCGTGCCGGTCTCCGCGGTGTCGATGTGAAGCCAGAAGCCGAGTGTGGCGTCACAGCCCGACGGGATGGTCACCGGCTGGGAGAGGGTCGTGGTGCCGGAGGTGCCGTGGCCGCCCAGCCACGCCTTGTACGAGCCGGAGTGGGCCGCCTTGCTGGTGCTGGAGGTGATGACGCCACTGGCGGCGGACCAGCCGGAAGCGCCGGACTCGAAGCCGGGGTTGGCCAGGAGCTGACCGGAGGCGCAGCCGCCGCCTCCATCGCCGCCGCCTCCGGTGCTGCCGTCACCGGACAGCCAGGCGGTGGCGTTGAGGGCGAGGGCGGCGTTGGTCGCGGACGGATCGTTCCAGCCGTCGTAGAGGGTGTCGCCGGGCGCACCGGTGCCGTCGTCGGCCGGTGAGGTGTCGCCCCAGGCCGCCACCCGGCCGCTGCCGAAGGTGCTGGTGACGAAGAACGCCCCGGTGGTGCCGGTGGTGCTGGAGCCCGAACGCCAGAGCAGGCCCTTGACCGCCGGGTTGTCCGCCGGCTTGAGGGTGAAGGTCGTGCCACTGGCGATCAGGCTGCCGGTCACCCTGCCGAAGGGGCCGTTGAGGACGGGGTTGCCGCTGTCGCTGATCGCCTTCGGGTTGCCGGAGCCGATGTTCAGGATGTCCACCGAGAAACCGAACGGGCTGGTGTTGTCGACGCCGTTGTTGGTCATCAGATCGTTGATGATCTTGGGCGAGTCGTAACCGTCGTTGTTCCGGTCGCTGGCGTCGTGGTCGGAGATCAGGAAGAGACCTCCGCCGTTCTGTACGAACTTCATGACCGCGGTCTTCTCCGCGGTGCTCAGCCGGATGTTCGGCTCGGGCAGGACAAAGGTGTCGAAGTTCTTCAGGTCGAGCGCCCCGGAACCGCCATAGGTGATCGTGTTACCCGGCGGCAGTGTGTTGAGCGTGTAGTCCCCGGTCTTCTGGAGCGCCACTCCCCACGCGGACAGACCGCCGGTCCAGTCCGTCTCCTTCGAGGGGGTGGAATCCTGGCCCAGTGGGTCGGGCTGGCTGGAGCCGATGACCCAGTCGGCGTTTCCCGCCGTCTCGGCCTTGGTGTTGTCGAACAGCACGCGGTGCTTCACGGCGGCGGCAGGGGCGGTGGCGGCCGGGTCCGCCGCCTGGGCGGAGAAGCCCGAGCCTGCGGCGACGACGCCGAGGGCCGTCGCCGCGGCGGCGAGCACGAAGCGGGACTGTCTGGATCTGAACATCCGTCAACCTCCGTGTGGGGGAGTGGTGGTGGGAGCGGAGTGGCAAGAGGCGGAGCCTGAGTCAGTCTGCGCGCGTAGATCCGGTCGCGGACTACCAACACGCTACAAGTGGATGAACGTTGTCCGGAGCCGGTTCGGCGCCGGTGCCGTACGGCCGAGGCGCGCGGCCCCTGCGGCACACGTCCTCGGCGGGGGCGGCTCTCGGTGGCAGCCGCCGGACCGGGGCGGCGGCTCGACGGCCGCCGCCCCGGTCGTGGTGCGGTGTGCGGGAGCTGAGCTCTGCCGGACGGCGGGCTCAGGTGGCGTAGACGCTCAGGGAGGAGAGCTGTCCGGCGGGCCAGCCGGAGTTGCCGGTGAACTGCAGCCGCACATAACGGGTGTTGACGGCCGTCGGCAGCGTGATGGTGGTGGTGTTTCCGCCGGCGGGATCGAACACACGACCGGCCGCGCCCGCGAGCGTGGTGAAGCTGGTGCCGTTCGTACTGCCGAGGACGGCCACGGTCTGGGTACGGGTGGCCCACGCCGGGTCCGGCGGGAGGGCGAGCACAACGCGCTTGACGGCGTACGAGGCCCCGAGATCGACCTGGACCCACTGCGGGAACGCGTTGTTGACGCTCTCCCAGTACGACCTGGCATCCCCGTCGACGGCGTTGCCGGGTCCGTAGGACTGTGTGTAGCCGCTGGCCGTGGCGGGCTTGCGCAGAGCGAGGTCGCCGGTCGGCGGCTGCGGCCCGCCTCCTCCGGGCAGCGGCACGGTCGGCCGTGTCGCGGTCAGGGCTATTTCGCCTTTGAGCATGCGGCCGCCGTCGGCGGTGAGGCGGAGGTAGTAGTCGGAGGAGCAGGGGGTGC
>NZ_JBEYIF010000036.1:0-27024 GCF_040635655.1 Streptomyces sp. NPDC006923
GACGCACCCACCGGCGGCCACACACCCACATCCACCGAACCCACCACCACACCACCACGCAACACACCCACCGCATGCCGCACCCACAGCGCGTCGGTGTTCGTCTCCTCCGGCCTGGAGTGCAGTGTCACCGGGCGGCGGCCGGAGCCGTCCCCCGCGCCGACCACGATCTGGAGCTGGACCGCTCCGCGCTCGGGCAGTACCAGCGGCGTTTCGAGGGTCAGTTCCTCCAGGTGGTCACAGCCCACCTCGCTCCCGGCCCGAATCGCCAGCTCCACAAAAGCAGTACCCGGCAACAGCACCGAACCCAGAACCATATGATCCGCGAGCCAGGGATGGGTCTGGAGAGAGAGCCGGCCCGTCACCAGACATCCGTCCGCGTCGGCGAGGGCCACGGCCGCGCCGACCAGCGGATGGTCGACGGCCGCCAGTCCCAGTCCCGCCGTGTCTCCGGCCACCGCGCCCGTGGCCCGGGGCCAGTAGCGCCGGCGCTGGAAGGCGTACGTCGGCAGGTCCACGCGGCGCGGGCCGCTCCCCGCGAAGAACGCCTCCCAGTCCACCGGGACTCGCTCTGCGTGCAGCCGGGCGAGGGCCGTGATCAGGGCGTCCGGCTCGGGCCGGTCTTTGCGCAGGAGAGGGACGAGGACGGCGCCCGTGTCCTCCGTCAGGCATTCCTGTGCCAGAGCGGTCAGCACACCGTCCGGGCCCAGTTCGGCGAAGGTGGTGACGCCTCGCGCTTCGAGCGCCCGCACTCCGTCGAGGAAACGCACGGCCTCACGGACATGCCGCACCCAGAATTCGGGGTCGGTGATCTCCTCGGCCCGGACCAGGTCACCGGTCAGGTTGGAGACCAGGGGGATACGCGGGGATGCGTAGCTGAGCCGGTTCGCGACCTCACGGAACGCGTCGAGCATCGCGTCCATGTGCGGTGAGTGGAACGCGTGGCTCACCGTCAGCCGGCTGGTCTTGCGCCCCTCGGACTCAAAGTGCGCAGTGATCACCGCGACCGCGCCTTCGTCACCCGACATCACCACGGAAGTCGGGCCGTTGACGGCGGCGATACTCACGCGGTCACCGAGCAGGGGCAGTACCTCGTCCTCGGAAGCCCGCAGCGCCACCATGGCTCCGCCGGCCGGCAGTGCCTCCATCAGCCGGCCGCGTGCCGCTACCAGCGCACACGCGTCGGCAAGCGACAGCACACCCGCCGCGTGCGCGGCGGACAGCTCACCGATCGAATGGCCGGAGAGGAAGTCGGGCTCCAGGCCCCACGCTTCGGCGAGGCGGAAGAGCGCGACCTCGACGGCGAACAGCGCGGGCTGGGTGAATGCGGTGCGGTCCAGCGCGCCGCTCTCGCTCTCGTCACCGAACAGCACGCCCTTCAGGGGCCGTTCGAGGTGTCCGTCCAGCTCCTCGCACACCGCGTCCAGCGCGGCCGCGAACACCGGGAAGGTCTCGTACAGTTCGCGCCCCATGCCCGGCCGCTGGCTGCCCTGACCCGTGAAGAGGAAGGCCAGCTTGCCCGCGGGTCCGGCCTCGGTCCGGGTGCCCCGGACCAGACCGGCGGCGGTACCGTCGGCCGCCAGTGCGTCGAGCCCGCGCAGGAGATCTTCCCGCTCCCCGGCGGCCACGACCGCACGGTGGTCGAAGCGTGTCCGGCCCGTCGCCAGGGAGTGGGCGACGTCGACCGGGTCCCACTCCGGGCTCCGGGTGAGCTGGTCCTTGAGCTGTTCGGCCTGCTCACGCAGGGCCGCCGCGCTGCGCCCCGACAGCACCCAGGGCACCGGTGCCCTGGTCACGGTCGCTTCCGCCGCACCCGGAGTCTCAGTTTCCCGCATGCTCGGCGGCGCGGGGGTGTCGTTCGGTGCCTGTTCGATGATCGTGTGCGCGTTGGTGCCGCTGATACCGAAGGACGAGACGCCGGCCCGGCGTGGGCGGCCCGTCTCGGGCCATGCCATCTGCTCGGTCAGCAGCTCGACCGCGCCCATGGACCAGTCCACGTGCGGAGAGGGCTCGTCGGCGTGCAGGGTGCGCGGCAGTGCGCCGTGCCGCATCGCCATGACCATCTTGATGATGCCGGCCACACCTGCCGCCGCCTGCGTATGACCGAGGTTCGACTTGACGGACCCCAGCCACAGCGGCCGGCTCCCGTCGCGGTCCTGGCCGTACGTGGCGAGCAGCGCCTGTGCCTCGATGGGGTCACCCAGTGTCGTGCCCGTACCGTGTGCCTCCACCACGTCGACCTCGGCGGCCGAGAGACCCGCGCTCGCCAGCGCCTGCCGGATGACGCGCTGCTGGGAGGGGCCGTTCGGCGCCGTCAGTCCGTTGGACGCGCCGTCCTGGTTGATCGCGCTGCCCCGCACCAGGGCGAGCACGGGGTGCCCGTTGCGCCGCGCGTCCGAGAGGCGTTCCACCAGCAGCATGCCGGCGCCCTCCGACCAGCCCGTACCGTCGGCGTCCGCGGAGAATGCCTTGCACCGGCCGTCCGCCGCGAGTCCCCGCTGGCGGCTGAAGCCGACAAAGGTGCCGGGCGTCGCCATGACGGTCACACCGCCGGCCAGGGCGAGTTCGCACTCGCCGCTGCGCAGCGCCTGGATGGCCCAGTGCAGGGCGACCAGCGAGGACGAGCAGGCCGTGTCGACGGTGACGGCGGGGCCTTCGAGACCGAAGGTGTACGCGACCCGGCCCGAGGCGATGCTGCCGGTGCTGCCGGACCCGAGGGCGCCTTCGCCGCCGCCGTCCGGCAGCCGTTCCAGCAACGAGGCGTAGTCGTGATACATGACACCGGCGAAGACACCGGTACGGCTGCCGCGCAGGGTCGTGGGGTCGATGCCCGCGCGTTCGATCGCCTCCCAGGAAGTCTCCAGCAGCAGTCGCTGCTGCGGGTCCATGGCCGTGGCCTCACGCGGTGAGATCCCGAAGAAGGCCGGGTCGAACTCGGCGGCGTCGTGCAGGAATCCGCCTTCGCGGGTGTACGAGGTGCCCGGGTGGTCCGGGTCCGGGTGGTAGAGGCCGTCGAGGTCCCAGCCACGGTCGGACGGGAAGCCGGAAATGGCGTCGTCACCGGCGGCGAGAAGGCGCCACAGGTCCTCGGGGGTGCGTACGCCGCCGGGGAAGCGGCAGCCGAGGCCCACAATGGCGATGGGGTCGTTGCCGGTCGCGCCGGTGCCGGTACCGGACACCGGTACGGCCGTCGCTGCGTCCACGCCGCCGGCGAACTCGTCCCGCAGATGCCGGGCGAGAACGAGCGAGGTCGGATAGTCGAAGACCAGGGTGGCGGGCAGTCGCATACCGGTCGCCGCGCCCAGCCGGTTACGCAGTTCGACGGCGGTGAGTGAGTCGAAGCCCAGTTCGTTGAAGGCGCGTTCCGGGTCCACGGCGTCCGGGGAGCCATGTCCGAGGACAGCGGCGACCTGGCCGCGCACCAGCTCAAGCAGGACGCGTTCCTGGTCCGCTCCGCCGAGGCCCGCGAGCCGTGCGGCCAGTACGCCGGTGGTTCCGGCGGAGTCGGCCGCGCGTCGCACCGGGAAGCGGACCAGGCCGCGCAGGAGCGGCAGCACACCCGCGCCGGAGGCGGCCTGCGCGCGGATTGCGGCGAGGTCGAGACGTACCGGGACAAGGAGCGGCTCCGCCATGGCCGTGGCGGCGTCGAAGAGCGCGAGGCCCTCCTCCGCGGACAGGCCCTGTACGCCGGCGCGGCCCATGCGGTCCACATCGGCGGCGTCCAGGCTGTCCGCCATGCCGCCGTCGGCCCAGAGGCCCCAGGCCAGGGACGTCGCCACCAGACCACCCGCCCGACGATGCTCCGCCAGCGCATCCAGATACGCATTGGCAGCCGCGTAATTCGCCTGCCCAGCACCACCGAACACACCCGCCGCCGACGAGAACAACACAAACGCCGACAGACCCATCCCCAACGTCAACTCATGCAGATTCCACGCCCCCACCGCCTTCGGACGCAACACCCCTTCCAGCCGCTCCGGCGTCAACGAACCCACCACACCGTCATCCAGCACACCCGCCGTATGCACCACCGCCGTCAACGGAAACTCCTCCGGAATCCCCGCCAACACCCCCGCCAGACCCTCCCGATCCGCCACATCACACGCCACCCACTCCACCACAGCACCCAGACCAGCCAACTCCCCCGCCAACTCAGAAGCCCCCTCCGCCGCCCCACCACGACGACTCACCAACACCAAACGCCGCACACCGTGCACCGCCACCACATGCCGCGCCACCAAACCACCCAACACACCCGACGCACCCGTCACCAACACCGTCCCACCAGCACCAAAAGCCGGCACCTCCGACGACGACCCCACACCCGCCCGCACCAGACGCGGCACCAAAACCCGACCACCCCGAATCGCCACCTCCGGCTCATCCGAAGCCACAGCCGCCGCCAGGGCTGCCGACGACTCACCGGCATCATCCACATCGACCAGCAGGAACCGGCCCGGATTCTCCGACTGCGCCGACCGCACCAAACCACGAACCGCCGCATGACCCAGATCAGCCACCCCCTCACCCGCATCAACCGCCACCGCGCCCCGCGTCACCACCACCAACCGCGAACCAGCCAACACATCCTCAGCCAGCCACGCCCGCACCAAACCCAACACACCCGCCGTCTCCTCCACCACCACACCACCATCACCCACCCCCACAGGAGCAAGCCACACCACCACCTCATCCGGCACCACACCACCCGACTCCACCGCCGCAACCAACCCCGCAACATCCCCATACGCGGTGAACCGGGGGTCCCCGGAGGCGAGCGGAAGAGGCGCTGAGCCGAGGACGGCCCAGGCACCCGGAGCGACGGGGGCCACGGCGGAGTCGGTGGCGAGGGCGGTCCAGTCGACGCGGAACAGCGCGTCGCGGGGGCCACCGGGGCGTGCGGCGCCGCTGATCTGCTCGGCGGAGACGGCGCGCAGCGCCAGTTCGTCCACGGACAGGACGGGGCTGCCGGTGGTGTCGGTGACCGTCAGCGACACCGCGCCGCCCGGTCCCGCGGCCCTGGTCAGCCGGATCCGCAGGGCGGAGGCACCGACCGCGTGCAGGGACACACCGGTCCAGGAGAAGGGAAGCCGGGGGCCCTCCGTGTCACCCGGCGCGGCGAAGCCCCTGCCGATGGTGTGCAGGGCCGCGTCGAGCAGGGCGGGGTGGAGTCCGAAGCCGTTCGCTTCCTCGCGGGTCGCCTCGGGGAGCGCGACCTCGGCGAAGAGCTCGTCACCGCGCCGCCAGGCGGCCCGTACGCCCTGGAAAACCGGGCCGTACGCGAGGCCGGCAGCGGCCAGATCCTCGTACAGTCCGTCGAGCGGCAGAGCGTCAGCGCCCGGCGGAGGCCACGCCCTCAGGTCGTCCCGCGCGAGGGTGCCCGAGCCCGCGGCCAGCACGCCGCCCGCGTGGCGGATCCATGGGGCGTCCGGTGCGGCTGCCTCGTCCCGCCCGTAGACCGCGAGGGAACGCCGGCCGGTGTCGTCAAACGCTCCGACGGCGATCTGGAGCTGGACACCGCCGCCGTCCGGCAGCACCAGGGGTGCTTCGAGGGTGAGTTCCTCCAGGTGGTCGCAGCCGACCTGGTCCCCCGCTCGGATCGCCAGCTCCACAAAAGCCGTGCCCGGCAACAGCACAGAACCCATCACCGCGTGATCCGCCAGCCACGGATGCGTCTCCAGCGACAACCGCCCCGTATACAGAAAACCATCGGAATCCGCCAACGCCACAGCGGCACCCAGCAACGGATGATCCGCAGCGCCCAGCCCCGCCGCGGTGACATCGCCGTAGGGACGGCCCGCGTCGAGCCAGAAGGTCTCGCGCTGGAAGGCATAGGTGGGCAGGTCCACCTGGACCGCCCGGGTACCGGCGAAAACGGCGTGCCAGTCGGGAGTCATACCGCGTACCTGGGCCCCGGCGACGGCGGCGGCGAGGCTCTCGGTCTCGGGGCGGTCGGGGCGCAGCAGCGGCACGAATGCCGCGTCGCTGTCGGGAAGGCAGTCCTGTGCCATGGCGGTGAGTACGCCGGCCGGGCCGAGTTCGACGTACGTGGTGACGTGACGGCTCTCCAGTGTCAGGACACCTTCGTGGAAGCGGACGGCTTCGCGGACATGACGCACCCAGAACTCGGGGTCGGTGATCTCGTCGGCGGTGGCGACGGCGCCGGTGAGGTTGGAGACGACCGGGATCTTCGGCGCGTGGTAGGTGAGTCCCGCCGCGACCTGGCGGAACGCGTCGAGCATGCCGTCCATGTGCGGTGAGTGGAACGCGTGACTGACCGTGAGCCGCTTGGTCTTGCGGCCCTCGGCCCCGAGGTGCTCGGCGATCGCGAGAACCGCGTCCTCGTCGCCCGAAATCACCACCGAGGCAGGCCCGTTGACCGCTGCGACAGCCGCTCGGTCGGTCAGCAGCGGCCGTATCTCGGCCTCGGTGGCCTGGACCGCCACCATCGCTCCGCCCGAGGGCAGTGCCTCCATCAACCGGGCGCGCGCCGCCACCAGTGTGCAGGCGTCGGCCAGCGACAGCACCCCGGCGACATGCGCGGCCGCGATCTCACCGATGGAGTGCCCGGACACAAAGTCCGGCTCCAGCCCCCATGTGTTGAGCAGGCGGTAGAGCGCGACCTCGATCGCGAACAGTGCGGGCTGGGTGAACCCCGTACGGTCGAGAAGTGTGGCGTCGTCCCCGAACAGCACGTCTTTCAGGGGCCGTTCGAGCTTGTCGTCCAGCTCGGCGCAGACCGCGTCGAGGGCCTCGGCGAACACCGGGTATGCCGCGTACAGCTCGCGGCCCATGCCGTGGCGCTGGCTGCCCTGGCCCGTGAACAGGAACGCGCGTTTGCCGCCGGCCGCCCGGCCCTGGACGAGCTGGACCTGTGCCGGCGCCGGTTCGTCCCGAGCCAGCGCGGACAGGCCGCTGATCAGGCTCTCGCGGTCCCCGGACACCAGGGCCGCGCGGTGTTCGAAGGCGGCGCGGCCCACGGCGAGCGAGTAGCCGACGGCGGTGGTGTCCAGCTCCGGCGCGGCCGTCACACGGGTGTGCAGGTGCGCCGCCTGCGCGCGCAGCGCGGCCGGGGTCCTGCCCGACAGGATCCACAGCGGCGGCGCGGCGGTGTCCGCCGTTTCGTTCCCGGCGGAGCCGCGCCCGGTTGTCGCGGCGTCGGCGGGCTGTCCCGCGTCCCCCGTTCCGGGGAGCGGTTCGCCGGCCGGTGCCTGCTCCAGGATGGTGTGCGCGTTGGTGCCGCTGATGCCGAAGGAGGAGACGGCGGCGCGGCGCGGCCGGCCGGTGTCCGGCCAGTCCCGGGCCTCGGTCAGCAGGCGGACGGCGCCGGCGCTCCAGTCGACGTTCGGAGTCGGCTCGTCCACGTGGAGGGTGCGCGGCAGCACACCGTGGCGCATCGCCATGACCATCTTGATGACGCCGGCCACACCGGCTGCGGCCTGGGTGTGGCCCATGTTCGACTTGACGGAGCCGAGCCACAGGGGCTCCTGCTCCTCGGGGCGGTCCTTGCCGTAGGTGGCGAGCAGCGCCTGGGCCTCGATGGGGTCGCCGAGGGTGGTGCCCGTGCCGTGCGCCTCGACCACGTCGATCTGGCCGGGCGAGAGCCGGGCGCCGGCCAGGGCCTGGCGGATGACTCGCTGCTGCGAGGGGCCGTTGGGTGCGGTCAGACCGCTGCTGGCGCCGTCCTGGTTGACGGCGGAGCCCCGCACGAGGGCCAGTACGCGATGGCCGTTCCGCTGCGCGTCGGAGAGCCGCTCCAGCAGGAGCATGCCCGCGCCCTCGCCCCAGCCGGTGCCGTCGGCGGCGGCAGCGAACGACTTGCAGCGGCCGTCGACGGCGAGTCCGCGCTGCCTGCTGAACTCGGTGAAGGTGCCGGGAGTGGACATGACGGTGACACCGCCCGCGAGGGCCAGGGTGCACTCGCCCTGCCGCAGTGCCTGCGCCGCGAGGTGCAGCGCCACCAGCGACGACGAACACGCCGTGTCGACGGTGACCGCAGGTCCCTCGAAGCCGAAGGTGTACGAGATGCGGCCGGAGGCGATACTGCCGGAGCTGCCGTTGCCGAGGAACGCCTCGACGCCGTCGGGAACGGAGTACAGGCGTGAGGCGTAGTCGTGGTACATCACGCCGGCGAAGACACCGGTCCTGCTGCCCCGCAGGGTCGTCGCGTCGATGCCGGCGCGCTCGAACGCCTCCCAGGAGATCTCCAGCAGCAGCCGCTGCTGGGGGTCCATCGCCAGCGCCTCACGCGGTGAGATCTTGAAGAACGCCGGGTCGAAGTCGGCCGCGTCGTGCAGGAATCCGCCTTCGCGGACGTATGCCTCGTGGCCGCTCTCGGGGTCGGGATCGAAGAGGACGTCGGTGTCCCAGCCGCGGTCGTCGGGATAGCCGGAGACGGCGTCGCCGCCCCGGGCCACCAGCTCCCACAGCTCCTCCGGGCTGCCCGCCCCGCCGGGATAGCGGCAGCTCATCGCCACAATGGCGATGGGCTCCTGTTCCCGCTCCTCCATCTCGCGCAGCCGCCGACGTGCCTCGCGCAGATCGGTCGTCGCCCGCTTGAGGTAATCGAGGTACTTCTCCTCGTTCACCATTTACGCCATCTCCGTCGTGGTCGCGGTACGGAAGTCTGAGAGGAGCGGGTCAGGAGAGCCCGAGTTCGTCGTCGAGGAGATCGAAGATCTCGTCCGCGGTGGCGGACTGGATTTCGCGTTCTTCGGCAGCGCTGTTCGTTGCACTTTGCGTTTCATTCCACTTCGACAGGAGGTCGCGCAGGCGGGCGGTGATTCCGGGGCGTTCGATGTCGTCCGGGGCGATGCCCGCGAGGACGGACTCCAGCCGGTCCAGTTCGGTGTGGACCGGACGTCCGGCGGTGGCGCCGTCGTCCCGGAGCGTGTCGCTCAGATGTCCGGCGAGCGCGGCGGGTGAGGGGTAGTCGAAGATCAGTGTGACGGGCAGCCGGGTCCCGGCCGCCGCGCCGAGGCGGTTGCGCAGGTCGACGGCGGTGAGCGAGTCGAAGCCGAGGTCGAGGAAGCCCCGTCCGGCGTCGACGTCGTCGGGGCGTGCGTGTCCGAGGACGGCCGCCACCTGTGTGCGTACGAGTTCGAGGAGGGCGCGTTCGTGTTCGGCGGCCGTGAGTCCGGTCAGGCGCTCCTTGAGCGACGCGGCCGTGCCCGTGGCCGGGTCCGCCGGGGCGTCCGCGTACGTCGCGGCCTGGCGTGCGGGGGTCCGCACGAGGCCCCGCAGTACGGGGGGCAGCAGTCCGGCGGCGGCCTGGCCGCGCAGTGTCTTTGTGTCGAGGCGGATCGGTACGAGTACGGCGTCGTCCAGCGTGGTGGCCGCGTCGAACAGGGCGAGGCCCTCGCGGGGCGGCAGTGGTGCGTAGCCGCCGCGCGACATGCGGGTCAGGTCGCTCTCTTCGAGTCCTCCCGCCATGCCCCCGGCCGTGGCCCACAGGCCCCAGGCCAGCGAGACCGCCGGGCGTCCGAGCGCGGTGCGGTGCTGGGCGAGCGCGTCGAGGAAGACATTGGCGGCGGCGTAGTTGCCCTGTCCGGCGGCGCCGAAGGTGCCGGCGGCGGAGGAGAAGAGCACAAAGGCCGTCAGGTCCGCGTCGCGGGTGAGTTCGTGGAGGTTCCACGCGGCGTCGACCTTCGGCCGCAGGACCGTGTCGAGGCGTTCCCGGGTCAGGGAGGTGATGACGCCGTCGTCCAGTGCCCCGGCGGTGTGGATCACCGCGGTGAGCGGGTGTTCGGCCGGGATGTCCGCGAGGACCGCGGCGAGCGCGTCGCGGTCGGCGGCGTCGCAGGCTGCCCAGGTGACCTCGGCGCCCAGCCCGGTGAGTTCAGTGGTCAGCTCGGCCGCGCCGGCTGCGTCGGCTCCGCGACGGCTGGTCAGCAGCAGGTGCCGGACGCCGTGTTCGGCCACGAGATGCCGGGCGAAGAGGCTGCCGAGAGTGCCTGCGGCGCCCGTGAGCAGGACGGTGCCCCGGTGGCCGAACGCGACCGCCGTCGTGCCGGTGTCCGCCGTGACGGGGACGCGGGCGAGGCGCGGGGCGTACGCGGCGCCGGAGCGCAGAGCGAGCTGCGGTTCGCCGGAGGCGACCGCGCCGGGCAGGGCCAGGTCCGAGGGATCCGTGCCGTCGGTGTCGATCAGCAGGAACCGTCCCGGGTTCTCCGACTGGGCGGCGCGGACCAGGCCCCACACGGTGGCGTGCGCCAGGTCGGGGACGTCCTCGCCGGGAGCCGCGGCCAGGGCTCCCTGGGTCAGGAACACCAGGCGGGTGCCGGCGAACCGGGTGTCCTCCAGCCAGGTCCGCAGCAGCGCCAGGGCGTCCCCGGCCGCCGCACGGGCGTCGCCCGGCAGTGTGGCACCGGCCGCGGCGCGGTCCGGGGCCGCCCACGGGACGACGACCAGGTCGGGTACGGACGGCGCGCCTGCGAGGTCGGCCAGGTCCGGGTACCGGTCCAGGGGTTCGCCCGCGACCGACGGGGTGCGGCCCGAGGTGCCGAGGGTCACCCAGCGTTCGCCGGCCGGGACGGTGGTGTCCGGCAGGGGCAGCGCTGTCCATTCGGGCCGGAACAGCGCTTCGTGGTGCGGGGACGTGCGGGTGCCGAGCTGTTCCGCTGCCACCGGGCGCAGGATCAGTCCGTCGACCGAGGCGACGGGTGCGCCGGTGCCGTCCGCGAGCCGCAGTGACACACCGGCGGAACCGGCCGTGGCCAGGCGGGCGCGGAGCAGTGTGGCGCCTCTCGCGTGCAGTCGTACGCCGGTCCAGGCGAAGGGCAGCCGGGCCCCGGTGTCCTCGGGCGTGTGGTGGTCGAGTCCGCCGAGTCCGATGCCGTGCAGGACGGCGTCGAGAAGGGCTGGGTGGATGCCGAATCCGGCCGCGTCGGTCTCGTACTCCTGGTCCAGCCGGATCTCGGTGAAGAGTTCACCGTCGCGCCGCCACGCGGCGCGCAGCCCCTGGAAGGCGGGTCCGTAGCCAAGGCCCGCCTCGGCGGCCCGCTGGTAGAACTCGCCGGTCGGCACCTCGGTGGCGCCGGCCGGGGGCCAGACGGTCAGGTCGACCGGTTCCGGCCGCTGTCCGCCGGTGGCGGCCGTGGCGAGGACACCGGCGGCGTGCCGGGTCCAGGGTTCGTCGGTGGCATCCTCGCCCCGGGAGTGCAGGGCGAGGGTACGCCGGCCCGAGCCGTCGGCGGCGGACAGTCCGAGGCGGATCTGGACCGCGCCGCGCGCGGGCAGTGTCAGCGGGGCTTCCAGGGTCAGTTCCTCGACGGTGTCGCAGCCCGCCTCCTCACCGGCGCGCAGGGCGAGTTCGACGAAGGCCGTGCCGGGCAGCAGGACGGTGTCCATGACGGTGTGATCGGCCAGCCAGGGATGGGTCTGGAGAGACAGCCGTCCGGTGAAGACATAGCCGCCGGAGTCGGGCAGTTCGACGGCCGTGCCGAGCAGGGGGTGACCGGCGGTGTCCAGGCCGGCGCCGAGGACGTCCTCGGTGGACACACCGACGTCGAGCCAGTAGCGGCGGCGCTGGAAGGCGTATGTCGGCAGTGCCACGCGGCGCGCCCCGAGCCCGGCGTAGACCCGCTTCCAGTCGGCGGAGATGCCGCGGACATGGAGCAGGCCGAGGGCGGCGGCGAGGGTGCGGTTCTCGGGCCGGCCGGCGCGCAGGACGGGGACGAAGACCGGGGCCCCGGCGTCGCCGGCCCGGCTGTCGGGGTCTGTCCCGGTGTCCTCGGTCAGGCAGTCCTCGCCGAGGGCGGACAGCACACCGTCCGGGCCGATTTCGACGAAGGTCGTGACGCCGCTGTCGCGCAGCAGCCGTACGCCGTCGAGGAAGCGGACGGCGTCACGGGCGTGCCGTACCCAGAAGTCCGGGTCCCCGAGCTCGTCCGCCGTGACGACGGTGCCCGTCAGATTGGACACGACGGGGATGCGTGGCGGCTGGAAGGCCAGACCCTCGGCGATCTTGCGGAAGTCCGCGAGCACGGGATCCATGCGGGGCGAGTGGAAGGCGTGGCTGACGGCCAGCCGCCTGGTCTTGCGGCCCTGCTCCTCGAAGTTGGCCGCGATCGCGAGGACGGTGTCCTCGTCACCGGAGATGACGACGGACGCCGGGCCGTTGACGGCGGCGATGCTCACGCGGTCGGTGAGCAGGGGCAGTACCTCGCTCTCCGGTGCCTGTACGGCCACCATCGCGCCGCCTTCGGGCAGTTCCTGCATGAGCCGGCCGCGCGCGGCGACCAGGGTGCAGGCGTCCTCCAGGGACAGCACTCCGGCGACGTGGGCGGCGGCGAGTTCACCGATGGAGTGCCCGGAGACGAAGTCCGGCCTCAGGCCCCACGATTCGAGGAGCCGGAACAGCGCGACCTCGACGGCGAACAGCGCGGGCTGGGTGAGGGCCGTACGGTCGAGCGGTGCCGCGTCGTCCCCGAACAGCGTCTCCCTGAGGGGCTGTTGGAGGTGGCGGTCCAGTTGGGCGCAGACCGCGTCCAACGCGTCCGCGAACACGGGGCACGTGTCGTACAGCTCGCGGCCCATGCCGGGCCGCTGGCTGCCCTGGCCGGTGAACAGGAAGGCCGTCCTGCCCTCGGTGGCGGTGCCGCGCACCAGACCCGCCGCCGGCTCGCCGCGAGTGAGCGCGTCGAGGCCGCGCAGCAGTTCCTCGCGGTCTTCGCCGACGAGGGCCGCGCGGTGTTCCAGTGCCGAGCGGGTCGTCGCCAGCGAGTAGCCGAGGTCGGTCAGGCTCAGCTCCTGGTCGGTGTGGACGCGTGAGCGCAGGCGCCGGGCCTGGGCCCGCAGTCCGTCCTCGTTCCGTGCGGACAGCAGGACCGGCACGGACGGCAGAGCGGCGCGGCGTCTGCTGTCCGCCGTGGCGGTGTTGTGTTCGCGCGCGGTGTCCGCCGGGGCGGTGTCGGCGGGCGCCTCCTCGATGATCGCGTGCGCGTTGGTGCCGCTGATGCCGAAGGAGGACACTCCGGCGCGACGCGGCCGGCCGTTCCTGGGCCAGGGCATCTGCTCGGTCAGCAGGGACACGGCGCCCGAGGACCATTCGACGTGCGGCGAAGGAGCGTCGACGTGCAGTGTTTTCGGCAGTACGCCGTGGCGCATCGCGAGCACCATCTTCATGACGCCGGCGACACCGGAGGCGGCCTGGGTGTGGCCGAGGTTCGATTTGACGGAGCCGAGCCACAGCGGCCGGTCGGCGGGCCGGTCCTGGCCGTACGTCGCGAGCAGCGCCTGGGCCTCGATGGGGTCGCCGAGGGTGGTGCCCGTGCCGTGCGCCTCGACCGCGTCGATCTGGTCGCCCGGCACCCGGGCGTTGGCGAGGGCCTGGCGGATGACCCGCTGCTGCGAGGGGCCGTTCGGGGCGGTGAGGCCGTTGGACGCGCCGTCCTGGTTGACGGCGGAGCCCCGGACGACGGCGAGGACCTGGTGTCCGTTCTTCTTCGCGTCGGAGAGCCGCTCCAGCAGGAGCATGCCCGCGCCCTCGCCCCAGCCGGTGCCGTCGGCGGCGGCGGCGAACGACTTGCAGCGGCCGTCGGCGGCGAGACCGCGCTGCCTGCTGAACTCGATGAAGGTGCCGGGAGTGAACATCACGGTGACACCGCCCGCGAGGGCCAGGGTGCACTCGCCCTGCCGCAGCGCCTGCGCCGCGAGGTGCAGGGCGACCAGCGACGACGAGCAGGCCGTGTCGACAGTGACCGCCGGGCCTTCGAGCCCGTAGGTGTAGGCGACGCGTCCGGAGACAACGCTGCTGGAGCTGCCGGTGCCGAGATAACCCTCGACCTCGTCGGGCACGGCGTGCAGCCGGGAGCCGTAGTCGTGGTACATGACGCCCGCGAAGACACCGGTGCTGCTGCCGCGCATCGACAGGGGGTCGATGCCGGCGCGCTCGAACGCCTCCCAGGAGATCTCCAGCAGCAGCCGCTGCTGCGGGTCCATCGCCAGCGCCTCACGCGGCGAGATCCCGAAGAACGCCGGGTCGAAGTCGGCCGCGTCGTGCAGGAATCCGCCTTCGCGGGCGTACGAGGTGCCCTGGGCCGCCGGGTCCGGGTCGTACAGGTGCTCAAGGTCCCAGCCGCGGTTGTCCGGGAAGAGCGAGATGCCGTCGGAGCCTGTGGAAAGCATCTGCCACAGGTCGTCCGGGGTACGGATGCCGCCGGGGTAGCGGCAGCTCATGGCCACGATGGCGATGGGTTCGTCATGGGCGGCGGCGGTGACGGGGGCCGGCGCAATGCCGGCCGGTCGTGCTCCCGTCAGCTCGGCGCGCAGATGGCGGCCGAGGACGGACGGGTCGGGATAGTCGAAGATCAGGGTGGCGGGCAGCCGGAGCCGGGTCGCCGCGGCGAGCTGGTTGCGCAGTTCGACGGCCGTCAGGGAGTCGAAGCCCAGCTCCTTGAAGGCACGGGACGCCTCGACGGCCTGAGGTCCCGCGTGGCCGAGCACGGCCGCGACCTGCGTCCTGACCAGGTCGGTCAACAGCCGGTCCTGCTCGTCCTCGGACAGTTCCGCCAGCCGCAGTTGGAGATCCGACTCCGCGCCGCCTTCGAGGGCGGCCGTGCGGCGGACCGGGACCCGGACGAGTCCGCGCAGCAGCGGCGACAGGGCGCCGGCGGCGGCACGCGTCCGCAGGGCCGCGAGGTCCACCCGCATCGGCGCCAGTGCGGCCTCGTCGACTTCGAGTGCGGTGTCGAGGAGGGCCAGTCCCTCCGCCGAGGAGAGTGGTGGCAGTCCGGCACGTCTCATCCGGCTGATGTCGGCCTCGGTCAGTCCGCCGGCCATACCGCCCTCCGCCCACAGTCCCCAGGCGAGCGCGGTCGCCGGGAGTCCGGCGGCGCGGCGGTGTGTGGCGAGCGCGTCCAGGAAGGCGTTGGCGGCGGCGTAGTTGCCCTGTCCGGGGCCACCGAAGAGACCGGAGGACGAGGAGAAGAGGACAAACGCCGACAGGTCCAGGTCCCTGGTCAGGCTGTGCAGGTTGAGGGCGGCGTCGACCTTGGGGCGCAGTACGGTGCGGACGCGTTCCGGTGTCAGCGAGCTGATCACACCGTCGTCGAGAACACCGGCGGTGTGGACGACGGCGGTCAGCGGGTGTTCCGGGGGCACCGTGTCCAGTGCGCGGGCGAGCGCGTCGCGGTCGGCGGCGTCGCAGGCGGCCCAGGTCACCTCGGCGCCCAGCCCGGTGAGTTCGGCGGTCAGCTCGGCCGCGCCCGGGGCCTGCTCGCCGCGCCGGCTGAGCAGCAGCAGATGGCGTACGTCCTGGCTGGTCACCAGGTGCCGGGCGATCAGGCCGCCCAGCATGCCGGTGGCGCCGGTGACCAGGACGGTGCCGGCTCCCGCGAACGGGCGCGCCTCGGCGGCGTCGGCGGTGGCGGCGACGCGGGCCAGCTTCGGAGCGCGTACGGCGCCGTCGCGGACGGCGAGCTGCGATTCGCCGGAATCCAGGGCGCGGGTCAGCGTGGTCAGGGACAGGCCCCGGTCGCCACCGGTGCCGGAGGGGCCGTCGAGGTCGAGCAGCAGGAAACGGCCCGGGTTCTCGGACTGCGCGGATCGCAGCAGGCCACATACGGCGGCGCCCGCGAGGTCCTGGACGCCGTCACCGTCGTCGGTGGCGATCGCGCCGCGGGTCACAACGACAAGCCGGGAGTCCGCGAGCCGTTCCTCCGCCAGCCAGCTCCGCGCCACCGCGAGCGCGTCCGAGACGGCCGTGTGCACCGCGTCGGCGTCGAGCCCGTCGGTGGCGGGCAGCGGGTGGAACACCTCGGCCGGCACTCGCGCGCCGCCTTCCACCGCCGCGACGAGTTCGGTGAGCCCGGCGTACCGGTCGAACGACGCGTCCGCGACGGGCACAGTGTCCTCGCCCAGTACGGCCCAGGCGCCGCGTTCCCGCGCCGGTTCTGTTTCGGGGGCGTCCGTCCATTCCATCCGGAACAGCGACTCATGGTGGGCGGCCCGCGCGGAGCGGAGCTGTTCTCCGGCGACGGGCCGCAGCCCGAGCGCTTCCACGGACGCGACCGGCTCGCCCGCGGCGTCCGCGATCTCCAGTCGTACGCCTTCCGCGCCCGCCTGGGTGAGGTGGACACGCAGCGCGGAGGCCCCGCTCGCGTGCAGGGACACACCTGTCCAGGCGAACGGCAGCCGGCCCTCGCCACCGGCGCTGCCCAGCCCGTCCAGTCCGATGGCGTGCAGGGCCGCGTCGAGGAGCGCGGGGTGGAGGCCGAAGCCGGCGGCGTCGCCGGTGATGTCCTCGGGCAGCCGGACCTCGGCGAAGATCTCGCCGTCGCGCCGCCACGCCCTGTGCAGTCCCCGGAAGGCGGGGCCATAGGCGAAGCCGATGTCGTTCAGGCCCTCGTAGCGGCCGTCCAGCGGAATCTCCTCGGTGCCGGCCGGTGGCCAGACGCCGCTGAGGTCGAAGGCCGGCTGCGGCCGTCCGCCGGAGGCCAGCGTCCCGCCGGCGTGCCGGGTCCAGGGTTCCTCGGCTGGCAGGCCCTCCGCGCGGGAGTGCAGGGCGAGTGGGCGCCTGCCCGCGCCGTCGGCCGCACCGACGGTCAGCCGTAGCTGTACGCCGCCCCGTCCGGGCAGCACCAGCGGTGTTTCGAGGGTGAGTTCGTCCAGGTAGTCGCAGCCGACGTGGTCGCCGGCGCGGATGGCCAGTTCCACAAAGGCGGTGCCGGGCAGCAGGACGGAGTCCAGGATGGTGTGGTCCGCGAGCCACGGATGGGTGGCGAGAGAGAGCCTGCCGGTGAACAGCACTCCGTCGGAGTCGGGCAGCTCGGCGCTGGCACTGAGCAGCGGGTGCCCGGTCTCGCTTTGGCCGACCGAGGTGACATCGCCGAGCACGAGCGGCACGAAGGCCGGCCAGTAGCGCTGCCGTTGGAACGCGTAGGTGGGCAGTTCCACCCGGCGCGCTCCGCGTCCGGCGTGTACGGCCTCCCAGTCGACACTCGCACCGGTGACATGGGCGCGGGCGATCGCGGTAGTCAGTGTCTCGGTTTCGATGCGTCCGGCGCGCAGTGCGGGGACAAAAGCCAGTCCCTCGCCCATGGCGCAGTCCTGCGCCATGGCCGTCAGCACACCATCGGGACCCAGCTCAAGGAACGTCGTGACACCCTGCGCCTCAAGCGTTCGCACCCCGTCCAGGAACCGCACACCCTCCCGCACATGCCGCACCCAGAACTCCGGATCACCCATCTCCCCCGCCGACACAACAGCACCGGTCAGATTGGACACGATCGCAATCTTCGGGGCCTCGTAGCTGAGCCCCGCCACCACCTGGCGGAAGGCGTCCAGCATCCCGTCCATCCGGGGCGAATGAAACGCGTGGCTCACCGTGAGCCGCTTGGTCCGACGCCCCTCCGCCTCAAAACGCCCCGCGATCTCCAGCACCGCGTCCTCGTCACCGGACATGACCACCGAGGAAGGACCGTTGACCGCCGCGATCCCCACCCGGTCGGACAGCAGGGGCGTCACCTCGTCCTCCGACGCCTCGACTGCCACCATCGCACCGCCCGAGGGCAGCTCCTCCATCAACCGGCCACGCGCCGCCACCAGCGTGCACGCGTCCGCCAGCGACAGCACACCCGCCACATGCGCCGCCGTAATCTCACCCACCGAATGCCCGGACAGGAAATCCGGCCGCACACCCCACGACTCCACCAACCGGAACAGCGCCACCTCCACCGCGAACAACGCCGGCTGCGCAAACCCCGTACGGCCAAGAAGCCCGGCATCCTCCCCGAACACCACAGCCTTCAGAGGCCGTTCAAGGCGCCCGTCCAGATGCGCACACACCGCGTCAAACGCGTCCGCGAACACCGGATACACCTCATACAACTCACGCCCCATACCGAGGCGCTGAGTCCCCTGACCGGTGAACAGGAACGCCACCTTGCCGCCGGTCGCGGTGCCCGTGAACAGACCCGGTCCGGTGGTTTCGCCGTGTGCGAGGGCTTCGAGGCCCCGTAGGAAGCTGTCGTGGCCGGTGGCGACGACGGCGGCGCGGCGCTCGAAAGCGGTGCGTCCCGTGGCGAGGGAGTAGGCGATGTCGCCGGTGGTCACCTCTGCGGTGCCCGCCAGGTGCGCGTGAAGCCGCTCGGCCTGGTCGCGCAGGCCCTCCGCGGTCTTCGCCGACAACAGCCAGGCGTCCATGCCCGGCCGTGCGGGGTTCGCGACGGCGGGAGCGGGCTCGGCAAGCGGAAGGGGCAGTTCAAGGACGGTGTGCGCGTTGGTGCCGCTGATACCGAAGGACGAGACCGCCGCGCGACGGGGCCGTCCGGTCTCGGGCCAGGGACGGGACTCGGTGAGCAGCTCCACGGCACCCGCCGACCAGTCCACATGCGGAGACGGCTCATCCACATGCAACGACCGGGGCAACACACCATGCCGCATCGCCAGCACCATCTTGATGATCCCCGCCACACCCGCAGCCGCCTGCGTATGACCAAAATTCGACTTGATCGACCCCAGCCACAACGGCCGCCCGGCATCACGACCCTGCCCATACGTCGCCAGCAGCGCCTGCGCCTCAATCGGATCACCCAACCGCGTCCCCGTACCATGCGCCTCCACCGCATCCACATCCGACGACACCAGACCCGCACCCTCAAGAGCCCGCCGAATCACCCGCTGCTGCGACGGACCATTCGGCGCCGTCAAACCATTCGACGCACCATCCTGATTCACCGCCGAACCACGGACGATCGCCAGCACCTGATGCCCGTTCTCGCGGGCGTCGGAAAGCCGCTCCACGAGCAGCATGCCGACACCCTCGCCCCAGCCGGTGCCGTCGGCCCCGGCGGCGAACGCCTTGATACGGCCGTCGGTGGCGAGGCCGCGCTGACGGCTGAAGTCGATGAACGACGAGGGTGTGGACATGACCGTGACGCCGCCCGCGAGGGCCAGTTCGCACTCGCCGTCGCGCAGTGCCTGGATCGCCCAGTGCAGTGCGACCAGGGAGGACGAACACGCCGTGTCGACCGTGACCGCCGGGCCTTCGAGGCCCAGCGCGTAGGCGACGCGGCCGGACATGACGCTGGCGGCGTTGCCCGTACCGAGGAAGCCTTCCGTGCCCTCGGGTGAGGACAGGATGACGGGCAGATAGTCCTGTCCGTTGGTGCCGGCGAAGACGCCGACCTGCCGGCCCCGGAGGGTCATCGGGTCGATGCCCGCGTACTCCAGCGCCTCCCAGGAGGTCTCCAGCAGCAGCCGCTGCTGTGGGTCCATCGCCAGGGCCTCACGCGGCGAGATCCCGAAGAACGCCGGGTCGAAGTCGCCGGCGTCCGCGAGGAACCCGCCCTCCCTGACATAGGTGGTGTCCGCGCCCGCCGAGTCCGGGTCGTACAGCGTGTCCAGATCCCAGCCGCGGTCGCTCGGAAACCCACTGACGGCGTCCGTCCCGGACACAAGCAACTGCCACAGTTCCTCCGGCGAGCGGACACCGCCCGGGAAACGGCAGCTCATCCCGACGATCGCGATCTGATCGTCGTCGGAGAGGGTGGTCCGCCGGGCGGGGGCGAGTGCCACTGGTGCGGTGCCGGCCAGTTCGCCCCGGAGGAAATCGGCGAGGGCCAGGGGGGTGGGGTAGTCGAAGACGAGTGTGGCGGACAGTCGCAGCCCGGTGAGGGTGGAGATGAGGTTGCGGATCTCGACGGCGGTCAGTGAGTCAAAACCGAGGTCCCGGAAGGCCCGGCTGGGCTCGACGGTTTCCGGACCGGGATAGCCGAGGACGGCCGCCACCTGGGTACGGACGAAGTCGAGCGTCAGGTGTTCGCGTTCCGTCTCCGAGGCCGCTGTTTCCAGTCGCCGTGCCAGCGACAAGTCGCCGCTGCCGGTGCCTTCTCTCCGCGAGTGCTCCTGTCGCAGCGCGGCCTGTGCCTCGGGCAGGTCGGCGATGAACGGGTTGGGACGGATGGCGGTGAGGCCGGGCGCGAAACGGCTCCAGTCGATGTCGGCGACGAGGGAGAAGGTCTCGTCGAGGTCCAGGGCCCTGTGCAGCGCGGACACGGCGAGGGCGGGCGCGAGGACGGGCAGTCCGGCGAGCCGGATGCGCTCGGCGGCGAGTTCGTCGGTGGCCATTCCGCCGCCGGCCCAGGCGCCCCAGGCGACGGAGGTGGCGGGCAGCCCGTCGGCGCGGCGCTGCTCGGCGAGCGCGTCGAGGTAGGCGTTGGCGGCGGCGTAGTTGGCCTGTCCGGCGGCGCCGAAGGTGCCGGCCATGGAGGAGAAGAGGACAAACGCCGAGAGGTCCAGGCCGCGTTCACGGGTGAGTTCGTGAAGTGCGAGCGCGGCGTCGGCCTTGGGCCTGAGGACCGCCTCGATGCGCTCGGCGGTGAGTCCGTCGAGGACGCCGTCGTCCAGTACGCCCGCGGCGTGGACGACGGCCGTCAGAGGATGCTCCTCCGGCAACGCGTCCAGCAACCCACCCAACGCCTCCCGATCAGCCACATCACACGCCGCGACCATCACCTCCACACCCAGCGCCACCAACTCCTCCCGCAACCCCACCGCACCCGGAGCCGCCAACCCACGACGACTCACCAACACCAGACGCTCCGCACCACACCCCACCAACCACCGAGCCACCTCACCCCCCAACGCACCCGTACCACCCGTCACCAACACACTCCCCCGCACCGACCAACCACCCACACCCTCCGAACCACCCACCACCCGCACCAACCGCCGAACAAACACACCAGAACCCCGCACAGCGACCTGATCCTCACCGCCGGATCCGGCGAGGATGTCGGCAAGGCGTCCAAGGGCACGCTCGTCGGCCGTTTCCGGCAGGTCGACCAGGCCGCCCCAGGCGTCGGGGTATTCGTGTGCGGCGGTCCTTCCCAGGCCCCAGACCTGCGCCTGGAGGGGGTTGGTGAGCCGGTCGTTGCGACCGGTGGACACCGCTCCGTGGGTGGCGGCCCACAGGCGGCCCTCGATGCCGGCGTCGCCCAGGGCCTGGACGAGTACGGTCGTGGCGGCGAGGCCGGCGGTGAGCGAAGGCCGGCCGGGGTACGGGCGTTCGTCGAGGGCCAGCAGCGAGAGGACACCGCCGACGGCGGGGCCTTCGCCGTCCTCCGCCAGTGTCTCGCGGAGGCGGTCGGTCAGGGCCGCGCGGTCGGTGGTCCCAGCGTCGAGTGTGATGCGCCGGATCCGTGCGCCGCGCCCGGTGAGCGTCCGGGTGAGGGCGTCGGCCCAGTGGTCGCTGTCAGGTGTGCCGGAGGTGATGACCAGCCAGGTGCCGTGGAAGACCCCACCGGGTGCGGTGCCGGTCAGTGGTTTCCAGGTGACCGCGTAGCGCCAGGTGTCGACCGTCGACCGGTCGCGGCTCTGCCGGTGCCAGGCGGACAGTGCGGGCAGCACGGCGCTGAGCGGCTGGTCGCCGTCGACCCCGAGGGTGTCGGCGAGAGCCGCCAGGTCTTCGCTGTGTACGACTTCCCAGAAGCGGGCCTCGGTCGCGTCGGGTCCGGCCGTACCGTCCGGGGTGGTCTCGTCGGGGAAGGTGAACGCGTTCTCGGGCCAGAAGCGGCGGCGTTGGAAGGCGTAGGTCGGCAGGTCGACGCGGCGCGCGCCCGTACCGGAAAAATAGGCGTCCCAGTCGGGGGACGCACCGCGCACCTGGATCCGGGCGAGGGCATGGGCAAGGGTCCGTGCTTCGGGACGGTCACCGCGCAGTGCGGGGACAAAGGCCACCGTCTCCGGCTTCGCCGTCGTCAGACAGTCCTGGCCCAGCGCGGAGAGCACACCGTCGGGACCGAGTTCGACGAATGTCGTGACACCGTGGCTCTCCAGAGTGCGAATGCCGTCGAGGAAACGTACGGCCTCGCGGACATGGCGGACCCAGAAGCCGGGGTCGGTGATCTCGGCGGCGGAGACCAGTCCGCCGGTGAGGTTCGAGACGACCGGGATACGGGGCGCGTGGTAGGTGAGGCGCTCCGCGACATGGCGGAACCCGTCGAGCATGGCGTCCATGTGCGGCGAATGAAAGGCATGACTGACCGTCAGACGCTTGGTCTTACGGCCCTGCCGCTCGAAGGAGGCGGCGAGCGCGAGGACGGCGTCCTCGTCACCGGACACCACCACCGAGGAGGGCCCGTTGACCGCGGCGACACTCACACCGTCGCCGAGCAGCGGCAGCACCTCGTCCTCGGACGCCTGGAGGGCCACCATCGCACCACCCGAGGGCAGGTCCTGCATGAACCGGCCGCGCGCCGCGACGAGCATTGACGCGTGTTCCAGCGACAGGACGCCCGCCGCGTGGGCGGCGGCCAGTTCCCCGATGGAGTGCCCGGACAGGAAATCCGGCTTCAGGCCCCAGGACTCGACGAGCCGGAACAGCGCGACCTCGATCGCGAACAGCGCGGGCTGGGTGAAGCCCGTACGGTCCAGCAGGTCCTGGTCGTCGCCGAACAGCACCTCACGCAGGGGCCGTTCGAGGAATCGGTCCAGTTGTGCGCAGACCGCGTCGAGGGTCTCGGCAAACACCGGGTACGCGTCGTACAGCTCGCGTCCCATGCCCAGGCGCTGGCTGCCCTGTCCGGTGAACAGGAATGCCAGTTTGCCCTCGGTGACCAGTCCTTCGGCCGTCTCCGCACCGCGTCCGCCGTCCGCCAGCGCGGCCAGTTCCGCCAGCAGCCCTTCGCGGTCCGCCGCGATCAGTACGGCCCTGCGGTCCAGCGCGGCACGGGTGACGGCCCCCGCGTAGGCGACATCGGTCAGGCCGTGTCCGGGGTGGGCGGTCAGGTACGCGTGCAGTGTCCCGGCCTGCGCGCGCAGCGCGGCCTCGTCTTTGCCCGACAGGGCCAGGGGCACCACGGGGAGCCGCCGCGACGGGGTGCCGTCCGTCCCGGTGGGGCCGGCCACCGCGTCAAGGTCGTCGTCCGGTGCCTCCTCCAGGATGGTGTGCGCGTTGGTGCCGCTCATCCCGAACGAGGAGATGCCCGCGCGGCGCGGCTGGTCGACTCTGGGCCACTCCCGGGTCTCGGTGAGCAGGCTGATGTCACCGGAGGCCCAGTCGACGTGCGGGGTGGGCTCCTCGATGTGGAGCGTCTTGGGCAGCACACCGTGTCGCAGCGCCATGACCGTCTTGATCACACCGCCGACACCGGCGCCCGCCTGGGCGTGGCCGATGTTGGATTTGATGGAGCCGAGCCACAGCGGGCGGCCCTCGGGCCGGCTCTGTCCGTAGGTGGCGAGCAGGGCTCCCGCCTCGATGGGGTCGCCGAGGGCGGTGCCGGTGCCGTGCGCCTCGACCGCGTCGATCTGATCCGGGGTGAGGCGGGCGTTGGTCAGCGCCTGGAGGATGACGCGCTGCTGGGAGGGGCCGTTGGGCGCGGTGAGACCGTTGGACGCGCCGTCCTGGTTGACGGCGGATCCGCGCACCACGGCGAGGACCGGGTGGCCCTTGCGGCGGGCGTCCGACAGCCGCTCGACAACAAGCATGCCGACGCCCTCGGCGAGGCTGAAGCCGTCGGCGTCGACGGAGAAGGGCTTGGAGCGTCCGTCGAAGGCGAGGCCGTGCATCTTGCTGTAGTCCACAAAGGTGCCGGGCGCCGACATCAGGGTCGCACCGCCGGCCAGTGCCAGCGAGCATTCCCCGTTGCGCAGGGCCTGGACCGCCAGATGCAGCGCGACAAGAGACGACGAGCAGGCCGTGTCGACGGTGACCGCCGGGCCTTGCAGACCGAAGCAGTAGGAGAGGCGGCCGGAGGCGACGCTCGCCGCGTTGCCGGTCCCGAAGTAGCCTTCCATGTTCTCGGTGGAGCTGAGAAGCGCGGTGAGATAGTCGTGGTTGCTGGTGCCGACGAAGACACCGACCCGCTTGCCGTGCACGGACAGCGGATCGATCCCGGCCCGTTCGAACGCCTCCCAGGACGTCTCCAGGAGGAGCCGCTGCTGCGGGTCCATGCTGAGGGCTTCGCGGGGGCTGATGCCGAACAGGGACGGGTCGAAGTCCGCCAGTCCGTCGACGAAGCCGCCCTCGCGGGTATAGCTGGTGCCCGGGTGGTCGGGGTCCGGGTGGTAGAGCGCGTCGAGGTCCCAGCCGCGGTCGGTGGGGAACGCGGACACCGCGTCGGTGCCCTCGGTGACAAGCCGCCAGAGATCCTCGGGGGAGCGGACACCGCCGGGATAGCGGCAGCCCATGCCCACGATGGCGATGGGGTCCTGGTTCTTCGCCTCCGCCTCGTGTAGGCGTTGGCGTGTCTGATGCAGATCCGCCGTCACCAGTTTGAGGTAGTCCCGCAGCGTTTCTTCATTCGCCATTTAACGCAACTCATTCATGGCAGACGGCATCGAAAAATGCTCCACAATTCCGCAGGAACAGGGGACCCGATTACCAGGCTTTCACGTCGGATTCTCGCAGCTTCTCACCGAGAGCCTAGGGCTGCCGTAATCCCGCTCACAACCCCTAACTGCCCCCTACCGCCCCCTTCACAAAGCGGGGGAGGCAGCGGGCAGCCAGGAATTGAGAGAGTTATTCGAGAGTACCTTGAATACTGTTGCACATGGCCGCAGGAGTCAACAGATGAATTCTTGTCACGCTCGGCCGAGTCCCTTGTTGATAAACGCGAAGAGTTCTTCGTCGCTGGCCGAGTCGAGTTCGGCCACCGTGTCCGCGCCACCCGTGGGCGCGCCCGGCGCGGGGACGGCGGGTGATTCGGGGCCGGCCCACTCCTCCGCGTCGTTCCACTTGGCGAGCAGAGACTGGAGCCGCATCGTGACCCGGGCCCGGGTCACATTGTCGGCGGTGCTCCCGGCGAGCACGGTCTCCAGTCTGTCGAGCTCCGAGAGGAGCGGCGCCCCGCCCGCCGCCTCGTCCGGAACGACCTCGGCCCGCAGATGCGCGGCCACGGCGGCCGGGGTGGGGTGGTCGAAGATCAGCGTCGGCGGAAGCTTCAGACCGCTGGCGGCGCCCAGCCGGTTGCGGAGTTCGACGGCCGTCAGGGAGTCGAAGCCCAGTTCCTTGAACGCCCGGTTCGCCTCGATGGCCTCGGCTCCGGAGTGTCCGAGCACGGCCGCGACGGCGCTCCGTACGAGCCCCAGCAGCAGCCGCTCCCGCTCGGTGTCGGGCAGGCCCGCGAGCTGCTGGGCGAGTCCGACTCCCCCGGCGCCGTCGTCGGCGGTGTCGGCCCGCATCTCCTCGATGATCCGGACGGCCTCGGGCAGGCCGTCCAGCAGCGGTCGCGGGCGGTCGGCGGTGTACGCGAGGGTGAACCGCTTCCAGTCCATGTCGATGACGGTGAGCGCGGTCTCGTCCCGGTCCAGGATGTGCTGAAGTGCGGCGAGGGCCGGTTCCGGAGCCATCTCGACGATGCCGTGCCGGCGCATCCGGTCACCCACCACACCCTCCGCCGTACCACCGTCGCCCCAGGGGCCCCAGGCGACGGAGGTCGCGGGCAGACCGAGCGAACGCCGGTACTCGGCGAACGCGTCAAGAAACGCGTTGCCCGGCGCCTGATTGCCCTGCCCCGGCGCCCCGAACGTCGCGGCGAACGACGAGAACAGCACAAACGCCGACAGCTCCAGATCCTTCGTCAGCTCATGCAGATGCACCGTCGCATCCCGCTTGACCGCGAGCGCACCGGCGGCCCGCTCGGCCGTGAGCCCGTCGATGACACCGTCGTCGGGCCGCGCGGCGGTGTGGATGACGGCCCTCAGCGGCTGGTCGGACGGCACTCCGGCAAGCAGTGCGGCCAGGGCCTCCCGGTCGGTGAGATCGCAGTCGGCGACCGTCACCCGGGCGCCCGCCGCCGTCAGTTCTGCCACCAGCCCGGCTTCAGCCCGCTCGGACTCCGCCGTGTCGGCCTGCCCGGTGCCGGTGTTCGCACCAGCGGTGCCGGGCTCCGCGTCGCGCACCAGCAGCAGATGTTCCGCACCGTTGCGGGCCAGCCATCCGGCGACCTCCGCGCCCAGCGCTCCCGTGCCTCCGGTGATCAGTGTCGTACCCTCCGGCCGCCATGTGCGGACGTCGGGCGTGGCGGCGAGCGGGGCGCGTGCAAGACGCGGGCCGAAGATTCCGGCGGTACGGATGGCCACCTCGCCCTCGTCGTCCGTGCCGGCGAGGACATCCGCGAGGCGGGAGAGGGCGCGCGCGTCCAGGGTCTCCGGCAGGTCGACAAGTCCGCCCCAGCGCGCCAGGTGTTCCAGTGCCGCGACCCGGCCCAGACCCCGGACCAGTGCCTGGGCCGGGGCGGTGAGCGGGTCGGGGGCGCCGGTGGACACGGCTCCCCGGGTCGCGCACCACAGGGGCGCGGAAATCTCCGCATCACCCAGCGCCTGGATCAGCGCGAGGGTGGCTGCCAGACCTTCGGGTGCGGACGGATGCGACAGGTGCGGCCGGTCGTCGAGCGCGAGCAAGGAGAGGACGCCGCCGATGTCCGACGTGCCTTCGAGGGTCCCCGAGATCAGCGCGGCGAGGGACACGCGGTCGGCGGCCCGGCCGAGGTCGATCCGCCGTATGTCGGCGCCGCGCCCGCTGAGCGCGGCGGCGATGTCGTCAGCCTGTCCGTCCTCGATGCCGTGCCCGGGGACGACCAGCAGCCAGGTGCCGGTCAGCCGCTGGGCGCCGCTGCCGCTTTCGGAGAGGGGCTTCCAGGTGACGCGGTAGCGCCAGGCGTCCAGTGTGGTGCGCTCGCGGCTCTGCCGCCGCCAGGAGGCCAGCGCCGGCAACAGTTCGCTGACCGGCTGGTCGCCCGCGATGTTCAGCTCTGCGGTGAGCGATTCCAGGTCCTCGCGTTCGACCGCTTCCCAGAACCGGGCGTCCGTCGCGTCGGCCTCCACCACACCCGGCAGCGCCGCAGGAGCCGCCTCCGGCCAGTACCGCTGATACTGAAACGCATACGTCGGCAGGTCGACCCGCCGGGCCCCGGTCCCCGCATAGACCGCCTCCCAGTCCACCGCCGCACCAGCCGTATACGCCTCACCGACCGACAGCCAGAACCGCTCCAAACCGCCCTCACCGCGCCGCAGCGTCCCCACCGCCACCGCGTCACGCCCCGCATCCTCCACCGTCTCCGCCACACCCACCGCCAGCAC
>NZ_JBEYIF010000037.1:0-25146 GCF_040635655.1 Streptomyces sp. NPDC006923
GAAAGGGCAGCCACTTCCTTGCCTTCCTCGGCCTCGCCGCAGCCCTCACCTGCTACAAAAGACTCGCGAAGCTCGCCACGTGAGACATCCTCTTAACTTCCGGGAGTTGTTGCCCGGGGGTGTATCCGCAACAGCGTTCAGGCGATCAAGAATACGCCGCCACGGGCACCGCCGCAGGTTCGCTTGTTCTCGGCGCATCCCGCCCTCAGACGTCCGTCGCTGACGGATTCCGGGGAAGCGCAGGAAAATGCCCGCCCGTATCCCCTCCAGACTGGAGATCGCGGACATCCAAGGTGACGATGTGTTGAGTGCTGTCCCGCAGGGGCTCCGTTCGCCGGGTGCGCCGCCCGGCTGAAGTGCGGGTCGGGGACTGGGCGCCGCATGTGCCACGGAGGTGGGTAACACGGACCGGCTGGCGCCATCACGGCTCCGTGGTGAATACTATTCACCAAAGGTGAATTCAGTTCACCTCGACCCGTGGAGCCCCTATGTCACTCGCCCCAGCCAGCATCTTCGAAGCCGCCCTGAAGCGCATCGGGGAGGGCTTGTACGTCAGCCTGACCACGTTCCGCAAGGACGGCCGAGCCGTCGTCACGCCGGTCGGGTGCGTGATCGAGGGCACCACCCTGTACGTGCTGACTCCACCCGGCACCGGGAAGGTCAAACGCATTCGCAACAGTGGGCGCGTGGTGATCGCGCCCTGCAACGGGCGGGGAACTGTTCCGGCCGGCGCTCCCGAAGTCGAGGGTGTGGCACGTCTCCTGGACGAGCGGGAGGTCGCCCGGGTTCAGCGCTACATGGTAGAACGAACCTTCCTGTACCGCCTGGTGCGCATCGCCGACCGGGTACTGAGGCGCGAGCGTCCACTCGTCGCCATCGCGGTGACGGCGTCCTGAAAGACCGTCGCCCTCGCGGGCCCGCCCGAGCCGCTCCATCCGTCCGGGCGGGCCCCTTTGCCCGACCGGCGCGCGCACCGGAGACGAACGCGGCTACCGGAGCGATCCTCGGGCGGCCTTCAGGCCCGCCGACCGCCCGAGGGAATCCCGGTCACATGTGGACGACCGTGGCGCCCTCGGGGGCGGCGTCGGGGCGACCGCGCCGGAACAGGAGGGCGGCGATGACGGCGCCCACCGCGAAGAGTCCCGCGGACCACCAGTAGGCGGTGGAGTAGCTCTCCAACTGGGCCTGTGCCAGATGCGCGGGCGTGCGGCCGTGATCGGCGAGGTAAGCGCCGGCGGCGCCGGCGGCCAGGGTGTTGAGCAGCGCGGTGCCGACGGCTCCGCCCACCTGCTGCATGGTGTTGACGGCGGCGCTGGCCGCACCGGCGTCGTGCGTGGTGACCCCGTTGATGCCCAGGCTCATGGCGGGCGGCATGACAAGGCCGAGGCCGACGCCGAGGATGAGAAGCGGGGGCAGGATGTGGGCGGCATAGCCGCTGTTCAGATCGAGGCCGGTCAGCATCACCAGGCCGGCGGCGGCCATCAGCATGCCGACGGGAACGACGGTCTTCGGTCCGAAGCGCGGCACGAGGACGCTGATGGACAACTGCGCGACGACCATGAGGATGCCGATCATCGGCAGGAAGGCGATGCCGGTCCTGACCGGTGTGAAGCCCAGCAGCGCCTGCAGGTAGTACGTCAGGAAGAGGAACACGCCGAACATTCCGGCGCTGGAGAGGGCGACCATCAGGAAGGCCCCGCCACGGGTGCGGTCGGCGAGAATGCGCAGGGGCAGCAGGGGATGGCGCGCGCGGGTCTGCCACCAGGCGAAGGCGCCCAGGACCAGACCGGCCGCGGTGAGGAAGCCCCACGTCTGCGGCGAGGACCAGCCGTGCTGCTCGGCACGGGAGAAGCCGAAAACCAGACCGAACAGGCCGGTTGAGGCGAGCAGTGTGCCGGGCAGGTCGAGCCGGGGTCGCCGCGCGGGTGCGCCGCTTCGCATCAGAATCATGCCGCCGGCGAAGGCGAGAGCCGCGAAGGCGAGATTGACGTAGAGGGTCCAGCGCCAGTTCAGGTGCTCGGTGAGGAGGCCGCCCAGAAGCAGGCCCAGTCCGCCGCCTGCGCCGCCGATGGCACCGAAGACGCCGAAGGCCCGGGCGCGTTCCCTGGCCTCGGTGAAGGTGTCGTTGAGCAGGGCGAGGGCGGCCGGCGCCAGGAGGGCACCGAAGAGGCCTTGCAGTGCACGGCCGGTGACGAGGACCTCGAAGTTCTGGGCGGCGCCGGCCAGGGCCGACGCCCCCGCGAATCCGACGGTCCCCACGAGAAAGACGATCTTGCGCCCGAACAGATCGGCGAGTCGGCCGCCCAGCAGCAGGAGGCTGCCGAAGACCAGGGCGTACGCCGTGACGATCCATTGCCGGTCGCCGTCGCTGAACCCCAGGTCGGACTGGGCGGACGGCAGCGCTATGTTCACGATGGTCGCGTCGAGGACCACCATGAGCTGGGCGAGTGCGATGACGATCAGTACCCACCAGCGTCGTGCGTGTGCTGGGGGTGCCTGTGGGGAGGACTCGGCCTCCGAGTGAGGGGGACTCGGGGTGGTGGTTCCGGTGGTGCTCACGGTCGGATGCTCCAAGAAGTGATGGAGGGCGAAGGCGTGGCGAGGGAGAGGCGTAGCGGCGTCCCTACCCCCTGGTGAATCATATTCACCACGCATGGTGAAGAGTGTTAACCTCGCCCTCATGGATGTCAAACGACGTCGGCCGGGACAGCATCACGGCGACCTTCGCAACGCACTGGAGCAGGCTGCGCTGGAGCTGGTGGCGGAGCGGGGGCCGCACGGGTTCACCCTGGCGGAGGCCTGTCGCCGGGCGGGGGTGAGTGTGTCGGCCCCTTACAAGCACTTCGCGGACCGTGATGCCCTGCTGGCCGCGCTGGCGGCCCGCTCCTACCGGGAGCAGTACGCGCGGTTCAGTGCGGCGATCGCCGCCGCCGAGGACGCCGAGGGGCAGTTGGCGGCCTTCGCCGTCGCTTACGTACGCTTCGCCGCCGACGAGCAGGCGCTCTTCGACATCGCCTTCGGGGCCGGGCTGGGCAAGGAAGGACATCCGGACCTGGCGGAGGCGGGGAGTGCGCTGCGTGATCTGCTGCTGCCCGTCGCGCGCCGGATCGTCGGGGACGACGCGGTCGCCTTCGACCTCATCGTGTCGGTGGCCGCTTCCGCCCACGGTCTGGCCGTCTATCTGCAGCAGGGGCTTCTCAGTACCGAATGTGAACCGCTGGCCGCGGCCGAACGGCGAGCCGGGTGCACGGTGCGTGCCGTCATCGCCCAGGCGCGCGCCGACCGATGAGAACGGGAAGGGCGCGGGGCCGGCGGGTCATTCGACAGGAGTCGGGGCCCGTGGGCCGGCCTGCCGCTGCCGTTGCACGCCGGTCGGGCAGGTGGTCGGCTTCCGTTGCCCGGCAGGTCGGCGGTCCGCCGTGGGTTCCGCCGGGAGGTGTCCGCGGCCTCACTGAGGGGCGGTGACGCCGGTCAGGCGTTCGGCCTGGGTCCACAGGCGTGTGGCTGTCGCGTCATCGAGCGCCCGGCGGGGGATACGAGCGGTCGCGGTCGGCCCGACCAGGCCGAACCGGCCGCCGGGGCCGTAGTAGGCACCTCCGACGGCGTCCGGGCCGGTCGCGGCGTACAGCAGCGGTTCGACGCCCTGTTCGGCCTGCTGGGACGGCAGGATGGGCAGGGAGTTGAGCAGTGAACGTTTGGGCTTGTCGCGGCCCAGGCTCGCTCCCGCCGTCTGGAGATTGGTGCGGGTGTAGCCGGGATGTGCCGCCGTACTCAGCAGGTCCCAGCCGCGTTCCCGGGCGATGGTGGCCAAGCGGCGGGTGAACACGAGGTCGGCGAGCTTCGACTGCGCGTAGGAACGGTTGGCGCTGTAGCGCCGCTGTTCCCACTGGAGGTCGTCGAAGTGAATCCGGCCGTACGAGGCGGTGCCGCTGCTCATGGTCGCCACCCGTGGTGCGGGGGCGGCCAGCAGGGCGGGAAGCAGGCGCAGGGTGAGGGCGAACGGGCCCAGGAAGTTGCTGCCGAACTGGAGCTCGAAGCCGTCGGCAGTGGTCATCCGGGTCGGGGGCGCCATCACGCCGGCGTTGTTGACCAGCAGATCCAGCGGGCCCTCGGAGAGGACGCCATCGGCGAACTCTCGTACCGAGGCCAGATCGGCGAGGTCGATCCGGCGCACCTCCAGACGGGCTCGCGGGTGCTGGGCCAGGATCTCGCCGCGGGCCCGCTCTCCCTTGGCCGGGGTGCGCACGGCCATGATGACCCGCGCTCCGGCGGCGGCGAGCCGGCGGGCGGCCTCTTTGCCGGTGCCGCTGTTGGCACCGGTGACGACCGCGGTTCTTCCGGTCTGATCGGGAACGGTGTACATGGGAATCCTCCGTGCTCTCGGCCGACCGAGGTCATAGCGGACCGCCGGTCTGTTGTGGAGAAATTAACAGACTGGCGGTCTGATGGCAATGGACCGGGGGTCTGTACGATGGCCGCGTGGTCCCGACCTCTGCACCGATGCCGCCTCAGGGCTTTCAGCGAGCCCGTAGCCAGGAGCAACGTGCCCAGCGCCGTCGAGCCATCCTGGAGACCGCCGCGGCAATGCTGACGGAGATGACGGTGGCCGAGGTGAGCCTGAACGAACTCAGCCGTCGCGTGGGGCTCGCGAAGTCCAACGTGCTGCGCTACTTCGAGTCCCGCGAGGCCGTACTGCTTGAGCTGCTCCACACCGCGTCGCGGGAGTGGCTGGAGCACCTGGACGACGAGCTCGGCCGCCTGGTGAATCCGAACGCGGAACGGGCCGGTCGCAGCCGAGCCGTGGCCGCCACCATCGCGTCGACCGTGGCGGCACGCCCCGTCCTGTGCGACCTGCTGAGTGCCCAGGCCGCAGTGCTCGAACGCAATGTCTCCGCGCAGGTGGCAGCCGAGTACAAACGCGCCGCCATCGGCGACGTCGAGGCCCTCGCCGACATGATCGGTGGGCGGCTGCCCGAACTCGGGGCGGCCGACGCCCTGCGCTTCGCCGCCGCCGCCATCATGACGACCGGCACGCTGTGGGCTCACGCGCATCCTTCGGCCGCCATGCTCGCCGCCTACGAGGCCCACCCGGAACTGGCCGCGATGCGACTGGACTTCACGGATTCGCTCCGCCAATTCCTGGAGGTACTGCTCGCCGGCCTACTGGCCGGCTGGGAATGACACGGACGAAGAAGCACCGACGGCTCGTTGGTGCGCCACCGGCAGTTGTTCAGCGCAACCAGGGCAACCTCGGGCCAGGACGCCCTCGAACGGCGGCTTGCCCACGCCACCCGAGTGCGCTGGGGTAGTGCCTACCCCGGCCGGACCTCCCGGCCGGGGTAGTGCGAAGGAGAGGCCGATGCGCAGCTTCGAGGCAGGGCAGACGGTCGTACGGCGTGATGTGTACCGCTCCGGGCGGGTGTGGACCGAACAGGCGCTGAGGGTCGTCGACGACACCGGCGCGGCGCTGGTCACCGCCTGCGTTCCCGGGACCGAGGTCCGCTGGCCCTCCTTGTATGCCAAGGCCCTCGCCGATGGCGACCGGGCGGTGCGTACCGAGGCGTTCGACGCCATGGCGACGGGCGAGTGGAGCCTTGCGGACGGCGTCTGGCAGGAAACCGAAATGCTGATGTGGAAGCCACCGGCGGCGTGGTTCAGCATCAACGCCTTCTACGTCCCCGACGGCGATGGCCGGCGGCTGCGGAACTGGTATGTGAATTTCGAGCAACCCACCCGCCGCACCCGGGAGGGGTTCGACACCTTCGACCTGACCGTGGACCTGGTCGTCGATCCCGACTTGAGCCGCTGGACATGGAAGGACGAGGACGAGTACGCCCACGTGAGGCGGCTCGGCATCATCAGCGATGCCGAGCACCGGGCAGTGGAGGACGCCCGTGCCGAGGTACTCGGCATGCTCGCCGACCGCTCCGGCCTGTTCGCGGCGGCCGACCGCTGGGCTGCCTGGCGATGGGAGCCGGCCTGGCCCGTGCCGCGTCTGCCTTTTCCGACAGACCGTGGGCCGGGCCGGGGTCCTGGGGACGGATAGGCGCGCGGAGCCCGTCCACCCGATCACCTGGCCGGTCAGGGCGAACTGCTCCTCACGAGTCCGACGAAGCAGCGACGGGCCGCCCGCTCATACGAACGGGCAGCCCGCCCCTGCCGCCCTGGAACAGGCGATGTTTGCGCCACCCGCGAGCGGTCCGCGGGTGGACGCCTTTGCGCTTGCATGCCGCTGCTTTTGCAGCCTTTCGGCGCAATCCGGAAATGTTCTTCCCGCTCCGCGTGGAGCTTCTTGCGCCGCCACGGCGCCCGGATGTTCCGGAATTCGAAGTCCATCACATTCCCTTGTCGGGTTGTTGCGACGACCGCTGGAAAAGAAGACCGGAAGGGGGCTTTATGCCGTCGACGTGGCTACTGGGCCGCCATCAGCTCAGATCGTCGGTGTGTCATCGACGACCTCCTTGTGCAGTTCGACTATGAATTTCCAGCCATCGCTCGGCTCCAGGAACCGCACTCGGGTCGGGTAAATGTCCAGGGCGCGGCGGTCGCGGTTCTGACCGCTCGCGTTCTTTCGGCCCCGGGCCGGCTCCTCGAACAGGTCGACCTTGACGTCCGGCACCGCGACGACTTCCTCGCTCCAGCGCTGGACGACTCCCGCGCCGAACGCATCCCGTGCGGCGGAGTAGAGCGACTCCAGAGATTCCTTGTTTCCCTCGGGCACGAAGAGGGCCAAGTTCAGGAGGACGCCGGCGCTCTGGAGAACCTCGATTTCTTCTCCTGCCTCGTCGGCAACCCAGACCCCGCGCTCTTCGGCGTTGTCCGGGAGAACACTGACTTCCTCGCCGAAGATCGTCCTTGCGGTGAAGGAGCCTCCCTCGAAATTCTTACCCGGCTCCGTAAGGAAAGCCGGGGCGTAGCAGTCGAGAGGAAGGCCATCCGTCTCTGCCGGGACGAAAATGCCGTCCTGGAGGCCCAACTCTGAAACCTCTCCGGCTGTAAGACGTCGAGCCGTAACCTTCTCGGTATTCACGCCATTCCCCTTTTTTTGCGGCGTCCTGTGAATTCATCAGGACTCTATCACGAAAGTGACCCGGCCCGTTCCCGTTATGTATGCCGTCGCGGTGGCGGTAGTATTGGTCGTCGCCCCGGTCCTTTTTCGGCGCCTCATAAAGCTGGCCTGTTTCATCGTGGAGTGGCCGCGAACTCTTTTCTCGGATGACCGGGGCAAGCTGGGTGGATCGGGTGCGTGGCCTTCTGCGTGCACGCGTGAACTCAAAAGGTCGACGTGGTTGAAGTGAGTCGTCACGTGGGACGCGGGCGGACTCAACTGAAGGGCGAGATGGCGACAAGGGGCGATTGACGCCCGGTATTTCGCTGCGCTTCTGTTCCCGTCCCTCACGCGACGAGCCACAAGTTCAACCCGGGGCGGCTCGGGCTCGGAGCGTCCGCCGGTTCCGGTAGGGACAGGCTCAACCGGTAGGTGGCCGGCCGCGCTGTTGGGGTCGCGGGTGGTGCGCCGGTGGTGACCGGATGGCACGAGGCGTTGAACGTGCTTCGATTGCGGGCGCTATGAGTCCTTTGGGCATTGACACCGGTTTGCTCCGGTGAGCTACTTGGCGTAGTCGAACCGCTGTGTCGTTGGAGGAGGGGCTGGTTCGAGACGCGCCCCGTCCGTCGGTGTTGGAATCAGGGAGCGTCCTATGCCGGTCTCACCGAACCAGGGTTCCACCGGCGGAGGCGACGCGGTGACCCTCACCGGGAGCAACTTCACCGGTACCACCTCCGTGCGCTACGGCCCGCGCGAGGCTACGAGCTTCACGGTCGTCAGCGACACCACCACCAACACCATCACCCCCTCCGGCCAGGGCCCCGTTCCGGTCTTGGTAACCACCCCCGGGGGCACGGGAAATGTCGGCACCTTCTTCTACCTGCCGCCGCCCTCTTTTCGTCTTGTCCCGCCTCCCGCAGGCCCTTTGGGCGGCGGCAATACGGTGATTCTCACCGGTCGCGGTCTCTACACCACGAGCGAGGTTCGATTCGGTTCCCAGCTCGCCCTGTTCACCGTCGACTCCGACGGTCAGCTCACGGTGGTGGTCCCGGCGGCGGCCCTGGCGGGCCCCGTGGGGATCAGCGTGACCACCCGGGGCGGAGTCGCCAGCGGCGTCATCTACACGTATCTCGACTCGCCGTCCCTCACCGTCGTCACCCTCGACTCAGGACCGGTGGACGGCAACAATCTCGTCGTCATCACCGGGACCGCGTTCTCCTACACCACCAGTGTCACGTTCAACGGCATACCCGCCATCTCGTACCGGGTGGCGTCCGACACTGAGATCGACGCCGTGGTGCCGGCCGGAGTGATCGGCCCCGCCGATGTCTCGATCACCACGCTCGGGGGCACCACAACCGCCTTGGACGCCTATACCTATCTGGGACGCTTCGCGGTCCTGGGCGGGGCGTCGGTCACCAACACCGGCCTCACCCTCGTCACCGGTGACCTTGGTGTGAGCCCGGGGGTGTCCATTACCGGATTCCCGCCCGGCCAGGTCAACGGAACCATTCACAACTCGGACGGGGACGCCGTCGCAGCCCACGCCGACCTGGTCACGACGTACAACAACCTTGTTGGCCTGACGCCGGACGCCATCATCACCGGAGACCTCGGCGGCCTGACGCTGTTCCCCGGCATCTACAACGCCGCTTCCTCCATCGCGATCAGCGGGGTGCTCACGCTGGACGCCCAGGGCGATCGCAACGCCGAGTGGATCTTCCAAATCGGATCGACCCTGACGACGGCGACCGCGAGCCAGGTGCTCCTCATCAACGGCGCCACGGCACGCAACGTCTTCTGGCTGATCGGGAGTTCGGCCACTCTGGGTACCGACACCGACTTCGCCGGCAGGATCCTGGCTCAGACATCGATCACGGTAACCGCGGGCGTCACGGTCAGCGGCCAGACACTGGCCATCGACGGCTCGGTAACTCTGGACACCAACGAAATCACCCGCCCGTGGTAGAGGTGTCCACCCGCCACCGGAGTGAGGGCGAGCCCCGTTGAGGCTGCCCGACTGACGGCAGACGCTGGGTGCGACCTTTCGCGGTTCCTGCCCTCTTCCCGGAGCCGGAGCTGGAACCGCAGCGCCGGGCGCGGTGGGCCGCTGTCCGGGGCGTCGCCCTCTTCTGCTTATGACCGCGGCCTGTTGGCCGGCGGTGGTGTGACATGCCGCACCGCGCTGTGATGGCCGAGCCGGCCGCGCATCCCCTGAGCACCGGCCGCGGATCACTATGCGCGTGTGCCGGGCCGCCGCCGGATGAGACGGTGCGCCGTCCTCCCCGATCCAGGTGTGCCTGGGCGGTCGGTGGAGAGGGCACGACGGGGCGGCGGCCGGAGAGTGCTGCTGCGCGGGCCTGCGGAACGAGCGCGGCACGTCACTCCGCCACGTCTCGGCCGCTGCGCCCAGTCCGGGCATGCGGTCAAACCCATGTGTGCGGCGGCGAAACCATGTCCCCCTGCCCGCCCCGGCGTTGGGGCTGCGTCAGCCGAAGCGGACCGGCGCACTCCGGCGCATCCATATTTTTACGGAATCCTACTCATACTTCCATATTCACTCCTAGATGCATGAACTGCGCTCTTTCGAAACATGGGCCGCAGACGATTCACTGAGCCCAGGCAAGAGCAAGAAAGTTCGGCAACGCATCGGCCATCCGTGGGGCTACCGAAGCGCCCGTCACATCGGTGACCTTCGGAGCGAGCTGTGCCACGGCCCTGGGTGGAGCACAACGCTGGTCAACGGCCAACTCCTTGACATGGACGTGCCCAATATCGCGGATTTCGGCGCCCTTCCCGCGCAATCCCGGTACCCGTCATCCCAGGAGCTGGCAGCACAACGCCCGGTACCTCACGTTGAGCGCTGAACCGTCAGCCGATGCCTCTCCCTCTGGGGCCCATTCAGCGGGTGGCGCTACGCCTCTGCCCTCACCGGCGTCGGCGCGATCCTGGCACTTTCCGTGACGTGCGGCGGCACTGCTGTGCCCTCCTCAGGACCGACGACACCGTTCCGGACGCCCATACACCGTGCCGCGCCGCCGTATTTCGTACCTGCGGCGACAGCCACAGAAACCGACAGATTCACCCTGCCCCGGCGCCCACCGCGGCGAGTGTCGCCCCCGCCCCCTGCCCGACAGCGGACAGGGAGGCGCCCGTCCAGCGAAAGGCACCATTATGGCCATTACCCTTTCACCGAACCAGGGTTCCACCGGCGGTGGCACCGTGGTCACCATCACCGGCCCGAACCTCGGCGGAACCTCCGCGGTGATGTTCGGCCCCAGGCAGGCCACCAATATCATCCAGGTGTCGCCGACTCAGCTCACCGTGACGTCGCCTGCCGGGACCGGTACGGTCGGCGTGACGGTCACCACCCCCGGCGGCACCAGTGCGCCAGTCCCCTTCTTCTATGTGAGCCCGCCGGTGCTGACGCACTTGAGCGCCACCTCCGGTCCGCTGGCCGGCGGCAACACCATCACCATCAACGGCACAGCACTGTCCACGGCCACCAGTGTGAGCTTCGGTGGCCAGACCGCCATCCCGACGGTCCTGTCCGACACTCAGCTCACGGTGATCGTGCCGGCTGGAGTCGCCCCCGGTCAGGTCGTGGTACGGGTCACCGCGGCGGGCGGCACGAGCAATGGCCTGGCCTACACGTATCTTGGCGTGCCCACGGCCACAACCATCTCGCCCATGTCCGGCCCGGCCGCCGGCGGCACCTTCTTCACGATCACCGGGACGAATCTGACAGGCGCAAGCGTCACCATCAATGGCGTCGCGGCGACGGTCGTCTCAGTCAACCCCGCAGGTACCTCCCTGACCGGTGTCACCCCCGCGGGTGTGGCCGGAAACGCCGTCGTCGTGGTTACCACCGGCGGTGGCAGCGCGACTGTCCCCGGCGGATTCACCTATGTCGTCGCCGGCCTTCCCGCCCTCTACGTCGCCAACCTGACCTCAGGCACGGTCTCGGTGATCAACAGGGCCAGCAACACCGTCACCGCCACCGTTCCCGTCGAGAAGAACCCCACCGGCGTAGCGGTCGCACCGCAGGTCAACCGTGCCTATGTCGCCAATCAGGGCGCGGACACCGTCTCGGTGATCGACACGGTCACCAACACGGTCATCGACACCGTCGCCGTCGGCAAAAACCCCACCGGTGTAGCGGTGTCGCCCGACAGTGCGCGCGCCTATGTCACCAACCTGACCTCAGGCACCGTCTCGGTGATCAGCACGGCCACCAACGCCGTCACCGCGACCATCAGTGTGGAACCGCAGCCCTCCGGGATCGCGGTCTCTCCGGACCTCGCGCGCGTTTATGTCACCAACCTGACCGCGGGAGTGGTCTCGGTGATCAACACGGCGACCAACACTGTGGTCTCCACCATCACCGTCGGCGCCCTCCCCTTCAGTGTGGCCGTCAGCCCGGACGGAAGCCACGCCTATGTCGCCAACCAAGGGACCAACACGGTGTCGGTGATCGACACGGCCACCGACACCGTCACCGCGACCATCGCTGTCGACGCCCTCCCGTTCAGTGTGGCCATCAGCCCGGACGGAACCCATGCCTATGTCGCCAACCAGGGCGCGAATACCATCTCGGTGATCGACACGGACACCAACACCGTCATCGCCACCATCACCGTCAACACCAATCCTCGCGGCGTGGCGGTCAGCCCGGACGGAGCCAACGTCTATGTCTCGAACCTGACCCCCAGTACCGTCTCGGTGATCAGCACGACCACCAACGCCGTCATCGCCACCATCACCATCGAAACCAACCCCCGTGGTGTAGCCACCCTTTAATCGCTCGAACGGGCAGGAGGGGCAGGCCCAGCCCGGGGCCATGCCCCGTCATCCGCCCCACCGCGTCACATCTCGCGGTCGGCGAACACCGCCGCATGGCCGGTCTCGCCCCCCTCACGAGAAAGCCCCGCCGAAGAGAGCGCCGGGACACCCCGGCCAACTGCGGCGCGGGCTCGCTCGACTGACGGGGGCGCAGTCCGTCCCGGCTACCGCCCGGGGCGCGGGCGGACCGGCCGGACTGAGACCGGGGGAGTGTCACGTGGGTCGCTGCCCCACCTCTTGTTCGGACGGGAACCCATCACGAGTGTCAGCCGCCCGCCGGAGATGATTTCCTCGTGTGTGATCCAGGCCCGGTGCAGTGGCCGTCCGTTGAGCTTCGCCGACTGCACATAGATGTTCGTGTCGGAGTTGTGCACCGCCTCCACCGTGAACCGCGTGCCGCGGCTCGTGGTGTAGGTGACCTCGGGGAACAACGGACTGCCCAGGGCGTAGACCGTGCTCGCCGGGCTGACCGGATAGAAGCCGGACGCGGCCATCACGTACCACGCCGACATCTGACCGCAGTCGTCGTTGCCCGCCAGCCCGGCGGGACCCGTGCTGTACGCGTGCTCGCAGATGTACCGGGACCACTTCTGCGTCAGCCATGGCGCACCCGTGTACACGAACATGAAAGCCATCTGGTGGACCGGCTCGTTGGAGTGGTTGTACTTGTCGTTCCACTTCATCATGTCCTCGGGCGGCGTCTGCTCGAAGATGTCGTTGAGCCGGGTGTTGAAGTTCTCCCGGCCACCGAGGAGACCGACGAGACCTTCGACGTCATGCGGTACGAACCAGCCCTGCTGCTCGGGGTTGGACTCGACGCAGCCGTCCTGGTCGCCCATCCATGTGCCGTCCGCGTTGCGGCCGCGGAACCAGCCCACGTCCTTGTTGAAGACATTGCGGTAGTTCCGCGCGGTCGTGTCCAGCGCGGTGGCGTCCTCGTGGTGCCCCGTCGCCTCGGCGAACCGGGCCAGCGCGAAGTCGGAGTACGCGTTCTCCAAGGTCTTGGACAGGCTGGTGTCGACGCAGTAGCCGAGCTTCGTCCAATTCTCGAAATCGTTGCGATTGGAACGCTCGGCGGGCCCCAGGGCCACATCGCGGCAGTAGCCGTACGCCTTCTCGACGTCGAAGCCCCGCACCCCCTTGAGATACGCCTCGGCGATGATGTTGACCGCCGGGTCACCGACCATGGTGTCGGTGTCCGTCCCGAGCAGCTCCCAGCGGGCGAGGCCCTTGACCGCGCCCGACTCGGTCAGCGCGACCAGGGTGTTGACCTGGTCCGAGACCACCTGCTCGTCGATGATCGACAACAGCGGGAACTGCGCGCGGAAGACGTCCCAGCCACTGAACACGGTGCGTACGGTGAAGTCGTGGCGCTGTACGGGGCCTTCGCCGAATCGCGAGGAGCCGTCCGCGTCCCCGGAGATCCGCGGGTCGATCATGGTGTGGTAGAGCGCGGAATAGAAGATCTCGCGCTGCTTGTCCGTACCGCCGGTCGCCTTGACCTTCCCGGCCACCTTCGACCAGGCACTTCGGGCCCGCGCCCGGACCCGGTCGAAGTCCCAGCCGTCGATGGAGTCGGCGAGATTGCCCCGGGCCCCGGCCACGCTGGTGAACGAGACCCCGGCCTTCGCCTGGATCCGCTGCCCGGCCTTCACGGGGAACTCCACGAAGAAGCCGGCGCTGTCGCTCGCGCTGGTCTGCCCGTCCGCGCCATGCGTGACCTTGTCGCCGTCCCAGGTGCCGAGCGAGGCGATGGGCTGCTCGAACCGCAGGGAGAAGTACACGGTGTAGCTCGGGCCGTTGCCGCAGATCCAGCCACCGCCCGAGCGGTCCGACCGCATCGAGCCCTCGACCGTATGACTGTCCACGAGCCTGAACTCCTGCGCGACGGTGTGCGATCCGTCGAAGCCGATACGGCGGGCCAGATCCACCTTGAGCCGCCCGGTCCCGGCCTCGTGGAACGTGAAGCGCAGGATGCCGGCGCGATCGCCGACGGTCAGTTCCGTCCGCACCCGGTAGCGGTCCAGCTCGACGCTGTAGTAGCCCGCCTCCGCGATCTCGGTGTCCTTGCCGAACGGACTCTTGGCCGCGTCACGGCCGACCACGAGGTCACCCGTTTCCGGCATCACCTGGAGATTGCCCAGATCGCCGTAACACCCGATACCGCCCAGGTGCAGAAAGCTGAACCCTTCGATCGTGGTCATGTCGGCCGAATAACCACTGCCGTTGTCACCGCCGCTCACCGTGTCCGGGGAGAGCTGGACAAGCCCGAAGGGGGTGACCGCGCCCGGGAACGTCTTGCCGCACGCGGTGTCCGGTGACGTCGTCAGCGCGCCCGTGAGGGGGTTCATGAAGTCGACAGCCGTGTGGCGCCGCACGGTCCCCGTGGCCTGGGCCACTGTCGCGGCGGAGGGCGAGGCCACGGCAGGGGCGGCGCCCCGTCCCGCCGCGGCGGCGGAACCGCCGCTTCCCAGCGCGACGAGCGCCGCCGCGCCACCGCCCGCCATCAGAAATCCGCGCCTGTTGAACGGTTCGCCCTGGGTGCCCACGAGACTGCCTCCTGCGCGGTACGGAGGGGCGTACCACGATTGACAACGTTGTCTTCCCGGAGCAATTTCCGCCACCGTGAGGGGGACTGTCAAGGAGCGTGCCGGATCTTTTACCCGGACACTGCTCGCCCGCCCTCCGACCCGAGCCAATGCGGCGGGCGTCGAAGCGGCCCGCACCGAACTCACCGCACAGGGCGTCCTCTTCAACCGCCCCGACCCGCACCCGGACGGGCTGGGGCGGCTTACCTGTCCGGTTCGGACACGGCGTCCGCGAGGAGGACGGCCTCGGGCGAACGCCAGGGCCGGAGCCAGGCCATCTCGCCGTGTACCGCCTCCCGGCCGCAGTGCTCGCAGTACTGGTGTGCGCCGAGGGTGTGCCCGCAGGTCGCGTGCAGGATCCGCATGGGCTCGGCCGGTTCGGCGGGGGACGTATGTGCCTCGCCCCAGGCGGCCAACGCGTTCAGTACGGGGAGCAGATCGACGCCCGCCCCGGTGAGCCGGTACTCGTGGCGGCCCCGCCCGCTCTCGTCGCGGTAGGGCGTCCTGGTCAGCAGACCCGCTTCGACCAGGCGTCCGAGGCGGTTGGAGAGGATGTTGTCGGCGATTCCCAGCTCCGAGCGGAATTCGTCGAAACGTGTGCTGCCGAGTGTGGCGTTACGCATGATCAACAGGACCCACCGGTCCCCGAGCACCGAGGACGCCCTTCCGATCGGGCAGGCTCCGCCCGCGTGTGACGACCGCTCTTCGCGCGTATCCACTGCCTCTTGTCGCACCCTCTCGTTGGGTCACGGCCTCGTTGTGTCAGGGTGTCAGGGCATCTGGCTTGTGCAGTGCAAGTCAGCGTGAACGAGTCTACTCCGCGTGTCGGTGCCGCCAACCCGCCAGAGCCGCCGCCCCGGGGGCCTCACTTCCTGCGTCGGGCGCGGCGCCCTTTCAGGAGTGCCGGCTCTGCCGACGGTGGAGGAAGGTGGCGCCACCCCACACCAGGAGGAGCCCGAGTGCGATGTGGCCCACGCCGACGGCCAGCATGCTCGGGCTGGCGCGACTGTCCTCGCGGCGCCGCTCCAGCATGTCCTCGTAGGTGTATTCCGCACCCACGCCCATGGGGGCCCCGGCCGGCGTCCCGTACACACAGGTGTCGTGGGGCCGCATGGCCCGGTCGCCGCAGGTGAGGGGACCGTCTCCGAAGCTGGGCAGGCCGTACCAGAGGAACACGAGCCCCAGGAGAAACAGAGGAATGACGACCGGGCTGAGCATCATGGCCGCCTTCACGGTCACCTCGCGCCGTGACCGCCGCCGGCCGGATCCCTTCAGGTACTCGGCCATCCGCAGTGTCTCCGCCGCCTCCGCCGCCTGTTCCGGTTCCTCGGGCTCGATCGCCATGGACCCGCAGCCTGCCATCAACGCGGGGTCACATCAATGGGCACGGTCCCGGCTGCCACCCGGCTCCGGGGAAGGTGGCCCGTCGACGGATCGGCCACGGGGTCGTACGGAGCGCCCGGGGGGAGGGACTCTTCCCCGTCTTTCCCACTCGCCCTGTGGCGGTGGCGTATGACCACCCCGGGCCCGGACGATCGGCGGCGATCCTGCCGGGACGCGCGATGCGAGCGTCGCGCCCGCGCGGGGGAGTCCTCAGTCTTTGGGCCGCGTCGCGCCGGGGCCGTACACCATCCGGACGCGCTCGGGGTCTATGACGGTGCCGTTCCCGTCGGCGAAGCCAAGGGTGACCGGTTGTCCGGTGGCCTCGTCGATGAAGAGCGAGGCGGGCTCGCGTCCGGTCGGCAGGCGCCCGTCGCCCCACGAGGTGAGCGCCGCCAGGATCGGGAGAATGTTGTGGGCCGCCTCCGTCAGGACGTACTCGTCGCGCATGCGCTCCCCGGGCTCGCGATAGGGCCTGCGCTCCAGGAGTCCCTCCTCGACGAGTGAGGCGAGACGCGTGCTGAGGATGTCCGTGGGCACACCGATCTGGCGGAACTCCGCGTACCGCCGGCGACCGAAGAACGCCTCGCGCATGATCAGCAGATTCCACTTCAGGCCCAGCACCTCAAGGCTGCGCGCGATCGAGCAGTACTTGTTCTGGGGGAGCTCCATGGCCTTCATGCGTCTCATTCTATCCAGACTTGCCAAAGCCAAGTCAGACACCTAGGTTGGAAACAAGAAGTTAGATGTGTGAGCGAGGAGCAGTCATGACACGGCTTTCGGATTCCGTAGTTCTTGTGACGGGCGCGAACGGAGGGCTGGGCAAGGAGTTCGTGCGACAGGGTCTCGCCCGCGGCGCCCAGAAGGTGTACGCGACGGCGAGGAAGCCTCAGGAGTGGGACGACGCCCGGATCGTGCCGCTCACCCTGGACGTCACAGATTCCGCGTCCGTCGCGGCCGCGGCCGAGGCCGCGCACGACACCACGGTCGTGCTGAACAACGCGGGCACCGCATCCCCCAGCACCCTGCTGACGATCACCCCCGACGACCTGCGCGCGCTCTACGAGACCAATGTGTTCGGTCCGCTCGCGGTGGCCCAGGCGTTCGCTCCGGTCCTCGCCGCGAACGGCGGCGGCGCCCTGGTCGACATTCACTCCGCGCTCAGCTGGCTGGCCACGCCTTCGGCCTACCCGTCGACCAAGGCGGCGTTCTGGTCGCTGACCAATGGGCTGCGCATCGAGCTCGCCGCCCAGGGGACGCAGGTCGTCGGCGCGCACCTCGGCTTCACGGACACCCCGTTCACCGCGCACCTCGACGTTCCGAAGGAGGATCCGCGCGACATTGTCGCCGCGATCTACGACGGGCTTGAGGCGGGTGCTCACGAGGTTCTGGCCGACGACACCAGCCGTCAGATCAAGCGGAATCTTTCCGAGCCGCTCGAAGCCCTGTACCCGCAGTTCGCCGCCGGGCACTGAAGCACCGCACACCGTCGGTCCGTTGCCGTCCGGCACGGACCGACGGTCGCCTTCAGGGCGGCGGGGCCCCCGTCCGGAGGTGGCCCGCCGGCCGGGGCGCGCCGCGACCCGGGGGGCCGCGGGTCAGACGGCGGTGGGGAAGCGTTCCCAGACGCGGTGTTCGCCGAGGAGCCGTGTGACCTGCTCCAGTACCTCGGTGGCGCTGTCGCCGTTCACGACTCCCGGAGCGTTCAGCGGGATGCCTGCCGCTTCCAGGGCGGGTGAGGCGCCCGCCCAGCCGCCGAGGGCCTTTCCGTGGCGGAACGCCTCGGACAGCATGAGGAGGACGCGCGGGTCGGTCGCCTGGCCCATCGAGGTCCGGCCGTCGCCCGCTTTGGCGTCCCGGGCGCCGTAGGCGTCCGCCGCCGGTCCGGCCACTCCGGCCAGGAGGATCGCGTCGAACTCGATGGACCGCGCCGTGGCGAAGGTGCGCTGGACCGTGACCGGGTCACCGCCGGCGTCGAGGCTGCCCCCGGTGGGCGCGATCACCAGCGGGACCATCCCCGCCTCCAGCACCGCCCGGCGCACGGAGCGCACCCCGTCCAGATCCCCGCTCTCGTCGGTGACGATCCCGATGACCCGGCCGTCCGGCGGCCATACCTCGCCCACCTGCGACAGCGCCGGGCTCGGGGCCACCCCGGCGGGGGGCACGGTCGGTTCGGGGGCCGGGAGCCCCAGCCCCGTGGCGACCTGCCCGCACAGGTCGGCGTCGATATTGGCGAGCACCTGGAGCGCCCGTTCCCTGATCGGCTGTTCGTAGCACTTGCCCAGCTCGAAGGTGTAGGCGGCGATGATGTGTTCACGCTCGACGGGCGACATGCTCAGCCAGAAGAGCCGGGGCTGGCTGAAGTGGTCGTCGAAGGAGGCGGGGGCCTTCCTGACCTTCTGGGCCCTCGGCACCGTCACGGGCGTCTCGATGAACGCGCCCGTCTCCGCGCCCGCCAGGAACGGGCAGCCGCCGTCGAGCGAGTTCGGGTGGTAAGGGGCCACGCCCGTGTGGACCGCCGTCTGGTGCATCCCGTCCCGCAGCATGTCGTTGACCGGCGCGTGGGGGCGGTTGATCGGAATCTGCCCGAAGTTGGGCCCGCCCAGGCGGCTGATCTGGGTGTCCAGATAGGAGAACAGCCGTCCGGCCAGCAGCGGGTCGTCCGTCACATCGATACCGGGCACCAGATGGCCGACATGGAAGGCGACCTGCTCCGTCTCCGCGAAGAAATTGGACGGGTTGGCGTTGAGGGTCATGAGCCCGATCGGCTGGACCGGGGCCAGCTCCTCCGGCACGATCTTCGTCGGATCGAGCAGATCGATCCCTTCGAATGTCTGCTCGGGAGTGTCGGGAAACGTCTGGACCCCCAGCTCCCATTCCGGGTACGCACCCGCCTCAATGGCGTCCGCGAGGTCCCGCCGGTGGAAGTCGGGATCCATCCCGCTGATGATCTGCGCCTCCTCCCACACCAGCGAGTGCACACCGAGCCGGGGCTTCCAGTGGAACTTCACCAGCGTCGTCCCGCCCTCGGAGTTGACGAGGCGGAAGGTGTGGACGCCAAAACCCTCCATCGTCCGGTATGAACGCGGGATGCCCCGGTCGGACATGTTCCACAGTGTGTGGTGCGTGGCCTCGGTATGCAGGGTGACAAAGTCCCAGAAGGTGTCGTGCGCGCTCTGCGCCTGCGGGATCTCCCGGTCCGGATGCGGCTTTCCCGCGTGAATGACATCGGGGAATTTGATCGCGTCCTGGATGAAGAACACCGGGATATTGTTGCCGACCAGGTCGAAGGTGCCCTCCCGCGTGTAGAACTTGGTCGCGAACCCGCGGGTGTCCCTTACGGTGTCCGCCGAGCCGCGTGAACCGAGGACCGTGGAGAAGCGCACGAACACCGGCGTCTCCACGTCCTTGCCCAGGAAGGCCGCCTTGGTGACCCCCGCCGCGGTGCCGTACCCCCGGAACACGCCGCGGGCCGCCGCGCCACGGGCATGGACGACCCGCTCGGGGATGCGCTCATGGTCGAAATGAGTGATCTTCTCCCGCAGGTGATGATCCTGAATCAGTACGGGTCCACGGGCACCGGCCTTGAGTGAGTGGTCCGTGTCGTACAGCCGGGCACCCTGAGCGGTCGTCAGATACGCGTCGCCCTGGGCGACGTCCTCCTGGGCGGCGCCGGTGGCCTGCCCCGTGGGACCGACCGTCTCCGGACCACTCTGGTCGGACTTGACCGGCAGCGGCCCACGGACCTCGGTCGGCTCCACGACCGGCGGCGACTCGAATCCCGGCCTGCCCGGGATCCCGTCCTCGGCACCGCTTCTTTTCTGGATCAGAGCGTTCGCGGCCTTTTCGGCAGCGGCCTTCACCGGATTCTTCTCACCCATTGTTTCTCCTGACCGTGAGGGGGGCGGCCTAACAGCCATGACCGTGAGAAGTCGAATTGAAACGGTCGGAGCGCCGCCGCCCGCCTTCGCGCGGCGCGCTGCCTGCGCCACCCGGCGGAGGCCGGGAGAGGAATTCCCTTCGGCCGCGAGTGGGCGGCGCTGTTTTCCGGTCGGACGCCCACCGGGTCCGGCGCGCCGTTCCACCGGGTGTGGCGTACACCGGAAGAAACGGGGGAGACGGTTCAGCACATTCGGGAAATTCGACAGTCGGGAGGCATGATGAGGGCTCTGACCTGGCAGGGGAAACGCGACGTAAGGGTCGAGACGGTGCCTGACCCGCAGATCGTCGATCCGACCGACATCGTGGTCAGGATCACGTCCACCGGCATCTGCGGATCCGATTTGCATCTGTACGAGGTGCTGGGCCCCTATCTGGAACCGGGCGACATCCTGGGGCACGAGCCGATGGGCATCGTGGAGGAGATCGGTCCCGAGGTGACGGCGCTCTCGGCCGGGGACCGGGTCGTCGTCCCGTTCAACGTCTCCTGCGGTACGTGCTGGATGTGCGGCCAGGGGCTGCACTCCCAGTGCGAGACGACGCAGGTACGCGAGCGTGGCACGGGAGCGTCACTCTTCGGCTTCTCCAAGCTCTATGGGGAGGTCCCGGGCGGGCAGGCGCAGTTCCTGCGGGTTCCTTTCGGAAACACACTGCCCATCAAGGTGGACCACGGGCCGCCGGACGACCGGTTCGTGTACCTGTCCGACGTCCTGCCGACGGCCTGGCAGGCGGTCGAGTACGCGGCGATCCCGCCGGGTGGCAGCGTGACGGTCCTCGGACTCGGTCCCATCGGCGACATGGCCGCCCGTATCGCCCTGTACCGCGGGGCAGGCCGGGTCATCGGCGTGGATCTGGTGCCGGAGCGACTGGCCAGGGCACGCGCGCGCGGCGTGCACACGCTCGACCTCAACGAATTCGGGGACGATCTGGCCGAAGAAGTACGGCGCCTCACCGGCGGCCGGGGGACCGACGCCGTCATCGACGCCGTCGGTATGGAGGCACACGGCGCCACGCCCGCCGGCGCCGCCCAGAAACTCGCGAATGTCCTCCCCGACGCGCTGGGACAGAAACTGATGGAGCGCGCCGGCCTGGACGACATGGGCGCCTTCAATATCGCCGTGGACGCGGTACGACGCGGCGGAACCATCTCCGTCATCGGGGTCTACGGCGGCGCGATCGACCCGATGCCGATGATGACGCTGTTCGACAAGCAGGTCCAACTGCGCATGGGCCAGGCCAACGTCAAACGCTGGGTGGACGACATTTTGCCATTGCTCAATGAGAACGACTCCCTGGGAGTGGACGACTTCGCCACGCACCGGCTCCCACTGGAGGAAGCGCCGCACGCGTACAAAACCTTCCAGGACAAGAAGGACGGCATGGTCAAGACCCTGCTCATCCCCTGAGCGGGGCCGACCGCGACAGAAGCCGTGCCTGCGGTGAGGCGGCGCGGCGCCGCGTCCGGCCGCTGTGTCGGACACCGCGGCGCCGCGTCGGCTACCGCTCCTCCTGGCGTTCCTTCACCCGGTCCCTGACGGTGCGTTCGACCGCGGACCGGTCGAGGGCTTCGTCCTTCGCGTACCGCGTGATCGCATCCCTGGTGTCTCGGTCGAGGTCCCGCCACGCACGCCAGGCTGTCTCGTACATCGCTCTCTGCCCCTCGGTCCACTGCTCGCTGGCCGGCGGCCCGAACGCCTCGCGCAGTTCTCTGGCGCGGTCGTGCGCCTTGTCGGCGGCGTGCTGCAATTCGACCAGTTCATCCACAGTGTGTGCCACGTACGTATCTTAGGACTCTTTGCCGGAACAGGGGTGGCATGCCCCGGCTCCGTACGGAGCCGTACGGCGTCATCCGGCGTAAGGAAGAAGGCCGCCGGTCGATGTGATTCGGTCCTGTTCTTTTGGGAACCCATCATTCCCCGACCTCGCGAGGAGGCAGTCATGGCAGACCACACGCACGGCCCGCAGGATCCGGTCAGCAAGCATCCGAGGCCCGAATTTCCCCAACAGGAGCAGGAGACCCCCGGCTGGACGGGCCCGATGGATCCACCGCCGGACCACGGTGAGGATTCGTACCAGGGGCACGACGTGCTGGCCGGCCACAAGGCGCTGATCACCGGTGGTGATTCCGGTATCGGCCGGGCCGTCGCGCTCGCCTACGCGCGCGAGGGGGCCGATGTGGCGTTCTCCTATCTGCCGGAAGAGGAGAAGGAGGCCGAGGAGACCGCCCGCCTGATCGAGGACGCGGGTCGCAAGGCCGTGGCGGTGTCCTGCGACATCCGTGACGAGGCGCGGTGCCAGGCCCTGGTCGACCGCGCGGTGGCGGAACTCGGCCGGATCGACATCCTGGTGAACAACGCCGCTTACCAGATGTCCCAGCCCGACGGAATCAGCGCCATCAGCACGGAACAGTTCGACCGTGTCATGCGCACCAATCTCTATGGCATGTTCTGGCTCTCCAAGATGTCCCTGCCCCATATGCGCCGGGGCGGCTGCATCATCAACTCCACCTCGGTGCAGGCGTACAAGCCCAGTCCGCATCTCCTGGACTACGCCATGACGAAGGGGGCGATCGTCACCTTCACGCAGGGGCTCGCGCAGATGCTGGCCGAGGACGGCATCCGGGTGAACGCGGTGGCCCCCGGACCCGTCTGGACCCCGCTCATCCCGGCGACCATGCCCGACACCACATCGTTCGGGAAGCAGGCACCACTGGGACGGCCGGCGCAGCCCGCCGAGATGGCCCCCGCCTATGTCTTTCTCGCCTCCCCGCAGGCCGGCTACATCACCGCCGAGATCCTCAACGCCACCGGCGGCACGCCCCTGCCGTAGGGACTCCCGGCCCGCCACGCGACGAGCGACGCGGGCGCCGAATCAGGTTGCCCAGGGTGGTCTTGCCGGAGCCGGACCGGCCCTTGAGGGCGACGAGTTCGCCGCGCCCGATACGGGAAGAGGTCCGGACGTTGTCGCCCTGACGTGGGCGGCTCCTGCCGGCGTAGGTCCCGGCAGGAGCCACGCTCGCTCGGCTCAGCTTGTGATGGCCTTGGTCTCCAGGAATTCCTCCAGACCGGCGCGTCCCATCTCGCGCCCGTTGCCGGACTGCTTGTACCCGCCGAACGGGGCCAGGAAGTTGAGTTGGCCACCATTGATGTCGACCTGGCCGACACGGAGCCGTCGGGCGACGGCCAGCGCGTGCTCGGGCTCGCCCGCGACCGCGGCGTTCAGACCGTAGATGGTGCTGTTGGCGATGGCCACGGCGTGGTCGTCGTCCGTGTACGGGATCACGACAAGGACCGGACCGAAGATCTCCTCCTGTGCGATGGCGGAGTCCGGGTCGACCTGGGCGAAGACGGTGGGCCGGACATAGGCGCCGGTCCCCAGGCCCTCCGGCCGACCCGGTCCGCCGACGACCAGGGTGGCACCGTCGGCGACACCACGTTCGATGTAGGAGGCCACACGCTGTCGCTGGACCTCGGAGGCCAGCGGGCCGATCCGGGTCTGTTCGTTGCTCGGGTCTCCCACCGTGTAACCGGCGGCGGCGTCGCGCAGCAGTTCCACCGCCCGATCGTGCAGCTCGGCGGGGACAAGCATGCGCGTCCAGGCCCCGCATGCCTGACCGGCGTTGCTCCAGGCGAAGGACAGGCCCCGGGTGACGGCCTCGCTCAGATCGGCGTCGGGAAGGATGATGTGGGCCGCCTTGCCCCCGAGTTCCAGTGCCACGCGCTTGACCGTGCCGGAGGCGACCACCGACACTCGCTTGCCCGCGGCGGTGGAACCGGTGAATGACACCATGTCGATGTCGTTGTGCGCGGCGATCGCCTCTCCGACAACGGGCCCCGTGCCGTTCACCACGTTCAGGACGCCCGGGGGAAGCCCGGCGTCGGCAGTGATCTCCGCGAAGATCCTCGCGGTCAGCGGCGCCACCTCGGAGGGCTTGAGCACCACGGCGTTGCCCGCCAGCAGGGCGGAGACCACCTTCGTCACAAGCTGCTGCAACGGGAAGTTCCAGGGGGTGATCGCACCCACCACACCGACCGGCTCACGGACGATCAGCGAGTTCGCGATCTCCTCCGTCCAGGGGAAATGCTCCGCCGCGTCGATGGCGGCGGTCGCCGCCAGGACCGGCAGGCCGGCCTGCGCCCTGCGCGCGAACGAGATCGGGGCTCCCATCTCCGCCGTGATCGTCGCGGCGATCTCCTCCGCGCGCTTCTGTATGCCCTCCACCACGCGCCGGAGCACCGCGACGCGTTCGGCCGGGGCCGTGGCCGCCCAACCGGGGAAGGCCGCGGTGGCCGCCTTCACGGCGAGGTCGACATCCTCGGCCGTGCCCCGCGGAACGGAAGCGACGACCGCGCCGGTGGCCGGGTTGAGCACGTCGATGACCGGTCCGTCCGAGGGAACGGCGCGTCCGTCGATCCAGTGGGAGGGAAGGGGATAAGTGAATTCGGTTGAGTCGTTCATGAGCCCAGAGAACATCGGGGCCGGAGGGACAACCAGGGACGGTCTGTCCTGTGATGCCCTTCACATCCCGGGCCGGAACATGGGGTGTTGACGTCCTACGGGACCCGCGCCGAGGGACATCGGGCAGAGGCGGCACGAGGTGCCGGAGGCGATCGACGCGACCATGCCGCCCCGCTTCCGGGACGGCACCACATGCCGCCGCGTCGGACGGGCAGCCCGCATGCCCCTGCCCGCCCGGGCACCTCGGGGGCTCACCGGGCGGGCAGGAGGACAGTCAGTGTCGCGTCACCCTTCGCGGTGTTCCGACCAGGAGCGGAACACCGCGGCCTGACCGTGACGGGCTCCGGACGCGTCGACGAGATCCCACATGGTCACGTCCTCGATCCAGAATTCAGCGCCGTCGCGGGCTCGCCGCAGTCCCCGATAACCGGTGGCGAACCCCTTGTCCCGGACGGACCGCACAAAGGAATCCCGGTCCGTTTGCCGGCCCGGCGCGGCGGACAGCCGGGAGGGCATGCTGTCGAACTGCTTCCAGTCGTAGCCGAAGCAGCTCTGGGCCACCTTGTTGGCATAGACAAACTTGGCGTCGTCGTCGGTGTTGTGGGCCAGCAGACCGAAGGGCGCCGAGGTGTACAGCCACCGGGCCGCCTCCTGGTCGGACGACCAGTGCGACGGGCAGAGGGGCGCACCCGTCACCTCCAGGTGACTGCGCAACAGCAGCGCCGCGAACGCGGCGCTCCGCCACAGCTCGCCGGTACGGGAGTCAGATATGCCGGACACGCGTCAGTCCTCGCTCACCCAGCTCATGAGCTTGCGCAGCTCACGGCCCGTGGTCTCCAGCAGGTGCTCGCTGTCGGCCTTCTTGTACTCGTTGTACTTCTTCAGACCGCC
>NZ_JBEYIF010000038.1:0-23262 GCF_040635655.1 Streptomyces sp. NPDC006923
AGGCGGCTCCTGCGGCGCTGCCGGGTGTGGTGGAGGCCGACGCGACGGACGCCCGGTTCTGGGAAGCGGTCGAACGCGAGGACCTGGAATCGCTCGCCGGCACGCTGAGCTTCGCGGACGACGAACTGTCCTCCCTGACCGCCGTGCTGCCCGCCCTGTCCTCCTGGCGCCGGCAGAGCCGCGAGCGCACCACACTGGACGCCTGGCGCTATCGCGTCACCTGGAAGCAACTCACCGACAGCCAGGCACCCAGGCTGACCGGTACCTGGCTCCTGGTGGTGCCCGAGACACACAGCCAGGACCCGTGGACGACCGGCATCGTCCGGACACTCACCGAACGCGGCGCCGATGTACGGCAGATGACACTGCCCACCGACGGCGTCGACCGCGCGTCCTGCGCCGACCGCCTCCGAGAGGACCACGCCGGAGCCACTCCCTACGCCGGGGTCCTCTCACTGCTCGCCCTGAACGCCACCGACGGAGAGACCGGCCTCGACACCGGACCGGCCGCCACCCTCGCGCTGCTCCAGGCACTCGGCGACACCGGTACGGCCGCGCCGCTGTGGTGTGCCACCAGAGGCGCCGTCTCCACCGGCCGCACCGACCGGCTCGACGCCCCCGGACAGGCCCTCATCTGGGGCCTCGGCCGTACGGCGGCCCTGGAACACCCCGAACGCTGGGGCGGACTCGTCGACCTTCCCGCCGCCCCGGAGGAGCGCGCCCTGGACCGGCTCGTCCGTGTCCTCGCCGCCGACGACGGCGAGGACCAGGTCGCCATCCGTCCCGCCGGGATCCTCGCCCGCAGGCTCTCGCGCGCGCCACTCGCCGACGCACCGGGCAGCGCCCCGTGGAAGCCGAGCGGCACCGCACTGATCACCGGCGGTACGGGCGCGCTCGGCGCGTACGTCGCCCGCTGGCTGGCCCGTAACGGCGCCGACCACCTCGTCCTCACCGGGCGCCGCGGCCTTGACGCGCCGGGCGCGGCCGGGCTGCGGGACGAACTGACCGCGCTGGGCGCCCGGGTCACCGTCGCCGCCTGCGACGTCTCCGACCGCGCGCGGATCGCCGCGCTGATCGAGGAGATCTCCGCGGACGGCCCGCTCACCTCCGTCTGGCACGCGGCCGGTGTCCTCGACGACGGTGTCCTCGACTCGATGACCCCGGAGCGGTTCGCCACCGTCCTCGGCCCGAAGGCCGACGCCGCGCGCCATCTGCACGACCTGACCCGAGACCTCGACCTGTCCGCGTTCGTACTGTTCTCCGGCGTCGCCGGCACCCTCGGCGACGCCGGCCAGGCCAACTACGCCGCCGCCAACGCCTACCTCGACGCGCTCGCCGAGCAGCGCCGCGCCGACGAACTGCCCGCCACCTCGGTGGCCTGGGGCCGCTGGGGCGGTGGCGGGCTCGCCGCCGACGGGGCGATCGGTGAGCGGCTCGACCGGGGCGGCTTCCCCGCCATGGACCCGGAGCTGGCCGTCGCGGCGCTGCACCAGGCACTGGACCACGCCGACACCGTTGTGGCCGTGGCCGACATCCGCTGGGAGCGCTACGCACCCGGCTACACGGCCGTGCGCCCCAGCCCGTTCCTCGACGGACTGCCCGACGTGCGCGCCCTCACCGAGACGTCGTCCGGCGGCGGCGGTACGGACGGCTCCCCGGCGGCGGCCCTCAGGCAGCGCCTCGCCGGCATGTCCCAGGCCGAACAGGCCCTGGTCGTCACCGAACTGGTCCGCACCCACGCCGCGTCCGCCCTCGGGCACGCGGGAACCGATGAGGTCGTCGCCGGACGGGCGTTCAAGGAAATGGGCTTCGACTCACTCATCGCCCTCGAACTGCGCAACCGGCTCGGCGCGGCCACCGGGCTGAAACTCCCGGCCACGCTGGTCTTCGACCACCCGACCCCCACAGCCCTGGCCGCCTTCCTGCGTGCGGAGATCACTCAGGACGGCGGCTCGGGCGCCACACCGGGGATCGCGGAACTCGAACAACTCGAATCCGCGCTCTCCGTGCTCGACCCCGACGGAGGGACGCGGGCGGACATCGCCGCGCGTCTTCGGGCTCTCCTGGCCACCTGGGACGAGCCGCGTACCGGATCCACCGACGACACCGTGACGGAGAAGCTCCAAGAGGCGACACCCGACGAGGTCTTCGACTTCATCGAGAGAGAACTCGGAATCTAGTCAGGTTGGATCAGGGGCCCGGCCGGATCCGGACGAGAGCCCCCAGGTCCCGACACGGGCAAGGGTTGTGACGAGAAGCATGGGTGAGGCTCCAATGGCGGATCAAGACAAGATCCTCGACTACCTGAAGCGGGTCACCGCCGACCTGCACCAGACACGGCAGCGGCTCCGCGAGGTGGAGTCGCAGGAGCCCGATCCCATCGCGATCGTCGGCATGAGCTGCAGGTTCCCCGGCGGCATCACATCTCCGGAAGACCTGTGGACACTTGTGTCGTCGGGCGGCGACGCCATCTCCGGCTTCCCGTCCGACCGGGGCTGGGACACCGAGTCGCTCTTTGACACCGACCCCGACCAGCAGGGCACCAGCTACACGAGGGAGGGCGGGTTCCTCCAGGACGTGGGCCGCTTCGACGCCGGATTCTTCGGCATCAGCCCGCGCGAGACACTCGGCATGGACCCGCAGCAACGACTCCTCCTGGAACTCTCCTGGGAGGCGTTCGAACGGGCCGGGATCGACCCGGTGACACTGCGCGGCAGCACCTCGGGCGTGTTCATCGGCACCAACGGCCAGGACTACCCGGAAATGCTGCACCAGCTCCCGCCGGGAGTCGAGCAGTACCTGATGACCGGCAACGCGGCGAGTGTCATATCCGGCCGGCTCTCGTACACCTACGGCCTGGAAGGCCCCGCCGTCACCGTCGACACGGCCTGCTCCGCGTCGCTCGTCGCCCTGCATCTGGCCGTCCAGGCGCTGCGGAACGGCGAATGCGACCTGGCGCTGGCCGGCGGTGTCACCGTCATGTCGAGCCCGCGCGCGTTCATTCAGTTCAGCAGGCAGCGCGGCCTCGCGCCCGACGGCCGCTGCAAGGCGTTCGCCGACGGCGCGGACGGCACGGGCTGGGGCGAGGGCATCGGTGTGCTCGTCGTCGAACGGCTCTCGGACGCACGGCGGAACGGACACCAGGTACTGGCCCTCGTCCGGGGCTCGGCCGTCAATCAGGACGGCGCGTCCAACGGCCTCACCGCGCCCAACGGCCCCTCCCAGCAGCGCGTCATCCGCCAGGCCCTGGCCGACGCCGGTCTGACACCCGCGCAGGTCGATGCCGTCGAGGCACACGGCACCGGCACCAGCCTGGGCGACCCGATCGAGGCGCAGGCGCTCCTCGCCACCTACGGCAGGAACCGGCCGGAGGGCCGCCCGCTGCGGCTCGGCTCCATCAAGTCGAACTTCGGGCACACCCAGGCCGCCGCCGGTGTCGCCGGGATCATCAAGATGGTCAAGGCCATCGAGCACGGTGTGCTGCCGAAGACCCTGCATGTCGACGCGCCCTCGCGGGACGTCGACTGGTCGGCGGGCGCCGTCGAACTGCTGACCGAGACCATGCCCTGGCCCGAGACCGGCCAGCCCCGCAGGGCGGGTGTCTCCTCGTTCGGCGTGAGCGGCACCAACGCGCACACCCTTATCGAGCAGGCGCCCGCCGCCGAACCCGCGGACGACACCACCGCCACCGCCCCGGTGGCGGCAGCCGCGTTCCACGGCCCGGTACCGCTGCTCGTCTCCGGGCAGAGCGCGACGGCGCTGCGCGCACAGGCGGAGCGCCTCGCCGCACACCTCCGCGACGAACCGTCCTCCGGAGTGCTCGACCTCGGCCGCTCCCTGGCGACCACCCGCAGCTCCCTCGACCACCGCGCCGTCTTCCTGGCCACCGACGATACCGACGGCCGCGAGGACTTCCTGCGTGTGCTCGCCGCGCTGGCCGAGGACGACACCGCGGTGAGCGCCGGTCTCGTCCAGGGAGTCGCGAGCGAGGGCAAGACCGCCTTCCTCTTCACCGGACAGGGCAGCCAGCGTCCGGGCATGGGCCGCGAACTGTACGACACCGTCCCCGCGTTCGCGCGGGCCCTCGACGCGGTGTGCGACGAGCTCGACCGGCATCTGGACCGTCCGCTCAAGGACGTGCTGTTCGGCGACGACCAGGATCTGCTGGACCGTACGGGTGTTACCCAGCCCGCGCTGTTCGCGATCGAGGTCGCGCTGTACCGGCTCGTCGAGTCCTGGGGCATACGGCCGGACTTCGTCGTCGGTCATTCGATCGGTGAGCTGGTCGCGGCGCATGTGGCGGGTGTGCTGTCGCTGGCCGACGCGTGCACCCTGGTGGCGGCGCGCGGCCGGCTGATGGAGGCGTTGCCGGCCGGTGGTGCGATGGTGGCCCTCCAGGCGTCCGAGGACGAGGTGATGCCGCTGCTCGGTGACGGTGTGAGTGTCGCCGCGGTCAACGGGCCCTTCTCGGTGGTGGTGTCCGGTGACGAGGACGCCGTCCTCGCGCTCGCCGCCTCCTTCGAGCGACAGGGCCGTAAGACCAAGCGCCTGACGGTCAGTCATGCCTTCCACTCGCCGCACATGGACGCCATGCTCGACGCGTTCCGCGAGATCGCCGCCGGACTCACCTTCACCCCTCCCGTCATCCCACTGGTCTCCAACGTCACCGGCGGCTCCGTCTCCGCGGACGAGCTCTGCTCACCCGACTACTGGGTACGCCATGTGCGCCAGGCCGTCCGCTTTGTCGACGGCATCCGCCACCTGGAGGAATACGGCGTCACCACCTACCTGGAGCTCGGCCCGGACGGCACACTCACCGCCCTGGCTCAGGACTGCGCCACCGGTGACGGCGCCGCGTTCGTCCCCCTGCTCCGGGCCGGCCGGCCCGAAACACACTCCGTCGCCGAGGCGATCGCCCGCGCCCATGTCCATGGCGTCGACGTCGACTGGGCCGCCGTCTACGCCGGCCGGGGCCACCGCGTCGAGCTGCCCACCTACGCCTTCCAGCGCGAGCTGTACTGGCCGGACGCCCCCGCGGTCTGGACCGGCGACGTCACCGGCGCGGGACTCGGCCCGGCCGACCATCCGCTGCTCGGCGCCGCCGTCTCCCTCGCCGACGCCGACGGATTCCTGTTCACCGGACGGCTCTCCCTCGACACCCACCCCTGGCTCGCCGACCACGCCGTCATGGACACCGTCCTGCTGCCCGGCACGGCCTTCGTCGAACTGGCCGTGCGCGTTGGCGACCAGGTGGGCTGCGACCTCCTCGACGAACTCACCCTCGAAGCGCCGCTGGCCCTGCCCCCCGAGGGCGGCATACAGATCCAGCTCGCCGTCGGCGCGCCCGACGCACACGGCCGCCGCTCGCTGACCCTGCACTCACGAGTCCAGGACACCGAAGGCGCCGGCTGGGACGAGGGCGAATGGACCCGCCACGCCACCGGAGTCCTCGCCGCCGGGGCCCCCGCTCCCGCCTTCGACCTCACGGCCTGGCCGCCCGCGGGCGCCACCGAGGTCCCGCTCGGCGGGCTCTACCCGCGCCTCGCCGAGTCCGGCTTCGCCTACGGCCCGCTCTTCCAGGGACTCGAAGCGGCCTGGCAAGCCGGCGACGACGTCTTCGCCGAGGTCCGGCTTCCCGAAGCCGCCCACCAGGAAGCCGGCCTCTTCGGCCTGCACCCGGCGCTCCTCGACGCGGCCCTGCACGGCGTCGGCATGGGCGACCTGCTGGCGGACACCGAACACGGCCGCCTGCCGTTCTCCTGGAGCGGTGTGTCGCTGCACGCGGCGGGTGCCCGCGCCCTGCGCGTACGGCTGTCGCCCGCAGGACAGGACCAGGTCCGCCTCCAGGCCGCCGACGAGTCCGGCACGCCCGTCGCCACCGTCGAGGCGCTGCTGCTGCGCCCCGTCTCGCCCGAGCAGGTGCACGCCGCGCGCGGTGCCTTCCACGAGTCGCTGTTCCGCGTCGAATGGACCGCCGCGCGGCTTCCCGCCGTCACCACCGTCACCACCGGGCAGTACGCGCTGCTGGGCGAGGCGCCCGCAGCGCTCGCGCACGCACTGCCCACCGCCGTCGCGTACGCCGGACCCGCCGAACTGAGCGAGGCCCTGGCGGCCGGCGCACCCGTGCCGCACTCCGTCCTCGTGCCCTTCCCGCACACGGACTTCCTCAGTACGGAGCCCGCCGAGCCGGTCGGCACCGGTGACCCGGGGCTGCCGGAAGCCGTACGTGACGCCCTGCACCACGCCCTCGAACTGGCGCAGGCCTGGCTCGCGGAGCCCCGCTTCGTCGACTCCCGGCTGGTGTTCGTCACCAGCGGAGCCGTCCCGGGCGGCACGGACGCAGACGTGGCCGACCTGATCCACGCTCCCCTGTGGGGCCTGCTGCGGTCCGCGCAGTCGGAACACCCCGACCGGTTCGCGCTGCTGGACACCGACCGCGATGACGCCTCGCTGCGCGCGCTGCCCACCGCCCTGGCCACCGGCGAACCTCAACTCGCCCTCCGCGAAGGCGTTGTGACCGTACCGAGGCTGACCCGGGTCGGCACGGAACACCACACACTCCCGCCCGCGCCCGCACCGGACGGCACCGTCCTGGTGACCGGCGCCACCGGCACCCTCGGCGGGCTCGTCGCCCGCCATCTGGCCGCCGAACACGGTGTACGGCACCTGCTGCTGCTCAGCCGCAGCGGCGCCGAGGCACCCGGCGCCACGGAACTGCTCGACGCACTCCGCGAGAGCGGCGCCGAGGTCACCCTCGCCGCCTGTGACGTCGCCGACCGCGACGCGCTCGCCCGCGTACTGGACACCGTGCCCGCGGAACACCCGCTGACCGCCGTGGTCCACACGGCCGGCGTCCTGGACGACGGAGTCATCGACTCCCTCACCCCGGCGCGCCTCGACGCGGTCCTGCCGCCCAAGGTCGACGCGGCCGTCCATCTGCACGAACTGACCAAGCACCTCGACCTGTCGGCGTTCGTGCTGTTCTCCGCCGCGGCCGGCACCCTCGGCGGCCCGGGACAGGCCAACTACGCCGCCGCCAACGCCTTCCTCGACGCACTCGCCCACCGCCGCCGCGCCGAGGGCCGCACCGCCACCGCCCTCGCCTGGGGCCTGTGGGCCGAACGCAGCGGCATGACCGGCGACCTGGACGACACCGACCGGCTGCGCATCAGCCGCGCCGGAGTCGCCGCACTCACCTCGGCGGAGGGCCTGGCGCTCCTCGACACCGCCCTCGCCGTCGGCGAGGCGGCGCTCGTCCCGATGCACCTGGACACGGCGCTGCTGCGCCAGGCCGACCCGGGTTCGGTTCCGCCCCTGCTGCGCGGCCTGGTCCGCGGGGTGTCCCGGCGCGTCGTGGAGGCCGCGGGCGCCGCCCAGGCCGGCGGGCTCGCCGAGCGGCTGCTCGGCCTTTCCGTACCCGAACGCGGCCAGCTGCTGCTGGAGACGGTACGTACCCAGGTCGCCGCCGTGCTCGGCTACGCCGGGCCGGAAACCGTCGGCGCCGGACGTGCCTTCAAGGAGCTGGGCTTCGACTCACTGACGGCCGTCGAACTGCGCAACCGCCTCAACGGCGTCACCGGCGCCCGGCTCCCCGCCACCCTCGTCTTCGACTACCCGACGCCGAACGCCCTCGCCGGTTTCCTGGCGACCGAGATCCTCGGCGACCTGGCCGGCAGCGGCGCGGCGGCCCCGGTGACGGTCGCCGTCGCCGACGACGAACCGCTCGCCATCATCGGCATGAGCTGCCGTTACCCGGGCGGAGTCACCACCCCCGAGGAACTGTGGACCCTCGTCTCCGGCGGCGGCGACGCGATCAGCGCCTTCCCGGAGGACCGTGGCTGGAACCTCGACGCGCTGCACAGCGACGACCCCGACCAGCAGGGCACCAGTGTCACCGTCGAGGGCGGATTCCTGCACGACGCCGCCGACTTCGACCCCGACTTCTTCGGCATCAGCCCGCGTGAGGCCCTCGCCATGGACCCGCACCAGCGACTGCTGCTGGAGACCTCCTGGGAGGCGTTCGAGCGCGCCGGGATCGACCCCGCCTCCGTGCGCGGCAGCAGGACCGGCGTGTTCGCCGGGGTGATGTACCACGACTACCTCACCCGGCTGCCCGCCATCCCCGGCGGACTGGAGGGCTACCTCGGCACCGGTACGGCCGGCAGCGTCGCCTCCGGCCGCGTCGCCTACACCCTCGGTCTCGAAGGCCCCGCGGTGACGATCGACACCGCCTGCTCGTCCTCGCTGGTCGCCCTGCACTTCGCCGCACAGGCGCTGCGCAACGGCGAGTGCTCGATGGCCCTGGCGGGCGGCGTCACCGTCATGTCCACCCCGGACACCTTCATCGACTTCAGCCGCCAGCGCGGCCTCGCCTCCGACGGCAGATGCAAGTCCTTCGCCGCGTCGGCCGACGGCACCGGCTGGTCCGAGGGCGCGGGCATGCTGCTCGTCGAACGGCTCTCCGACGCCCGGCGCAACGGCCACCCCGTGCTGGCCGTCGTCCGTGCCACCGCCGTCAACCAGGACGGCGCGTCCAACGGCCTCACCGCGCCCAACGGCCCCTCCCAGCAGCGGGTCATCCGCCAGGCGCTGGCCGGCGCGGGACTGACGACCGCAGATGTCGACGCCGTCGAGGCACACGGCACGGGCACCACACTGGGTGACCCGATCGAGGCCCAGGCGCTGCTGGCGACGTACGGCCAGGACCGGCCCGCCGACCGGCCCCTGCTGCTCGGCTCGGTCAAGTCCAACATCGGCCACACCCAGGCCGCGGCGGGCGCCGCCGGCATCATCAAGATGGTCATGGCGATGCGCCACGGCGTGCTGCCCCGCTCCCTCCATGTGGACGAGCCGACCCCGCACGTTGACTGGTCGGCGGGCGCCGTGAGCCTGCTGACGGAGAACACGGCGTGGGACACGGACGGCAGGCCACGCCGGGCGGGCATCTCCTCCTTCGGTGTGAGCGGCACCAACGCCCATACCATCATCGAACAGGCTCCCGGACCCGAGGCGGACGAGACCGCACCGGACAACGGCACACCGCCCGGCGCCGCCGTCGCAGACCGCGAGCCCGGAACGCTCCCGTGGACGCTGTCGGCCAAGAGCGACGACGCGCTGCGGGCTGGAGCCGCCCGGCTCCTCGCGCATCTCGGGGAACACCCCGGCGACGGCCTCGCCGACCTCGGCTTCTCCCTGGCCACGACCAGGACCGCGCTGGAGCGGCGGGCCGTGATCGTGGCGGAGGATCGCGACGGTTTCCTCACCGCACTGGAGGCGCTGTCCCTCGGCGAATCCGCCCCGGGTCTCTCGGAGGGCACCGTCACCGAGGGCAAGACCGCCTTCCTGTTCACCGGCCAGGGCAGCCAGCGGGCCGGGATGACCCGTGAACTGCATACGGCGTTCCCGCGCTACGCGCGGGCGCTGGACGAGGTGTGCGAAGAGTTCGGCCGGCATCTCGACCGGCCCCTGAAGGACGTGCTGTTCGAGGACGGCACCGCGCTGGACCGTACGGGCTTCACCCAGCCCGCGCTGTTCGCCGTCGAGGTCGCCCTCTACCGGCTCGTCGAATCCTGGGGCGTACGGCCCGACTTCCTGTCAGGACACTCCGTCGGAGAGATCGCCGCCGCGCATGTGTCGGGCGTGCTCTCACTGGCCGACGCCTGCGAACTCGTCGCCGCGCGCGCCCGGCTGATGGAGGCGCTGCCCTCCGGCGGAGCGATGGCGGCCGTCCAGGCGGCCGAGGACGAGATACGGCCGCTGCTGACCGGGCGCGTGGACATCGCGGCGGTCAACGGCCCGCTGTCCGTGGTGGTGTCGGGCGACGAGGACGAAGTCCGGCGCATCGCCGCGCACTTCGAGACCGAAGGCCGCAGGACCAAACAACTGACGGTCAGTCATGCCTTTCACTCGCCCCACATGGACGCCATGCTGGAGGCATTCCGGCGTGTCGCGGCCGGACTCACCTACCGGGCCCCGGGGATCCCACTCGTCTCCAACCTCACTGGCGCGATCGTCTCAGCGGACGAGATCCGCGACCCCGAGTTCTGGGTACGCCACGCCCGCGAAGCGGTGCGCTTCCTCGACGGCGTGCGCACCCTGGAGGAAGCCGGAGTCACCACCTTCCTGGAGCTGGGCCCCGGCGCCGTTCTGACGGCCATGGCGCAGGACTGCGTCACCACGGAAACACTGGCCTTCGTCCCTGCCCTGCGCGCGGGACGTCCCGAGGCCGCCACCCTCACCACGGCCCTCGGACTGCTGCACGTCCAGGGCGTCTCCGTCGACTGGGCCGCCTACTTCGCGGGCACCGGCGCCCACCGCGTCGACCTGCCCACCTACGCCTTCCAGCGCAGCCGCTACTGGCTGGAGGCACCGGCCGGCTTTGTCGGCGACGTGGTCGCGGCGGGGCTGGGCGCTGCGGATCATCCGTTGCTGGGTGCGGCTGTGGCGTTGGCGGATTCCGATGGTTTTCTGTATACGGGGCGGTTGTCGCTGGAGACGCATCCGTGGCTGGCGGATCACGCGGTGATGGGTTCTGTGCTGTTGCCGGGCACGGCTTTTGTGGAGCTGGCGATCCGTGCGGGGGACCAGGTCGGCTGCGACCACCTGGAGGAACTCACCCTCGAAGCACCCCTGGTCCTCACCGCACACACCGCCGTACAACTCCAGGTCGTCGTAGGCGCTCCCCAGGACTCCGGACACCGCACCCTGGAGGTGTACTCCCGGCCGCAGGACGCCGAGGACGGCGACCCGTGGACCCGGCACGCCGGCGGTGTGCTCGCTCCCGGCGCGCCCCGTCCCGGCTTCGACCTGAGCGAATGGCCGCCACGAGACGCCGAGCCGGTCGGCGTCGACGGGCTCTACGCGCACCTGGCCGGCGGTGGATTCGCCTACGGACCGCTCTTCCAGGGACTCACGGCCGCCTGGCTGCGCGGCGACGAGACCTTCGCCGAGGTCGCCCTGCCCGAGGAGCACCGAGCCCAGGCCGCGCCCTTCGGCCTGCATCCGGCGCTTCTCGACGCCGCCCTGCACAGCACGTTCGCCCGCCCCGGCGGAGACGAACAGGGCCGGCTGCCCTTCTCCTGGAACGGCGTCACCCTGCACGCCGTCGGCGCCGACACCCTGCGCGTACGGCTCGTTCCCACCGGCCCGGACGGTGTGTCGCTTCAGTTGGCCGACACCGACGGCGCCCCGGTCGCCTCCGTCGACAACCTGACCTTCCGTCCCGTCCAGGCGGGACCGCGAAGCGGCAACACCACCCACGAGTCGCTGTTCCGCCTGGACTGGGCGACCGTGCCCGTCGCCGCCCCGGACACGGACAGCCGCCCATGGGCGGTCCTCGGCGACGGCCTGCCGGCCACCGCGACCGGCGGAATACCGGCCACCGTGTACGCCGACCCGGACACACTCACCGAGGCCCTGGCCGCGGGAGCCGAACCCCCGGCGTATGTCCTGCTGCCCTGGCCCACCGGCACCGGCCTGCCCACCGAAGCACTGCCCGGCGCCGTCCGTACCGCCGTCCACGACGCGCTCGCCCGCGTACAGACCTGGCTCGCCGACGAACGGTTCGCCGGCTCCCGCCTGGTCCTCCTCACCCGGAACGCCGTCGCCACCCAGGCCGACTCCGGGGTGCGCGACCTGACCCAGGCACCGGTCTGGGGCCTGGTCCGCGCCGCCCAGTCCGAGAACCCCGACCGGCTCGTGCTGGCCGACACCGACGGCGAGGACTCCTCCTACGCCGCCCTGGGGGCCGCGCTCGCCACCGGAGAGCCTCAGTTCGCCCTGCGCAGAGGCACCGTCCACGCCCCGCGCCTGGCGCGCGTCGCCAGCGCGGGCCCGCTCGTCCCGCCGGCCGGAGAACGGGCCTGGCGCCTGGACATCGAGAACAAGGGCACGCTGGAGAACCTCACCCTGCTGCCCTGCCCGGAAGCGGCCGCACCGCTGGAGACCGGACAGGTACGGATCGCCGTCCGGGCCGCCGGACTGAACTTCCGCGACGTTCTGAACGCCCTGGGCATGTATCCGGGCGACGCCGGCCTGATGGGCAGCGAAGCCGCCGGCGTCGTCATCGAGACCGGCCCCGGCGTCACCGACCTCGCGCCGGGCGACCGGGTCCTGGGCATGGTGCCCGGCGGCTTCGGACCCATGGCGGTCGTCGACCGCCGGATGATCGCCCCGATCCCGGCCGGCTGGACCTACGCCGCAGCGGCCACCGTCCCCATCGTCTTCATGACCGCCTACTACGCGCTGCGGGACCTCGCCGCGCTGGAGAGCGGCGAAACACTGCTGGTGCACGCCGCCGCGGGCGGCGTGGGCATGGCCGCCGTACAGCTCGCCAGGCACTGGGGCGCCGACGTCTACGGCACGGCGAGCGACGGCAAATGGGACACCCTGCGCTCCCTCGGCCTCACCGACGACCACATCGCCTCGTCCCGGACCCTGGACTTCGAGAAGACCTTCCGCGAGGCGACCGGCGGACACGGTGTCGACGTCGTCCTCAACTCCCTCGCCCGCGACTTCGTCGACGCCTCACTCCGGCTCCTGCCGCGCGGCGGCCGATTCGTCGAGATGGGCAAGACCGACGTACGCGACCCGGCACAGACAGCGGCCGACCACCCCGGCGTCACCTACCAGTCGTTCGACCTCACCGAAGCCGGACTCGACCGCATCCAGGTGATGCTCACCGAACTGCTCGGGCTGTTCGAGGCCGGCGTCCTCACCCCGCTGCCCGTCACGGCCTGGGACATCCGCCGGGCCCCCGAAGCCTTCCGCCACCTCAGCCAGGCCCGGCACACCGGCAAGGTCGTCCTCACCGTCCCCGCCTACTGGGACCCGGACGGCACCCTACTGATCACCGGCGGTACGGGCACCCTGGGCGGCCTCGTCGCACGGCACGCCGTAACCGCACGCGGCGCACGGCACCTGCTGCTCACCAGCCGGCGCGGCGAACAGGCCCCGGGCGCCGCCGACCTCGCCGCCGAACTGCGCGCCCTCGGCGCCGAGGTGACGATCGCCGCGTGCGACGCGGCCGACCGGCAGTCCCTGGCCGCGCTCCTCGCCTCCGTACCGGCCGCGCACCCGCTGACCGCCGTCGTACACACCGCGGGGGTGCTGGACGACGGCACCGTCGCCACACTGACACCGGAACGCGTCGACCGCGTACTGCGGCCCAAGGTGGACGCGGCCGTCAACCTGCACGAACTCACCCGGGGCGCCGACCTCGCCGACTTCGTCCTGTTCTCCTCCGCCGCCGGCACCTTCGGCGCCGCGGGACAGGCCAACTACGCCGCCGCGAACGTCTTCCTGGACGCCCTCGCCCACCACCGCGCCTCCCAAGGACTCCCCGCGACCTCCCTGGCCTGGGGCCTGTGGGCCGAGACCAGCGGCATGACCGGCGAACTGGACGCGACCGACACCTCCCGAATGGCGCGCTCCGGCGTCCTCGGCCTCTCCTCCGACGAGGGAACCGCGCTGTTCGACGCCGCCCATCTGGCCGGCGAACCGCTCCTGGTCCCCATGCGGCTCGACCTCGGCCCGCTGCGCGGCGCCGACCCGAGCATGGTCCCCGCCCTGCTGCGCGGCCTGGTCCGCGCACCGGCCCGGCGCGTCGTACGGTCCGGGCCCGCCGCCCACGACACGTCTCTCGCGGAACGCCTGATGCCGCTGTCCACGGCCGAACGTGAGCGGGCGCTGCTCGATCTCGTACGCGGCCAGGTCGCGACCGTCCTCGGACACGCCACGCCCGACGCGGTGGACGCCGGCCGCGCCTTCAAGGATCTGGGCTTCGACTCACTCACCGCGGTGGAATTCCGCAACCGGCTCGGCGCCGCCGCCGGGCTCCGGCTGCCCGCCACCCTGGTCTTCGACTATCCGACCCCCACCGCACTCGCCGACCACCTCCGGGACGAGCTGCTCGGCTCCGAGGCCGCCACCGCGCTGCCCACGCGGGCCGCCACCGCGACGGACGACGACCCGATCGCCGTCGTCGCCATGAGCTGTCGCTTCCCGGGCGACGTACGCACCCCCGAAGACCTCTGGGAGCTCCTCGCCGAGGGCCGCGACGGCATCGCCCAGCTTCCGGGAGACCGCGGCTGGGACATCGAGGCGCTCTACGACCCCGACCCCGACAGCCCCGGCACCTCGTACGCCCGCGAAGGCGGCTTCTTCTACGACGCCCACCACTTCGACCCGGCGTTCTTCGGCATCAACCCGCGCGAGGCGCTCGCCATGGACCCGCAGCAGCGGCTCCTCCTGGAGACGTCCTGGGAAACCTTCGAACGGGCCGGCATCGACCCGACGGCGCTGCGCGGCGCCCCGGTCGGCGTCTTCGTCGGCCAGATGCACAACGACTACGTGTCACGCCTGAACACCGTCCCGGAAGGCGTCGAGGGTTATCTCGGCACCGGAGGCTCCAGCAGCATCGCCTCCGGCCGGGTCTCGTACACCTTCGGCTTCGAGGGCCCTGCGGTCACTGTCGACACGGCGTGTTCGTCGTCGCTGGTGGCGCTGCACCTCGCGGCGCAGGCACTGCGGCAGGGCGAGTGCACCCTGGCCCTCGCGGGCGGCGTCACCATCATCACCACACCCGATGTCTTCACCGAGTTCAGCCGGCAGCGCGGACTCGCCGCTGACGGCCGCTGCAAGCCCTTCGCGGCCGCCGCCGACGGCACGGCCTGGGGCGAGGGCGTCGGCATGCTCCTGGTGGAACGGCTTTCCGACGCGAGGCGGAACGGGCATCAGGTGTTGGCGCTGGTGCGTGGTTCGGCGGTGAATCAGGATGGTGCGTCGAATGGTTTGACGGCGCCGAATGGTCCGTCGCAGCAGCGGGTGATTCGGCGGGCTCTTGAGGGTGCGGGTCTGGTGTCGTCGGATGTGGATGCGGTGGAGGCGCATGGTACGGGGACGCGGTTGGGTGATCCGATCGAGGCGCAGGCGCTGCTGGCGACGTATGGGCAGGGTCGTGATGTGGGTCGGCCGTTGTGGCTGGGGTCGATCAAGTCGAATTTTGGTCATACGCAGGCGGCTGCGGGTGTGGCGGGGATCATCAAGATGGTGCTGGCGATGCGGCATGGTGTGTTGCCCCGGTCGTTGCATGTGGATGAGCCGTCTCCGCATGTGGACTGGTCGGCGGGTGCCGTGGAGCTGCTCACCGAGTCCCGTCCCTGGCCCGAGACCGGACGGCCCCGTCGCGCCGGCATCTCCTCCTTCGGCATGAGCGGCACCAACGCGCACGTCATCATCGAACAGCCGCCGGCCGACGACAGGGCCCCCGTACCTCCACTGACAGGACCCGACAGCGACACCGGCGCACCGCTTCCGTGGGTGCTGTCCGGCAGGACTCCGCAGGCACTGCGCGACCAGGGTGCGCGGCTGCTCGCCCATCTCGCCCACCACCCGGACGCCCGCGTCGCGGACACCGGCCTCTCCCTGGCCCTCGGCCGCGCCGCCTTTGAGCACCGAGCGGTGCTTGTCGCCCGTGACCGCGACGGATTCCAGGCAGCTCTGGACGCCATGGCGGCGGGCCGCCCCACAGCGGGCCTGGTCGAGCCACCGGCCTCCGGGACTTCGGCTGACAGCGGCAAGGTGGCGTTCCTGTTCACCGGTCAGGGGAGTCAGCGTCTTGGTATGGGGCGTGAGTTGTATGAGGTGTATCCGGTGTTCGCGGATGCGTTTGACGCGGTGTGTGCGCATGTGGATGTGCGTCTTGGGTGGTCGTTGAGGGATGTGGTGTTCGGGGAGGATGCGGGGCTGCTGGATCGTACGGGTTTTGCTCAGCCGGCGTTGTTCGCGGTGGAGGTGGCGCTGTTCCGGTTGGTGGAGTCGTGGGGGTTGCGGCCGGATTTCCTGTCCGGGCATTCGGTGGGTGAGATTACGGCGGCGCATGTGGCGGGTGTGTTGTCGTTGGCGGACGCGTGTGCCCTGGTGGCGGCGCGTGGCCGGTTGATGGAGGGGCTGCCGTCGGGTGGGGCGATGGTGGCGGTGGAGGCGTCGGAGGACGAGGTTTCGCCGCTGCTGTCGGACCGGGTGGGGGTGGCGGCGGTCAACGGACCTTCTTCGGTGGTGGTGTCCGGTGATGAGGACGTGGTGCTGGAGATCGCGGGGCGTTTTGAGGCGGAGGGGCGTCGGACCAAGCGGCTCACGGTGAGCCACGCGTTTCATTCGCCGCGGATGGACGGGATGCTGGAGGCGTTCCGCCAGGTGGTCTCCGGACTCGGCTACGAGGCCCCGCAGATTCCGATCGTGTCCAATCTGACCGGTGCTGTTGTGTCGGCGGGGGAGATGGGTGATCCGGAGTTCTGGGTGCGGCATGTGCGGGAGGGTGTCCGTTTCCTGGACGGGGTGCGAACGCTTGAGGCGCAGGGTGTCACGACGTTCCTTGAGCTGGGTCCCGATGGTGTGCTGACGGCCATGGCGCAGGACTGCGCCATCGGCGAGGGACTGGCCTTTGTCCCCGCACTGCGCGCCGGACGCATCGAAACCGAGACGGTCATGACGGCCCTCGGCGCCGCGTACACCCGAGGCGCGTCCCCGGACTGGGCGGCGATATTCGCCGGAACCGGCGCGCGCCGGGTGGATCTGCCGACCTACGCCTTCCAGCGCAAGCCGTTCTGGCTCGACGCCGGCCCGAAGGGCGGCGACGCCTCGACGGTCGGACTGGCGGCCACCGGGCACCCGCTCCTCGGTGCCGCCGTCGAGCTGCCGGACTCCGACAGCTACGTCTTCACCGGACGGCTGTCGCTGGAAACCCAGCCATGGCTGGCCGGCCACGCCGTGATGGGCACGGTCCTGCTGCCCGGCACCGCCTTTGTCGAACTGGCGATCCGCGCCGGGGACGAGGTCGGCTGCGAGACCCTGGACGAGCTGACCCTTGAGGCACCGCTGGTGCTGCCCGGGCGAGGAGGCGTACGACTGCGGCTGTCCGTCGGCGCGGCCGACGAGACCGGCCGCCGCCCGCTGACCCTGCACTCCCGAGCCGAAGACGCCTCTCCCGACGAGCAGTGGACACGGCACGCGAGCGGCGCACTGACCACCACCGGCCGCCGGGAACCGGTCGACCTGACCGTCTGGCCTCCCCAGGACGCGGAACCACTCGCCGTCGACGGTCTGTACGACGGACTCGCGGCGTCGGGCTTTGACTACGGGCCGGTGTTCCAGGGCCTGCGAGCCGCCTGGCGGCTCGGCGAGCACACCTTTGCCGAGGTCCGACTCCCCGAGGACGCGAGGGCGGAGGCACAGACCTTCGTGCTGCACCCGGCGCTGCTGGACGCGGCCCTGCACGCGCTCGGGCTGAGTACGGACACCGAGGGCGGTACCGGCCAGGGCCGGCTGCCGTTCGCCTGGAGCGGTGTCTCGTTGCACGCGGTCGGCGCGTCCGCACTGCGGGTACGGCTCACCCCCACCTCGGCGGACGGTGTGTCACTGGCCATCGCTGACGCGACCGGCGCACCGGTCGGCACGGTTGAGAGCCTGGCACTGCGGGCCCCGGCGCCCGCGCAACTCGGCGCGGCCCGGGGCGGTCCCGCGGACTCCCTTTACCAGATGGACTGGACACACGTATCCGCGACGGACATCGCCTCTGCCCCGACGAACCGCTGGGCCGTGCTCGGCTCACCCGCGACGCTCGACCTCGACGCACTGGCCACCGATGTGGCCGCGTATGGGGATGTTGCGGGGTTGGTGGCGGCGGTGGAGTCGGGTGGTGTGGTGCCGGATGAGGTGGTGGTGTGGCTTGCTCCTGTGGGGGTGGGTGATGGTGGTGTGGTGGTGGAGGAGACGGCGGGTGTGTTGGGTTTGGTGCGGGCGTGGCTGGCTGAGGATGTGTTGGCTGGTTCGCGGTTGGTGGTGGTGACGTGTGGTGCGGTGGCGGTTGATGCGGGTGAGGGGGTGGCTGATCTGGGTCATGCGGCGGTTCGTGGTTTGGTGCGGTCGGCGCAGTCGGAGAATCCGGGCCGGTTCCTGCTGGTCGATGTGGATGATGCCGGTGAGTCGTCGGCAGCCCTGGCGGCGGCTGTGGCTTCGGGTGAACCCGAACTGGCGGTCCGTAAGGGGCGGGTTCTGGTGCCGCGTCTGGTGCGGGCGGGTGTGGGATCGGTGGAGGTGCCGCCCTTTGGCGTTGAGGGCACGGTGTTGGTGACGGGTGCGTCGGGTGTGTTGGGTGGTTTGGTGGCGCGGCATGTGGTGGCGGTGTATGGGGTGCGGCGTTTGGTGTTGGTGAGTCGTCGTGGTGGTGCGGCGGAGGGGGCTTCTGAGCTGGCGGCGGAGTTGGCTGGTCTGGGTGCTGTGGTGGAGTGGGTGGCGTGTGATGTGGCGGATCGGGAGGGTCTGGCGGGGGTGTTGGCGGGGATTCCGGAGGAGTTTCCGTTGACGGCGGTGGTGCATACGGCGGGTGTGCTGGATGACGGTGTGGTGGGTTCGTTGACGCCGGAGCGGCTGGAAGGGGTGTTGCGTCCGAAGGCGGTGGGGGCGTGGAATCTGCATGAGTTGACGTTGGGGATGGGTCTGTCGGCGTTTGTGTTGTTCTCGTCGGCGGCGGGTGTGTTCGGTGGTGCGGGGCAGGCGAATTACGCGGCTGCCAATGCGTATCTGGATGCGCTGGCGGAGCATCGTCGGGCGGGTGGTCTGGTGGCGACGTCCCTGGCCTGGGGCCTCTGGGCCGACGGCGGCATGGGCGGGACACTCAGCGACGACGACCTGTCCCGCGTGGCACGCTCGGGCATACGCCCGATCTCACCCGACGACGGCCTGGCCCTCTTCGACCTGGCGCTCAGCACGGACACGGCCCAGCTCGTGCCACTGCCCCTGGACATGGGGGCTCTGCGGACCCAGGCGGTCAACGGCATGCTGCCGGGGCTGCTGCGCGGCCTGGTCCGGGCACCGGCTCGCAGGGCCGCCGACTCCGGGACACCGGCGGGCGGTGGAGCCGAGGCACTCCTCACCCGGCTCATGGCGCTCCCGCCGGCCGGGCAGGACGAACTCCTCCTGGACGCCGTCCGCGGTCAGGTGGCCGCCGTACTCGGCTACGCCGGGCCCGAGGAGGTCGAGCCGGGCCGCTCGTTCAGTGAGGTCGGCTTCGACTCACTCACCGCGGTCGAACTCCGTAACAGGCTGGGCGCGGCAACGGGCGTACGGCTCCCGGTCACGCTCATCTTCGACTACCCGACCCCCAACGCGCTGGTGGTGTACCTGCGCGCCGAGATCGTCGGGGACGGCGGGACGGCGGTCACACCGCTCCTCGCCGAGCTGGACAGACTGGAATCCTCCCTCGTGGGGGCCACGGTGACGGACGACGAAGGCCGCGCCAGGATCACCACGCGCCTGCAGGCACTGCTCACCAAGTGGAGCGACGACCGAGCGCCGGAGGACGGCGCCGACGTCGCCGGTGAACTCGAATCGGCCACCGATGACGATCTCTTCGACTTCATCGGCAAAGAGTTCGGGATCTCCTGACATGGCGGCGAACGGTATGAACGACCCAGAGCTTCAGGCTCCCTCGAAGGGGAACGCAACGATGAACGAGGAAAAGCTCCGTTACTTTCTCAAGCGGGTGACGGCCGACCTGCACGAGACGCGCCGCCGTCTCCAGGAGGTGGAGTCCGAGGACCGCGAGCCGATCGCGATCATCGGGATGAGCTGCCGTTACCCCGGCGGTGTGGAGTCGCCGGAGGATCTGTGGCGGCTCGTCGAGACCGGTGGTGACGCGATCAGCGGGTTCCCTCGGGACCGGGGCTGGGACATCGAGCGACTTTTCGATGAGGATCCTGACGGGCGTGGTACCAGTTATGTCCGTGAGGGTGGGTTTTTGCATGAGGCGAATTATTTTGATCCCGCGTTTTTTGGGATTTCGCCTCGTGAGGCGTTGGCGATGGATCCGCAGCAGCGGATGTTGTTGGAGACGTCGTGGGAGGTGTTCGAGCGGGCGGGTATTGATCCGGCGACGGTGCGGGGCAGTCGTACGGGTGTGTTCGCTGGGGTGATGTATCACGATTACGCGTCGCGGTTGCGTGTGGTGCCGCCCGGTGTTGAGGGGTATCTGGGTACGGGCGGGTCGAGCAGTATCGCTTCCGGCCGCGTCGCGTACACCTTCGGCCTCGAAGGCCCCGCCGTCACCGTGGACACGGCCTGCTCCTCTTCCCTGGTCACCCTGCATCTGGCGATGCAGGCACTGCGCAACGGCGAATGCTCGCTGGCCCTTGCCGGCGGTGTCACGGTGATGGCGACCCCCGGCACCTTCACCGAGTTCAGCCGACAGCGCGGCCTGGCCACCAACGGCCGGTGCAAGTCCTTCGCGGCAGCCGCCGACGGTACGGGCTGGAGCGAGGGCGCGGGCATGCTGCTCGTCGAGCGGCTCTCGGACGCGCGCCGGAACGGACACCCCGTACTGGCGATCGTCCGGGGAAGCGCGGTCAACCAGGACGGTGCGTCAAACGGACTGACGGCGCCCAACGGTCCCTCCCAGCAACGGGTGATCCGGCAGGCACTGGCGAACGCCCGGCTGACCCCCGACGACATCGATCTCGTCGAGGCGCACGGCACCGGCACCAGCCTGGGCGACCCCATCGAGGCGCAGGCGCTGCTCGGCACCTATGGACAGGAGCGGTCAGAAGGACACCCGCTCTGGTTGGGCTCCATCAAGTCCAACGTGGGACACACACAGGCCGCCGCCGGTGTGGCGGCGATCATCAAGGTCGTCCAGGCCATACAGCACGGTGTGCTGCCGAAGACGCTGCATGTGGACGAACCGACACCGCACGTCGACTGGTCGGCGGGCGACGTCGAGCTGCTGACCGAGGCCCGGGCCTGGCCCGAGCATGGTCGGCCACGTCGCGCGGCGGTGTCGTCCTTCGGCATCAGTGGCACCAATGCCCATCTCATCATCGAAGAAGCCCCGGCCGAGGCGGTGGCGGAGGCCACGGAGACGGCGGACGGTGACGTTCTCGCCGGTGGTGGGGGTGTGGTGTCGGGGTCGGTGCGTCCGGTGGTGCTTCCTGTGGTGCCGTGGGTGGTGTCGGGTCGTGGTGAGGCGGGGTTGCGGGCGCAGGCGGGTCGGTTGCGTGCGTTTGTGGAGGCGGGTTCTGGATTGTCGGTGGGGGATGTGGGGTTTTCGCTGGCGACGTCGCGTGGGGTGCTTGAGGATCGTGCGGTGGTGGTGGGCGCTGATCGTGGGGAGTTTTTGGAGCGGTTGGCGGTGTTGGCGGAGGGGGGTGCAGGCACTGGTGTGGTGCGGGGTGGTGCCGTTCGGGGCAAGCTGGCGTTCCTGTTCACGGGGCAGGGCAGTCAGCGGCTGGGTATGGGCCGTGAGTTGTATGAGGTGTTTCCGGTGTTCGCGGAGGCGTTGGACGCGGTGTGTGGGGAGTTGGACGGGAGGCTTGAGCGGCCTCTGAAGGATGTCCTGTTCGGTGAGGATGCCGAGGCTTTGGACCGTACGGGGTTCACTCAGCCGGCTCTGTTTGCCGTTGAGGTGGCGTTGTTCCGGTTGGTGGAGGCGTGGGGGTTGCGGCCGGACTTCCTGTCCGGGCATTCGATCGGTGAGATCACGGCCGCCCATGTCGCGGGTGTCCTGTCGCTGAAGGATGCCTGTCTGCTCGTGGCGGCGCGTGGCCGGCTGATGCAGCGCCTCCCTGGTGGTGGCGCCATGGTGGCGGTGCAGGCATCCGAGGACGAGGTGACGCCGCTGCTCACCGACCGGGTGGGCGTCGCCGCGGTCAATGGTCCGTCGTCCGTTGTGGTCTCGGGTGATGAGGGTGCCGTTCTGGCGGTGGCGGCGCACTTCGAGTCCGAGGGGCGTAAGACGAAGCGGCTGACGGTGAGCCACGCGTTCCATTCGCCGCTGATGGACGGGATGCTGGACGCCTTCCGCAAGGTGGCCCGCAGCCTGACCTACCACACCCCGGCGATCCCGGTGGTCTCCAATCTGACCGGGGCCCTTGTCACGGCCGACGAGATCACCGCCCCGGAGTTCTGGGTGCGCCATGTCTGTGAGGCCGTCCGCTTCCTCGACGGAGTACGCGCACTCCAGGCACAGGGCGTGTCGACCTGTGTCGAGCTGGGTCCGGACGGTGTGCTGTCCGGGCTCGGTGCGGAATGCCTGGTTGACGAGCCGGACCTGATCGGCTTCGTACCGCTCCAGCGCGCGGCGCGCGGGGAAGCCGAGACGCTGATCGGCGCGCTCGGCGCACTGCATGTACGTGGTGTGTCCGCCGCCTGGGAGGCGTTTTTCGCGGGCACCGGTGCGCGACGTGTGGAGCTGCCCACCTATGCGTTCCAGCGCGAGCACTACTGGCTGGACGCCGGGGTGGAGGCGGGCGACGTGGCCTCCGCCGGGCTGGGTTCGGCCCATCATCCCCTGCTGGGAGCCGCGGTCGCGCTCGCCGACGCCGACGGTTTCCTGTTCACCGGCCGGCTGTCCCTCCGGACACACTCCTGGCTCGCCGACCACATGGTGATGGGATCGGTGGTGCTGCCGGGGACGGCCTTTGTCGAACTGGCCGTCCGGGCGGGCGCACAGGTCGGCTGCGCCCTCGTTGAGGAGCTGACCCTTGAGGCGCCGCTTGTCCTCCCGGAGGAAGGGGCCCTTCAGTTCCAGATCGTGGTGGGCGCGCGGGACGAGGCGGGCCGGTGCTCACTGGCATTCCACTCGCGTGCCGATGACGCTTCGGACGATGAGCCGTGGGTGCGTCATGCCACGGGTGTGCTGTCGGATGCCGGTGTGTCGGTTCCCGGGGAGTTGGTGGTGTGGCCGCCCGAGGGAGCGCGGGAGGTGGCGGTTGAGGGGCTGTATGAGGGGTTCGCTTCGGTGGGCTTTGACTACGGTCCTGTTTTCCAGGGTTTGCGTGCGGCGTGGCGGCGTGGCGATGAGGTCTTCGCGGAGGTCGAGCTGCCGGAGGTCGCCCGGGGCGAGGCAGAGGCATTCGGCCTCCACCCGGCCCTGCTGGACGCGGCCCTGCACGCGCTCGCGCTTGACGCCGGACAGCGCGACGAGACGGGCCAGGGCCGGATGCCGTTCTCCTGGAGCGGAGTCTCGTTGCACGCGGTCGGCGCGTCCGCCCTGCGGGTACGGCTGACGCCCAGCTCCACGGGCGATGTGTCACTTGCCGTCGCCGATTCGACGGGTGCGCCGGTCGTCACGGTCGAGAGCCTTGCGCTGCGTACGGTGTCCCCGGATCAGCTTGGCTCGGCGTCGGGGTCTGGTGTGGGTGATGCGTTGTTCCGTGTGGAGTGGACGGAGGTTGCTGGTTCTGCGTCGGCGTCGGTGGTGGGGGGCGGGGA
>NZ_JBEYIF010000039.1:0-20385 GCF_040635655.1 Streptomyces sp. NPDC006923
GCTGGGCCGTGCTTTGTGGGGGTTTTGGGTGGTCGGGTGTTTTTTTTATTGTGTTGTGGGGCCCGGCCGGGGCCCCGCGGGGCGCCCCCGGCCCCCCGGCGGGCGACGCCCGGCCACCCGCGGACCGGGCACACGGAACCGGGCCGGGGCCCCCCCACCCCGTGTGCGCCCCGGCCCGTCAGGCCCTGTCACCGGCCCGGCCCCCGGTCGTCCGGCCGGGGGCCGGGCGGCCTGCCGCTACTTCTTGCGGCGACGGCTGCCGTTGCCGCCCTTCTGCGCCTTGCGTCGCTCGGCCCGCGTCAGCCCGTCCGACGTGGAGCGCGTCGGCCCGTCCGCGTTCTGGAAGTCGCCCTCGACGATGCCGCCCTCACCGTCCACCGTGGGAGCGGAGAAGTGCAGCCGGTCCGGGCGCTGCGGGGCGTCGAGGCCCTTCGCCCGGATCTCCGGACGGCCGGTGCCCGCGGGCACCGCGTCCTCCTTCGTCAGCGACGTGCGCTCGGCCGCGTCCTGCACCGGGACCTCCTCGACCTGCTGCTCGACCTGGACCTCCAGGTTGAACAGATAGCCGACGGACTCCTCCTTGATGCCCTCCATCATGGCGTTGAACATGTCGAAGCCCTCGCGCTGGTACTCGACCAGCGGGTCCTTCTGCGCCATGGCGCGGAGGCCGATGCCCTCCTGGAGGTAGTCCATCTCGTAGAGGTGCTCGCGCCACTTGCGGTCCAGGACGGACAGCACCACGCGCCGCTCCAGCTCACGCATGATGTCCGAGCCGAGCTGCTTCTCCCGGTCCTCGTACTGCTCGTGGATGTCGTCCTTGATGGACTCCGCGATGAACTCGGCGGTGATCCCGGCACGGTCGCCGGCCGCCTCCTCCAGCTCCTCGACGGTGGCCTTCACCGGGTAGAGCTGCTTGAACGCGCTCCACAGCCGGTCCAGGTCCCACTCCTCGGCGAAGCCCTCGACGGTCTCCGCCTGGATGTACGCGTCGATCGTGTCATCCATGAAGTGGCGCACCTGCTCATGCAGGTCCTCGCCCTCCAGGACCCGGCGGCGCTCGCCGTAGATGACCTCGCGCTGCCGGTTGAGGACCTCGTCGTACTTCAGGACGTTCTTGCGCGCCTCGAAGTTCTGCTGCTCGACCTGCGACTGGGCGGACGCGATGGCGCGCGTCACCATTTTGTTCTCGATCGGTACGTCGTCCGGCACATTGGCCATCGACATCACGCGCTCGACCATCTGCGCCTTGAACAGCCGCATCAGGTCGTCGCCCAGAGAGAGGTAGAAGCGGGACTCGCCCGGGTCGCCCTGACGTCCGGAACGGCCTCGGAGCTGGTTGTCGATACGGCGCGACTCGTGCCGCTCGGTGCCCAGGACATAGAGCCCGCCGAGGTCCTTGACCTCTTCGAACTCAGCCTTGACCGCCTGCTCGGCCTTCTCCAGCGCGGCCGGCAGCGCAGCCGCCCACTCCTCGACGTGCTCGACGGGGTCCAGGCCGCGCTGCCGCAGCTCCGCCTCCGCCAGGTCGTCCGGGTTGCCGCCGAGCTTGATGTCCGTACCACGGCCGGCCATGTTGGTGGCGACGGTGACGGCGCCCTTGCGGCCGGCCTGGGCGACGATCGTCGCCTCCCGGTCGTGCTGCTTGGCGTTGAGCACCTCGTGCTGCACACCGCGCTTGCTGAGCTGCTGCGAGAGGTACTCGGACTTCTCGACCGAGGTGGTGCCGACCAGGATCGGCTGCCCCTTCTCGTGCTTCTCCGCGATGTCGTCGACGACCGCGGCGAACTTGGCGACCTCGGTGCGGTAGATCAGGTCGGACTGGTCCATGCGGACCATCGGCCGGTTCGTCGGGATCGGCACAACGCCCAGCTTGTAGATCTGGTGGAACTCGGCGGCCTCGGTCATGGCCGTACCGGTCATACCGGACAGCTTGCCGTAGAGACGGAAGAAGTTCTGCAGGGTGATCGTGGCGAGGGTCTGGTTCTCGTCCTTGATGTCCACCCCTTCCTTCGCCTCGATCGCCTGGTGCATGCCCTCGTTGTAGCGGCGGCCCGCGAGGATACGGCCGGTGTGCTCGTCGACGATCATGACTTCGCCGTCGATGACGACGTAGTCCTTGTCGTTCTTGAAGAGTTCCTTGGCCTTGATCGCGTTGTTCAGATAACCGACGAGCGGCGTGTTCACCGACTCGTAGAGGTTGTCGATGCCCAGCCAGTCCTCGACCTTCGCGACACCGGACTCATGGATGGCGACGGTGCGCTTCTTCTCGTCGACCTCGTAGTCGCCGGTCTCCTCGACGCCCTTGAGCGGGTTGCCGGCCTCGCCCCTGGTGAGCCGGGTGACCAGCTTGGCGAAGTCGCCGTACCACTTCGTGGCCTGGTCGGCGGGGCCGGAGATGATCAGCGGCGTACGGGCCTCGTCCACGAGGATCGAGTCGACCTCGTCGACGATGGCGTAGTTGTGGCCGCGCTGGACCAGCTCCTCCTGGGACCACGCCATGTTGTCCCGGAGGTAGTCGAAGCCGAACTCGTTGTTCGTGCCGTACGTGATGTCGCAGGCGTACTGCTCACGGCGCTGCGCGGGCGACATGTTGGCCAGGATGCAGCCGACCTCGAGGCCCAGGAACTTGTGGACGCGGCCCATCATGTCCGAGTCGCGCTCGGCCAGGTAGTCGTTCACCGTGATCAGGTGCACGCCCTTGCCGGACAGGGCGTTGAGATAGGCGGGCAGCGTGCCGACGAGGGTCTTGCCCTCACCGGTCTTCATCTCGGCGACATAACCGAGGTGCAGCGCGGCGCCGCCCATGAGCTGGACGTCGTAGTGCCGCTGGCCAAGCACGCGCTTGGCCGCCTCGCGGACGGTCGCGAAGGCCTCGGGGAGCAGGTCGTCCAGGCTCTCACCGTCGGCGTAGCGCTCTTTGTACTCGTCGGTGAGCGCCCGCAACTCGGCGTCGGAGAGGGTTACGAAATCCTCTTCGATGGAGTTGACCTGGTCCGCGATGCGGTGCAGTTTGCGCAGGATCTTGCCTTCGCCTGCACGCATGAGCTTGTTGAAGACGGACACTGAGGCTGGTCTCCTTGCCGGTCGGGCCTGGCACGTGGGTCGTGGTACGGACACGGGCGCGGGCACGGCAGGCGGGCCCCACCGCAACGGCCATCGTAAGCGAGGACCCGCCCGCGCCGGGAGGGCCGCCGTCGCACCGGCCTGCCGTCACCCGGAAAGAGAACGCGCGGACCGCGTGGAAGGTGCCGGTGAGGTGGGAAAAGCATTCGTGTCGCCCGGCTCCCGCTCAGCAGAATCCCTCCATGGAACCTCTCACTCTGACGACGGAGCGCCTGCGGCTGCGCGCCTTCACGGCGGACGACACCGATCGCGTGTACGCCGTCTGCCAGGATCCCGACATCCAGCGCTGGACGACGATCCCCTCCCCGTACGAGCGCCGGCACGCGGAGGACTTCGTCACACGGCTGGTCCCCGAGGGCTGGCGGAACGACACGGAGTACACCTTCGCCGTACAGCCGCGCGACGGCGGACCGGTGGTCGCCGCCATCAGCCTGCACCATCCCCGCTCGGGCAACTGGGAGATCGGCTTCTGGACCGCCAGGGAGCACCGGGGCCGCGGCTATATGGCCGAGGCCATGACGGCGCTCGCCCACTTCGCCTTCACGGCCCTGGGCGCGGTACGGCTGGAGTGGCGTGCCGAGGTCGGCAACACCGCCTCCCGCGCGGTGGCGGAGAAGGCCGGGGCGGTGGTGGAGGGCGTCCTGCGCGGCGGGCTGCTCAACAAGGGCACCCTCCGCGACTGCTGGATCGGCGGGCTGCTGCCGTCCGACCTCGGGCTGCCGAGCGCCCACCCGTACCTGCCCGCACGGGACTGATCTGCCGGACAGGCTGTCAGTGCCGCGGTCTATCGTGCCGTTCATGACGACTGTGCCGCCCGCCACCGCAGAGCTGTCCGCCGACGAAGCCCGCCGCATAGCCCTGCGCGCTCAGGGGTTCCTCGGCGCCCCCGACCGGCGCGGTGGGGTCCGGGGTGTGCTGCGCCATCTCGGCGCCGTGCAGCTCGACACGATCTCGGTGCTGGCCCGGTCGCACGAGCTGATCCCCTACGCGCGACTGGGCGCCGTCGGCCGGAAGACCGTCGAGGACGCCTACTGGACCCCGGAGGCCGCCGGCGCGGCGCCGGCCCGGCCGCACGCCTTCGAATACTGGTCCCACGCGGCCTGCGTCCTGCCGATCGAGGAGTGGCCGCACTTCGCCTTCCGCCGCCGGGCCTATCGCGCGCACCCGAAGTGGTATCACTCTCTGTCCGACGGCGCCTACGACGCGGTGCTCCGGCAGCTCCGTACGGAGGGCCCGCTGACCGCGACGGAGCTGGGCGGGGCCAAGAACGGCGGCCCGTGGTGGGACTGGTCCGAGGCGAAGGTGGCCGTCGAGCGCGCCCTGATGTACGGCGAGGTCGTCTGCACCGGGCGGCGGAGCTGGAAGCGGGTCTACGACCTCGCGGAGCGGGCCGTCCCCGACGATCTCCTCCACGACGACCTGGACGACACGGAGTGCCTGCGCCGGCTCGTACGCCTCGCGGGCCAGTCCCTCGGCGTCGGTACGCGCGCCGACATCGCCGACTACCACCGTCTCAAGGGTGAGCAGGTCGACGCCGTGATCGCGGACTCGGGGCTGGTCCCGGTGACGGTCGCGGGATGGGGCAAGCCGGCCTGGGCCGATCCGGCGGCCCTGACGACGGAGCCGCGCGGACGGCACCGCACGACACTGCTGTCGCCGTTCGACTCCCTCGTCTGGGAGCGGGCCCGCACCGAGCGGATCTTCGGCTTCACCCACCGGCTGGAGGCGTATGTGCCCAAGCCCAAGCGGGTGTACGGCTACTTCGCGATGCCGCTGCTCTCCGGCGGCAGGCTGCTGGGGCGGGTCGATCCGGCGCGCGAGGGCAAGACCCTGGTGGCCAAGCAGGTGTCGCTGGACACTCCGAAGGCCGTACTCCCCATGGCGCGGGCGCTCCGGGAAGCGGCGGAGTGGGTCGGTTGCTCCGACGTCCGGGTGGAGCGGGTCGAGGCACCGGAGCTGCGCGGACCGCTGACGGCGGCGCTGGCCGCCGTCTGAGCGAGCGCGTCCCGCTCACCGAAGAGCGGGACCGGGAGGCCGGACACCGGGCCCGGCGGCGACGGCGAAGGCGCGGAACTGCCGGGCCGTCAGCGGATTTCGAGAATCTTCTCCCGCATCGCATAGACCACGGCCTCCATCCTGGAGTGCAGTTGCAGCTTCTCCAGGATGTTGCGCACATGGTTCTTCACGGTGTTCTCCGAGATGAACAACTCCTTCGCGATATCGCGGTTGTTCATTCCCGTGGCGACCAGTTTGAGGACTTCCAGCTCACGGTCCGTCAGACGCGGCGCCGGAACAAGTCTTCGCTCGTCGGTGCGCTGAATCATCGACTTGAACTCGGTCAGCAGCTTCGACGCCATGGACGGGCTGATCTGTGACTGGCCGTCAGCCACGGCGCGAATGGCGGTGGCCACCTCGTCGGTGGAAATCTCCTTGAGGAGATAGCCCGTGGCGCCCGCCTTGATCGCGTCGTAGAGGTCGGCCTCCTCATCGCTGATCGTCAGCATGATGATCTTGGCACTGGGGGCCACCTCCTTGATGGAGGTACACGCCTCGATACCGCCGCGCCTGGGCATCCGTACGTCCATCAGCACGATGTCCGGCAGCAGATCGGCGGCCTTGTCGACGGCCTCCGCCCCGTCTCCGGCCTCACCGACGACCTGGATGTCCTCCTCCTGGGCGAGGACGATCTCCAGACCTCGGCGGAAGAGCGCGTGGTCGTCCACCACAAGGACCCGGATCGGCTCCTTGCCGGGCCCGTTCCGTTCCGCGTCGGCATCGGGTCCGGAGCCGCCGACCCGGTCGCCGGCATCGTTCCGGTTCTGCACCGGCCCGAAGCTGTCCGCCATCGTTCCTCCCCCTGAAGGCCATGGCCCGAGGTCATCAGAGCCGGCCAACCGCAGTTCGCAGACCACCTGTTGGCTTGCGACGCCATGATTTCATGCCCGGGCGCCCGAGCGGTGATCCTTGCGCTCGCACAGTGGTGCCCCCGAGGGCGCGAAAGCGCTCAGGGGCACCACCGGAGCGGCTCTCCGCCGTCCGGCCGTGTGACGGCCTCCGCTCAGCCGCCGAGGGCGCCGCCGGCGCCGCCCACTTCCGATTCGGCCAGCGGATCCGTCCTGAGGTGGATCACACCGTAGTCATAGGCATGGCGCCGGTAGACGACGCTGGCTTCCTTCGTGTCGGAATCGATGAACAGATAGAAGTCGTGCCCGACCAGCTCCATCTCGTAGAGCGCCTGGTCGAGGCTCATCGGTGCGGCGACGTGGTTCTTCTCCCGGACCACCAGCGGTCCCTCGCCCTGCACCTCCAGCGAGCCGATCATCGTAGTGGGGACGGCGGCTGCCGCCTCCTCCGCCGCGGTCTCACCGTTCGCGTTCAACTGGGCCACGCCAGGAACCACGTCGGGTACTTCGGCCGCCGACAGACGCCCGGGGCCACGCCTGTTGTAGCGCTTCTCGTGCTGCTTGCGCAGGCGCGCCTCCAACTTGCCGGTGGCCAGGTCGAGTGCCGCGTACGGATCGGCCGCGGCCGCCTCCGCACGGATCACGGGGCCACGGGAGTGGAGCGTGATCTCCACCCGGTCGCACCGGTCGGCCTGTCGAGGGTTGGGCTCCTTGGACACCTCGACGTCGAGGCTGATCACCTTGCCGTCGAGCTTCTGGATCTTGTCCAGCTTCAGCTTCTCGGCCACGTGCTTGCGGAACCGCTCGGGCACCTCTGTCTTGCGGCCCTTGACGACGATGTCCACGCAGAACTCCGTTCCCGGATCACTCCGCCTCGTTGCGGAGTTACTCCCTGTTGCACCAGACCCCAGTAGTCACAGGGGCCTCGGACTTGGCGACTTTCACCTCTCCTCCCCCGTCGACTACGTCCTCACTCCCACCAATTTCGAAGGTTCCGAAAACCACCCGGACGCACCGCTTCATTCAGTCAGTCCTGGCCTCGGCCATTCCTTACAACCGAACATAGCCCTCCCGCGCCGGTGTCGGCACCCGCTACCCGCCCGTACCTCTCTTCGGCTGTTTTTCTTCCCTCTTTACCCGCAACGCCGAAAGATCCAAGTCAGTTCCGGTTTATTTCGAAAGAGAGAGGCGGCGCGGCGACAACCGCCGCGCTCATGTGTGCGAACCCGGGAATGCCCGGTCCCACGGCGGCACGGAGTGCCCGCGCGGCCTCCACCAGCGAGACGCCCGTGGTCATCAGGTCGTCGACCAGCACCACCCGGCCGCCCGCCAGCAGCCGCGCACCGCCGACCGGCACCTCCAGCGCCCCGGTCAGATTCACCTGCCGCTGGCGGGCGCCCAGCCCCGACTGATCGGCGACCGCGCGCCGCTGCCGCAGCAGCGGCAGCACCCGGCAGGACCGGCCCGTACGACGCAGTTCGCCGGCGGCGGCCAGCGCGATCCTGCGGCCGGCGTCATGTCCGCGCGCCGCGACCGCGCGCCGCGTGGACGGCACCGGCACCAGAAGCAGCGGGCCCACGCCCGTACCCGGCGGCGCGGCGACCCGTACCGCCCCGGCCAGGGCCCGGCCCAGCGGCCCCGCCAGACCGAGCGCGCCCCGCTCCTTGTGCGCCAGCAGCACCGCCCGTACGGCGTCCTCGTACGGCGCGGCGGCATGGACCGCCGGCAGTCCCGCGGGCTCGGGGGCCGGCCGCACCCGACAGGGCCACGTCCCGTACAGCGCCCGGCCGCAGTCCTCGCACAAAGGCGTCCTGGGACTGCCGCAGCCGCCACAGGCGACCGGCAGCACCAGGCCGGTGATCTCCCGCCACCACCCCCGCATGGGACACACTGTGCCAACGTCCGGAGCGCCCGGCCACCCCTGTGGACAACTCCGGCGTGTCTCAGAAGTCACGCCCGCTCCGCGACGCCCGGCAGCGTCACCGGATCACCCCGGAGTGATCCGGAGCGATCCCGTGCCTGGCCGAACCGATCCGGCGCGGCGCGTATCCGTCAGCCGGGATAGACGGGCGACGAGCCCACCTTCACCAAGGTCTGCCAGTTCGCCCCGGTGGGCAGCCGTACGATCCCGGCGTCCTCGGAATCGGCCACCAGCGGCTGCCGGTCGTCGTCCGCCGCCGCGATGCCCGTCACCTGGTTCAGGCCGGGCAGCACACCGGCCGCCGAGGTCGAGCCGTCGGTCTGCAGATAGCGCACCTGCTGCACCCCGCCCTTCTCCTTGCCGACCACCACCAGCCGGCTCGGCCCGGCCCACGACACCGCGGTCACCGTCTCCATCTGCGGAGCCGCCGAACGCAGTTGCACCACGGACACCGTCGGATCGGCCGCCGGGCCGTGCCGTTCCACCCGGCCGATCTGGAGGCTGGTCCGCCCCTTCTCCGTCAGCAGCAGCGCGATCCGCACTCCGTCCGCCGACACCCGCAGCGCCTCGATGCGCGCGCTGCCGAGCCCCTCGACCAGGACCTCCCGCGGAGTGCCCGCGCCCTCCTCGAACCACAGCAGACGCGGTTTCGCGGGATCGCGGTCGGCGACCCACAGATCACCGCGTCCGTCCCAGCTCGGCGCGGACAGCCTGTCCTCCGCACGGGCGCCGTGACTCGACACCAGCTCGTCGCCCAGCTCACTGTCCGAGAGGATCGACGACACGTACAGGGCGCGGGCGTCGTCCGTGACACCCGCCGCGTGTTTCTCGTCACGGGCCACCGCGACGGCGCCGAGCTTCACCCCGCCGTCCCCGAAGGGTCCGATGACAGGTGTCCGGTCGGCGGCGCCGTCCCCGGCGGCCTCCAGCAGCGACAGCCGTCCCTTGTCGTCGAGGAAGTAGGGATTGTCGGGACGGCCCGTGGTGCGGTCCGGCGCGAACTCCTCGGCCTGGTCACCGCTCAGCACACAGAGCGAGGAACCGTCCGCCAGCAGCTCGACCTGACCGACCGGCGTGGCCGTCAGACCCCGCAGCGTGAAGAGCAACTGCGCCGCCATCCGCCGGCACTGCGGACGTCCCGCCTTGGACGCCTTGTCGTTCAGCGGCACCTTCAGCGCGTTGCGGTCGTCGAACTCCAGCGAGGTCGTGCCCTTCTGAAGGGCCGTACCGGCGGGGAAGGGCGAGTCGACGACCGGCTTCAGCCAGCTTGTCGGCCCGTCGAGCAGCACCTTGACCGCCTGGGTGACGGGGTCCATCCGGGTCGTCGGATCTATTCGCTGGCGGATGTACACAGGATCCGCGACCAGCCAGTTCTCACCGGAGGCGAAGTAGTACTTATTGACGGGCCGGTAGTTGCGCTGGAAATCCGACTCGCCGAGCACCAGGCCCTGCGGCAGGCTGTCTATGCGCCATTCCTTGCCTTCCGAGCCACCGCTGTCCTGCCGCACCAGCCGGATACGGCCGTTGTACTTGGTCGGCGCGAGCCACTCGTAGGCGTGCGAGGAATCCACGTCCGCGATCCGGTCGCCGTACAGCGGATACGTCAGGCTGGTGCTGTCGGTACCGGACGGCTCCTTGGGGCCCCCGGGGTCGGGAGCGGCGCGCAGCACGGTCGTCCCCGCCTCCGGCTGCCAGTTCCGCGCCGCCTGCTTCGTCAGATACTTCCTGGCCATCGTGAAGTCGGGATCGTCACTGGTCATGGCCTCCAGGAAGCCGTCCACGATCTCGTCGGGCTCCGCCTTGTCCCTCGGCGGCACGGCATACACCCGGACCTGCGACTCGCCGGGCGGCGACGCCTTCACCGGCTCCACATCGCCGCTGTCCGGGATCGACGCGCATCCCGCCAGCAGCACGGCGAGTATCCCGAGCACGACCGGAACCCCCACCGCGCTTCTCCGGCCGTACCGACTGCGGTCAGCGCCCACGAATCGTGTCCTCCCGCTCCGGCGGTACCTGTTGTGCGGAGTCATCGGATCCGTCCTCCGCGGGGCGCTCGCCCGGGGGACGCGCCACCACCCGGGCCCCGCTGCCCGGCAGCGCGGCCGGGTCGACCGCCGCCGTCGTACGGGGCGGCGCGGGCATCAGCGAAGGCACCGGCAGCGCCGACCGGTCCGCCCGCGACTGGACCGGCACACTCGCCAGCCGGTGCGCGCTCTCCTTGAGGTCCTCGGCGGCGACCCGCTCACGGTTGCGCCGGGAGTCCTCGGGCTCCAGGGGTATGGGCGAGCCGCGCAACGCCTCGTCCGCCGTGCGCGGCAGCGTCAGCCTGAACTGCGAGCCGCCTCCCGGCTCACCCCACGCCTGCAGCCAGCCGCCGTGCAGCCGCGCGTCCTCGACGGCGATCGACAGGCCGAGCCCGGTGCCTCCCGTGGTGCGGGCCCGGGCCGGGTCGGCCCGCCAGAAGCGGTTGAAGACCCGGGTGGCCTCCCCGGGCTTGAGGCCCACGCCGTAGTCCCGGACGGCGACCGCGACGGCCCCGCCCGCCACTCCCATCCGGACGACGACATCCCTGCCCTCGCCGTGTTCGACGGCGTTGACGACCAGATTGCGCAGCACCCGCTCGACCCGGCGGGCGTCGGCCTCCGCCACGACGGGCTGTTCGTCCCCGAGGACCCGGATCCGGCTGCCCTTGCGTTCGGCCAGCGGTTCGGCGCCGCCGATGACCCGGCGTACGACCTCACGGAGATCTATCGGCTCGGCCTCCAGCGCCGCCGCGCCCGCGTCGAACCGGCTGATCTCCAGCAGGTCCGACAGCAGCGACTCGAAGCGGTCGAGCTGGTCCCCGAGCAGTTCGGCGGAGCGCGCCGTCACAGGATCGAAGTCAGCGCGCGCCTCATGAATGACATCGGCGGCCATCCGTACGGTCGTCAGCGGGGTGCGCAGCTCGTGCGAGACGTCCGAGACGAAGCGCCGCTGCATCCTGGAGAGCTCCTCCAGTTGCTGGATCTTGAGCTGCAGATTCTGCGCCATCTTGTTGAACGCCTCACCGAGGCGGGCGATGTCGTCCTCACCGGTGACCTTCATCCGCTCCTGAAGGCGTCCCGTGGAGAGCCGCTCGGCGATCCCGGCGGCCATCCGCACCGGAGTGACGACCTGGCGCACCACCAGCCAGGCGATGGCCCCGAGCAGCACGACCACAAAGAGCCCGGCCGTGGCGAGGGTCCCCTTGACCAGGTTGAGCGACTGCTCCTCCTGGGTCAGCGGGAAGAGATAATAAAGCTCATACGCGTTGCCGTCGACGTCGTTCAGCCGCTTGCCGACGATCAGCCCCGGCTCCGGCTCCCGGTCGTCCGTGGCACCGGTGTACGTGATCTGGGCGTATGTCTCGAAGGGCCCGGTGCCCTGAGCGACCGCGGAGCGCAGATCGGCGGGAACGCTGGCGAAGTCGACTCCGCCCGAGACCCGGGGGGCACGGCTGGTGGAGGCGGCGTCCTCCGAGTCGGGGCTCAGCGCCACCACATTGAAGGCACCGGGGCCGCCGCTGGCGAGCTGTTCGACGAGGTCGGACCGCCAGTTGACGGAGTTCCTGCCCGGCCTGCCGCTCGCGCCGCCGTCCTCCCGCCCGCCGGGCGCCGCCGTCGCGTCGGCCTTCTCCTTCGCCACGGTGAAGCCGCCCGCCGCCTGGCTCTGAGCCGCCTTCTCCTTGGCTTCGAGCAGACCGTTGCGCACCTGGCCGATGACCACGAACCCGAGCAGCAGCACCACTCCGAGCGACATCAGCAGCGTGGCGGCGACCACCCGGAGCTGGATGTTCCGCCGCCACAGCCGGACAGCCGGCAGGAGCGGACGCCTCACCCAGCGCACCAGGAGCCGCAGCACCGGTCCGCCCGGCGAACCGTCCTGGAGCAGCCTGCCGCCCCGGAACAGCCGGCCGTACCCCTGGAACGCGCGGCCCGGCCCGGCAGCCCGCTCCGCACGGACTCCCGGCTCCCCGGGTTTCGGAGCAGCGCTGCCACCGGCCACGTCAGCTCGGCCCCGCCTTGTAGCCGACACCCCGGACGGTCACCACGATCTCCGGCCGCTCCGGGTCCTTCTCGACCTTGGAGCGCAGCCGCTGAACATGCACATTGACCAGCCGGGTGTCCGCCGCGTGGCGGTAACCCCAGACCTGCTCAAGGAGCACCTCACGGGTGAACACCTGCCACGGCTTACGGGCCAGCGCGACCAGCAGATCGAACTCCAGCGGTGTCAGGGCGATCGACTGCCCGTCCCGCTTCACCGAGTGGCCCGCCACGTCGATGACGAGATCACCTATGGCCAGTTGTTCGGGCGCCGGCTCCTCCGAGCGGCGCAGCCGGGCCCTGATCCGGGCCACCAGCTCCTTGGGCTTGAACGGCTTGACGATGTAGTCGTCAGCCCCGGATTCCAGCCCGACCACCACATCAACCGTGTCGCTCTTGGCCGTGAGCATGACGATGGGCACCCCGGACTCGGCCCTGATGAGCCGGCACACCTCGATGCCGTCCCGGCCGGGCAGCATGAGATCCAGCAGCACCAGATCCGGCTTCGCCTCACGGAAGGCGGCAAGCGCCTTGTCACCGTCAGCTACGAACGACGGCTCGAACCCTTCACCACGCAGCACAATGCCGAGCATCTCGGCCAGTGCGGTGTCGTCATCGACGACAAGGACGCGTCCCTTCATACCGACATCATCCCATTTTCATTTCCGTTGAGTAGACATGCGTGACCCAGCTCACCGACCGACGGCGATGTGCGCCGATGTCCGTCACTGACCGCTGTCGTCCGCTGCCGTTGATGTCAACCACTGATGTCCAACCCGTCACCATCGGTCCGGGCCCCGGGCGGCCGTCACAGCGCCGTCCTGTCCCGATCCCGCCTCCCGTCGCTCCCACACCGTAGTGGAGCAGCGGCGACTTCCGGACTCTGAGACCAGGCCCACTCGCCGGGCCCGTCCCGGGCGGCCCGGCCGTGCTCCCCGCGATCGGCACGGCGGGGATCGGCCCTCCGGACTCCCCCCGAGGCATCCGGGGCCGGGGCACGACGCTCCGTGTGCCCGCCAGGCGAACCGCACCGGACCGGCCACTGTCCACCTGACGGAGGCTCAGAAACTCACCATCCCCGGGGCAGTTGAACGCTCCGGCCATGTCGACGCCCCCCGGTCCCGGTTCGGCCGGCGGTTCGGCCCCCGGCGGCGCGCGCGAGAACGCCGCCGGGCCCGGCTCGGTGCTGCTCCTCCCCCATGGCCGACCAGCGCATCCGCGATGACATCGAGAGCGGTGACGGCCCAACTCTTCACCGTGCTGCGGATCGCGCAGGTGAGGCCAACGGCGACGAGAAGGAACAGGACGAGACCCGGCAGAACCGAGCCCGGCCCAACGGCGGTGTCGAACGTCACCCGCCCGCGCCGGCGCGGGCAGGGACCGTGTCCGCCACTCAGCCCGGCAACATCCCCTGAGCCGCCGATACCCGGCGGGGCCCGGCACACAGCTCCGCGATTCCCTCCCCGGTCACCGGAGACAGCGCCCCGTTCTCGGTGACGATCGCCGTCACCAGCTCCGGGGGCGTGATGTCGAAGGCCGGGTTGTACGCCTGCGTTCCCAGCGGCGCCACCGGCATCCCGCCACCGCCGTCCACTCCCGCCACCGCCGACCGCGGCGCCGTGAGCTCCGTCACCTCCTGCCCGGGCCGCTGCTCCACCTCGATCGACGCGCCGTCCGGGCACGCGAGATCGATCGTCGTGGTGGGCGCGACCACCACGAACGGCACATGGTGGTACTTGGCCAGTACGGCAAGCGGATAGCTGCCCACCTTGTTCGCCACAGAGCCGTCGGCGGCGATCCGGTCCGCCCCGATCAGGACGGCGTCCACCTCTCCCGCCGCGAACAGTGAACCGGCCGCGTTGTCCGTGAGCAGTGTGTAAGCCATCCCCCTGCGAGCCGCCTCATACGCCGTCAGCCGGGCGCCCTGCAGAAGCGGACGTGTCTCGTCCACCCACAGGCGCCGCAGCCGGCCCGCCCGGTGGGCCGACAGCGCCACGGCGAACGCGGTGCCCTCGCCACCCGAGACAAGCGCGCCGGTATTGCAGTGCGTCAGGATCCGGTGCCCGCCACCCGGCAGCAGCTCGTCCAGGAGCGCGAGCCCGATCGCCGCCATCCGCGAGCTGGCCTCGGCATCCTCCCGGTGCAGTTCCCTGGCCTCGGCGAGCGCCGCCGCGGCCGCCTGCTCCAGATCCGCGCCCTGGTCGACCGCGGAACGGTACGCGTCACGTGCCCGCCGCACCCCGTACCCGAGGTTCACGGCGGTGGGCCTCGCCTGCGCGAGTTGCTCGGCCGCGTCCTCCACGTCAAAACCCCGCACCGCGGCCAGGGCCACGCCGTAGGCGCCCGCGAGACCCAGCAGCGGCGCTCCGCGTACCGCCAGCGTCCGGATCGCCCGCACCAGAGCGGGCACATCGGTGCAGACCAGCTCGGCTTCCTCCACCGGAAGGCGCGTCTGATCGAGAAGCACCAGTACGGGCCCCTCCGGAGGCTCGTCCCAGCGAAGTGACGGGAGCATGGACGGCTCTGCGCCGACCGCGTTTTGTGCGTACTGATCAGCCATCCGCCCAGTCTGCCCGCTGCGCCACCGACAATGAAGGTGAGCGCGACCGCGACAAGGACATACCGTCCCCGGTCCGCCGGGGCCCCACCCGTGGCACGATGGCTGCCGGACCGCCGCTCTGCTTCGCGGACAGGCGCCGCTGACGCGCCGGCTCGCCGAGCCGGATCCCCAACCAATCCCCGAGGTGGACGACCGTGAACGACACTCCGGGCTGGGCCTCGCCCGGATCCGCCCCGTCCGACGGCCAGGACGCCACCGTGCCCAGGCCCGCCGAACCCGCCGACGACACCGGCTCCCCTTCCAAGTGGTCCAGCGCCCAGCCGCCGGCCGGCCAGTGGTCGCCGCCCAGCGCCCCCGGCGGGGCGCCCGGCCCCGCCACCCCCAGGCCCGCACCGGGCTGGGGCGGCGGCGGTCCCGTCCAGGGCCGCGGACCGGGCGGAGGCTGGGGCCGTCCGCCCGCGGCCAAGCCCGGAGTGATCCCGCTCCGTCCACTCGGCGCACTCGAGATCCTCGACGGAGCGGTGTCCACCCTGCGCGCCCACTGGCGCACGGTGCTGGGCGTCACCATCGCCGTCGCCGTGGTCTCGCAGATCGGCGACATACTCGTCCAGCGCTACCTCCTTCCCGAGCCGGTCGAGGTCGATCCCGACGCGAGCCCGTCGGAGGCCCTGCGGCAGGCCGGGGACGCGGCCCAGTCGAGTCTTCTGGGCCTGGCGCCCTCGCTGGCCATCACCCTGATCGGCACCCTCTTCACCACGGCGGTACTCACTGTCGTCGTCAGCCGGTCCGTGCTGGGACGCACCGTCACTCTCTCGGAGGCCTGGGCCGAGGCCCGGCCCCGCCTTCCCCAGCTTCTGGGCCTGACCCTGCTGCTGCCGCTGATGAGCGCCGCCGTCATGGCCGTCGGCATCGTCCCCGGCCTGGTGGTGGGGTCCGCCGCCGGAGTCGCGCTCTCCCTCGTCGGCGGTCTCGCGGCGTTCGTCGTCATCGTCTGGCTGATGGTCCGCTTCAGCCTGGCCTCGCCCGCCCTCATGCTGGAACGGCAGAGTGTGCCGGCGTCCATCCGCCGCTCCGCCAAGCTGGTGAACGGCGCCTGGTGGCGCACCTTCGGCGTGCTGACTCTGACGATGCTGCTGACCTTCCTGGTCTCCATGGTCATCGCGGTGCCCTTCGCCATCATCGCCGCCGCCGCCGACAGTGACGGCCTCAGCGGCCTGATCTCGAACACCGGCGCGGACTTCGGATGGCCCTCGCTGATCATCACCGGCATCGGCACGGTGATCGCTTCCGCGCTCACCTATCCGATCTCCGCCGGGGTGACCGTCCTCCTCTACGTGGACCAGCGCATCCGTCGCGAAGCCCTCGACCTCGAACTGGCACGGGCCGCCGGCGTTCCCGGTTACGGCTCCGGTCCGGCGGGCCCCGACGCCTCCAGGGGCTGACACGGTGTTCATCACGGGGGGCGTGACAACGGCACGGCTGATCACTCGCGCAAGCGACGACGTACCGGTGGACACCTCCCGCCTCCCCGCCCGTGAGGCGGCGGAGCGGGAGCTGTCCAAGCCGATGTACCACGAGAACGACCCCAACCTCCTCCAGCGCGCACTCGACAGCTTCTGGGAGTGGATCGGCAAGATCTTCGACTCCCTCTCCGGCGCCGCCCCTGGCGGTCCACTCGGTCTTGTTGTCGTCGTACTGATCGTCATGGCCCTGTTCGCCACGCTCTTCTGGCGTCTGGGGACCCCGCGCCGCGTACCCGGCAGCGCGGGCGGCTCCCTGTTCGACGACGGGCCCCGGAGCGCCGCAGCACACCGTGCCGCCGCCGATACGCACGCGGCCGCCGGCCGCTGGAACGAAGCCGTCCAGGAACGGATGCGCGCCATCGTCCGCTCCCTGGAGGAACGGGCCCTGCTCGTCCCGCGCCCCGGCCGCACCGCGGACGAGGCCGCCTCCGAAGCCGGGAACCAACTCCCCGCCCAGGCGGACCGGCTTCGCGCGGCCGCCCGGGAGTTCGACGACGTCACATACGGAGGCCGCCCCACCGACCAGCGGACGTATCTCCGTCTGCGCGCACTCGACCTCGACCTGGAACACGCGAGGCCGCAGCTCGGCGCCACGGCCGGAGGAACCGCCGAGTGAACGCCACGACCAGCGCCACCTCGGTCTCCCCCGGCGTCCGTCAGATCTGGGCCCGGGGCCGCGGGCTCCTCATCGCGCTCGTGCTTCTTCTGGCAGCGGGAACCGCCATCGCCGCCCTGCGCTCCGGCGAGCAGCACGGCCGACTCGACCCGCGCTCCGCGGACCGTTTCGGCAGCCGCGCCACCGCCGAACTGCTCAAGGACAGCGGGGTCTCCATCGACGTCGCGACCACACTGGCCGAGGCCATGGCCACAACAGGCCCGGACACCACGCTGCTGGTCACCAACCCCGATCTGCTGACGCGCGACCAGCAGCGGTCCCTGCGCGAGGCGACGGCGGCGTCCGGAGGACGCACCGTGCTGCTGGGCGCCGGCCCACCCTCCGTCGATGTGCTGGCTCCCGGCGTCCGTACGAACACCCCGGCGCCGGTCTCCGCCCGTGCTCCCGGCTGTTCGCTGCCCGCCGCCGGCCGTGCCGGCTCGGTCGACATCGGCGGTGAGCGCTATCTCACCGACTCTCCGGACGCCGACGGCTGTTACATGAGTGACGGTCTGCCGACCCTGCTCAGGATCGCCGGCACGGATACCAGCGCCGACACCGACTCCGACGCCGGTGACACGGTGCTGCTCGGCTCCCCCGACCTTCTCTACAACGATCGCCTCGACAAACGGGGCAACGCGTCGCTGGCCCTTCAACTCCTCGGATCCCGGCCTCATCTCGTCTGGTACCTCCCTTCACTCGGTGATGCCTCCGCTTCCGGAAGCGACGGTGACAACGGCGGCGACAGCGGTTTCCTCGATCTGATCCCCTCCGGCTGGCTGTGGGGCACCCTCCAGCTCTTCCTCGCCGCGGTGCTGGCCGCCGCCTGGCGTGCCCGCAGGCTGGGCCCGCTCGTGACCGAACGGCTACCTGTCGCCACGAGGGCCTCGGAGTCCGTGGAGGGCCGCGCACGCCTCTACCGCAGGGCGAACGCCAGGGATCGCGCCGCCGCCGTCCTGCGCTCGGCGACCCGCGACCGCCTCGCTCCCCTCCTGGGCGTCGCCGCTGCCGACGCCCACTCACCGGAGGCACTGATCTCCGCCATATCGGCCCGGCTCCCGGACACCGGCCTCGACCTCCGTACGCTGCTCTTCGGCCCGGCCCCGGCCGGTGACACCGCTCTCATCCGCCTGGCGGACCAACTCGACGCCCTCGAAAGAGAGGTACGCACCTCATGAGTGCCCCGACCACAGAGACCGCTGAGAGCTCGGACAGCGCCCGTGCTTCCCTGGAGGCCCTGCGCACCGAGATCGCGAAGGCGGTGGTCGGCCAGGACCCCGCCGTCACCGGGCTTGTCGTCGCCCTTCTCTGCCGCGGCCATGTCCTCCTGGAGGGAGTCCCCGGTGTGGCGAAGACTCTTCTCGTCCGGGCACTCGCCGCGTCCCTCGAACTCGACACGAAACGCGTCCAGTTCACCCCCGATCTGATGCCGGGCGACATCACCGGGTCCCTCGTCTACGACGCGCGGACCTCCGAGTTCTCCTTCCAGCCCGGTCCTGTTTTCACCCATCTCCTGCTCGCCGACGAGATCAACCGCACACCGCCCAAAACCCAGTCGGCGCTTCTGGAAGCGATGGAAGAACGCCAGGTCACGGTGGACGGCATGCCGCGCTCCCTGCCCGATCCATTCCTGGTCGCGGCCACCCAGAACCCGGTCGAATACGAAGGCACCTACCCCCTTCCCGAGGCCCAGCTCGACCGCTTCCTCCTCAAACTGACCGTCCCGCTCCCCACCCGCGACGACGAGATCAACGTCCTGAGCCGCCACGCGGAGGGCTTCAATCCGCGTGACCTCCGGGCCGCGGGGGTGCGACCCGTCGCCGGGCCCGCCGACCTGGAGGCGGCTCGCGCCGCGGTGGCCAAGACCTCCGTCTCGCCCGAGATAGCGGGCTACATCGTCGATATCTGCCGTGCCACTCGTGAATCCCCCTCACTCGCCCTGGGCGTCTCCCCACGAGGCGCCACCGCCCTGCTCTCCACCGCGCGCGCCTGGGCCTGGCTCACCGGCCGTGACTACGTCATCCCCGACGATGTGAAGGCACTGGCCCTTCCCACCCTCCGCCATCGCGTCCAGCTCCGGCCCGAGGCCGAAATGGAGGGAGTCACCGCCGACTCCGTCATCACCGCGATCCTCGCCCACGTGCCCGTCCCCCGATGAGACGGTGAACCGTGGCCCTCACCGGACGAACCGCTCTCCTCGCCGCCCTCGGCTCAATCCCCGTCGGCGTCCTGGCCCCCAGCTGGGCGGGCATCCTCGCCGTCAACGCACCGCTCTCGATGGCAATTCTGTGCGACTACGCCCTGGCTGCACCAGTGCGAACCCTTCGATTCACCCGAAGTGGTGATACGTCAGTTCGACTCGGCGACGGCGCGGAGGTCCATCTCACCGTCACCAACCCCTCCGGCCGCCGTCTTCGCGCACACCTGCGCGACGCCTGGCCACCAAGCAGCTGGCTCCCCGGTACCGAACAGGCGGCGTCCCGCCACACGGTGACGGTCCCGGCAGGTGAGCGCCGCCGCCTCAGCACATTTCTCCGCCCCACCCGCCGCGGCGAGCGGCACGCGGAACGCGTCACCATCCGCTCGTTCGGCCCCATGGGTCTGATATCCCGCCAGGGCACCCACGACGTCCCGTGGACCGTCCGCGTGCTGCCGCCCTTCACCAGCCGCAAACACCTGCCGTCCAGGCTCGCCCGGCTGCGGGAGCTGGACGGCCGCACCAGCGTGCTCACCCGTGGCGAGGGCACCGAGTTCGACAGCCTTCGCGCCTATGTGCCCGGCGACGACACCCGGTCCATCGACTGGCGGGCGACCGCGCGCCGGCAGACGGTCGCTGTACGGACCTGGCGGCCGGAACGCGACCGGCACATCCTTGTCGTCCTCGACACCGGACGCACGTCGGCCGGCCGAGTGGGCGACGTACCCCGCCTCGACGCGGCCATGGATGCCACGCTCCTCCTCACCGCGCTCGCGTCGCGCGCGGGTGACCGTGTGGGCCTCCTCGCCTATGACCGCCGCATCCGTACACAGGTGCAGGGCCGCTCCGCAGGGGATGTGCTGCCCGCGGTCGTGAACGCTCTGACACCCCTTGAGCCCGAGCTCGTGGAAACGGACGCTCGCGGGCTCAGCTCGGCCGTGCTGAGGAGCGCCCCACGGCGCTCACTGATCGTGCTGATCACAAGCCTGGACACGGCCCCCGTCGAGGAGGGCCTGCTCCCTGTGCTCCCCCGGCTCACCCAGCGGCACACGGTCGTGGTCGCCTCGGTCGCCGATCCCCATGTCGAGGAGATGAGCGCGGGCCGGGGCACAGTGGACGCGGTCTACGCGGCGGCCGCCGGAACGCAGGCACAAATTCAGCGCCGCCGTACGGCGGAACAACTGCGGCGTCACGGCGTCACCGTGGTGGACGCCACCCCGGAGAAACTCGCCCCGGCCCTCGCCGACGCCTATCTCGCTCTGAAGGCCGCGGGCCGGCTCTGAGACATGACGGTGTGGGCAGTCGGCAGAAATGCGGACTGCCCACACGAAGGCATTCATAAAATTTGCTTTGAACGCAGGAATGCCCTGTACCTAAAGGCACAGGGCATTCCCACAACAAAAGTTCGGCGGCGTCCTACTCTCCCACAGGGTCCCCCCTGC
>NZ_JBEYIF010000040.1:0-14977 GCF_040635655.1 Streptomyces sp. NPDC006923
TGGAGCCGGGGCCCGCCGTCTCCTGACCGCCGGCCTCCTGACCGTTGGAATCCAGCGGCGTGGCATCCGAGACCATGGCATCCGACGCCATGGAGTCCGGCACCGGGCCCCCGAGAGTGTCTTCCCCGGGCTCCGTGGCGGCGGCCGGCTCCACCGGTACGCCGGCCTCGGGCCCGGCCACCGCGTCCAGCGGCTGCTGCGCCGCGTACTCGGTCTGCCCGGGGATCTCGGCCAGGTTCGGCAGCATCTGCTCGCCCTGGAACCCGGCGCCCGCCTGGAACCCCTGCTCCGGGGCCGGTTGCTGGGGCGCCTGGTACTGGTCCTGCGCCCGGAACTCCTCCGGCGCCTGGACCTGGACAGGTGAAACCGGCTCCGCCGTCGGCGCCGGCTGTTCTATGGGAGGGGCCTGCTGCTGGACGGGAGCCTGCTCCGGGGCCGCGTACGCCTCGGCGTACGCCTCGGGCACCGGGAATGCCCCGGAGTCCCCCGTCGCGTATCCCTCGGCAACGGCGTATCCCTCATGGGTGGCGTAGACGGCGGGCGTCTCGGGCGGCACCACCTGCGGATCGCTCCACCCTCCCTGCGCGCTCGGCATCAGCAGCAGGTCTTCTTCCTCGGCGGGCGGAGCGGAGGGGTCGAGGTAGGTGTACGCGCCCGGAGCGGGGATGCCCGGCTGCTCCACCATGCCTGCGTTCTCCGGCAGTCCCTCGCCCGGGACCTGGCCGGTGTCAGTCATGCGTACCCCTCGCCCATTGGTTGTGCTCCTTCAGCCCTTCACCGGAGACCCGGTGCGCGGCGCTTCCGGCGCCCGTCAGTAACAACGAGCGTGGGCACCGCGCGGCACGTATGGCCCGCGGTCACACATCGCGCGTCCCCCCAGTCTCCGCCGTACCACATGAGCGCCCAAAACGGTCCCATTTTCCGGACATTGACGAACGAACCGACGAACGCCCGGCAGTGGTACAACGATCTACCAGCCTACCTCGCGCGGCCCGGCGGCAGGGTCAGGGGGCGCTGTCCGGACGCTGTCCTGAGAGCAGGAAGACGACGGACCGCTCGCGTTCCGACCAGGCTCCGGTGTCCAGGTCGACGGACTGGAGGAGGACGCACTCCACCTCATATCCCCCTTCGGCCAAGGCCGTTCCGACCGCCTCGGCCTCGTCCCGCGTCGCCGCGTGCGTGACGATGCGCTCGGGCCTGCGGTCGGCGCAGGCGATGACCACATCGATGCCACCGCCGCCGATCCGTACGACATCGGGCTCGGGCAGCCGCTCCAGCACATGCGGCGCGCGGCCCTGGACGACCTGGAGCTGTACGCCCGCGCGCCGCGCGGCGGCGGCCGTACTGGCGCAGGCTCCCGGCTCGTCGTCGACGGCGATCACGGCCGCGCCGAAGCGGGCCGCCTCGGCGGCGAGCGCTCCGCTGCCGGAGCCGATGTCCCAGATCAGATCGCCGGTACGGGCCCCGAGCCGGGCCAGTTGAGCGGCGCGCAGCCAGGTCGACTCGCCCTCGTCGAGGTCGATGCCGTACTCCTCGGTGGGCAGCGCCCAGCCGCGCTCCGAGGGCGGGTATCCGGGGTCGCGGCCGGCGATCCAGCCGGCGGACGGGGACGCCGCCGTGCCGATCCCGCCGATGACGATCACCACATTGGGGTCGCGCCAGACATGGTCGGCCGCCTTGTCGGAGGTGAGGACGGTGACTTGTTCGCGTTCCGTGCCGAGTTCCTCGCAGATGACGAAGGTGCGGTGGACTCCTTCCAGCAGGAGCGCGAGTTCGGCGGGGCCCGCGCCCGGAGAGGTGAGGACGGCGACCTTGGTGTGCGCCCGGCACACATTCACCGCGCGGCGCAGCGTACGGCTGTGCGCGACGACGACCTGGGCGTCGTCCCAGGCCATACCGGCGCGGGCGAAGGCGGTGGCCACGGACGAGACCGCGGGCACGACTTCGACCTCCAGGCCGTGTTCGGGTGCGCGCAATGTGCGTACGACACCGAAGAAGCCTGGGTCGCCGTCGGCGAGGACCACCGCGCTGCCGCGGTGCCCGGCGATCCGGCGGGCCGCCAGGTCGATGCTGCCGAGCCGGATGCGCTCGGCTCCGGCCGGCACCTCCGGGAGGGCCAGGTGGTGCCCGGCTCCGGCCACCATCGTGGCGGCCGAGAGTGCGGACCTGGCCGCAGAGGTGAGGGGCGAGCCGTCCCAGCCGATCACCGTGACGCGGTCGGCCATCGTCGTCAGTCTCCCGAGGTTGTCGCTGATGAGGGCGGACAGCAGCCGCTTCCGGCCGGCGCGGCCCGCTGCCGCCCGGGTGACCGCACGATCGCGCGTGTCGCACTGCCGTACGGTTCGCGGGCAGGGTGAGAGTACCTGGCCGGGGCGGGGAACGGCCGGGCGGTGGGGGTCCCGTCAGTTCCAGTCGGTGAAGGACGCGTAGCCGCTCGCGTCCGCCATCTGTTCGGCGACGCCCTCGAGATCCTCGGGCAGCAGGCTCCAGACGATCAGGTCGGTGCGGATGTCGGTCCAGCCGCCGTCCTCGGTCTGGGAACGCGCTATCCAGGCGTTGCGCAGGACGCCTTCGCTGATGCAGCCGATCTTCTGCGCGACCTGCTGGGCGGCGGTGTTGTCGGCCGCCGTCCGCACCTCGATGCGTTCGAACTTCTGGTCGCGGAAGAGCCACTGGGCGACGGCGAGGGCCGATTCGGTGGCGTAGCCCTCGCCACGGGCCCAGGGAGCGGTGACATAGGCCGCCTCGGTGGCGAGCGTGTGCCAGTTGGTGTGCCGCAGGCGCACACTGCCGACGAGCCGCTGGGTGAGGAACTCGGTGACGGCGAAGACGATGCCGCGCCCTTCGGCGCGTTCGGCGGGCGCGATCCTGCTCACCCATTCCTCGGCGTCACCGGCCGTGTAGGGGTGCGGTGCGGAGGTCCAGGCCGTGACCAGTTCGTCGTTCATCATCTCGATGTGCGCCGGAATGTCCGCGGGCTCGAAGGGGCGCAGCACCAACCGCTCCGTGCTGATGGAGACGTCCGGAAAGGTGGTAGTCATGCGGGGCTCCATGCCTCAGTCCGTCGTAAATGCACAGCATGCAGCATCCGGCGGGGATGCGCATGGCCGGGTCCGTACGGATGCGAGGGCCCCGCGCACGGCATCCGCGCGCGGGGCTCCCGTCGGCAAGAACGGTACTGCTGCGACCGTTTGAGGGGTTACCCGACCTTGCCGAAGGCGGGCACGACCGAGCCGTCGTAGGTGTCGTCGATGTACTTCTTCACCTCGGGCGAGTTGAGGAGCTTCGCGAGCTTCAGCACGCGCGGGTCCTTCTCGTTGCCCTCCTTGACGGCGAGGAAGTTGGCGTACGGGTTGCCTTCGGCCTTCTCCAGGGCGAGCGCGTCCTGGGCGGGCTTCAGGTCCGCCTCCAGGGCGTAGTTGCCGTTGATGACGGCGGCGTCGACGTCATTCAGGGCGCGGGGCAGGGTGGCGGCCTCCAGCTCCTTGAACTTGAGGCCCTTCGCGTCCTTGATGGCCGAGAGGTTGGCGTCGCTGGCGGCGCCGTCCTTCAGCGTGATCACGCCGTTCTCCGCGAGCAGATGGAGCGCGCGGCCCTCGTTGGTGGTGTCGTTGGGGATGGCGAGGGTCTGGCCCGGCTTGAGGTCCTTGAGGTCCTTGACCTTGTTGGAGTAGAGGCCGAGCGGCTCCAGATGGACATTGACGACGGGCACGATGTGGGTGCCGTTCTTCTTGTTGAAGTCGTCGAGATACGGCTTGTGCTGGAAGAAGTTGGCGTCGACCTCGCCGTTCTCGGTGGCGGTGTTCGGCAGGACGTAGTCCGTGAACTCCTTGACCTCCAGCTTGAGGCCCTCCTTCGCCGCCAGGTTCTTCTTCACGAACTCCAGGATGTCGGCGTGCGGCACCGGGGAGGCGGCGACGAGCAGCGGCTTGGACGCGTCCGTCTTGCCGTCCGACCCGGACGTGGCGCCGGGGTCGGACGAGGTGCCGCAGGCGCTGAGGCCCAGGGCGAGGGCGGCGGTCGCGGCGGCGACCGCGGTGAGCTTGATGTTGGTACGCACGAAGAGTGCCTCTTTTCGCAATGGTGGTGAGCCCGGACAAGGAGTGCGGGCCGGTGGGAGCGGGGAAGCCGGACACGGGCGGCCGGAAGCCACCGGAGGCGGTGCGGCCGGCCGGGAGGGAGGGGCGATGGGGTGCTCGGGCGGTCAGGTCGTCAGGAGGCGGAACGCCCCCTGCGCGCCAGCAGCCGTACGGCACCGTCGCCGATGAGCTGGACCACGGTGACGATCACAATCAGGACAATGACCGTGGCGATCATGAAGCCGTTCTCGAAGCGCTGGAATCCATAGGTGACGGCCTTGGACCCGAGCCCCTCGCCGCCGACCGCCCCCGCCATGGCCGAGTAGCCGATGAGCGCGATGACCGTGGTGGTGACGCCGGAGACCAGCGAGGGAAGCGCCTGCGGCAGCAGCACCTTGCGGACGATGGTGGGGATGGAGCCGCCCATCGCCTGGACGGCTTCGACCAGTCCGTGGTCGACCTCCCGGATCGCGGTCTCGACAAGACGCGCGAAGAACGGGATGGCGCCGATGGCCAGCGGCACGATCATCGCGGTGGGGCCGATGAAGGTGCCGACGACCAGTGTGGTGAACGGGATCAGCGCGATCAGCAGGATGATGAACGGCAGGGAGCGGCCGATGTTCACGACCACGCCGACGGCCTTGTTCACGGGCGCGTTCTGGAGCAGTCCGCCCTTGTCGGTGAGGACGAGCAGGATGCCGAGCGGCAGCCCGCCGACGACGGTCACCAGCGCGGACCACAACACCATGTAGAGGGTGTCGACGGTGCCCTGAGTCAGCAGTGGCTGCATCTCCGACCAGGTCACTTGGCATCTTCCTTCACCGGTGCGGGATTCTGGGCGGGGATCACGGCCGCGGGGGCGGTGGCATCGTCGGCGACGGCGTCGGCATTGGCATCGGCGGGATCAACGATCTCCACCTGGAGGCCCTGTTCGCGCAGGAAGCCGACCGGCACGACGTTCTCCTCGTAACGGCCGGGGAGTTCGATCCGCATCCGGCCGATCTGCCGTCCGCCGACGGTGTCCATCGCGGCGCCCAGGATCGAGATGTCGATGTTGTACGTACGGGAGAGCTGTGAGATCACCGGCCGCGCGGCGGCCTCGCCGTGGAAGGTGACGTCAACGACCGTACGGTCCGGGCCCGATGCCGTGCCGGCCACCGGGAACAGCTCCCGCGCCAGCTCGGAGCCGGGCGTGGCCAGCAGTTCCGCGACCGTGCCCGACTCGGTGATCCTGCCCCGCTGCATCAGCGCCGCCGAGTCGCAGATCGTCTTCACGACCCCCATCTCGTGCGTGATGAGCAGGACGGTCAGCCCGAGCTGCTGGTTGAGGTCGCGCAGGAGCTGGAGGATCGAGCGGGTGGTCTCGGGGTCGAGGGCGCTGGTCGCCTCGTCGGAGAGCAGCACCTTGGGGCGGCCCGCCAGCGCGCGGGCGATACCGACCCGCTGCTTCTGGCCACCGGAGAGCTGGGCGGGGTAGACCTTGGCCTTCTCGGCGAGGCCGACCAGGTCGAGCAGTTCCAGGGCGCGGCGCGCGCGGTCCTGGCCGGAGAGTCCGAGGATCTCCAGGGGCAGCTCGACATTGTCCTGGACGGTGCGCGAGGACAGCAGGTTGAAGTGCTGGAAGACCATGCCGATCGAGCTGCGCGCCCGGCGCAGTTCCCGGCCGGCCCGCCGGCCCCGCCCGGCGAGCGCGGTGAGGTCCTGGCCGTCGACGACCACCGTGCCGGAGGTGGGGCGTTCCAGCAGGTTGACGCACCGGATGAGCGAGGACTTGCCGGCGCCGCTCTGTCCGACGACTCCGAAGACCTCACCCTCGCGGACATGCAGGTCGACGCCGTCGAGAGCGGTGACTTCACGGCCGCGCGACGCGGACCGGTAAACCTTTGTCAGGTCCGTAGTAGTGATCACAGAGGCTTCCATCGCTGTCGAGTGCGCGGCGAAGTGTCGGCCGGGCACGGGGCATTGGTCATTCCGTCGCGGCACGGCTGACCGGGAGGCAGCATGTGCGCGGGGCGAACGGGCACGGCCCGCGCATGGCCTCGGGAGCCCTGATGGCATTCGGGCTCGGTGGGGCCGCGCGGACTGTCGGGTCTCGCTTCGGGGCGCGAGACTCAGGCAGGGGCCCTCAGATGGCGCACATTCGACACAGACAACGAGCACCGGGCGTCATGATCGCCTCGGTCGCGGATACGCGGTAGCTCGTCGTGGTCATGCGGTAAGTAAAGCAGACGTCAGTACTTGACCAAGGGCACTGTCCGTATAGCGGACATTTCCTTCGCACCATTCGGACAGCTTCGCGCTCCCCCCGAACGCCGCGCACGAGGCCGGTGGGGTCCCCGGCCGCCACTGTGCCGGGGGTGACCTGCGGCGACACCAGAGAAAGGGCGTGCGCGGCCAGGTCCGCGACCCGGCGGCGAAGGGGGCGCGCTGTGGTCAAGCCCACGGCCCGCAGGGACCGACGGCCCCCGGTCCCGGGACCCGGCGCGGGTCGCACGGGGGCGCGCGCGCCGGACCATTTCGGCCGTAATACCCTCGGGGCCATGCTTGTCGCCCTGACGGTCGCGGTCTCCGTGACCGCGCTCCTCCTCGCCGCCTGGTGCGGTTTCGCCGCCTACCGCGACCAGCCCACCAAGGACTGGCACTTCATCGGCATGGCCGTGGTGTCCGCGCTGGCCCTGGCGCAACTCGTGGTGGGAATCGCGCGGGTGGCGGGCGGCGCGAGGGCCGCCGACGGCTCGGTGATCTTCTTCTCGTATCTGGTCGGCGCGCTGCTGGCGGTGCCGGCGGCCGGTTTTCTGTCGCTGTCCGAGCGGACGCGCTGGGGCTCGGTGACGGTCTCCGCGGGAGCGGTCGTACTGGCCGTGCTGGAAGTACGGCTCCATGACATCTGGGGAGGCTGAGGATGGACGGGTCCGCCACCGGCGCGCGGAACACGACCGAGCCGGAGAGGAACGGCGAACCGGAGACCGGCGCACAAGCGGCCGGAGGAGAGCCGAGGACCCGGCTGGTGCGCGGACCGGGCCTGCTGCTGGTCTGGGTGTACGGCGTGATGTCCGTCGGCGCGGTCTCCCGGTCCGTCTACCAGATCGCCACCGAATTCGACCGGGCGCCGCTGGCGTACACGCTCTCCGCCGTCGCGGCCGTGGTGTACGCCTTCATCACCTACACCCTGGTACGCGGCGGGGAGACGGCGCGAAAGGCGGCGCTGGCGTGCTGCGCCGCCGAACTCGCCGGCGTACTGACCGTGGGGACCTGGACGCTGGCCGAATCCTCGGCCTTCCCGGATGCCACGGTCTGGTCGGACTACGGGATGGGCTATCTCTTCATTCCGGTGCTGCTGCCGGTCACCGGCATCCTGTGGCTGCGTGCCTCGCGGCGGTGACGGGGACCGGCACGGCGCCAACCGCCGCTCGCACCGCCGCGCGCCGGTTCAGGCGCTGGCCGCGTATGTCCCGGCGGCGGACCCTTTCTCCAGGGTGACGAGCTTCAGCCGCGGGCCGACCTGTTCCGTCGAGACGGGCGCGTAGCCGCGGCTGCGGTACAGACGCAGATTGCCCTCGCTGCGGTGGCCGGTGAAGAGCTGGAAGCGCTTGGCGGCCGGCTCGCCCGCGAAGTGCGCCTCGATCGCGTCGAGGAGTCTGCCGCCGAGGCCGTGGCGCCTCATCCGGGGGTGGACGACGAGTTTCTCGATGTGCGCGGTGCCGGTCTCGTCGACGCTTCCCCGTACCGAGGCCACCACTTCGTCGCCGAGGCGGGCCACCAGCCCGTGACCGCGGCCCAGTTCGGCCCTGAGGTCGTCGAGGGTCTGGGTGAGCGGCTCGATGGTGTAGTCGCCGTAGAGCTCCGCCTCGTTCTGGTAGCACAGGTACTGCAGCTTCAGAATGTGCTCCGCGTCCTGCGCGCTCGCCGCTGAGATGGTCACGCTCATGCCCATGTGTGCATGCCTCCCGCTCACTTGGTCCGCCGATTGTCTACCGCTGCATTCCCCTCGGGTCAGGAGCCGCAACCTCCGCCGCGAGCATTCTGCGCAGGCATCCCAGGCATCTTGAGCGCAATGGGCCCAAAGTGCCCTGTGACATACCCAACTCCCCCGCGATTTCACGGTAGGTGGGGTCCTTCGGCGACAGCATCGCGGCAAGGAGTCGCGGGCAGCGGCCGGGCGTGCGGCGGACCGCCGCGCGCAGCGCGCGGCGCCGCTCGGAGCGGAGCGCGGCCCGCTCGGGGTCGGCCTCCGGGCCGGTGGCGGGCTCGACGCGGTACGGCCGCTCCCGGGCCGCGATGCGGCGGGCGCGGCGCGCCTCGGCCCTGACCACGTCCCGTACCCACCGCGCGAGGTCGCCGGGCGGCCCCTCGTCCTCCGTCCGCTCCAGCAGCCGCACCCAGAATGCCTGTTCGAGGTCGCCGGGTTCGGCGCCGGTCCCCGGCGCCTCGGCCGCCGCCTCCGCGCGCACCAGCGGGAGCAGCCCCTCGACGAGGGTCTCCCGGGCCTGGCGCGGGCGGCGCGGCGCCGGGACGGACACGGCCGGCGGCCGGGGCACGGCGGGACGGAGCAGGGTCGGGGTCCGTAGGGACGGGTTGGCTTCGACAAGCGTCATGACGGGCGGGACGTCCCGGCGGCGACCGCCGGTTGCTCCCCGGCCGGGCAGTCACCCGACCGGGGCACAGCGGGGTCAGCGGCTGACGAAGTCCGCCCGCGCCAGCAGACCCGTGTCCGGGTTGTCGGTGAAGATGCCGTCGATGCCCTGCTCGAAGTAGCGCTTGAACGCGCCGAACGCGTCGCCGTACGCGTTGGGGTCCGTACCGCGCCGGAAGTCGGCGGGCAGGAAGGTGTTCTCGTCGCGCAGTGTGTACGGGTGGAGGATCAGGCCCTTCGCGTGCGCGTCCCGTACCAGCGTGGTGGGCGTGCCCAGCTTGCCCGTGGCGTCCTTCGGGATGATCAGGTCGAGCGTGGGACCGATGCCCTGCGCGAAGGACGCGATCCACCTCAGGCCCTCGGGCTTGACCAGGTCGGACACCGTGCGCGGGTCGTTCGCCGTCCTGAAGTCCCACGGCCGGGTGCCGGCGGCGTCGAGCAGCACGACGCGCGGCGACGAGACCAGCTTCGCCATCCGCTGCATGCTGCTCGGCTCGAAGGACTGCAGGAATATCGCGGAGTCCTTGCGGTCACGCCCGTACCGGCGCAGCAGCTTGGCGAGGCGCTCCTCCAGGCCGAGGCCGATCCCGCGGAAGTAGGTGGGGTGCTTGGTCTCGGTGTACAGCCAGATCTTGCGTCCCCGGCGGCGGCCCTCGTCCTCGGCCCAGCGCAGTACCTCCTCGAACGTGGGAACCTCCCAGCGTCCGTCGTAGAGGGTGTTGCGCTGGCGGTTGGCGGGGATGCGCTCCTTGGCCCGCAGCGTCTTCAGTTCGGCGAGCGTGAAGTCCTCGGTGAACCAGCCGGTGAGGCTGGTCCCGTCGACGCTCTTCGTGGTCTTGCGGCCGGCGAACTCCGGGTGGTCCGCGACATCCGTCGTGGCGGTGATGTCGTTCTCGTGACGGCACACCAGATGGCCGTCCTTGGTGGGCACCAGGTCCTGCTCGATCACATGCGCGCCGAGGTCCAGGGCGAGCTGGTACGAGCCGAGGGTGTGCTCCGGACGGTAGCCGCTGGCCCCGCGGTGGCCGACGATCGTGAGCTCGGGCAGGCCCGGATACGACGATCCGTGGCCCTCGCCCCGCCCCCGCTCGGCCGCCTGCGCCGCGCCGGGCAGCGCCATGGCCGCCGAGCCGAGCACCGCCGCTCCCAGTACGGTCCTTCGTCCGGGCGTGTTCCGCGCACCCTGTGTCATGAACGCTCCTTGATGTGATGTCACTCGCCTGCCGGGCGAGGCCCGAGCGTAGGCGGCCCCGCCCTCCGTACGGGAGACCCCGGGAGAACGTGCCGGGAACACATGTCAACGCCGTGTATCCGGTCGGTGAACTCGATGTGCGCGTGCCGCGACCCACGAGTATCGTCCTCACCTGCATGGATTTCGACGGCCGTCCACGACCGTCCCACGACACCGGAGGACCCGTTGTCCCGCTTCGCGCTCATCAAGGCAGTGCTCGGACCGATCGTGCGCCTGATGTTCCGCACACGAGTGGAGGGCGCGGGAAACATCCCGGGGAGCGGTCCTGTCATCCTCGCCGGCAACCATCTCACCTTCATCGACTCGATGATCCTTCCGCTGGTCTGTGACCGTCAGGTCTTCTTCATCGGCAAGGACGAGTACGTCACCGGCAAGGGCCTCAAGGGCCGGCTGATGGCCTGGTTCTTCACCGGTGTCGGGATGATCCCGGTGGACCGTGACGGCGGGCGCGGCGGAGTGGCGGCGCTGATGACGGGCCGTCGGGTGCTGGACGAGGGCAATATCTTCGGCATCTACCCGGAGGGCACCCGCTCTCCCGACGGCCGGCTGTACCGGGGGCGTACGGGCATCGCGCGGCTGACCCTGATGACCGGCGCGCCGGTGGTGCCCTTCGCGATGATCGGCACGGACAAGCTCCAGCCGAACGGCACGGGCATGCCGCGCACCGGCAAGGTGACCGTGCGCTTCGGCAAGCCGATGGAGTTCTCCCGGTACGAGGGCATGGACCGGGACCGCTATGTGCTGCGGGCCGTGACGGACTCGGTGATGACCGAGGTCATGCTGCTGTCCGGCCAGGAGTACGTGGACGTCTACGCCACCAAGGCGAAGGCGGCCTGACGCCCCGGACGGCGGCGGGACCGCGTCAGTGCCCGGCACCGTCCTCCAGTTTCTGGTCGCGCAGCAGGAACCACGCGGCCACCGCCGTGATCAGCAGCACCGCCGCGCCCACGCCTGACGCGAGACGCAGACCGGCGGAGAAGGCGTCCTGAGCCGCGGCGAGCAGCGCCCCGGCGGAGTGGGCCGGGAGTCCGTTCGCCGCCTCCACCGCGCCGCCCAGGGATTCATGGGCGGCCGAGACCGCGTCCGCAGGGACCCCGGGCGGGGCGGTGAAGTCCCGGTACACACCGGTGACGACCGAGCCCAGCAAAGCGATGCCGAGGGCCGCGCCCAGTTCGTACGCGGTCTCGGAGACGGCGGACGCGGCGCCGGCCTGTTCCCTGGGGACGCTGGAGAGGATCACGTCGGCCGTGACGGTGAAGGAGAACCCCGCACCGGCCCCGACGACCAGCAGCACCGCGCCCAGCAGCGGAAAGCCGGTGGACTGGCTGAGTCCGGTCAGCGCCGCGAGGGCCAGACCGATCGCGGCGAGGCCGCCGGCGACCACGGAGCGCACGGAGAAACGGCGAGCGGTCGCACCGGCGACCAGTCCCGCCGCCACCGCGCCCACGGCCGCCGGCAATTCGGCCAGACCCGCCTCCAGCGGTGAGCGCCCCTGCACCAGTTGCAGGAACTGCGACAGGAAGAAGACCAGCCCGGACAGGCCGAGAATGGTCAGCAGATCGGCCAGCACCCCGCCGGAGAAACCCCGGTGGTGGAAGAGCCTCATGTCGAGCAGCGGCGCGGTCAGCGTGAGCTGCCGTCGTACGAACCAGTGGAGCGCGACCGCGCCGGCCACACCCGCCGCGGCGGCTTCCCAGTCCGGCCCGTGCGCCGCCGTCTCCTTGACGGCGTAGACGACTCCCACGACACCGACGAGGGACAGTGCCACGCTTGTCATGTCCCAGGGGCCCGGCGCGGGGTTCTTCGATTCGGGCAGGGTCCTGATGCCCACGACGACCAGGACGGCCATCACCGGCAGATTGATCAGGAAGACCGAGCCCCACCAGAAGTGCTCCAGCAGGAAGCCGCCGACGACGGGGCCGACCGCCGCACCGGCGGAGGCCATCGCGCCCCAGATGCCGATGGCCAGACTGCGCTCCCTGGGGTCGTGGAAGATGTTGCGGATCAGCGCGAGGGTGGACGGCATCAGGGTCGCACCCGCGACACCCAGCAGCGCACGGGCGACGATCATCATCTCGGGCGTGGCCGCGTAGGCGTTGAGCACCGAGACCCCGCCGAAGGCGACCGCGCCCGTCAGCAGCAGCCGCTTCCGGCCGACGCGGTCGCCGAGGCTGCCCATGGAGACCAGCAGTCCGGCGATGACGAACGAGTAGATGTCACCGATCCAGAGGAGCTGGGTCCCGGACGGCTTGAGGTCCTCGCTGAGAAAGGGGGTGGCGAGGCCGAGGACGGTCGCGTCGACGGCCACCAGCAGCACGGCGAGGACGAGGACGCCCAGCGCGATCCACCGCCCGGGGCGCGGGAGGAGCCGGCCGTCCGCCGCCGGCAGATAGGTGCTGGTCATGGCTTCACGCTCCGTCGTACTCCGCCGAGCAGCAGCTCGACGATCATGTACTGGAAATCCTTGGTGGCGACGCGCCCGTCCTGGACCGCCCAGGCACAGGAGCTGATCAGTCCGTAGAAGGCCTCGGTCAGCCAGGCGGGGCTGAGATCTATCCGGAACTCGCCCTGTTCCTGTCCGCGCCGGAAGAGCGCCGAGACCCGGGCGTCGAGCCGGTTCCAGCCGTCGTTGACGTCACCCTCGAAGAGCTGGTTCTCGGTGACGAGGAATCCGAGGAGACCGGCGGCGGGCTCGACCTCCCCGACGAATCGGCGCAGCGCCTCGCCCGCCGGGCCCTCGTCGAGACGGGCCGCGTCCAGCGCGGTCTCGAACTCCCGGATGCCCAGCTCCTCCAGCGCCCTGACCAGGGCGTCGCGCCCGGCGAAGTGGCGGTGGAGCGTCGCACGCCCGATGCCCGCGGCGCGGGCGACCTCGTCCATGGTGGCGGTCGCCTTGCGGGTGAGGACGGCGGCGGCGGTGCGCAGCACCTGGTCACGATTGACTGTCATGAGACGAACATAACCCGATCGAGACATGAATGTCTCATTCAATGCGTCGAGTCATGCCGGTCGGCGAGGTCAGGTGTCGCGAGGCGGCCAGGAAAGGACTTCCCAGCACCGGCCCCGGTGGCGATCATGGCGGAATGAAGCCACTGCTGCTGATCGATGTCGACGGACCGCTCAATCCGTACGCGGCTCCGGCGACACGTCGGCCGGAGGGCTACGCGACGCACCGGCCCAGATGCACGGAAAGGCCCCTCGCGGGACCTTCTGGAAGACGCAGTACATCCTGGAGTACGCGGCCGGACGGCCGTTCGCCTGGATCGACGACGACATCACGTCCTACGACCACGAGTGGGTCGATCAACGGCACCTGGCCGCCGCCCTGTTGCTGCACATCGATCCGCGCACCGGACTGACCCGGCCGGATTTCGACGCGCTCGCGGACTGGGCGGCGGCGCTGTAGCCGCCGCTCGCGCTACCGCTGCTTCCTGGCGTCCGCCCAGGCGTGCTGGATCACCAGGTCGGCCTTGACCTCGGCGAGCTGCACGGCCACCGCGGCGGGAGCCGTGCCGCCACGGCCGTCACGGGAGGCCAGCGCGCCCGGCACATTGAGCACCGACCGCACCTCGGGGGTGAGGTGCTCGGAGATCTTGGCGAACTGCTCGTCGGTCAGCTCGTCCAGCTCGATGCCGAGGCTTTCGCACTCCTTGACGCACTCCCCCGCGACCTCATGCGCCACCCGGAAGGGCACACCCTGCCTGACCAGCCATTCCGCGATGTCCGTGGCGAGCGAGAACCCGGCGGGAGCCAGCTCCTCCATCCGCGCCCTGTTGACGGTCAGCGTGGCCATCATGCCGGTGAACGCCGGCAGCAGGACCTCAAGCTGGTCGCAGGAGTCGAAGACCGGCTCCTTGTCCTCCTGGAGATCGCGGTTGTACGCGAGCGGCAGGGCCTTCAGCGTGGCCAGCAGCCCGGTGAGATTGCCGATGAGCCGGCCCGACTTGCCGCGCGCCAACTCCGCGATGTCCGGGTTCTTCTTCTGGGGCATGATCGACGAACCGGTGGAGAAGGCGTCGTGCAGGGTGACGAAGGAGAACTCCTTCGTGTTCCAGAGAATGACCTCCTCCGCGATCCGCGACAGATTGACGCCGATCATCGCGGTGATGAAGGCGAATTCGGCCACGAAGTCGCGGGAGGCGGTGCCGTCGATGGAGTTGCCCACGGAGCCCCGCTCGAAGCCGAGGTCCGCGGCGACCGCCTCCGGGTCGAGCCCGAGCGAGGATCCGGCCAGCGCGCCGGAGCCGTACGGGGAGACCGCCGTGCGCTTGTCCCACTGCCGCAGCCGCTCCGCGTCCCGGGAGAGCGACTGCACATGCGCCAGCACATGGTGGGCGAAGAGGACGGGCTGCGCGTGCTGGAGATGCGTGCGGCCCGGCATCGCGACATCCGGGTGCGCCTCGGCGAGGCCGACCAGCGCGTCCTGGAGCTCCGCGACAAGCCCGCCGATGATCCTGGCGTGATCCCGGAGGTACATCCGGAAGAGCGTGGCGACCTGGTCGTTGCGGGACCGGCCCGCGCGCAGCTTGCCGCCCAGGTCGGCGCCGAGACGCTCCAGCAGCCCGCGCTCCAGCGCGGTGTGGACGTCCTCGTCGGCGACGGTGCCGGTGAACGAGCCGTCGGCCACATCTGCTTCGAGCTGGTCGAGACCGGCCAGCATGCGGGTCAGTTCGTCCTCGGTGAGCAGCCCGGCCTTGTGGAGCACGCGGGCATGGGCGCGGGAGCCGGCGATGTCGTACGGCGCGAGCCGCCAGTCGAAGTGGACGGACGCGGACAGGGCTGCCAGCGCGTCCGAGGGACCGTCGGCGAAACGCCCGCCCCAGAGCCGGACATCACCGTTGTTGCTGCTCACTGCTGCTCCTCGGAGGGATCGGGAAGTACGACCGCCTCCCCGCCGCGGAGGAACGGGGAGGCGGCTGCCGTGCGAAGGGGGATCAGGCGAGGTCACGCCGTGCGGCGATCTTCGACGAGAGGCCGAAGATCTCGATGAAGCCCTGCGCCTTGGACTGGTCG
>NZ_JBEYIF010000041.1:0-14642 GCF_040635655.1 Streptomyces sp. NPDC006923
GTGGGCATGGCCCTGGCTGCCATAGCCGATGACCGCGACCTTGCGGTTCTGGATGATGGACAGGTCGGCATCGTCGTCATAGAACAGCTCGGCCACTGGGTCTCTCCTTGTGTGCATGTCGTGAGGTGTTGCGGCTTGCTTCCCACCGTACGGCGGGCGGGGTGGAGCGGGTTTCCCGGTCTCGGCATGCGAGCCGACCGGGCAGGACGGGTCACGCGCTGCGGTCGAGTGCCCGCAGACTGCGGTCCGTGATGGACCGCGCGCCACGTCCTATGGCGATCGTCCCCGACTGCACGAGCTCCTTGATGCCGAACTGCTCCAGCATCTTGAGCATCGCGTCGAGCTTGTCGGTCGATCCGGTGGCCTCGATCGTGACGGCCTCGGGTGAGACGTCGACGGTCTTGGCGCGGAAGAGCTGGACGATCTCGACGATCTGGGAGCGCGTCTCGTTGTCGGCGCGGACCTTGACCAGGACGAGCTCGCGCTGGATCGCGGCGCCGGGCTCGAGTTCGACGATCTTCAGGACATTGACCAGCTTGTTGAGCTGCTTCGTGACCTGTTCCAGCGGCAGTTCCTCGACATTGACCACGATGGTGATGCGGGAGATGTCGGGGTGTTCGGTGACACCGACGGCGAGGGAGTCGATGTTGAAGCCGCGGCGGGAGAACAGCGCGGCGATCCGGGCGAGGATGCCGGGCGTGTTCTCCACCAGGACGGAGAGTGTGTGCTTGGACATGTGTCGGTCTCTCTCGGTCTCTTCTCTCGGACTCTCGGCTCGGTCGTCTTCTCAGTCGTCTTCGTTGTCGCCGAAGTCGGGGCGGACGCCGAGGGCGGCCATGACCTCGTCGTTGGAGGTGCCGGCGGCGACCATCGGCCACACCTGGGCGTCCTCGTGGACGATGAAGTCGACGACCACGGGACGGTCGTTGATGGCGTTCGCCTTGGCGATCACGGCGTCCAGTTCGTCCGGGGACTCACAGCGCATCGCGACACAGCCCATGGCCTCGGACAGCTTCACGAAGTCCGGGATCCGGGTGCCGCCGCTCGGGGCGCCCTCCTCGCCCTGCCCCGCGTGCAGCACGGTGTTGGAGTACCGCTCGTTGTAGAAGAGGGTCTGCCACTGCCGCACCATGCCCAGCGCACCGTTGTTGATGATCGCGACCTTGATCGGGATGTTGTTGAGCGCGCAGGTGGTGAGCTCCTGGTTCGTCATCTGGAAGCAGCCGTCACCGTCGATCGCCCAGACCGTGCGGCCGGGCTGTCCGGCCTTGGCGCCCATCGCGGCCGGGACGGCGTACCCCATGGTCCCGGCGCCGCCGGAGTTCAGCCAGGTGGCGGGCTTCTCGTACTCGATGAAGTGGGCGGCCCACATCTGGTGCTGGCCCACGCCCGCCGCGTAGATGGTGTCCTCCGGCGCGAGCTGGCCGATGCGCTGGATGACCTGCTGCGGCGACAGGCTGCCGTTCGCGGGCTGCTCGTATCCGAGGGGGTAGGTCTCGCGCCAGCGGTTGAGGTCCTTCCACCAGGCCGCGTACTGCGTCCGGGCGGCCTCTCCCACGGTGCCCTCGGTGTGTTCGGCCTGGACGGCCTGGACCAGGTCGGCGAGGACCTCCCGGGCGTCGCCCACGATCGGCACGTCGGCGGCGCGGTTCTTGCCGATCTCGGCCGGGTCGATGTCCGCGTGGACGATCTTGGCGTACGGCGCGAAGCTGTCCAGCTTTCCGGTGACCCGGTCGTCGAACCGGGCTCCGAGGGCGACGATCAGGTCGGCCTTCTGCAGCGCGGTGACGGCGGTGACCGAACCGTGCATGCCCGGCATTCCCACATGCAGCGGGTGGCTGTCGGGGAAGGATCCCAGCGCCATCAGGGTGGTGGTGACGGGGACGCCGGTCAGCTCCGCGAGGACCTTCAGCTCGGCGGTCGCGCCGGCCTTGATGACACCGCCGCCGACATACAGCACGGGACGCCTGGCCTGTGTGATCAGCTTGGCGGCCTCGCGGATCTGCTTGGCGTGCGGCTTGGTGACCGGGCGGTAGCCGGGCAGGTCCTGGACGGGCGGCCAGCTGAAGGTCGTACGGGCCTGGAGGGCGTCCTTCGCGATGTCGACCAGGACGGGACCGGGCCGTCCTGTGGAGGCGATGTGGAAGGCCTCCGCGATCGTCCTGGGGATGTCCTCGGCCTTGGTGACCAGGAAGTTGTGCTTGGTGATCGGCATCGTGATGCCGCAGATGTCCGCCTCCTGGAAGGCGTCCGTACCGATCGCCTTGCTGGCCACCTGGCCGGTGATCGCGACCAGCGGCACCGAGTCCATGTGCGCGTCGGCGATGGGGGTGACCAGATTGGTGGCACCGGGGCCGGAGGTCGCCATGCAGACGCCCACCTTGCCGGTGGCCTGGGCGTAGCCGGTGGCCGCGTGTCCCGCGCCCTGCTCGTGGCGGACGAGGACGTGGCGGACCCGGGTGGAGTCCATCATCGGGTCGTAGGCGGGAAGGATGGCGCCGCCGGGGATGCCGAAGACCGTGTCGGCCCCTACTTCCTCGAGCGAACGGATGAGGGACTGCGCACCCGTGACGTGCTCAACGGTTGCGGAGGACGGTCCGCCGTTACGGGCCCGCGGCTGCGGATGGTGGGCCCCGGTGGCCTGCTCGGTCATCGGCATTCTCTTCTCGAAGCTGAAGTTTTGTGAGGGTTTGGGGTGTTCCGATGCAACAAAAAACCCCTCGTGCCGTGAGGCAAGCGAGGGGAGCGCGTCGGTGCGGTCTGCGGAGCCGGTACTGGGCTCTGCTTCAGCCGACGCGCTGTCCAAGTACGAGAATTCGGGTGCGCATGGCCTTGACCCTCCCTCCGGCGCGCCATGGCTGTCAAGTGGGTGGGACAGGCGTCTCATTATTTGAGCGGATCGATGGACGGGAGATCCGGTCGGCGACCGGCGGACGGGAGTGCCTCACGGGCAGCACACCTCCGGAGAGAACGGGCAGGACTGTCTCGCCCGGCAGCGGGTACTCGCCACGCGCCAGGGCGCGGCGCAGCCGGTATTCGTCGAGCGGCCCGGAGAAGGCCATCCCCTGGGCGTGGGTGCATCCCATGGCACGCAGCGCGAGCACCTGTTCCGGGAGGTCCACGCCGTCGGCCACGGACTGCATGCCGAGATCGCAGGCGATGCGGAGCAGCCCCGCGGTGATCTTGTTCAGCCGGGCGGACTCCACCACGCCCTCCACCAGACCGCGGTCCAGTTTCAGTACGTCGATGGGGAGCCGGCGCAGCGTGCTGATCGCCGCGTATCCGCTGCCGAAGCCGTCGAGCGCGATCCGTACGCCCAGCCGGCGCAGCGCGCCCAGGCGGTGTTCCAGCTCGTCGAGGGAACCACGCGGGTCGCTGTCGGCCAGCTCGATCATCAGGGATCCCGAGGGCAGCCCGTGCCGGGTCAGCAGCGCCTCGACGGAGCCCAGCGGCAGGGACCTGTCGAGCAGCCCGCGGGCGGGGAGCCGTACGCACACCGGGACCGGAGGGTGGCCGAGCCCGGTGCGCTCCGCGGCCTGCTCGACGGCTTCTTCGAGGAGCCGGCGGCCGATGTCCGAGGTACGGGGGCTGTCGTCGCCGGCCCGCAGGAACTCGGCGGGGGTGAAGAGGATGCCCTGGGAGGACCGCCAGCGGGCCTGCGCGGCGACGGCGCTGACCCGGCCGGTGGTGAGGTGCACCACCGGCTGGTGGAGGAGGACGAATTCGCCTTCGTGCGGCAGGGTGCGCGGCCGTCCGGCCGGCTCGCTCCTGCGGACGACGTCGGCCTGCATCTCCGGCGAGTACAGCTCGACGCGGTTCTTGCCGGCCGCCTTGGCGCGGTACATGGCGAGGTCGGCGTTGCGCATCAGATCGGTGGGGGTCGTGCCGGGCTCGGCGAAGGCCACGCCGATGGAGGCGGCGACCCGGACATCGTTGCCGTCGATGCGGTAGGGCTGGGAGAGCGTGAGACGGAGCCGGTCGGCGATCTCCCGGACCTGGTATTCGCGGGCCGTCCTGCCCGCAGCGCCGTCGCCGAGGACGATGGCCGCGAATTCGTCGCCACCGAGCCGGGCCGCCGTGTCACCGGCCCGGACCGAGTCCTGGAGCCGGTGTGCGGCCAGCACCAGGAGTTCGTCCCCGACCTGGTGGCCCAGGCGGTCGTTGACGGCCTTGAAGCCGTCCAGGTCGATGAAGAGCACCGCCGTGCCCGCGTCGGTCGCACGGCGGCCGGAGAGGGCCTGCCGGACGCGCTCGGTGAACAGCGACCGGTTGGGCAGGTCGGTGAGCGGGTCGTGCTCGGCGTTGTGCTGCAACTGGGCCTGGAGACGGACCCGTTCGGTGACATCGCGGCTGTTGAAGATCAGCCCGCCCTGATGGCGGTTGACGGTGGACTCCACATTGAGCCAGTCGCCGGTGCCGGACCGGAAGCGGCATTCGATCCGGGTCGTGGGCTCCTCCGCGGTGGGCGCGGCCAGAAACCGTCTTACCTCGTGGACGACCCGGCCGAGGTCCTCCGGGTGGATGATCGAGGCCAGCTCGGCGCCGACGAGATCCTCGGCCTCGCGCCCGTAGACACCGGACGCGGCGGGGCTGACGTAGCGGAGTATCCCCGAGGGGGCGGCGATCATGATCACATCGCTGGATCCCTGCACCAGGGAGCGGAAGTGGTTCTCCTTCTGGGCCAGCTCATGGGTGAGCGCGATGTTGTCGACGAGCATGATGCCCTGCCGTACGACCAGGGCGAGCACGACCGTGGAGCCGGTGAGGACCACCACCCGGTCGACCCGGCGCCCGTCGACGACGTTGTAGAGGATGCCGAGCGTGCAGACGGCCGCGGCGAGGTACGGGGTGAGCGCGGCGAGGGAGCCCGCGATCGGGCGGCTGGAGTGGCGGGCCGGGCGCGGGCTCGGGGCGCTCTCCACCGGGCGGCGCACGCCCCAGGGCGCGTAGGCGAGGAGCAGCGATCCCGCGAACCAGCCGGCGTCCAGAAGCTGTCCCGAGCGATAGCTCTCGCGCAGCAGCGGGGAGGTGAACAGGGCGTCGCACAGCACCGTCAGCGCGAGCGCCGCGATGGCGGTGTTGACGGCGGAGCGGCTGCCCGTGGCCCGCCGGAAGTGCAGCGCGAGAACCATGCTGACGAGGACGATGTCCAGCAGGGGATAGGCGAGGGAGAGCGCGGCCTGGGTCACGCTCTCGCCCTGGAACTGCGCGGTCCGCGCGAGGGCGAGGCTCCAGGACAGGGTGAGCAGCGAACCGCCGATCAGCCAGGAGTCCAGCGCGAGACAGACCCAGCCGGCCCTGCTGACCGGGCGCTTGGCGAGCACGAGCAGCCCCACGATGGCGGGCGGCGCGAAGCAGAGGAAGAAGAGGTCGGCCAGGGAGGGGCTGGGCACGGGCCGCTCCAGCACGACCTCGTACCACCCCCAGACGGCGTTTCCGCCGGAGGCCATCGCCGAGGAGAACGAGAACAGCAGCCAGGCGGGCCGGACGCGGCTGCCGACGCCCCGCCCGTATCCGTAGCAGAAGCAGGAGACGGCGGCGATCAGCGCGGCGAGGCTCAGCCCGAAGTCGCCCATGAACAGGGCCAGTTTCTCCGAGCCCCAGCCCAGGGCAGCGCCGGCCGCGTAGCCCCCGCAGACCAGGGCGAGGAACAACTGGCCGATCAGCCCCGCGCTGCCGGCCGTCGGCCGACGGCCGAGGAGCACACCCTCGGCGCTCACCGGACTGCCCCGGCGAGTGTCGCTGTCACCGCCGAGCGGCCCGGTCCGCACAAGGAAACGTCCGGAGGTCGCCTCAGGCGTCCCCGCCGTGCCGGATCCCTGGTCCATCGGCCGTACATCGCCCGTCGCCCCCCTCGGATTCAGATCACTCCCAGACGCCGCTCCAGGCGCGACGCGGCCCCAGATCGGGACGATACACCAGTCTCGTCACTCAGGGACATAGTTCTTCTACTCTCTGTGACGAGCAGATACGGTGCGGACCGTGCGGGTACCGGGCCCGGCGCGGAGGGGACCACGGCCGGCCGGGCGACCGGTCATCCCGCGGCTTCTCCGGTGACGAGGACGGTGTTCCGGGGCTCGTCCCCGGCGGCGAACAGGGTGAGCTGTCCGGCCAGCAGACGCTTGGCGCGCGGCAGGAAGGCCGACGTGGAGCCGCCGACGTGGGGGCTGATGAGGACACCCGGAGCATGCCAGAGGGGATGGCCGGCGGGCAGTGGTTCCGGGTCGGTGACATCCAGCGCGGCCGTGATCCGGCCGCTCTTCAGCTCCGCGAGAAGCGCCTCGGTGTCCGCGACGGCGCCCCGGGCGACATTCACGAACAGCGCCCCGTCCTTCATCCGGGCCAGGAATGCGGCGTCCGCCAGGCCCTTTGTCTCCTCCGTGAGCGGGGTCGACAGAACGACGACATCGGCCTCGGGAAGCAGCGCGGGGAGATCGGTGAACGCGTGGACCTCGCCGCGCACCGTGGTGCGGGCGGAGCGCGCGACGCGTACCACCCGCGCGCATTCGAATGGCGCGAGCCGGTCCTCGATGGCGGCGCCGATCGATCCGTATCCGACGATCAGTACGGACTTGTCGGCGAGCGCCGGATAGAAACCGGACCGCCACTCCTCCCGCTCCTGGCCGCGCACGAAACCGGGAACGCCGCGCAGGGAGGCGAGTATCAGGGCCAGGGCGAGTTCGGCGGTGCTGGCCTCGTGGACGCCCTTGGCATTGCACAGGCGCACGCCGGCGGACAGGGCGCCGAGTCCCGGTGCCACATGGTCGGTGCCCGCCGAGAGGGTCTGTACGACGCGTACCGATGTCATCGCGGAGAGCGGCCGGACGGCGACCTCCACGCCTTTCATGTAGGGGACGACATAGAAGGCACAGTCGGCGGGGTCTCCCGGGAAGTCCCGGCCACCGTCCCAGAAGAGGTAATGGAGGCCCTCGGGGAGCCCTTCGATCTCGTCGGCCGGAATCGGGAGCCATACATCTGCGGTCATGGTCAGGAGGCTATGCGAAGCGCGCCGGACCGATGAGGTTAGCTTGAGGGCGGCACGAGGAGGGGTACGGCAGTTGGAGCGCAGGACAATCGGTGCGGCGGCGCTCGAAGTGGGCGCGATCGGACTCGGCTGTATGCCGATGCACTGGGCCTACACCGGCTCGCAGCAGCGCGGGGACAGCTCACTGCGTACGGTGCACGCGGCGCTCGACGCCGGTACGAGCCTGCTGGACACGGCCGACATGTACGGCCCGTTCACCAATGAACTGCTGCTCGGACGGGTGCTCGGGCAGCGGCGCGCGGACGCCTTCGTCTCCACCAAGTGCGGGCTGCTCGTCGGCGACCAGCACATTGTCGCCAATGGCAGCCCCAGCTATGTGCGGCGGGCCTGCGACGCCTCCCTGCGACGGCTGGGGACGGATGTCATCGACCTCTACCAGCTCCACCGGGCCGATCCCGAGATACCGGTCGAGGAGACCTGGGGGGCGATGGCGGAGCTGGTGAGCGCGGGCAAGGTGCGGGCTCTCGGGCTGTGCGCCGTGGGCGCCCGGGCGTCCCGGCGCCGGGCGGGGGCGCATCTGCACGAGTCGACGATCCGGCAGTTGGAGCGGGTGCAGCAGGTCTTTCCGGTGAGCGCGGTGGAGGCGGAGCTGTCGGTGTGGTCGCCGGAGGCGCTGGATCGGCTGCTGCCGTGGTGCGAGGCGCGCGGCATCGGTTTTCTGGCGGCGATGCCCCTGGGCAACGGTTTCCTGACGGGCACGCTCACCCCCGGGCAGGGTTTCGAACCGGACGACGTACGGGCGCGGCATCCGCGTTTCACGGCGGAGATCATGGCGGCGAACCAGCCGCTGGTGGCCGGGCTGCGGCGGGTCGCGGAGCGGCACGGCGCGACACCGGCGCAGGTGGCGCTGGCCTGGGTGCTGGGCAGGGGCCGCCATGTGGTGCCGGTGCCCGGGGCGAAACGGGAGCGCTGGGCGGTGGAGAACGCCGCTGCGGCGGAGCTGGAACTGACGGCGCGGGACCTGGCCGAGATAGCGGCGCTGCCGCCGGTGCGGGAGTCCTGGGAGTGAGCCGCCGTAAGTCCGGCCGTGGCGCCGGGCGGACGCGGCGGAACGTTTTGCGGGCTGATCGGCCGGACTGACCGACCGGACACGACCGGACACGACCTGACAGATCGGCCGGACTGATCGGCGGTAAGTGGGAACCCGGGACGGGGCGGCGGTGTAAGAACAGGAGAAACGCAGCCGTCGAAGGGATCGGAACCGTGCAACGTACAGCAGTGACGGCCGGATGGGCCGCTGCCGCTCTTCTGGTGGTCGCCGGATGCTCCTCCGGCGGCGGGGCCGGTCAGGAGCCCGGCCGGGGCGCCGCGTCGAGCCCGGCCGCCTCGCCGTCCGGGGGCGGATCGCCAAGCCCGTCTGCGCCGCCGGCGAAGGGGTCGGTGAAGGTGGTGTCGACCCTCACCGAGGGGCTCAACTCCCCCTGGGGCCTGGCCGCCCTGCCGGACGGCGATCCGCTGGTCTCCTCGCGCGACGAGGGGACGATCACCCGTGTCGACACGGACGGCGGGAGGAAGACCGTCATCGGCGAGGTGCCGGGGGTCGCCGCCGCGGGTGAGGGCGGTCTGCTGGGGATCGCCCTTTCCCCCTCGTTCGCCTCCGACCACCTTGTGTATGCCTACTTCACCACCGAGTCGGACAACCGCATCGCCCGTATGTCCTACGACGAGAGGAAACCGGTCGGGCAACAGCTCGGGGCACCGGACACGGTGCTGCGGGGCATCCCGAAGGGCACCATCCACAATGGCGGGCGGATCGCCTTCGGCCCGGACAAAATGCTGTACGCGGGCACGGGGGAAACGGCCGAACGCGGTCTCGCCCAGGACAAGAAGTCACTGGCCGGCAAGATTCTCCGAATGACTGCGGACGGGCAGCCCGTGCACGGGAATCCCGACGCGGATTCGGTGGTCTATTCACTGGGCCACCGCAATGTACAGGGACTGGCCTGGGACTCCGAGAACAGGCTGTGGGCGTCGGAGTTCGGACAGGACAACTGGGACGAGCTGAATCTGATCGAGCCCGGCAAGAATTACGGCTGGCCGGTGGTCGAGGGAAAGGCCGGCAGGGCCGGCTATGTCGACCCGGTGGCCCAGTGGAAGACGAGTGAGGCGTCACCGAGCGGTATCGCGTATGCGGAGGGCTCGATCTGGATGGCGTCACTGCGCGGCGAGCGGCTGTGGCGCATTCCGCTGGCCGGACGGAAACTGGCGGCCGCTCCCCAGGCGTTCCTGCGGGAGGAGTACGGCCGCCTGCGTACGGTGATTTCGGTGGGCGGCGACCAGGTGTGGCTGATGACCAGCAATACCGACGGCCGGGGCGCGCCCGAGCCGGGGGACGACAGGATCCTCCGGCTGGAGGTCGCGTAACGACCCGGGACAGGGCCGCGCGAACGGACCCGGTCCCCCGCCGGCCGCCGGCGTCCTCAGACGCGGGAACGGCCGGCGTCCTCCGGCGAGTCCGGGAAGAGCCGGAGGCGGTGGGCCAGGGCCGCGGCCTCGGTGCGCCCCGAGACACCCAGCTTGGCCAGGATGTGGGAGACATGGACGCTGGCGGTCTTGGGCGAGATGTACAGCTCCTCGGCGATCCGGCGGTTGCTGCGACCGGCCGCGACCAGCCGCAGGACCTCCTGTTCGCGTGGGGTCAGGCCCAGTGAGCGGGCCGGGGCGAGACCGGGGTCGGGAGCGCCGCTCCCGCCGGAGGCCGGTCCGAGGCTGATTCTCGCGCGGCCGGCCAGCAGCGCGGTCTGTTCGGCCAGGGGACGGGCGCCGAGCCGGGTGGCCGCCGCGTGGGCCAGGGCGAGCGGGCCGGCGGCTTCGGAGCGGTCGACGCCGGAGTCGAGCAGCGCGGCCGCCCAGCGGTGGCGGGCCCGCGCCAGCTCATAGGGCCGGTCGACCGCCTCGAAGGCGGTGACGGCGCGCGCCCAGAGTTCCGGGGCCGGGCGGCCCTCGGCACGGGCCAGTTCCGCGTCGAGTACGCGGGCGTGCGCACCCCAGACGGGGACCAGCGCGGGCAGCCGCTTGGCGTGGGTGCGCACGGCGGCGAGAACACCGGCCCGGCCGGGATCCTCACCGCGCGCCTCCCGGCCGTCCGCCTCCATCGCCGCCGCGGCACACAGCAGCGGCAGCGCGTACCGCTGGGTGCCGGGCGGGAAGCCCCGCGCGGTGATCCGCTGGAACTCGGCCCTCGCCTCGGCCCGCAGGCCGCGCCGCGCGGCGACGGCCATCGCCAGCCCGGCCGGTGAGATGGAGTGCTGCGGCTGAGGATCATGGGTGCCGAAGAAGCCCCGGGCCAGCTCCACCTGGCTCTCCGCCTCGTCGAGGTCGCCCCGGGCGAGGGCCAGTTCGGCACGGCGTACTGCGAGCAGGCCGCGCGCCTTCCGGGACTGGGCGATCCCCGCCGCCTCGTCGAGGACGGTGTCCGCCTCGGTCCAGCGTCCCAGCGAGTAGAGGGACTGGGCCTTGGTGGCGCGGACCCCCGCCTCCAGGGTGGCGAGGCCGCGCTGATGGCAGACGGCGATGCCGTGGTCCGCGGCGGCGATCGCCTCCCGGGAGCGGCCCACCCCCTCCAGCATGGACGGCAGATGCGTACTGGCGCTGCCCATGATCCCGACGGCGCCCAGCTCGTCGGCGCGGTCGCGCACCGCGTACATCTCGGCGAGCCCGCCCTCGACGTCGCCCGCGTCGGCGGTGAGCCGGCCCCGGGTGAGCCGGGCGTGCAGCTCGATGTACTCGGCGCCGACCAGCCTGGCGTAGCGCACCGCGCGGTCCGCGGCGGCCAGGCTCTCCGGCCCCGGGCGGTGCAGGGCGCCCCAGGAGGCGATATTGACCAGGACGTCGGCGTGGACGGCGGACGGCGGCAGTCCCCGGACCAGTTCCTCGGCGGTGGCCAGCTCCTGCCAGCCGTCGCCCCGGGTGAGGTCCTGCGTCAGCCGGGAGCGCTGGGTCCAGAACCACGCGGCGCGCAGCGGGTCGTGATCCCTCTCCAGGACCCGCATGGCCTTCTTGGAGATCGCCAGGGCACGCTCGCGGTCACCACCGAAACGCGCGGCGACGGTCGCCTCCGCCATCAGATCGAGGTAGCGCAGCGGCGCGGCTCCCGGGTCGCCGCCGCACGGCGGATAGACCTCGGCGTCGTCGGGCGGCCGCAGGGTGTCCCTGACCTCCTGGGGAGCGTCGTCCCACAGCTCCATCGCCCGTTCCAGCAGCCGCAGTTGCTCGGAGTGGGCATAGCGTTCCCGCGCCTCGACGGAGGCGCGCAGCACCACGGGAAGGGCCTTCGCCGCGTCGTGCGCGCTGTACCAGTAGCTGGCGAGCCGGGTGGTGCGCTCGTCGGCGCGGACGAGCGAGGGATCGGCCTCCAGGGCTTCGGCGTAGCGGCGGTTGAGGCGGGAGCGTTCGCCGGGGAGCAGATCGTCGCTGACCGCCTCGCGCACCAGCGAGTGGCGGAAGCGGTAGCCGTCCCCGTCCGCCGTGGGCGTGAGGATATTGGCGCCCACGGCGGCCCGCAGCGCCTCGATCAGCTCGTCCTCGGCCAGCCGCGCGACGGTCAGCAGCAGCCGGTATTCGACGGTGGTGCCGCCCTCGGCGACGATCCTGGCGACCCGTCCGGCGGCCTCGGGCAGCGCCTCCACCCGTACGAGCAGCAGGTCGCGCAGGGAGTCCCTGAGTCCTGTGGCACAGCCGGCCTCGATGGAGCAGACCAGTTCCTCGACGAAGAAGGCGTTGCCGTCGGACCGTTCGAAGATCTGCGCGAGCAGGTCCGGTTCGGGTTCCGCGGCGAGGAGGCCGGTCAGTTGGTGCCGTACCTCGGCGCGGCTGAAGCGGGACAGCTCGATGCGCCGGACCGACCGCAGCCGGTCCAGTTCCGCGAGGAGGGGCCGCAGGGGGTGACGGCGGTGGATGTCGTCCGCGCGGTAGGTGGCGATCACCACGAGCCGGCCGCGGCGCAGCGAGCGGAGGAGGTAGGCGAGGAGATGGCGGGTGGAGGCGTCCGCCCAGTGCAGATCCTCCAGGACGAGTACGACCGTACGGTCCGCCGCCAGCCGCTCCAGCAGCCGGCCGGTGAGTTCGAAGAGCCGGGCGGTACCGTGTTCGCCCAGCGCGCCCCGGTCCGACCGTCCCAGCTCGGGCAGGATCCGGGCCAGTTCGTCCTCCTGGCCCTCGGAGGCCGCGACGAGTTCCTCGGGCAACTGGCGGCGCAGTGAACGCAGCGCGGTGGAAAAGGGCGCGAACGGCAGCCCGTCCGCGCCGATCTCGACGCAACCGCCGACCGCCACGACGGCCTTCCCGGCGCACGCCACGTCGCACAGTTCCTCGATGAGCCGGGTCTTGCCGACCCCGGCCTCACCGCCGATGAGCAGGGCCTGCGGCTCGCCCGCTGTGGCGCGGGCGAGCGCTTCGGTGAGTGCGGTGAGCTCGCGGGTCCTGCCGACGAACACCGGGCTGAGGGACCTGGTTTCCACAGGGCCGAGCATCGCACAGCCGTCCGGCGGCGCGGCGCCCGTGGTGTCGGTGGCCCCCGAGGTGGCGGCTCGGGTCGCGGCGGTGCCCGCGCGGGGTGGGAGCGGCACCGGCTCAGGCCGCGCGGTCGAACGGCACCCGCAGCGGATGCGCCCGCCGCTCGGTGTCGTCGTTCCGGCCGCTCCGCCGGGCCTCACGGCGGACCTGCCGGCGGGCCCGGCGGATCTCGCGGAGGAGCCGCCGCCTGTCGGCCTCGCGGAGCAGTTCGGCCGTCCTGAGCTGCTGGAGTTCATGAGCGAACATCGGGTGTCCCCTGGTGACGAAGGTGTGCTGGCATCGTGTGATGCCTTCACCCTCGTCTCCCGGGGGATGCCGCCGCATCGGGCACGTGCCGCATCTTCCCGGGTCCCGGTGCCTCAGAAAACGGGGTGCCACCTGCCTATGGCCCTGGCAACCGGAGCGCGGCCTGAGGCATGTCACGCAGGCGCCCCGGCCGCGTACGGATCGAGCGGTTCGGGGAGAAGCCGGTTCAGGCCGCGACGCTCGGCAGCGCCACAAAGAGGTCGAAATACATGCCGATGGAGACCAGCAGCCCCAGGAAACCGAGGATGGCTCCGGCCAGGGCGGCGGGGCGCACCCATCCCGTGCGCTGCGGCAGGGCGAGGACGATCACGCCGATGAGCAGTGCCAGCAGTGCCACCACGCCATTGACCGCGGCGGTGGCGTGCCAGGGGTCGCCGTAGATCTCGGAGATCTGCTGCGCGGCGGTGGGCGACTGGCCGATCTTGATCTGTCCCACGAGGTTCTCGCGCTCGGACACCACGCGGCTGGTCCAGGTGCCGGTGAGCGCGACGATGCCGAGGCAGACCGCGACGATGGACGCGGCTGCGGCGCCGAGCCCGGACGAGCGGTGCGCCGCGGCGACGTCAAGATCGTCTTCGTCGGCGTTGTCGTCGGCGGCGTTGTCGTCGGCGTCGTTGTCGTCGGCGGCGGCGGTGCTGTCGGCATCACCGTCGGCGGCGGCATCCACGCCCGCTGCGTCCGCGTGGTGCTCGGCGTCGGTGCCGGCCGCTGACCCGGCCGTGGTCCTGGCCTCGGCCGTCGTCTCGGCCCTGGTCTCGTCCGCCGGCCGAATCGCCTCGGACGTGGGGGTCTCGGCCGTCTCCGGCTCGGGGGTCTGGGTCTTGGGGGTCGGGTTCATACGGCGCACGCTAGGGGCCCCGTCTGAGAACTTCCTGAGAACGCCTCGCGCGGCGCTCCCGGCACACCGCCCCGGCGCTCAGCCCTCGGCGCGCGGCCGCTTGCGCCACTCGGGCGCCAGGACCGACCAGATCTCGGTGTCCTGGCGTACGCCCCGGTACGGATAGTTCTCCCGCAGCACCCCGTCACGGGTCATGCCGAGCCGCTGGGCGACCCTGACGCTGGGGAGGTTGGCGGACGAGACCAGCCACTCCACCCGGTGGATCCCGCGCTCCTCCACCGCCCAGTCGATCAGCACCTCGGCGGCGCGTGTGACCAGCCCCCGGCCCGTGGCGGCCGGCTCCAGCCAGCAGCCGACCTCACAGGTTCCGTGGACCGCGTTGAACTTGGGGAAGAGCACTCCCCCGACCAGCGTGGCGTCCTGCCAGATCCCGTAGATCCGCGCGGTGTCGGCCGCCTGCTTCTCCGCGTACGAGGTGAGCAGCGCCCGCGCGGCCGGGAGGTCGGGGACGAGCTGCGCGAGCGGGATGTGTTCGTCCACCAGGTCCCGGGCGCGGTCCATATGGGCCAGGAACTCCTCGGCCCGCCACGGCTCCAGCGGGCGCAGTTCCGCCCCGTCACCCAGCGCTGTCGCGAACATCGGGCTCCCTCCACGCGATCGGTGCCGGAATCCTCGCACGCGCGCCGGAGGCGCCGTCATACCGGTCCCGGGCCCGCCGGCCGGGAGGGGCGCGGCCACCGGGGAGCACGGCGGCGCCCGGGCGCCGTGCGCGGCGCGCGGACGCCCCGGTAAGCCCGGCGGGGCAGGCGCGGCGGCGCGCGGGGGCCCCGGCGGGGGGTTGTTGTGGGGCGGGGGGTCCGGCAGGTGGGGTTCGTGGGGGGGCAGCTGCAGTAACTGGAGCGGAGGTGGGGCGCTGATTGCCGACTGGGTAACACCAGC
>NZ_JBEYIF010000042.1:0-14275 GCF_040635655.1 Streptomyces sp. NPDC006923
CCGACCACTGCTCGTCAGAAAGATCCCCTCGTCCCACACCGAGATCATCACGGCACGGGACGAGGGGATCGGCCAACTTTCAAAACACGCCCTAGCGGCTTCGGGCGCGAGTGTGGGGGCGGTGGTGGGTTTCGGCGAGGTGGTCGAGGCGGATGGTGTCGAGGGTGGTTTTGGTGATGCGTTCGGTGCCGTCGTGGATGGCGGTGATGGCGGCTTGGCGGATGAGTCGGGTGAGGGATCCGATGCGGCCGGCGGTGCGCTGGTGGAGGTAGGGGGTGTGGCGGGGGAGGGTGCCGGGTTTGTGGTGCTGGAGGTCGAGATGGTTTTCGATGTCGGTGATGACGTCGCGGAAGGGTTCACGCTTGCCGTGGCGGGCGGGTAGGGGGCCGCAGTCGACGAGGGTGGCGCGTCCGGCGAGTTGGGCGCCTCTCACGCCGGTGAAGAGGGGGGTGTCGGTGACGTTGATGCCGGCGTAGACGAATGTCGCGGGGAGGCGTTCGCTCAGGTCTTTCAGAAGGTCGGCGGTTTGGGCGCCGGTGGTGGTGCGGGGGTTGAGGCGGTGGATCTCGTCGATCATCACGAGCTGGATGCCGGCTTGGGTGTAGGTGTGGCAGACGGCTTCGGTGATCTGGGTCTGGGTCATGCGCGCGGTTGTGGGGATGCCGAGGTAGCGGGCGAATTCGGTGATGAGGGTTTTCGCGGTGGCGCCGGGCGGGACCAGAACATACGCGACGGGCACTGAGGCGTGCGCTGATCCGGGTGGTGGCGGGTTTTTGCGGGTGTGGGCGAGGTGGCAGGTACGCCCGACGTTCAGGAGCGCGGTGGTTTTCCCGGCTGCGGCGGGTCCGGTGACGATGAGGGAGGGCCGTGCGGTGGTCTGCTGGTGGCGTCCGAGGATCATCAGGGTGCGGACCTGGGTGGCCAGGGTGTGGATGGCGGGGGTGCGGATGGTGACGAACGCGGAGTGGTAGGCCAGGCGTTCCTCCGTACTGCGGGGCCGGTCGCCGGGCCGGGGAGGGACGACGGGGTCGGCGGTGGCGAAGCGGTGCCAGCCCTGCCAGGTGGTCAGCGGCCACGACAGCTCGGCTCCGCCACTGCCGCCGGCACCGCCTGGTGTGCTGCTCGCGCTTGGCGGGCTCGGGTTCACCACTTGTCGGCTTCCTCGTAGGCGTTGTAGAGCCCGAATCCGGCGGCCGGGGCGGGGCTGAAGTCGTCGTCGGGCAGGTCGTCGATGCTGTCGTCCTCGTCCAGCTGCGCCGGGCTGTCGGCGGGTGCTTCGGTGTCGTGGTCCCCGTCGCGTGCTGTGGGGAGCGGGACGTGAGCGGTGCGGGCCAGGAGAGCCTGCTCCGTTGTGGTGGCGTGGCCGCTGTGGACGCGGCGCATGAGCTGGTCGAGGGCATCGGCGAGGCCGGCTTCGTACTGCTCGGCGTCACCGTGGTTGCCGTCAACGGTCTGGGTGCGGATGTGCTGCCAGGTGCGTTCGTCGAAGGGCCGGTGGACGTGGTCGCGGTGGATCCACAGAATCTCGGTGAGTTCACCGTCGGGAAGGCGGACCCAGATCTGGCGCACGTCGTGGGGATTGTAGTGGATCTCCCATTTCCCGCCGCGTCCGGCGACGGGGGATGCCTGGCCGCGGTGCGGGGCGAGGAGGTCCGCGTCGTAGGTGCGGTGGTGGATGCTGATGCCGCCGGGGGTGATGGCCTGCCAGCGCACGGGCAGCAGTTCGAGGTAGTCGCGCCCGGTCAACGGGACGGGGACGTATCCGGCGACGGCGACGAGCGCGGCCCACATCTCGTTCGGGGTAAGGGCCTTCCTGGGCATCATCGGGTGGCGCAGCCCTTCGTGGGGCCGGTGGTGGTAGTGCACCAGCCACTCATCGAGCAGGTCCTGCAGCTGGGCGACGCTGTAGCAGGCGTCTTTCTCGGTGTCGGGGCCGCGGCGGGTGACGTCGGATCCGGTGTAGCCGGGCAGGTGCTGGCAGAACAGGGCGTTGATGGAGCCGAAGGTGCGCTCGACGATGCCCTTCGCGGTGGGGGCGCGGGGCGGGGCCGGCTGGACACTGATGCCGAGGCTCTCGCAGGCGGCGGTGAAAGCCCGGGAGACGAAGACTTTGCCGCGGTCGACGACGATCGTCTCGGGCAGCACGACCGGCCGGGCCGCCGCACCGGCCAGACGCTCGTCCAGCGTGGCCAGCCGCTGGTGGGGGAGTGCGCGGGCGTGGTCCATGCGCAGGATGGCCGGCCAGGTTGGCCTGGCTGGGTGCGGGACGGCCATCTCCGCGAGCAGCAGGGCCGTGTCGACGGCTTTGGTCGCGCTCGGGCACAGCACGGCGGCCAGGATGGAGCGGGTAGCGACATCGACGGCGATGGTCAGCTCGGGCCGGGCCAGGCGCCCGTCGTCGAAGAGGGCCAGAACATCCAGGCGGGTGGTGTCGATCTGGACCTGCTCACCCGGCCGCAGCGCCATGGCGGGGGTGAAAGCCCGCCCCTCGACACTCGCGGGCACCTGCCGCACCGGACCGCTGGGCAGTTCGCCGGGGCGGGCGAGCGTGGTGACGAGCCGGTACAGCGTCGCCTGGGACGGCACGGGCACCGCGCCGGGGCCGTGCTGATCTTCGAGGATCTGGTTGATGAGCGGGAACAGGCCGTTGATGGTGCCCTTGGAGCGCCCGCGCCGGCGGCGCAGCGCTTCACGGACGGCGGTGACGACCCGTTCGTCGGCCCGCCCGGTGGGGCTGGAGGCGCGGGTGGTGCGGTGGTCCAAGAGCCCCCACAGGCCCTGCTTGCGATAAGCGAGCCGCATGCGCTGCACCGTGGTGCGCGACACCCGGCCGAAGCCGAGCGCGGTCAGCTCCTCGGCCTTGGCCTGTTCCCGCTCGGCCAACGTGTGCCGTGCGGGGTCGTACTGCTCACGCACCGCTCCAGTAGTGCCGGGCCCGTCGGGAAGGCCGCATTCGACTTCCCGTACATGCCGCTGCCAGGCCAGGGCCTTCTCGCGCGCCGCGGCGGGGGCGGTCTCGAACAGCCCCCATTGCGGGGCAGCCTGAGGCGCCTCGGTCCCGATGACGCTGAAGCCGGGGTCGGCGAATAGGTACCCGGCGAGTACGGCCTCTCCCCCGCCGTCTGGGCCGATGAGGTGAACGGTCTGCCCGGACAGGGCGACCACCTGCCATCTCACGCCGCGGAAGCGGACCTGCGCGCCGATCTTCACGGCCGGCCGGGCGTTGTGCCGTGCGGTCACCCGGCAACTCCAGTCTTGCCCGGACCACTCCAGCCCGCAGGGCCGACCAGGGCGCGTTCGTGCAGCGGCGTCACCAGGTCTGCCGTCAGCTGTCCGTGCCACAGGGCGTGGAAGACGGCGGGGAGGACCTCGATCGGGTCGCCAGCCGCTTCGGCACCTTCGACAAGCGGACGCGGCCGCGCGAACGCCGCCATAACCGCGGGCCTCAGCCCGGGGCGGCCGGCGTTACGGGGATGGCGGTAGCCGGCCAGCCATTTCAGATTGGCGGCCGACACCTCGTCGAGCGGTGCCAGGCGCCGGTAGGCCCAGCCGGTCTCCTCACACGCCGCGCGCACCGCTTCGGCTGCCTGCACAGCGCGTTCGCCGCCGGCTTCCGGGTGGCTGGGGCAGTCGGCCAGCAGGCCCGTGCCGTCGCGGTACCGGGCGAACAACTGGGGAACCCAGGAACGCACCCGTCCCCGTCCGTCGCGCCACAGCAGCCGTACCGGGCGCCCCGCGAGCCCGGTCACATCGGGGTCGCGGTCCAGGACCGTCAGCTGGGTGCGCATCGCGTTCGACCCTGCGGCCACGTGCCGCCCGGTGGTCGCCGACCACCACAGGCCCGGCCCCCACCGCCGTCCTGGGATCACCGGGAACGCCGACACCGGCGGCAACTCCTCGAACGCCACGGTCATGGCGGCATCCGCCCACCGCTGCCGGACCGCCTGCCCCACCGGATCGAGGAACACCGCCTCGAACCCGTGCCCACGATCCACGGCAACTCGTCCTGCCCGGCCCCCGGACCGGGCCGTTCCTGTGCTGATCACCCGCGTCAGCCAAGCTGTTCCCGCCGACGGGCACCGTCAGTTTCAGGATTTCTGCCACAAACGAGTGCCCTATCAACTAACAGCCGACGCCCCCGTCCCGTCGTCCTCAGCCGCCGTCTTCCGGCTTGCCCGCTGTCAGCATGCTCCTGAGCACCTCGGCGGGCATGTCCGCCCACCGGGCCACCTCCTCCCATGGCACCCCGCCGTTCACCGCCGCCACCGCGGTCCGCTTCCAGGCCGCCTCGATCAGACCGGCGCTGTGACCGAGGCCGCGCAGCAGCTGCCGGGCGACCTCAGCCGTCGGCCCGCTCTGCACCCCGCGCAGCTGGAGCAGCTGTTCCTCGGCACTGTCGATGAGACTGCCGATCCGTGCCCGCTGCTCGGGCGGGACCACCGTCCGCCACATCGTTCCCGAGCCCGGCACCCGTTTCTCCTTGCCGAGCACCCGCAACCGCCCGGCCGTGGTCACCGGCTGATGCTCCCGGCGCAGCCACCAGGGATCGTTGTCGTACCCGGGCGGCCCGCCGGCTCCGCGGCGCAGGCGGATGACGCTGCCCATCCACGCGATCAGCGGACCGCCGTGATCCGTCGCCGCCAACGGCCCCAGCCACACACGCCCCACCCGCTCCCCGAGCCGGCGGCAGAACATCCCGTCGGCGGGCAGCGCCCGCGGCCGCCCCGCACCACTGTCCATCCACACCAGCTCACCCATGCCCGGATCCAGCAGCGCCTCGGCCACCGCCACCACCTCGGGAAAGACGACCGCGTCCCGCCCCACGATCCGCCACCGCTCCAGATCACCCCCGGCGTCACCGCCCGCGACCTGGTGCAGCCGCTGCGGCCAGATCGTCTCCCGCTCCCAGCTGAGGGCCTGATCCCACCACCGTGCCACCACCGCATACGCTAGCGCGAAGACCCTCTCCGGCTCGGCCCCGGCCCGCGCCGCCCGCCGCGCCACCCCGCTCCACCGCCGCTGCGCCGCGGCCATCTCCGGCAAGTGCCGCACGTCCAAATACTCGTGGGGCTGGTCGGCGTCCGCGTCCAGGAGCCACCGCCCGTGCCGGACACACACCCGGGACCAGAACGGTGCGTACCGCACCACCCGCACGACCGTCCCTGTACGCCGGGCGGTGCAGAGGCTGCAGCCGAACGCCACCGGCCCGGCGACCGCACCGCCGATCCGCCACGCCGCCGCCGGCACTCCGCTCTCTTCGGCGGGCAGCTTGGCGTCCTCCTGCCCCCAGGACGGCAACGCCCGCGCCAGCACGCCTTCCTCGACGCCGCACAGACCCGCCAGGAGTTGCCGTCCAGCCGCATTCAGCAGCACCTCGGCGTCTGCCCGACAGGCCCCGCTCTCGTGCTTGGGCTGGTGGTTGCGCCAGTGCCAACAGGACCGCAACGCCTTGGACTCCAGTCCGTAGCGGCTCGCGATGCGGCAGATCAGCGACAGGGTCGTCTCTCCGCGCAGGGGAGCGGTCCGCAGGAGGCCGGGAGGAAGGATCACTCCGCCACGGTCTCGTGTTCGCCGATCAGGAAGGGCGTTTTCGCAGTAGTTCCTTCCGGCCCGCGGCCGTCGTTGGCTCACTTCCCCAAGGCCGCGGCTGCCCCTTCCTGAAGCCAATGCCCCTCTGCATGGCGGGAGATGAGCCCGTTCGAGCATACTGTGATGGTCTGATCGCACTAAGCTACGCCTGTGGTGGTTGGTGAAGACGCTCAGGTGAAGGGCTTCTCAGGGGCCCGGAGAGCCAAGCAGTGGCTCGAGGGCACGATGCGCATCTTCGGCGCGTACGCGAACACGGACTCGGAGTCCTGCGGCCGCCGTCTGACTCTGACGTGGCCGTACGGAGGCCGGACGTTCTCCTTCGATCTGGGCGGCGCCATGCGTGGTGACCCCTACCAGAACGACATGTTCTGCGCAGAGGTCAAGGACTACGCACAGCCGAGCGATCAGGGAACGCAGTTCGACGAGTTCCTCGCCAAGTGCTACGTCGCCGCCCAGGCCCAGCATCATCTCAGCGATCACTTCATGTGGATCACCTGGGCACCGTTCCGTGCGAACTCCTGGTCCGCTCTCAACTCACCCGGCCAGGTGGAGACCGCAGTCCTTCAGCACAGCAGCCGCGTTTTCGGCACCAGCGACACCGAGGAAGCCCGAAAACTCCTGGACGCTGAACTCGCCCGATCGGTCGCCGAACGCCTGTGGCTGATCGTCCTCTCGGACAAGCAGGAAACCCTTCTGCCGCTCAAGGACTGGGCAGCCATCGTCGCCGCTGAACTCACACGCAGAGAGGGCTCGTGGTGAACATCGTCGAACAGTCCATCTCCCAGGCCATGGACGAGCCCGACGACCGGATGATGTTCACCCGGGTCAAAGACATCGTCGCCCGGCACCTGCGCCGCATGGACCCCGGTGCCACCGTCACCAAGACCGAGTTCTTCAACCACACCCACGTCCCCGACATGGTCCTGGAATGGCCCGGCAGACCCCGCACACCGCGCCGCTTCATCTATCTGCGCACCACATCGGACCAACGCGAACTCGAGGACGATCTGCAACGCCTTCCCCGCGCGGACCGGCCGGTGCTTCTGGCTCTCGGCCAACTGTCCTCCGTCCGTCAACAGGGAGATCTCCTCACTGAGCCCGGCAGCAGCACCGCGCTCCTCCTTGACGCATCCGCGCTCGGAGCACTCCAGCCGACTGATGATTCTCCCGGCATCCCTCATCTGGTGTCCCGCTCCGTCCTCGAAGGCGGCCGCGGCACCCTCGACAAAGCGGCGACCGAGGAGTTCTTGAGTACGGTCGTTCAGGGGGCGGAGGCCGCCCGCGCGGGAGAACGCGTCCCCACCCGCGATGCCGTCGACGCCCTCGCCGCGCGGATGACTACCGATGTCGCTGATCGGATGTCAGCCTTCCTCGCCGCCCTCTGGCAGGGAGGCGGATCCACGCTCGCCAGCTTCCCCGCGCCCCAGCGCGGCGTCGGCCATCTCGACGAGACGGCTCTGATGTACCTGCTGGAATCCGAGGACGTTGCCGACGCCGCGTTCTGGAACCGGGTCGTACGCATGATCAGCCTTTCTGTCCTGCTGCGCACCCCTGTTGCCGGCACCGGCAATCTTCAGCACCTGATGCGTGAGGCGATCCGGCTCTGGACCAGCCGTGTCTGCATGATCGTGCCCGGCGTGGCAGACGCGGACATCAGCCCGTGGCGCTGGGCGGTAAAGGCTGGCCAGCTGATCCTGCAGACCCCGCGTTTCCATGTGCTGGTTGCCCAGTCCCGGCGCCAGCTCCCGTCCGGACAGGAACACGATCTGCCCCGCCTCGACGAGGTGAGGAACAGGGCCGACCGCTTCAGTATCCCGTTGACCTCTCTTCGCATGGTCGTGACGGACCGCCACGTCGGATATGGCGGCCCCGGAGACGACATCTCCCACGACGCCCAACTCGACGGCATCAGTGACGCGTTGGGGCAGGCCGAGGGAGTCATTGAGGCAGATGCCCGCATCCCCTCCGGTGAGTCTCTCCAGTGCGTGTTCGGCTCCGGAATCGCCAGCGCCCGCGGCGCACGTACCCAGGTGCCGCTGGACGCCCTCCTCGGCACAACGACACGGCTGCTCTCCGATCTCTCAAGCGACGAAGCCGAGAAGATCACCCAGCTCCTTGGTGCCCCAAGCTCGCCTCCCGACCAGCCATGGAGTCAGCCCAGCTTCGACGACGTATAGGGCTCATGCCAGACCGGCCAGTACAACGCGGGTACCGACAGCACCCGGCCATGCGAGCAACACACCGACGCCCCCTGACGGAGTCGGCTGCGGGCACGAGCGAGAGCACCTCAGCAACTACTGATCAGCGCGCTCGGAAAGCCCGGGTCTCGGCCAGAGCACCAATAGGACGGCCTTGAGGAGCGGTCCTTGGAGACATGCCGGAGAGTTGAATCAAAGGTCTCTGCGGGCCCTTCGCGGCTCTCGTTTCAGACGGGCGATCGGGCGGCAGGGTGATGTCAGTGGTGGCGGGCAGAATGTGGTCAGGGGAAGGAGTGGCGATGTCCACTGATGGGTCTGACCTGCAGATACCTGCGCCCAGCGGTTGCCGTTGGTGTGGGGTCGATGAACGTGAGCACATGCAGCGATGGAAGCCGCCAGTGGGGTGGCACGAGTGGGTCGATCCGACGCTGGAGCAACGCAAGGAGCGAATGAGGGCGCGCCGTCGCCAGCGCCCTTCCGGGGCTGGCGGCATCCAGGCCATGCAGGGACGTCTCAGGATGCTAGCTCTCTGAGCTGTTTGAAGACGCCTCGCAGCTGCTCCGGTACGTCGTCCGGGTCGTCCAAGGCCATGGCCAGCTCATACATCATCTCGGGCTTGCCGCCGGGACCGTTCTCGCTTCGTTCCTGCAGCATTTCCTGGACTGCTCCGCTGAACTTGCCTTCGCCTCGGAGGGCGGCGAAGTCGGCAGGCTGCCAGATGCCACAGGTCTTGGCCCAGATCTTGTTGGCGACGCGTGCCCATACGTCGTCGTGGAAGAGTTCCTCCAGTTCGTTGTACTTCTCCTGCTGCGGGGCGTCATCCTCCGGCTCACCGAGGAACTTCACGTAGCGGCTGGCATGGGAGCCGAAGAACTCGGTGAGCTTGGGGGTCTTGAAAATTCCCTTGCGCACGTTGCGGCTGTCGGCGTCGACGACCAGCATGATCGTGCGCCTCTGCTTGATCAGGTATCGGGCCAGGTGCAGGGCGCCTTCGTTGTTGAAGCAAGCCCACAGAGCGATGCCGGCTGCCTGCAGAGACATGCCTTCGCATAACCGGAACAGCAGTGGGAATGCGCGCTGCTCGGTCTCGCCTTCTACAGCCAGGAAGCAGCGTTCGTGCAGCAGTACCGAGTTCCGCAGGCCGACTGCGGCTGCGATCTTCCCCAGGTGTTCGTCGATGTCATCGCCGAGCAGCCCTGTGCCGAGTCGTTCCACCACGGTGCGGTGGTCCTCCAGCTTCAGGTGCACCACGTCGGAGATGTCGACGCCGTCGATGAGGTTCATCGAGTGGGTGGCAACCAGCACGCTGACGTTGGGGATATCGCTCTGCGTCCGGATCAGTTGCATGATCTTGCGCTGGTGGGTGTAGTCGAGGTGGGTGTCCGGCTCGTCGTACACCACGATCGTCTGCACCGGCGGCGGTTCAGGAGCCTCGTCACCTGTGCTCGTCGTCGGGGTGGTGTCCTGTTCCTCCGCCAGCAGCTCGCTCGTCCATTCCCAGATAGCTAGCGAGACGCGACGGTTGCTGCCCAGCCCGGTGCGATCCAGTCCCACCGCTTCGCCAGCACGGCGTGCGACACGCAGAGGCGCAGCCTTGAACCCCTGCTGAAAGGAAACGTCAGGCTCGACGGAGACCTTCTGCAGGTCCGGACACCGCATCTCGATGTGCTCACACAAGGACTTGGCATCGATGCGCAACCGGTCCTGGACCTCGTCCTCGATGGCGGTGAGCTTGCCCTTGAGGTCTGGATCGGCCATGTAGCTCTGGAATCGGCCGACCAACACGGTCTTGACGGCATCATCAGGCTTCTTGCCGTCGAACGGTAGGTATCGCGGCATGCGCTTGTCGAGACCGGCAGGCACAGCCACCCAGCCGTCCGAGCCGGAGTGTTCACGTCCGTACATACGCAGAGCCTGCTCCAGGTCCGGCTTGCGCATGGAGCTGGGTGAGAGCCCGAACTCCTTCACCAGGTCCCTCAACGCTGGCACGAGAAGCTGAGACAGGTCACGCAGCCGCTCGTCGGCCGGAATCGGCTGCCAGACCTCCAGACGAGAAATCAGGGCTTCTCCGGAGCAGCGCCGTAGCCGAACCTGTGCGGGGAGGTCGAACCGCTCCTGCTCCCAGGCGTCCAGAGTGAACGCCCCCTCGACGCTGCTCTCCTCGCACCGCACCGGCGCCGACTCGACTTCTCCGTCGGCGGTCAGGTAGGTGCGGTCGTCCTCCGCCAGTGCGTGCTCGCCGAGCAGGAAGGCGAGAGCGTCCAGCAGCGCGCTCTTGCCTCCGTCGTTGTGTCCGGCAAGGATCGTGGGCTTCCTGACTGGGACGTCTGCGACCTCGGTCAACGAGCGGAAACCACTCACGCTAAAGCTGTTCAGGTGCACTGCGCGACTGCTCCAATTTCCGCGCCGATGCCCCTTTGCGAGCCCACAGCCTCTGCCAAAGACGCCTGGCACTTCTATCCCCAACCCCAGTCGGCCCATCCTAGAGTGTCCAGCCCAGCACCACCCGCAGTCCCACTCAACCCCACGCGTGCCTCGCTACGCCCACTTGATGCCCAGCTTCCGTAGCGCAGCGAGCTGGTCGGCGGTGAGCTTGTCGCGCCGCGACTTGGTGTTGCTGTACCAGATGCCCAGTTTCACGCTCACCGGCTGCGCCTCGCCGCGGACCGTGATCTCGACGACCGTGCTGCGTGGGACAGGCCTGTCTGTGCCCTCGCGTTCGATCCACTGTGTGAGGGCTGCCAGTCCGCGTTGGAACGCCGCCTGCGCCTTGTTCCCGGTCTTGGCCGCGTCGGCCGGCGCTGTGGGGAGCTCCGCCGGGGCGGCGGCGGTCAGGGGGAGGGTGGCGCCGCGGATGCCCAGGGCGGTCAGTCGCTCGCGCTGCTCGGGCAGGAGCTGCGCCCAGGTGCCCGGTTCCTGTTGTCGCCACCTCCAGGTGCCGATGTCGTCGCCGTCGTAGACGACGCCGGGGGCGATGTAGGGCAGGACGCCGTCGGCGTCGACCAGGTCGGCGAGGACCCGGTAGTGGCGCTGCCAGTTCAACGGCCAGGGGCAGTTCCAGTCCGGGTCGATCGCGGCCAGCTGCTGCGCGCGTTCCGCCGCCCTTTCCGGGTCCTTGCCCAGGCCGCCTTTGCGGCGGAGGTTGGCCATGTGCTGCCCCACCGGCACCAGCCCCTCGGCTTCGCTCTCGCCCCACACCGCGTCCTGTCGGGGTGCCAGGTGCCCGGTGGCCCGCCGGTAGGAGCGCAGCGCGGCCAGCTTCGTTTCCCAGGTCTCTTCGCCGGGTTCCCAGACCATTCCGGCCTCGGGTGCGTCCAGGAGCTCTTTGCGGTGGGGATCGAGTTTTCCGGCGCGCAGTGTCTTGCGCTGCTGGTGCACCCATCGCCCCAGGGGGAAGGCTTTGGTGACGCCGACCTCGGTCTCGGTGTCGTAGGGGACGGCGTACAGGCCGGTGATCGTGTTCTCCTTCCGCCAGTTCCGCAGGGCTTCGTAGCCTTGCAGCCAGGCCAGGGATTCGGGCTGGTAGACCCAGGTGCGCAGGAACGCCGCGATGGTCGCGGAGTCCCGGGGGGAGGAGAAGTGGAGCAGGGCCGACTCGGCGCCGGCGGTGTTGTCGTCCTGCTCCTCGCCCTCACCGCTGCCGGCGCCGACGATCCGCCCGTTCTCATCCCGCTGGAGATGAATTTTCCGCTTGCCGCTGGTGAGAGCACGGGAGGCGAGCTGCTCGACCATGCGCTTGTCGTGGCTGCGCAGGCCCTGGAGGACCGCTACGAGGGGGCGGTAGCTGGCGCTGGCGACCATGCCGGTCGGGTCCTCGCCGGGTTGGAGGAATACCGGCACGATGATCCTGGCCACCTTGGTGGAGTCGTCCTTGTTGGGCCGGAGCGCCCGGCCGATGTTCTGGACGATCTCGACCTGGGAGCCGCGGGTGTCTGCGAAGCAGACGGCCTCGACTCCGCGCTCGCCGGTGATGTCGACGCCTTCCCCGAGCACGCGCACCGACGCGAGGAAGGCGCGGTGGACCCGCCGGCTGTTCGCGTCGATGCCGCCTGCGAACTGGCGGATCTTCTCGCGTCGTTCGGCGACGGTGTGGTCGCCGCACAGCCACGCGGTCCAGACCCGGTCCGGGGGTACGTGGCGGCCTGCCTCCAGTTCGTAGAACTCCGCGTTGAGTGAGGACTTCGGCAGCAGGTCCGCAGCGGCGAGATCCTCGTCCGAGGCGTCGTTGACGTACAGTTCCGCCGCCGTCGCGGGCAGCTTGTCCGCGAACGCGCGGGCCTCTTCGACCTTTTGGTGGAACGTCATGACGGTGCGCAGGTTATGCGCGGCGGCGTGTTCGAGGAGCGCGGTCTGCAGGAGCGCCAGGCGCCGGCCGCGCCGGGCTTCCTCGGACTCCCCGAGAACCGGGGAGGGGTCGCGGATTTCCAGGACGTCGATCTCGAACCCGGCGAGGATCTTGCGTTCGATCGCCTCGCTCAGACCGAGTTCCGCGAGCCACGCGCCGTAGGTGCCGTCCGGGTCGTTGGCCATGGTCGCGATCTCCACATCCTTGCCGTCCTTGCCCTTCTTGGCACTGGGGGCGGCGAGGATGCGCGGAGTCGCCGTGAGGTAGAGCCGGAAGTCCGCCGGGATCCGGGCGTTGTCATGGATCGCCGCCCACGGACGGCCAAGATCACCAGCGGTTCCGTGCGCCTCATCCACGATCGCGAGGTTGAACCCGTCCATCTGCTGCCCGTAGAGCCGTTCCCCGCCCGCCAGAGCGGCCTCCAGTGGCCCGCGAACCTTCCGCTGCCCCATCGGTGCGTCAAGGTCCTCGCGGTCCACGAGAGAGGCGTACGTGGCGAACACGACGACCGGCCCGTGCCCGGCCCACAGAGCGAGCTGGATCGGGTTCGTGGTGGTCCGCACCCCCAGCTCGTTCAGCACCGCGTCGTTCTCCAGCGAGCACACCGCGACCATGGGGGAGCGGTGGCCCACCAGGCGCCACGACTGGGCGGTCTGGGCGAGCAGGTCCAGAGTCGGCACGGTCACGAGGATCCGGCCGTCCGCGAAGCTCTCCAGCGCGCACGCGGCGGCCGTGATCGTCTTGCCCGACCCGGTCGCTGACACGAGCGTGCCACGGGCACCCTGCGGGGGCACAGATGACCTTGCAGGGAATCCCACCCACTTCCTAAACGCGGAGCGCTGATCTACCTGGTGTTCCTTAAGCCGGATCGCTGACATTCCGTTCCTCCCCGAGCGCTGAATTCGTGTGGTGTTTCAGAGGGCCGCGTGCGGAATGCAGGCCGCGCCCAGGTTGTTCCAGATCGACGCATCCGCCTTGTGCCAGCCGCCGGGCTTTCCGTCCTTGAAGGGCGGCTTGTTGTCCACGTCGTAGTGACCGGCATCGAGCGTGCAGACGACGTAGTCCCCATCGCTGTTGACCGTCCGCGCGGTGCACAGACCGCCGGCCTCTCCCAGCGTCTCCAGGACCTGGCGGCGCGCCGTGGTGTGCGGGTGAGTGGCCGGCAGGACGGCTTCCCGGACGTACCTCTCCAGCCGCACCAAGTCGGCCCGCTCACGCCGCCTCACGTCCACGATGTGAACGGTCAGTTCAGAGGCCCCGGCGGACCGGCCGCCGCGCCGAGACCACTCCCGGTCCGCGATGCCCACCAGGGCCTCGCTCACGGCCGTCACACCGGTGTCCCAGCCGTCTTCGAACTCAGGGCCATGAGGGCGCGGCGCCATGCTGTCCAGCTCCACCACCTGGCACTGCGCCCCAGCGACCGCCCCGGCCTCCAGCGCGGCCACCAGGTCGTCCGCCTTGCTCGCGGGCACCCCCTGCGCCTTCAAGAGCGCGAACAGCCGGAGCCGGGCATTCACAGCCGCCGTCTGGTACTGCGTCACCCGGCGCAGAGAATCGCTGCTCAGCGCGGGATCGGGTTCGGTAGATTCGTGGTGACCGGACATCTGCGGTCGTTCCTCTCGGAATTCTGGGGAGGTTTCCGGGCGGTTGGGGGTGTCCTGTGTTTCCGCCAACGGTACATGCTGCATCAACCGGATGCGCGCGGTACACTAGAACCCACGCGAACGAGCGACCCCCACCCCTGTAGCCGGCCCGGCCCGCGCCAGCGGGCCCCAACGGTTCTGGAGGCGCAGCCGGAAGGACCGTTAGGCGGGGGAGCGCAGCGGACCAGCCCAAGTCTGAAGCGAAGCGAAAGACCCTCTTGCTAGGGGCTCCGCCCCTAGCAACTCCGGGAGCGCAGCGGACGGAGTGTCAACCCGATGGCGCAGCCATCGGGTTGGGTGGGCCGCGGAGCGGCCCACCAGCGCACCCGCGGAGCGGGTGCGCAACACCCGGGCGAAGCCCGGGTGTTCGCTTGCACATCGCGCAGCGATGTGGTACCCGCTCCGCGGGTCCAGCGACGGTGCGCAGCATGGTGTTGTCCTTCCGTCTGGGCGCGGGAGGCGCCCGTTCAGAGGAAGGTGTCCCTACGCGGGGTGCGTCA
>NZ_JBEYIF010000043.1:0-10788 GCF_040635655.1 Streptomyces sp. NPDC006923
GTCGAGGCCAGCGCCCATCCCGTACTCACGGTGCCGATCGCGGACACAGCGGACGACCGCGCCCTCGTCGTCGGTTCGCTGCGCCGCGACGAGGGTGGTCTCGACCGCTTCCTCCGTTCTGCCGCCGAGCTGTATGTCCAGGGTGTGCAGGTCGACTGGTCCCCGGCACTGACCGGCGGTCGCCGGATCGCATTGCCGACGTACGCGTTCCAGCACGAGCGGTACTGGCCGACAACCGAGGCCGTAGCCGGGGATCTCTCTGCCGCCGGTCTGACTACCCCGGATCACCCACTGCTGGGCGCGGGCGTCGAACTCCCCAGTAATGACGGGTACTTGTTCAGCAGTCGGCTGTCTCTGCGCTCGCATCCGTGGCTGGCCGATCATGCGGTCGGCGGCTCCGTGCTGTTCCCCGGCACCGGATTTGTGGAGCTGGCGATCCGGGCCGGTGATCAGGTCGGCTGCGGCCGGATCGACGAGTTGACGCTCGAAGTCCCCCTTGTCCTGCCGGAAACCGGCGGAATGCGGATTCAGCTCCTTGTCGAAGGACCGGACGAGGCAGGTCGGCGGGCTTTCAGCCTGCATTCCCGCACCGACACCGTTGAGCAGCCGTGGGCGCGCAACGCCTTCGGTGTCCTCGCGCCCGAACCGTCCGAGGCCGAGACCGCCGACACCGCTGTCTGGCCGCCCACCGGCGCGGATCCGGTCGGCCTGGACACCTTCTATGAAGGACTGGCCGACGCGGGCTTCGGTTATGGACCCGCCTTCCAGGGACTCACTTCCGCATGGCGTCGTGGCGAGGAGATCTTCGCCGAAGTCGCCCTGCCGGAGGCCGAGATCAGCCACGCAGCGTCCTTCGGTCTGCATCCGGCGCTCTTCGATGCCGCACTCCATACGTCCTGGCTCACCGGCGCTGCCGACGGCCGGCTGCCCTTCTCCTGGAGCGGTGTCTCCCTGCATGCCACTGGGGCTTCCGCGCTCCGCGTGCGCCTGATTCCGGCAGCCGCCGACACGGTGTCGTTGGAGATCACCGATCCGACAGGCCGGCCGGTCGCCTCGGTGGAGGCGCTCACCACGCGACCTGTCGACATGGCGGCTCTGAGCCGGACGGCAGTGGGACAGGATCCGCTGTTCCGGATGGAGTGGAGCCCGGTGACCGCAGAGCCGTGGGGCTCCGTGGTTGTGCTGGGTGACGCACCGGCTGTGTCCGGCGCTGATTCCTTCGCGGACCTGTCGGAACTGGCCGCCGCTGTCGACGACGGCATGCCCGCGCCGCGGACCGTCCTGGTCTCGGTCGTTCCCACCGGTGCTGATCTGCCCGTCGCGGTGCGCACGGCGACCTCGGCGGCGCTGGGACTCGTACAGGAGTGGCTGGCCGACGACCGGTTCGCCGAGTCCCGCATGGCCTTCCTGACCTGCGGCGCGGTGGCGCACGGGCCCGGCAGCGGGCACAGCGCGGGCCATGGCGACGGTGATGGTGCCGATCTCGCGGCGGCCTCCGTATGGGGCCTGGTGCGCTCCGCGGAGTCGGAGCATCCCGGCCGTTTTGTGCTGGTGGACCTCGACGGGACCGACGCGTCCACCGATGTCCTGTCGGCCGCTGCCGACTGCGACGAGTCCCAGGTGATCGTCCGGGACGGCGAGGTCCGGATCGGCCGGCTGGTGCGTACGTCGTCGCCCGGCGGGGGGCTGCCGCTGCCCGCCGGGGACGTGCCGTGGCGACTCGACATCGGAGCCAAGGGCACCCTGGAGAACCTTTCGCTGCTGCCGGCGCCGGAGCTGGCGCGGCCGCTCAGCGCTGGGCAGGTACGGGTGGGTGTGCGTGCGGCGGGCCTGAACTTCCGCGATGTGCTGACGGCTCTCGGGATGTATCCCGGAGAGAACAGGCTGGTGGGCATCGAAGGCGCCGGTGTGGTGCTGGAGACGGGGCCCGGAGTCACCGGTCTGAGCGCCGGTGATCGCGTGCTCGGGATGTTCCTCGGGGGTCTGGGTTCCGTCGTCGTCGCCGATGAACGGCTCCTCGCACCCGTCCCGGAAGGCTGGTCCTTCGAGGACGCGGCGTCGGCGCCCACCGTGTTCCTGACGGCGTATTTCGGTCTGCGGGATCTGGCCGGGCTGCGGTCCGGGGAGTCGGTGCTGGTTCATGCGGGTGCCGGTGGTGTCGGTATGGCGGCGATTCAGTTGGCCAGGCATTGGGGTGTCGAGGTGTTCGCTACCGCCAGCCCCGGCAAGTGGGACACACTCCGTGCGCTGGGTGTGGCGGACGATCACATCGCGTCGTCGCGTACGCTGGACTTCGAGGAGAAGTTCCGGCAGGTCACGGGCGGTCGCGGGGTCGATGTCGTACTCAACTCGCTCGCCGGTGAATACGTGGACGCGTCGCTGCGACTCCTGGCGCCCGGCGGCCGGTTCTCGGAGATGGGCAAGACCGACATCCGGGAACTGAGCGCGATCGAGGAGCAGTACCCGGGAGTCTCGTACCATGCCTTCGACCTGGTGGCCGCGGCCGGACCGGACCGTATCCGCGACATGCTGGCGGAGCTGCTGCGGCTCTTCCACACTGGTGTGGTAAGGCCGGTGCCGGTGCGCGGCTGGGACGTACGGCGGGCGGTGGACGCGTTCCGTTTTATGAGTCAGGCGCGCCATATCGGCAAGATCGTCCTGACTCTTCCGCGTGCCTGGGACCCCGACGGCACGGTGTTGATCACGGGCGGTACCGGTGGCCTCGGCGGACTGCTGGCGCGCCACCTTGTCGCCGAGGACGGCGTACGCAATGTGCTCCTCGTCAGCCGGCGCGGCGGTGACGCGGACGGAGCGGCCGAACTGGTCGCGGAGCTGACCGCGTACGGTGCTGATGTCCGAGTGACGGCATGTGATGTCGGGGACCGGGACGCGCTGGCCGGGGTAGTGGCGTCCATTCCGGCCGAGCACCCGCTGACAGCGGTGGTCCATACGGCGGGTGTGCTCGACGACGGTGTGATCGACGCGCTGACACCGGAACGGCTGGACACAGTACTGCGGCCGAAGGCCGACGCGGCCTGGTATCTGCACGAACTGACCCGCGATCTGGATCTGTCCGCGTTTATCCTGTTCTCCTCCATGGCCGGTGTCCTCGGCAGTGTGGGCCAGGCGAACTACGCGGCGGCGAACACCTTCCTCGACGCGCTCGCCGAGCACCGACGCTCGCTGGGCCTGCCGGGACAGTCCCTGGCATGGGGCTTCTGGGAGCAGCGCAGCGGGATGACCGCCCACCTGGGCGAGGTCGAGACAGGGCGGATGGCCCGCTCCGGGCTGCCGCCGATGTCGAACGGACAAGGGCTCGCCCTGTTCGACCAGGCCGGAAGGCTCGCGGACGCCGCTGTGGTGGCCACACTGCTGGACACCCGCGCGCTGGCCAGTCAGCCGGAGGTCCCGGCCGTCCTGCGTGGACTCGTACGCGCACCGGCCCGCCGCGCCGCCGCCGCGAGGACAGCCGCGGCCGAGGACACACTGCGGGACCGCCTGTCCGGCCTCAACACGGAGAAGCGCCGGCTCGCGCTGCTCGACCTGGTGCGCGGCCAGGCGGCAGTCATCCTGGGACACGCGACCAGCGGGGCCATCGACACCGACCGGGCGTTCACCGATCTGGGCTTCGACTCACTGACCGCCGTCGAACTGCGCAACCGGCTCACCACTGAGACCGGCCTCCGGCTCACCGCGACGCTGATCTTCGACTATCCCGCCCCGGCCGCACTCGCGGAACATCTCCTGTCCGAGCTGTTCCCCGACGGCGCGGCGGACCAGGACGACGACACGGGCGACGAACGTGTCCGCCGCGTACTCCAGTCCATCCCGCTCAGCCGACTGCGCGACTCCGGGCTGATGGACCGGATCCTCGAACTCGTCGGAGCACAGGACGAACCGTCTGTTCTCGAAGACGACGCCCAGCCGGCCTCGATTGACGAGATGGACGCCGACAGCCTTATCAGCATGGCGCTCGACAGCACCACATTCGACGGCGCGATCAAGGAGACATGGGACCGCGATGGCCAGCTCTAGCTCTGACGAGAAGCTCCTCAAGGCCCTTCGGGCTTCTCTCAAGGAAACCGAGTGGCTGCGCACGCAGAACCGCAAGCTCTCGGCCGCCGCGAACGAACCCATCGCGATCGTGGGTATGGCCTGCCGGTTCCCCGGCGGAGTCGCCTCGCCCGAGGAACTCTGGCGCCTGGTGCTCGAAGGCGGCGACGCCGTCTCGGATCTGCCGGACGACCGCGGCTGGGACCTTGCCGCGCTGCTCGACGCCGAGCCGGGCAAACACGGGTCGAGCTATGCGCGGGCGGGGGGCTTTCTCCATGAGGCGGCGGAGTTCGACCCCGGGTTCTTCGGGATCTCGCCGCGTGAGGCCCTGGCGATGGACCCGCAGCAGCGACTGCTGCTGGAGACGTCCTGGGAGGCTTTCGAACGCGCCGGTATCGACCCCTCGTCGGTCAAGGGCAGCACGGGCGGCGTATTTGTCGGCGCCTTCCAGACGGGCTACGCCGAGTCCCTGAACCAGACGCGGGCGGCCGAGCAGTTGAGCGGCCATGTCGGCATGGGCAGCTACTCAAGTGTGATGTCGGGCCGACTGGCCTACACCTTCGGACTCGAAGGTCCGGCGGTGACGGTGGACACGGCGTGTTCGTCGTCCCTCGTGGCACTGCACCTGGCCGGTCAGGCGCTGAGGTCGGGCGAGTGTTCGTTCGCGCTGGTGGGAGGCGTGACCGTACTGGCCACGCCGGAGGGCTTCGCGGAGTTCAGCAGGCAGGGCGGCCTCTCTCCCGACGGCCGGTGCAAGGCTTTCTCGGACTCGGCCGATGGTTTCGGTCTGTCCGAGGGCGTCGGCATGCTCGTGGTGGAGCGGCTGTCGGACGCGCGTCGCCTTGGCCATGAGGTGCTGGCGGTGGTGCGGGGCACGGCGGTCAATCAGGACGGTGCGTCGAACGGTCTGACGGCGCCGAATGGTCCGTCGCAGCAGCGGGTGATCCGGCAGGCGCTCGCGGCTGCCGCGCTGCCTCCGAGCGACATCGATGTGCTGGAGGCGCACGGTACGGGGACGACGCTGGGTGACCCGATCGAGGCGCAGGCGCTGCTGGCCACCTACGGGCAGGGCCGGCCGGAGGACCGGCCGCTGCTGCTGGGGTCGGTGAAGTCGAACATCGGGCACACGCAGGCCGCCGCCGGTGTCGCGGGCATCATCAAGATGGTCATGGCGATGCAGCACGGCGTGGTGCCCAGGACCCTGCATGTCGAAGAGCCGTCGTCGCACGTCGACTGGACGAGTGGCACGGTCCGGCTGCTGAGCGAGCAGACGCAGTGGCCCGAGGTGGGCCGGCCGCGCAGGGCCGCCGTGTCGTCGTTCGGTATCAGCGGCACCAACGCACACGCGATCATTGAGCAGGCGCCGGCCATCGAGGCTCCGGCGGAGACGGTTGAGAACACCTCCGGTGCGTTGCCGTGGGTGGTGTCGGCCAAGACGGCACAGGCGGTACGGGACCAAGCGGCACGCTTGCTGTCGGTCCCCGGTGGTCCGGCGGACATCAGTTTCTCGTTGGCCACGACGCGCGCGGTGTTCGAGCACCGGGCTGTGGTGGTGGGTGCCGGGGACGGCCTGCGGGACGGCCTGCGTGCGTTGGCGGAGGGCGAGGCTCCCGGGGGTGTGATCCAGGGGGTGGCCCGGGGTGCGGTCCGGACGGCGTTTCTGTTCGCGGGTCAGGGGAGTCAGCGGGCGGGTATGGGGCGGGAGTTGTATGCCCGTTTTCCGGTGTTCGCGGAGGCTTTTGACGCGGTGAGTGCGCGGTTGACGCTGCCGGATCTCGACGACGAGGAGGCGTTGGGGCGTACGGAGTTCACGCAGCCGGCGTTGTTCGCGCTGGAGGTGGCGTTGTTCCGGCTGCTGGAGTCATGGGGCATTGCTCCGGATGTGGTGGCGGGTCATTCGATCGGTGAGATCGCGGCTGCGCATGTGGCGGGTGTGTTGTCGCTTGATGATGCGTGTGTGTTGGTGTCGGCGCGTGGTCGGTTGATGCAGGGGTTGCCGTCGGGTGGGGTGATGGTGGCGGTTGGGGCGGGGGAGTCGGAGGTGGTGCCGTTGCCGGAGGGTGTGTCGTTGGCGGCGGTGAATGGTCCGGCGTCGGTGGTGATCGCGGGGAGCGAGGAGGCGGTTGCTCAGGTGCGGGGGGAGTGGAAGTCGCGGAGGCTGCGGGTGAGCCATGCGTTCCATTCGTCGTTGATGGATCCGATGCTGGGGGAGTTCCGGCAGGTCGTCGCCGGTTTGCAGTTCGGTCGTCCGTCAATCGCCGCGGTGTCGACGGTGACCGGTGCCGTGGTCGTGGACGAGTGGAGTGATCCGGAGTATTGGGTGCGGCATGTGCGGGAGACCGTGCGGTTCGCTGATGGTGTGCGCGTGCTGGTGGACTCCGGTGTGACCGCGTTCGTGGAGATCGGTCCGGACGGCACCCTGTCCGCCATGGCGCGGGAGTCGGTCGACACGGTGGCCGTGCCCGTCCTGCGCAAGGACCGCCCCGAGGAGCAGACGGTCTTCTCGGCGCTCGGAGAGCTGTTCGTCCATGGCCTGAACTGCGACTGGAAGGCGGTGTTCGCGGGCGGCGGGCGGCGCGTGGAGCTGCCGACGTATGCCTTTCAGCATGAGCGCTACTGGCCGAAGATCCTGCCGGTCAGCGGCGATGCCTCGGCGTTCGGGCTGCGCTCAGCCGACCATCCGCTCTTGGGTGCCGCAGTCGAACTGCCGGGCTCAGACGGCTTCTTGCTGACGAGCCGTCTGTCGGTAGCGCTGTATCCGTGGCTCGCGGATCACGCGGTGGCGGGCACGGTGATTTTGCCGGGCACGGGCTTCCTGGAGCTGGTGGTCCGGGCCGGTGACGAGGCCGGGTGCGGGCGGGTCGAGGAGCTGACGCTGGAGGCGCCGTTGGTGCTGCCGGAGCAGGGGTCTCTCGCCGTACAGGTCGTTGTCGAGGCCCCTGACGAGTCGGGGCGGCGCGGGGTCAGTGTCTACTCCAGCGCGGACGACGCGGTGGACGGCACCTGGACGCGTCATGCGACCGGGATTCTCACTCCTGGCAGCGGCAAGGCCCGGGAGTTCGCGGCCGGGACCTGGCCGCCCGAGGGCGCGGAGCCCGTGGCGCTCGACGGTTTCTACGAGCGTTTCTCGGCGGCCGGGTTCGTGTACGGTCCGGTGTTCCAGGGGCTGAAGGCCGTCTGGCGGCGTGGCGACGAGATCTTCGCCGAGGCCACGGTCGACGATGCGGCCGACGCCGGAGAGTTCGGTCTTCACCCGGCGCTGCTGGACGCCGCTGTACAGGCATCGATGTTCACCGGTCTGGGAGAGGCCCATGCGGGCCGGCTGCCGTTCCTGTGGTCTGGTGTGTCCCTGCATGCCCAGGGCGCCTCCGCGCTACGGCTGCGAGTGGTCCATTCCGGCGCGGACGCCGTGTCGATCGAGGCCGCTGACCACCAGGGCGAGCCGGTGGTCTCAGTGGAGTCGCTGGCCCTGCGGCCCGTCGACGTGGCCGCGCTGTCCGCCGCCGGGCAGGATTCGCTGTTCCGGCTGGACTGGACGCCGCTGGCCCGAGCGGTCCCGTCGACCGGCGAGCCGACCGCCTCGCTCGCCGTCCTGGGCGAGCTTGACGAGCTGCCCGACGCCGACAGCTACGCCGGCCTGGCCGCGCTGACCTCGGCGCTGGAAACCGGCCGTCAGGTGCCGGAGACAGTTGTGGTCCCCGTATCCGCCACCTCGGGTGAGCCGGCCGATGTGCCCACCGCGATACGTGAGCGCACCACCGAGGTCCTGGGCCTGATACAGGAGTGGCTGGCGGACACGCGCTACGAGCGGTCACGCATGGTCTTTGTGACACGCGGAGCGGTCGAGGCCGGAGACCGTACGGACGTGGTCGCCGCATCCGTTTGGGGGCTTGTGCGGTCCGCTCAGACGGAGCACCCGGACCGCTTCACCCTGATCGACCTCGGCCCCGACACCGACGCGGACACCGCGTCCGGGGAGCTGTTGTCGGCCATGGCCGCGGGTGAGCCGCAGCTACTGGTGCGGGCGGGGGAGATCCGGGTCGGCCGACTGGTCAGAGGCGCGGGGACGTCGGCGGCGCCGGAATGGGACGCCGAAGGCACCGTGCTGATCACCGGTGGCACCGGTGGACTGGGCCGGTTGCTCGCCGGACACGTCGTCACGCACCATGGCGTACGGAATCTGCTGCTGGTCAGCCGTCGTGGTGCGGAAGCCGAGGGTGCCGCGGAGCTGGTGGCCGAGCTGTCCGCCTTGGGCGCCGCCGTACAGGTGGCCGCCTGTGACGCGGCCGACCGTGACGCGCTGGCCGAGGTGATGTCGTCCGTCCCGGCCGAGCATCCGCTGACGGCGGTGATCCATGCGGCGGGTGTGCTGGACGACGGTGTGATCGACGCGCTGACGCCGGAGCGGCTGGACACCGTGCTGCGGCCCAAGGCGGACGCCGCGTGGCACCTGCACGAGCTGACGCGGGGTACCGACCTGGCGGCTTTTGTCGTCTTCTCGTCGGTCGCCGGTCTGATCGGAAACGCGGGCCAGGCCAACTACGCGGCGGCGAACACGTTTGTCGATGCGCTGGCCACCTACCGCAAGGGGCTTGGCCTGCCGGCCCTCTCTCTCGCGTGGGGTGCGTGGGAACAGTCGGCGGGCATGACCGCGGGCCTGGATCAGTCCTATGTCCGGCGGATGGCGCGGTTCGGCTTCCCGACGATGACGAGCGAGCAGGGGCTCGCTCTGTTCGACGCCTCCCTGGGGACCACCGACGCGGTGATCGTCGCGATGCGGCTGGACGGCCGGCTGCGCGGCACGACGGATGTCCCGCCGCTGCTGCGCGGTCTGGTGCGCGGTCCGGTCCGGCGCTCGGCGGTCGCGATCTCTGCCGGATCGGCCACTCTTCTCGACCGGTTGGCGGGGTTGGGGGAGGGTGAGCGGGAGTCGGTGGTGTTGGAGTTGGTGCGTGGTCAGGTGGCGGGGGTGTTGGGGTTTGCTGATGTGTCGGGTGTGGAGGTGGATCGGGCTTTTGGGGATGTGGGTTTTGATTCGTTGACGGCGGTGGAGTTGCGGAATCGGTTGAGTGCGGAGACGGGTCTGCGGTTGCCGGCGACGTTGATTTTTGATTATCCGACGCCGTTGTTGTTGGCGGGGTTTGTGTTGTCGGAGTTGGTGGGGGGTGTGGGTGGTGTGGTGCCGGTGCGTTCGGTGGTGTCGGGTTCGGTGTCGGATGATCCGGTGGTGATTGTGGGGATGGCGTGTCGTTATCCGGGGGGTGTGGCGTCGCCGGATGATTTGTGGGATTTGGTGGCGGGTGGTGGGGATGGTATTTCTGGTTTTCCGGTGGATCGTGGCTGGGATCTGGAGAACCTGTACGACCCGGATCCGGATCATTCGGGGACGTCGTATACGCGGGAGGGTGGGTTCCTGCATGAGGCGGCGGAGTTCGATCCGGGGTTTTTTGGTATTTCGCCGCGTGAGGCTTTGGCGATGGATCCGCAGCAGCGTTTGTTGTTGGAGGCGTCGTGGGAGGCGTTTGAGGGGGCGGGGATTGATCCTGTGTCGGTGAAGGGCCGTACGGGTGGGGTTTTTGTGGGGGTGATGTATCACGATTATGCGTCGTCGCCGTTGGTGCGTTTTCCGGGGGATGTGGAGGGTTATCTGGGGACGGGTAATGCGGGGAGTGTGGTGTCGGGTCGGCTGGCGTATACGTTTGGGCTGGAGGGGCCGGCGGTGACGGTGGATACGGCGTGTTCGTCGTCGTTGGTGGCTTTGCATCTTGCGGTGCAGGCGTTGCGGTCGGGTGAGTGTGATGTGGCGTTGGTGGGTGGGGTGACGGTGATGTCGACGCCGGCGACGTTTGTGGATTTCAGTCGTCAGCGTGGGTTGTCGGCGGATGGCCGGTGCAAGTCGTTCGCGGAGGCGGCGGACGGTACGGGCTGGTCCGAGGGTGTGGGGATGCTGGTGGTGGAGCGTTTGTCGGAGGCTCGTCGGCTGGGTCATGAGGTGCTGGCGGTGGTGCGGGGTACGGCGGTGAATCAGGATGGTGCGTCGAATGGTCTGACGGCGCCGAATGGTCCGTCGCAGCAGCGGGTGATCCGGCAGGCACTTGCCACGGCGGGTCTGTCGGCTGCTGATGTGGATGCGGTCGAGGCGCATGGCACGGGTACGACGCTGGGTGACCCGATCGAGGCGCAGGCGCTGCTGGCGACCTATGGGCAGGACCGTGAGGCGCCGCTGTGGCTTGGTTCGGTGAAGTCGAATATCGGGCACACGCAGGCGGCGGCTGGTGCCGCGGGAATCATCAAGATGGTGATGGCGATGCGGCATGGTGTGCTGCCGCGGACGCTGCATGTGGATGAGCCGTCGTCGCATGTGGACTGGGAGAGCGGTGATGTCCGGCTGCTGACGGAGCGGACGGAGTGGCCTGAGGTGGGTCGGCCGCGTCGGGCGGGTGTGTCGTCGTTCGGGATCAGTGGGACCAATGCGCATGTGATCATCGAGCAGCCCGAGCTGGTTGCTGAGGTTTCTGCGCCGGTTGAGGATGTTGATGGTGTGGTGCCGTGGGTGGTGTCGGGCAAGTCGGCGGAGGCGTTGGAGGAGCAGGCTGCCCGTCTGTTGGCGGTTGAGGGTCGTCCGGTGGATGTGGGCTTCTCGCTGGCTGTGACCCGTTCGGTGTTTGAGCATCGTGCGGTGGTGGTCGGAAACCGGGCTGATCTGGTTGCGGGATTGAACGCGCTTACTGAGCA
>NZ_JBEYIF010000044.1:0-9958 GCF_040635655.1 Streptomyces sp. NPDC006923
ACGGCATCGCACACGACCTCACCATCTGGATGGCCGCCCGCGACTTTCCCGGACAGCCAACCAGACAAGTCACCGACTTCTAAAACACGCCCTAGCCCCGCCCATCAGACAGGCAAAAGGCTCTGACCAGCACAAACACCAATCGGGCCTTTACACGCTAGAACTACCTACAACACACCCAGCTGCCCTCAGCGCAGAACACATAACTCCAGCTCAGATACGCCGACCCAGCTGCCAAGACCGCCAATCCCACCTCTCAGCGAACCAGCAACACCCCAGACCAGCCGCCTCACCGAACACCAACAAACCCCCCTCCCAGCGTTAACGAGCTACCACTCCTGGCCGACGCCCTGCGGCCGCTCAGGCGGCCGGACGCCGAGACCATCGAGCGCGCCCACCACCGGCGCCAACAGGCCGCCGATCGCAAAGCCGCCCTGCCTGCACGAGCACGGCCGGTCAGCGGCACAGAGGGTCTCAGCAGCGGTGCGGGAAATGAAAGCTTCATCCGCCCCTACGCCCTGGCCGGCGGAGATTCGGCACCGCGCACAGGTGCCTTTCCGCTCAGCGCTCTCGTCCGCACAACAGCCAGCGATTCGCAACTCGTCGGAGTGCTGCCCGAGCATGAGAAGATCTGCCAGCTCTGTCGCACATCCCGCACCATCGGGGAAGTAGCCGAGCTGCTGGCGATCCCTGCAGGGGTCGCGAGGATCCTCGTAGCTGATCTGGCACAGGCCGGGCTCCTGACGGTGCAGGCTGACGCGGCCGTGCGGCTCGACAGAGACAACAGCATGGGGCTGGTGACAGAATCCTCCCAGGGCGTCTTGGTCGTCAGCCTGGGCTGGGAAAGCGTCGTCAGCGATAGCGCAGACTTCGAGCTGGACGTCTCCGCGATCGGGCTCAGAGGCGGATCGGTGTACTCAGACCACCACTTCGTCTTCTTCAACAACCCTCGTGCCTCGGACAGGTCTCTCATACACAACGGCGGTGCTCCGCAGCCGAGGGACGGTGCCGGTTATCAGGAGACGATCCTGATCGACCTCGCAGCAGTGCCGACCGACATGGACAAGGTCGTCTTCCTTGTGTCCATATATGACGCCGACGCCCGCGGCCAGAACTTCAGCTACGTCCACAACCCGTACATCAGCGTCAGTGACGGCGAGAGGGAATTCGTCCGCTACCACCCCTCACCGACGGACAGTGACACAGCCATGGCTTTCGGTGACCTTCACCGATACGGCGGGCAGTGGCATTTCAAGGCCCTCGGGCAAGGCTACACATCGGGATTGCGTGGAGTCGCCATGCACTTCGGCGTCAACGTCTGACCACGAGGGCTAAGGAGGCGCCCGCAGAAACTGGGGACACATCGGCACCCTCCGCTGCGCAGGCTTCCCGAGAGCGCCCGGTAGGGGTTTCGTCAGTCTGCTGCGCCCGCCGGGGGGAACCTGCGACGCACGTGCGTATTGGGGCCTTCGGTCGGGGCTCCGGGCGCGGAGGTAGAACGCGCGGCAGCCTGCTGCTCCGGCGCTCACATCTGCGAGGCCCTGGCGGAAGAGACGCCCGGGGCTCGGGCTACTGGTGGCGCCGGGGGCGGAACTGCGGCCCGGGGATCGATGGCCGGCTCACGGCCGACGTCTGTTGCGTCCGGAGCATCTGCGGGCGCTGGGCGCCGCAGGTCCGCCCGCTCAGCACAGACTCTGGTCGGCGAGGAAGGCGGCGCGCCTTTTGGGCTCGGGGGTCCCGGTGTCAGTGGCTTCGCCAGCGCTGCCAGCGTCCTAGCTGGCGGCAGCAAGAACGCCCGAACGGAATGGAAGGACGACCAAGGCCGGGCCGTCAGCGAGAACGAGGAAGCGACCGCCGCATCCCCCCATGACGTGGGGAAGCCCGGCCGGCGCCATACCGAACGGGCACCTCCACGTGCAGTAGTACCTGACGTGGGACCGTGCGATCTGCGGCATCCCGGCTTCGGGTGGCTCGAAGAACGCTCCTGGCCCATCGGCCACTGTCTGGTCCAGGCAGTGCTCAGCGAACGGCAGACAGCGGCAGCCCCCCTGGCGGGAACTCAACCCGAGCGGAACCTCACCGCGCTGATCTGCGGGCCTGCGGCTGCTCTCCTATGCCTTCGCGGGTTCAGCACCATTCGGGAAGCAGTGCCTGAAGGCTGCACCAGGACTTCATCTGCGACAGCTCTGCTGCTGCCTTGGCTGTCTTCCCGAGCCGCTTGTACCGGATGACTCCGGTGAGCGCCCAGACGAGCTCGTCATCGCCTGCGAACCGAGCCAGATCTCGGAAGGCGCGCAGACGGGTGATGGCTTCCGCGGGCGCCTGGTTTATGGTTTGCGCGGCCTGCAGGGCGGTCCACCGGCGCACATGATCGGTGGGGAGGACGGGGGCGTTGTCGTACGTCCATGAGAGCTGGGCACGAAGATAGGCCATCATCTTCGCCTCGCTGTCCTGGGGTGCTGCCGCGAACTCGTGCCAGGGGGCAAGGGGGCCGGCCAGGGCGTGGACTCCGTCCTTCTGGTGCACGGTGAAAGTGAGCTTGTCCACGTGGCGTGGCAGGTAGGTGCGGATGAGGGCTGCGTGAGCGGAGAGCGTAGGAGCGGATTCTGTCCGGGCCTCCACCGTCCAGTGCCTCTCCCCTGGTGTGACGGCGATGTCCCTGTAGCTCGAGTTCTCCAGCATGATGGTGATCATCTGCTCGGGGGTGAGGCCCAGCGTCTGCCACAGGTCTTCGGTGGCGAAGTTGGTGTATCCCAGCTCGCCCATGGCCTGCCACAGCGCTAGTTGGCAGGCGTGGATGCTTTCATAGCCCTGGAAGACGCCGTCGATGACATCGCGCCACGCGACGGTGCGGGTGCTCTTCTTCCGCTCGATCACTACGCCGGTGTCGTCGTAGTGGACCAGGGCGTGGGCGCGGCCGGTGCGCAGGTCGTTGTCCAGCCCGTCGAGGAGGCCGTACAGGCTCGGCTCCTGTTGTGCTGCGGTGATGAGCTCGGTGGCGTTCCTGTGCCGCAGGGCCGTGTACGCGGCTGTCTTGCGGCCGCAGCCCAGAAGGAGGGCGGTGGCGATGACCTGGCCTGGTCCTTCGACCTGTGCCATGGCGATGCCGAGCAGGGCTCGGCCCGCCTGTCGGGAGTGGGCGGCATGGTCGACGGCATGGACAGCTTCCATCGAGCCGTCGAACAGTTCGTGCAGGGCCCGCCTGAAGTCACCTTCGAAGACTGGTTCTTGTGCGAGTGTACGCAGAACCTGGGGGTTGGAGCGGAACACGTCGTAGGCGAGGCGGATGACCTCACGAAAGCGCTCCGGGTCGAAGATGCTCTGGGCCAGTACGTGCCCGACGGCGAGCATGACTCCGGAGCCGTTGACTCCGCGTGAGGATGTGATGTCCTGCAGCTGGTCCCGTGCCGCTGCGTCCAGGGCCAGCAGATCGGGGACCTCAAAGGTGCGGAGTGCCAGGGTCAGCAGGATGCTCTGGATCCGCGCGGTGTCCCGCTCGGCAGCCAGGAGTTCCGCTCCGTCCGCAGCGTCGTTGGCGGTCTTGATGAGTTCCGCGGCGCGGTCGAGGTGGCTTTGGGCGTGTGTCCCGTGTTTCTGCGCCCCGAGCGGGGTGGCAGCCAGCAGTGCGGCAAGGTAGGCATCGATCATCGAGGTCAGCTCGGCGACAAGCTCACGCAGGATGGTGAGCCGTACTGTCAGTGGACGTCCGGCGTCCGTGTTGTGCACCAAGGCGCGAAGTTCGGTGAACTCGGCGACGCAGGCCTTGAGGTCTGGCTCTCCGCGCTCGGTGGCCTGTGCTGCCTCTGCTACGGCTGTGAAGAAGCCGCTGTGCCATGTTGCGAGACGCCGGAACAGATCGGCGTGCAGGGTCTCGGGGACTCCAAGCGGGCCGGTGGGCAGTAGGGCGACGGGCTGCGCCAGCAGCTTCCGCGCCTCGGCAGCGGCCTCGCGGCGTGCACGGCCGGCCGTGTCGATCTCCCACGGCTGGGGACGGTGGCCGCAGTCGGGACAGATGATTCCCCGGATGCGGCTGATACCGCATCCCGAGCAGCAAATCTGCGAGTAGGACAGTCTGAAGGCGTACGAGGTCATGGGACGGATCGCTTCTGTCTGAGCGGGTGCTGACTGCGGTAAACGGGTTCGCTGTCTGCGGTGTCAGCCTGAAACTTCTTCGACGGTGCGGACAATGAGGCCGGGAAGGAAACCGATGGCGCGCTTGAGTACGCCTTCGATGGGGACGGCGTGGTGACTGCCGTCCACGCTGATGAGTCCGGCCCAAGCGGCTGGGTCGTAGCGGGCGAGCATGGAGAGCGCGTACACCACCGACCACCACACCATCAGTAGATGCGGTTGTCGGCCTGTCGGTTCGATCGCCGGCAGGAACCAGCGCGAGTCTCCGTGGCTGCGGGAGAGGCCACGCAGGTGTTCGCGGCGCTCCTCGACGAGTGCGATGCCCTGGGGCATGAGCCAGCTCACCCGGAGTTCGCCGCCGCCGTGGTCGTAGCGGGTGAAGTCGGGGGGCCCGTCGGGGCGGGGTGTCCGGCGGACGTACTCGTGGTGCTGGGCGAGGCCTGGGTACTTCGCGAAGAACGCGTTCACCGTCTTGCAACTACCGTCGTCGATGACCCAGTCGGGGATGTCGCAGACGGGGACGTGCAGCAGAGGGTGGGGGTCGCCGTGGATGCTGCGATCGTCCGTGTACAGGGCGGGGTGCCGGTTCCGGTCCGTGAGCGGGTACTCAAGGTTGACCGGCAGCATGTCCCAGAGGTCTTCGAGGCGTACCGAGCCCTTGCCCCAGACCGGGGAGTCGAGGAGCAGGCTCAGCCGCACGAAACTGCTCCGCGACGTCGCGGGGTCGGTGCGGATCTCGATGTCGGCGAAAGGCTTGTCGAAGCCGCTGGCCTTAATGCCGTGACCGTCGAGGCGCCAGTCCTCGCCCTTGAGGTCGACCGCCGCGGCGGCGATGGCCCGGCCCGCCTGGCTCAGGCCGTAGAAGACCTGCAGGGGGCGAGTGGCGGGGCCTACCACGGCGGCCGCGCGGAACATCTGCTCTGCTTGTTCCAGTGCCGCCGCGTACGTTTTCCGGCGTGCTCCGCTGCCGGCCTTGCCGGGCGGGTTCGCCCGGCTCGCACGCAGCTTCTCCCACGCCTCGTCAGGCTCCGCCTTCATGTACATGCGCCGACGCTACCCCCGAGCACTGACATCGGTCGGACCGGTCTGCGACGCCCAGGGACGTGACCGCAGCGATCGTCCAGTCAGCGACGTTGGGCGAGCCGAACGACATGGTGTGCGGGCTGTTGGGCGCATCGGGATAGTAGGGCCGGAGTGAGCCCGCGCCGCAGGACCGTGCTGGCATCGAGGTGTCCGCCCGTAGGCGCGGATGAAGAGGTGCCCTTGGGCGGCCCCTCTGATGCGGCTCTCGGCCCCCGGCTGGGGCGACGTTCGGGTTCTGGGAGGGCTACACCCTGGCCTGGTCGCCGGAAGGGGGCCGGGCGCCCACCCGGCTCGATCTGCAGACCCACGACGTGTTCGACGCGGCGGTGTTCTATGGAGAGATCCTCGGCTGGAACGAGGAACAGAACATCGACATCGACCACCGCGATGACCATGTGCTGGTGAAGCTGGGCGCCGGGTGATTCTGTCCCTGCGGGACGGCGGTGTGCAGACCTCCCCGCCCTCCCCCCCCTGGCCCACCTTCGGCCCCGCTGGCTGGTCAACTTCGCCGTGGACGACGTCGAGCGGGCCGTGTCCGCGGCCATGAGCACAGGTGGCGGCAGACCCCAGCCCTCCACCACCTGGACAGCGAAGGGCTTTTCGCGAACTCTGCAGGACCCCGACGGTGGCCTGTTCACCCTCGCCCACCATGAACTCTGACCGACCTGATGGCGGCCCCGGTGTAGGTCAGCTACCGACGCTGCACCGGGGGTGCTCGGGTTCGTCTGAAGCTTGGTCTCTGTGCCGACGCCTCAGAGGTCTGTCCTTTCCGCGCTCTTCCCCATCCGTCGGCAGGACTCAACGATCAGGCGTGATACGTGCATCTGTGAGATGCCGAATTCGGCCGCATCCCGGCGAAGAGGCCGAGTCGGAGTACCTGCTTCTGGCCCCCTCGCGGCCGGGCAGCAGGTCCGAGCCCACATCGCCGGCTCCACTGTGTCGCCGAGACCCGAAAAAGGTCATGGCCTCAGACCTACAATCAGGCGGGATGCCGGATCGGGTTGAGGGGGCTGTGCGGAGTGTCGCTGAGGGATGAGCCCGAAGAGGTCGTTGTCCGGGTGACAGAGGGTCACGCTGTGGTGTTCGGCGCTCCCTGTGCGAAGAAAGAATCGCGTTGGGGGCGCTGGGTGGCTGATCTCACCTCCAGCGAGTGGGCTTCTGTCGCCCGGGCCTTGGACCCTGCGGTCCGGGCATTCATCGAGGCTCGGCGCGTGACCGGCCATCTAGTCGAGATCGATGAGGTCTCCGCCAAGATGATGGAGACGGCCAAGTTGATCGTCGAGGAGGGCGGCTGGATCCAGAGCAGCATCCGCAACAACCGGGGCCAGGTGGCGCGTCTGCTGCGGGTCCGTGGCGCCACGGCCGTCACCGCTCTGTCAGGTGGGACAGCTGTTCTGAGCGCCATCGCGGCTCAGGCCCAGGCGGCCGAGATGGCCAGGGACATCAAGGCCATCCGCCAGCGGGTGGACGAACTGTCCCAGCGCCTGCAGTCCGACCAGACCGGTGCTGTCGAGAATGTCGTCGAGCAGGTCGAGGATCTGGTGGCGCGGCTGCGTGCTCATGGGGGACGTGGCGTAGAGGCGAGCGACTTCTCGGTCATCAGGAACAGTCTGGGTGATGTCAGCCGGAAGGGTCTTCGACATCTCGGGGACGCGGTCGCGCGGCTGGAGAACTCCGGGCAGGGTTCCGTGCGCCAGGCACAGAAGGGTCTGCATGAGGCGGCTGTGGAGGAGGTGCTGCTGCACCTGGATCTGACGGCGCAGTGTTACGTGGCCGCGGTCCAGTTCGGTCTCGCGTGGATCGCCTTCGACTACCACCTGGGAAAACCTGACGTTGCCAGGACACGGTCTGAGCAGGTCACCCAGTCGGTCTCAGGACTCCGCGCTGGCATCGAGGACGTCCACGGCCGGATCGGCCGGATCGAGGAGCACGTCCGGTCCCGCTTCCGGTCCCCCAAGCGCATGAGGTTGCTGACTTCAGCAACATCGGCGATCGCGGTCGCTACGGCTGCAGTCGTGAAACAGACGACGGGAAAGCGCGTTCCTGTGGGGCAGTTGCGTGGGATCCCGATCTCGCTTCCCGTGGCTCCGTTCGCCATCGGTGCGGGTGCGCTGCTCGTGGGAGGCCTCGATGCCATGACGCAACTCCGGGCGGAGAAGGAGCTGGAGGAGCGTCTGGGGCAGCTTTCGGGAGCTACCGGCAGGAGCTGTCAGAGCGTCCGCGAGGCCGCACCGGATCTCGGCATGCTGCACAGCCTGGCCGAAGTTCTTGCAGAACCTGCCACGTAGGTCCGCAGGCGCTATGACGCTTTTGAACGGCTGGACTACGGGCGCGGCGGGTCCGAAGGACGCTGAGAGGGGCTACGCGTCGCCGGTGGCGTCCGGAAGCTGCTGCCTCACTGGCAGGGGCGGAGTCCTACGGCGGGGCATCTGCCGCTCGGAGCCGGTTGCTAGTTCCCTGATCGCTTGACCGGTCTTGCTGATCGCGGCGCCGATGTTCGCAAGCTTTTCTTCCACCTTCTGCGTGGGGCGCTCCGCGATGAGCGCCCACATGACCGCGTCGAGGTCGACGGTGTACTGCGCCGTCTCCATCTGCCCCGCGGGGCCGTTCGCGCTCACCGTGAAGGTGTGTCGGCGGGGCAGGATGGAGTTCTGGAAGCGTGTCTCGTCGTCGAAGAGGAATGTGAGCCGGCGGCGGGGTGGGACCAGGGGGATGGGCCGGCCCAGAACCTCCCGGAGGACCTGGGTGAGGTCCGGCTGGCCCGGTTCGGGGGCCCATCCGGACTCCAGGGGCGGCTCGCAGGAGACGCGGACGTCCCGGGCGACGGTCGGGCCGGTGTTCTCGATAACCAGCAGCATCGCCCCGTAGGGGTCGGGCTGGATGTCGACGATGACGTACGGCTCGTTCTGCTCCCGGTGGATGCGCTCCTGAAGCGCCAGTTGGCTGCGTGCGGCCTTCTGGGCAATAGCCGCCTGCCAGAGGGCGATGACAGAAGCAACGAGCGCGGTGCCGGCAGCGACAACGACCGCCCACTGGTCGGTGGTGAGTGCTGAGAGCTGGTCCATGGCCTGACGCTATAGGCGGGGTCGGACACTCGCCGCTGCCCGCCCCGCCTGCAGGGCCTGCAGGGACGTCACGACGGCCTCCTCCTCGTTTCTCGTTCAGCTCCCGCACAACGGTGACGCCCTCAATGAACTTACGCGCGCGGCCGCCCGGGAACCGGCCTCGCCCAGCAGCACCGCAGAGTCGGCACAAGCCTCGTCGAGGGCCATGGCCTGTCCCCCGGCCGTGAAACCGCCCCACGCCTCGGAGTCCATCAGAAACCCGGTCCCGTCGACGGGACCGGCGTCGTTCGCGCCGAGGCCTCAAAACTGCTACGACTTCGCCAACTGGACCAGCCGCCGGGCGGTGGAGGCTGTCGATCAACACCTTGAGTACCTCGCTGAGCAGGAAGAAGACAAGGTCGTCCCTAATTCGGACGAAGCTCTGGCCTCGGAGTTGCAGCGGCAGTTGCGGGATCTCGACCTCATCGCGCACAACTCGAAAGAGCTTCGCTACTCCAGCACGGGACTGCCTATCGACACCTCGATCCGACTCCGCGTGGAGCTTCGAACTCCTCTTTCCAGCCGGGCGTGAGTGTCCCAGAGGTCGGACCTCTCATTCTCTGGGCTGGGTCGAACCGCCACTGGCCTGCATCGACCAGGTGGTTTGAGACAGGTTTTCACCTTTTCGAGTGGCAACCCGTCTCTCTGCCGTGGCCCTCCAGGTGTTGGCCGTTCACCTCGTTCAAGGGGCAGAAGAACTTCACCGGTCTGTACTGGGCGGCAACCACCGGTCCCAGGTGGGTTACGAGTCGTGGGTGGAGCGGGACGCCGCGATTGGACTTCGATACGGCCGTCGTTGCGCTGGCGTCGCAGTGCCGCTGGTCGCCGGAGCTGAGCTGGCGGGGACCGGCTGGCCGTCCTGCCGGTGCTCTATCACTTGCTCTGGCGGCACGAACTGGCGGCGGACCTGACGTCGGCCTCACTCGGGCGCCGACACCGTTGTCCGCCTGACCTGGTCTCGCGAGACGGGAACGCACTGCACAGGACGCGGTCTGAGCACATCCGGCCGAGCACCTGCACCGGCAGCCGGCGGCCGACTGTCGTTTTTCATGCCTGCCCAGCGCCACGGGGGTCAGGGTTACGCTGACCGACCCGGCCGCCATCAGCGTCATCGCCGTGGCCGGGGAGGCCAGTTGGGCCAGCGTGCCCGCGAGGACAGCGCCGACGCCCTGCAGGGCAGCCATGTCGGTGGCGTGCAGGCCGAGGGCCTGGCCCGCGAGGCGTCGGGGGTGAGCGACATCAGGCGTTCTTGCAGAACCAGGCTCGCAGCGAAGCCGACGGAGGCGACGGTGACGGCCACGGCCGACAGCTCCGCCCCCGGCCGAAGGACGAAGAACAGGTAGGGAAACGCCAGCAGCAGGCGCAGCGGGGTCGCGAGACGGGGTCGCAGCGCGGGCGGCACCAGGCGGCCCACCGCCATGTCGCCCACGAACATGCCCAGCGCCCCGCACGCCTACAGCATGCCGGCGGCCTCCGGGGCGTAGGAGACGTAGAGCGAATCGCTGCCAACCACCAGGCCGTTGGGGACCCACAGGCCCAGGAACGTCAGGCGGCTCTACCGTCTTGATCGGGTTGATCGTGCCATTCGTAGGGTTGGGTCGCCCAGGGGTGCTGGGTGTGGCTATCAGGCGGCTGCCGTC
>NZ_JBEYIF010000045.1:0-9414 GCF_040635655.1 Streptomyces sp. NPDC006923
TGCAACGTCGCCCCGATGTCCGACGTACGCGTCGTCGTCATCGACTGCACCGACACCGGCGCATCCCCACCAACCGCCACCGACCCGACCTGGATCTGGCGGCTGACCCTGCGTTCGGCGAGCTTCGTCGGAACGGACGGCATTCCGAGAGAAATTGCAGTCATCTGCTGTGCAACCCCAAGGTGTGGATCAAGGTCCCGAGATCGGCGGGCTCCAGGCCACGAGATTACGCCACCGCGTACCGCCGGAGCACATCCATGCGAAAAGTCCACACAAAGGTAAGCGGCCGGACACGAAACGTGTCCGGCCGCTGTGAAACAGACAGAATCGGTCGATCTTGATGCGAAGCGCGTTCAACCCCGGTCCGGCCCGAAGCGGGCCACGGGACAACCCTCAGCTGATCCTGACCGGGTTGACGACGTCGGCGACCAGGACGAGCAGGGTGAAGCAGATGAAGATCCCCGCCACCACATAGGCGACCGGCATCAGCTTCGCCACGTCGAACGGACCCGGGTCGGGCCGCTTGAACAGCCGCGCCAGCTTGCGCCGCAGGGACTCCCACAGCGCCCCCGCGATATGTCCGCCGTCGAGCGGCAGCAGCGGCAGCATGTTGAAGAGGAAGAGGGAGAGATTGAAGCCCGCGACCAGGAACAGCATCGCCGCGACCACGTTCTGCGCCGGGGCGTCCAGGTTCATCACCTCGCCGCCGATGCGGGCCGCGCCGACGACGCCGACCGGTGAGTCGTCCTTGCGCGGGCCGTCCCCGAAGGCCGCGCTCCACAGGTCGGGGATCTTGGAGGGCAGGGCGATGATCGATTCGACGCCGTCCCCGATCATGCCGCCCATCCGGTCCACGGACTGCGGGAAGGTGAGCGGGACGATCTCGCTGGCGGCGGCGAAGCCCAGATAACCGGCCGGCACGAACTTGTCCGGGACCGCCTGTCCGTCGGAGTCCTTCTCGGCGACCATGTTCTTGGCGAGGGTGGCGTGCAGCACCCGCTCCGTGCCGTCCCGTTCGACGGTGATGGTGGCCGGGCCGATCGTCTTACGGATCAGGCCGGAGAGCGTGTTCCAGTCGTCGACGCGCTGTCCGTCGAACGCGACGATCTTGTCGCCCTTCAGGAGGCCGGCCGCCTGGGCGGGCGAGACCGGGTCACCCTTCTCGCACGTGTCCCGCTTCTCGCTCTGCGCGATCACGCACTTCTGGACGCCGGCGACCTCGGTGGTCTGGGTCTCGAAGCCGAAGCTCATCGCGAGGCCGATGAAGATCACAACGGCGAGGATCAGATTCATGAACGGACCCGCGAACATCACGATCACGCGCTTCCACGGCTTGCGCGTGTAGAAGAGCCGGTCCTCGTCGCCCGGTTCCAGCTCCTCGAAGGCGGCGGAGCGGGCGTCCTCGATCATGCCGCGCCACGGCGACGTCGAGCGGGCCTCGATCCGGCCGTCGGGGCCCGGCGGGAACATCCCGATCATGCGGATGTAGCCGCCCGCCGGGATCGCCTTGATCCCGTACTCCGTCTCGCCCTTCTTCCGTGACCAGATGGTCGGCCCGAAACCGACCATGTACTGGGGCACCCGGATGCCGAACAGCTTGGCCGTCGAGAGATGGCCCAGTTCGTGCCAGGCGATGGAGATGAGCAGCCCCACCACGAACAGGACGATGCCCAGAATCGTCAACAGGATCGTCATGCGCGAGCCTCCGCTGGCTGTTCTTCGCTGAATTTCTCTGCCATGTCGCGGGCCCGGGCACGTGCCCAGGTCTCCGCCTCAAGGACGTCCGCCACCGTGAGCGACGTTCCCGTAGGGGGCCGGCCGTGTTCGGCGACGACCTCGGTGACCGTATCCATGATGCCGTTGAACGGCAGCCGTCCCGCCAGAAACGCGTCCACGCACTCCTCGTTCGCGGCGTTGAACACCGCGGGGGCCGTGCCGCCCAGGGTTCCGACGTGTCTGGCGAGCGCCACGGACGGGAACGCCTCGCCGTCCAGCGGGAAGAACTCCCAGCTCGACGCCTTGGTCCAGTCGAAGGCCGGGGCCGCGTCCGGCACCCGCTGCGGCCAGCCGAGACCGATGGCGATCGGCCCGCGCATGTCCGGCGGTGTCGCCTGCGCCAGCGTCGAGCCGTCGCTGAACTCCACCATCGAGTGGACGAACGACTGCGGGTGGACCACCACCTCGATGCGCTCGAAGGGGATGTCGTACAGCAGATGCGCCTCGATCACTTCCAGGCCCTTGTTGACAAGGGTCGCGGAGTTGATCGTGATCACCGGGCCCATCGCCCAGGTGGGGTGGGCCAGGGCGTCCCGGGGCGTGACATCCGCCAGCTCGGCCCTCGTACGTCCCCGGAACGGCCCGCCGGAGGCCGTCACCACGAGCTTGCGCACATCGGCACGGGTACCGGCGGCGAGCGCCTGGAAGAGCGCGGCGTGCTCGGAGTCGACGGGGATGATCTGGCCGGGCCTGGCGACAGCCTTGACCAGCGGACCGCCGACGATCAGCGACTCCTTGTTGGCGAGGGCGAGCGTCCGGCCGGCCTTCAGCGCGGCGAGGGTGGGGGCGAGTCCGATGGAACCGGTGATGCCGTTGAGCACGGTGTGGCACTCGGAGGCCGCCAGCTCGGTGGCCGCGCCGGGCCCCGCGAGGATCTCGGGCAGCGGCTCGTCCGTCCCGTACTCCGCCCGCAGCGCCTCCCGCAGCACGGGGACGATGTCCTCGCGCGCGACCGCCACGGTGCGGACCCGCAGTCGCCGCGCCTGCTCGGCGAGCAGCGCCACGCGGCCGCCCGCGGCGGAGAGCGCGGTGACACGGAAGCGGTCGGGATTACGCAGGACCAGGTCGATGGCCTGGGTGCCGATGGATCCGGTGGAGCCGAGGACGACGATGTCCCGGCGGCCTTCGGTCGGATCGAAGGCGATGTGCGGATCGGCGAGAGGGGCTGGGCTGTCGCTCATGCCCCCCATTCTTGCCCCATGCGCGCTCCGTGAGGACAGCGCGCCCCTGTGCGGACGCCTGTGCGGATTCCCTGGCACGCGCCTTTCCGGCCTTTCACTTCTTTGCCGCGTTTGCCGTCTTCACCACGGACCGGAACTTCTGCCACTGTGCCTGGACTATCTCGTCCGGCACTCCGCCGATGTCCTCGGTAGAACCGGCGGGGCCGTCGCGCGTCAGTCGGGCGTCAGCGGGAGGCGTCCAGGTGCTGGCGTCGGACGGTGACGAGGGCGCGCCAGCGGTACCGGGTGGGTCCTGGCCCGTCGAGCCACTGGGCGGGGGAGGGGGCGGGACCTCAGTCGGAGGGAATCCCTGGGTGACACAGAAGCGCTCCCACACCCGCCACGACTTGTCGTAGGTGCGGTGGTTTCTTCGGGGTGACGTCGGCAGCGACCGCGTCGGCCGGGTCCTCGGCCTCGGCCAGGCGCCGGACGGCGTCGATGCCGTGGCGTTCGACCCACCGCTCGACGAGCGCCTGGCGGGCGGCGGCTGCCTGACTCCAGCGTTGCCGGGGCGCTCTTCGGCGCGGCGGCCGCCGCCTCGACCGTGACCGTCACTTCGCCACTCCTTCGTCTGGTATCCGTGGTTGTCAGCCACCGGCCGACCGCCTCCAGCGCTCGGTGCCGGGCTGAACGCTGGCTGGAAGTCCGTAGAAGTCTCGCTCCTCGGTAGTCGCTTCCGGCGGAGGATTTGCACGCCGAGCGGTCACGTTTCCGGAGACGCATTCCTGTCGAAAGTTTAGGAGGGCTGTACGAGCATGACACCATCCGCGTTGAAAGTCCGGGTCGACAGACGAGAAGGTGCAGTGCGAAATTCCGCGCACTGCACCTTCTCGTCTGATACACAAAGACACGTCTGGGGCAGCGGTTTCACTGGCCCGGAGCATGAATTTATGCGGGTTGGAGCGACCTGCGGTTCTGCCTAATCTTCTGTCCAAATTTCGCCGGTGTAGTGACCTTTCATCCATTGCACCTGCGTCGGCCGGAAACCGGTTCCTTCGCGGAAGTATTCTTCTACCACCAAACGAATTCTGGGAAGCGGCAGCACGCTGGTGCGATCAAAGAAGGTCGGGCACCCCGGCTCGGAGACCACTTCGGGATCGAAATCCGGCGGAGATGAACTCAGGGACACCCAGGCGCTGTAGGCGAGATCATGGCCGAATTCTGCAGATATCTGACGAGCAAGCGATCCGTCGCAATACCAGATCAACCCTCCATATCCTGACGCATCGTCAATACCGATTGACAAGACGTTGTCCGGCGCCACGTTCTGGGATTCGTCGAACGCCACGTCAGCAACGATCTGAAAATCCGCAACTGCATCGAGCCTGTCACGTACAGCAAAGAATGCGTCGAGATATGCACACACTTCGCTCTCATTTTTCAGATATATCGGCTTTTGCCCCAGAACCTTAAGAGCCATTAGGTCCTCGTTCCTCGCAAAACTTTCTTCCCACCGGGGAAGTATACAGTCAGCGTGGAACCGACAGGGAGTATGACTGCGACTGCGTCGATGCAGTTCTGTGCCTTATCGCATACTCCTGCGTTGTTGTTGATGACGACGGTGGCATTCTTTATGCCTTTCTGGTCCATCCAGACCGCGTACTTCGTCTCCACGTGAGAAGAGGCTTTATATTTGGCGTTCTTGCTTGCCGGAAACCCCTTCTTACCGAAAAGTCGCCTCTGCGCTTCCGCCCACAGCGGATCATCGTACGAGTTATTTTCGCCATCGTACCATTTCTCACCGCTCTTCATCTCTTCAATCCCTGGCGGAAGTTCAGGAATTGGGTCACCGTTCTCGTCAAGCAATCTTCCAGTGGTTCTTTTATCCGTCGGCGTTCGCGCAGGAAGTTCATCGAGGACCCTCTTCACCTTGTCCCGGAACTTCTGACATTCTTGTTCCGGAAGCCCCCTGGAAAGATTTGAAGTGGCTGCACCGACAAGGCAGGTGACTGTGCGCCTAGCCGCCCGAGAGGATTCGAGGGCCTTGACTCCCTCGTCTACCTTGGTGAGGAGCTTGAGTTTCCCCGCCGGTATAAGGCTGAGAGCTGCGAAAGCGCAGTCCTTGGTTGCCGGCTCTTCTATGCATCTTTCAATGTCAGCGAGACCAGATATTTCCCATACCACTGCGTGTGCGGTGGTACCAGGTTGCGCGGCATCGTAGATCCATCGGAAGATGGGAAGTTGGCAGGGTGCAGGAAAGAAGCGTCCTGGAACACACTGAGGCTTTCGGGGCCCTTCTTGTTTCTTGCGTTCCTCTTCAGCCCGTCGGGTCGCTTCTTTCAGCTCTGCTTCGGCAAGGTCGTGCACCCTCTGCCAGGCGGCGGCGGCGTCAGCGTCTGCCTCGTCTCTACTTTTTCCTGCGGCAAGAGCAGATGTGTGGGCTTCATCCTTTGCCCTGTCTGCCCTTTTTGCTGATTCGCGGGCGTAGGCGGCAGAGAATTCTGCGTTGGCCGCAGAGTTTTCAGCGGCTTCGGCATCTGCGTCAGCCCTACTGGCTGCGGCTCGTGCGGTAACAGCGGACGCTGCTGCTTGGGCAGCACTGTCTTCTGCTGCGTCGGCCGAGGAATCAGCGGCAGACGCGTGCTCTACCGCCTGTTGCGCAGAGGTCTGCGCCTTGCCAGCGGCTTCAGCCGCCGCAGCGGCCGCGTTGATGGCCTTGGCAGCAGCTTCGGCAGCACGCCAGGCGTCCTCATTGGCCTTCGCCGCAATCATCGATCCTTCGGCCAACAGGCCTTGAACATGATGAGTGTGGGTGGTGGCTAGGTCGTCCTTGCGTTGCGCCATGTATTGGCCGACGGTGACAAACTCATGTACAAGCTCTGCGGGGCCGGCCAGTGCAATTGTGGCAGCTGCTTTGAGCTCCGGGCTTCCGTTAGTGGCGAGTTGGGCGGTGAGAATCCGTTCGTCGAGAAGCTGCTGACCGTACTGCCCAACTTGAAGAAATGTGGCGAGTGCTTTGGGCGTGCCTTCTTTGAGAGCTGCTGTTGCGGCTTCTTTGACGTAAGTGCCGCCCACCGTGGCGAGGCGGGCTACTTCCACCCGCATCTCGGTGTGTCCGGCTTCGTACTGGCCCGTGGTGAAGAAGGTTTCGATCTGTTCCGGAGTGCCGGCGAGAACCTCGGCAGCGGCGGTGCGGACGGATGCGAACAGGCTTTGAGTGCTGAGGCTGACGACTTGCTGGCGGATGTCGTTCTGTTCGGCCTCCTTCCACCGGGTTCGCAGGTAGTCCAAAACGTCTTGCTCGGTGCCGGACAGCGCGCGGGCGGCAGCCTCCTGCTGCCAGGGGCCGAGCAGCTTCATGGCCTGCATGGCCAGTTGCCGCCCTCTGGCAGCCGTTGCTTGCGTGTCGGCGTCGGGCCGACTGGCTTCCTGGGCGAGCTCGCCTGCCGTGGCGTACAAGGACCGGGCCTGAGATGCTGCGGTAGCAGAGGCTTTGATTGCCGCTTCCGAAGTTGCCTTCATCGACCGAGCACTCTCGATCGCCGCGTCCGTGCGGGTATCGAGTTCGGCGCTTTCGGTTTCCCTTGCCAGGGCGTAGATTCCCTTCGCCTGGTTCACCGCTGTGGTTGCTGCGGCGGCCGCAATCTTGGCCTGGTCAGCATTCTTCTTTGCTACGGCGGCGTAAGAGGCCGAATCTCCCGCGTGGTCGGCGGCGTCGTCCGCGTATTCTGCTGCTTTCCGCGCGTGGCCCGCCGCTGAATTGGCGGCGTCCCGTGCTGCGTAGGCCGCCGCCGCTGAGCGTCTTGCCAGGCTGGCCGCACGGTCGGCCGCACGGTCGGCCGCGTCGGCATGGCGCCGCGCGTCGGCTGCCGCAGCCCGAGCCTCGCTCGAATGCGCACCCGCGGCATCGGCGTAGTCGTTCGCTCGTATTGCTTCGTCGGCCGCCGCGCGAGCATTGGTAGCGGCGCCCTTGGCGTTGTCGGCTGCCGTGGCGGCAGCTTCAGAAGCTGCCCCGGCCTTCGCGACGGCCAGGCCCGAAGCCTCGGCCGCGTCCGCAGCCTTGCGGGCGACGCCGGCAGCCGTTCGTGCGGCAGCCGCGCCCTGCGCGTTGGCCCCAGCCGCAATGGCCTTCTTGTGTGCCTCGTCCGCAGCTGATGCAGCCTTGCTGGCCGCCGCAGCGGTTTGCGCAGCAGCCAGTGCGGCCCGCCGTGCGGCGGCATTCGCAGCGTCAGCTGCTCCGATGGCTACCTGAGCGGACTCGGCTGCGGCCTGGGCAGCATCTGCGGCCTGCCGGGCCTTGATTCCGGCTAGCTTGGCGTCGTCCTTAGCAGCACCAGCCTCGTCTGCAGCATCGTGCGCAGCTTCCTTAGCCAGCTTCGACGCCTGGATCGACTTTGCGGCTGCCTCTTCTGCCTGCTTCGTTGCCTCTTCAGCCTGCTTGCCGGATTCCTTCGCCTGCTTGAGCAAGTCCTCGATGTTGGTTTGCTCAAGGTCTCGGGCGCGGGCAGTTACCTGTCCGACGTCCAAGAACTCTGCGATGTCCTCAGGCGTTCCCTGCAAAGCGACCTTGGCGGCTGCTCTGACGTTCGGAGTTCCGTTTGTGGCCAAGTAGGCCGTGTCAATTCGGTTGTCAGTTTTGAGAGCCGAGTATTGGCCTTCGCTCAGGAATTGTTCGCGCTCTTCTGCGGAGCCCAGCAGCGCAGCCTCGCCCGCATCGTGGACATAGGTGCCTCCCAGAGTCGCCACCCGGGCGGTTTCTATCCTGTTGTCCAGGTCCTGCGATTCCTGGTACCCGAAGTTGAGGAAATCTTCCAACTCCGTCGGCGTGGTTTGCAGCGCTGCGACTGCGGCTTCGCGCACGTAGGGACCGGCGGTCATCGCCAGACGCGCGGTCTCAATATGGTTGTCTACGTTCTGGATGGACTCGGCGTTCTGAATAAATTTTTGGATGGCCTCGTCACCACCGAGCAATGCCTGCTCAGCAGCGTCCTGCAACCCCGTGCCGCCGGTTTTCCAATACGTGACAATGTCGGCACGTATGCCTTCAGGAAGCGCCGCGGGGTCCGTTTCCGCTGCTGTGGCTGGGGTGCCCAGCAGTCCTGCAAACAGGCCGGCTGACAGCAATGCGGTCAGGGCTCGTCGACGACCTCTACGAGTTCTTATTACTTCAAAATGCGAACTACTGGAAAATCTTCGACGTTTCATTTAGATGCTCCTTTTGACGAGGGAACAATCTGAACGCACGGCCAAAAAATGGGCGAGTGTTACAGAAGGTCCACACTTGCGGAGTTTCGTGAAGTTGTCTGTACGAAAAGTTTTCTGATCGTACACACAGCTTGCCGCCGGGAGCGACGGAGTCAGCCCGGAAGTTCATGCTTAAGCGAAGGTAGAAGCACCTACAAATCGCGTAAATATAGATACCATCCATATGTAAACCCATAGCGAGGTTATGTACCCTTCGGGTTAATATTTCCGTAGTGACTGTCGGCTTGCGCAGCGGAACCCCCACGTATCGCGCACGCGGTTGCCCGAAGAGAGGGGAAAGTTGTATGAAGTCTTGAGGGTTTTTGTGTGATCAAAATTACCCTTGTGGCCGATTCGAGCAGCCATTCAGGCCGTGCTTTACTTCCTCTCAATATGGCACTCAGTGCAAATATTGCTGGTTATTTTCACGGAAAGGTTCACTATGTCTGATATTCGCGTGAAGAAGATCCTTGGCCTGAGTTTCGCTACCGCTTTGGCGGCCGGTGCGGCCACTCTCGGCGTAGCGCACGCTGACGGGACCGAGGGTGCTGCGACAGCCGTTGAGAGCGGCATGCCCTCGGCGGTCGAACGCTTCGCCTATCCCAACGCGTCGCAGATCGAAGAAGAGACAGGTGCGATTCTAAAGAGTGGCGACGGTCACCTGCTCTTCATGGAATGCGATGACACTCAGGACATCAGAATCGAAGGTTCAGACGGTGGAGACGTCCACAGCTACTGTTTCAGAGTGACCACCAAGCCGGCCTTCATATCGCTGGAAATCCCCCAGGCTTATGGCATATGGACCACGGATGACCCGGTAAAAACAACCGTTCGGAAGGAAGACGGCGCGACGACGGTGATAAACGCGCCGGCTGCGGGATTCACCGGATATGGGGAGGCCGGAGCGGATCGCGAACGCACCACGCTAATTGAACTCCGCGTTTCGGGCTGACGCGCGATTTCCTGAAACAAAATTCTACTTAGAACTCCTTCTCGGAGATCTTGCGCCTGCGTTATGAGGGCTCGTTCACCCGGCGCTGTCCGTTTTCCCCTCATTGCGGGCCCGACTCTAGAAAGTGTTCACGATGCACTTTCGTCGTCGCGGATATCTCAAATCCGATTATTAGCTCGGCACTTGCATTAAGAGGATGTCTCACGTGGTCGTGTGCTGGTGCGGCATGATGTTGCACCGTGAGGGTTGATCTGTCGCGTCGGCTCGTGCCGGACGAACTAT
>NZ_JBEYIF010000046.1:0-7850 GCF_040635655.1 Streptomyces sp. NPDC006923
ACCGCCCAGTGCAACGCCACCAACGACGACGAACACGCCGTATCCACCGTCACCGCCGGCCCCTCAAGCCCCAGCGCATAGGCCACCCGACCGGATACGACACTCGCGGCATTGCCCGTGCCCATATGCCCTTCGAGGCCCTGGGTGTCGTCCAGCAGCAGCGAGAGATAGTCCTGGCCGTTGGTGCCGGCGAAGACACCGGTCCTGCTGCCCCGCAGGGTCGCTGGATCGATACCGGCCCGCTCCAACGCCTCCCACGACGTCTCCAGCAGCAGCCGCTGCTGCGGATCCATCGCCAGCGCCTCACGCGGCGAGATGCCGAAGAACGCGGCGTCGAAGTCGGCGGCGTCGTCGAGGAAGCCGCCCTGCCGTGTGTAGGTCGTTCCCTCTGTGGCGGGGTCCGGGTTGTAGAGGGATTCGATGTCCCAGCCACGGTCCATGGGCATGTCGGAAATCGCGTCGCCACCGGAGGTGAGAAGTTCCCACAGCTCCTCCGGAGACCGGACCCCGCCGGGGAAGCGGCAGCTCATTGCCACAATCGCGATCGGGTCGTCGGACACGGCCGCGACCACCGTCCCGATGACGGCCTCCTGCTCGCCGAGGAGTTCGGTGCGCAGGAAGTCGGCCAGTGCGATGGGTGTCGGATAGTCGTAGATGAGCGTGGCCGGGAGGCGCAGCTCGGTTGTGGCGTTGAGCCGGTTGCGCAGTTCGATCGCGGTCAGTGAGTCGAAGCCGATCTCCCGGAACGCGCGGGCGCCATCGATCTCGGTCACGTCGGCGTGGCCGAGTACGTCGGCCACCTGGGCTCGGACGAGGTCGAGCACGGCCTGTTCCCGTTCCGTCTTGGGCAGGCCGAGGAGCCGGGTGGTCAGGGCGGGCAGGCTTTCGGTGGCGGCGCTGCCGCCGCGCCGGTTGTCCTGGGCGTGCGCAGCAGCGCCCCGGACCTCGGGCAGATCTCCGATCAGCGGGCTGGGTCGTACGGCCGTGAACCCGGGTGCATACCGCTCCCAATCAATATCCGCGACCGTCACGACCGCCTCGTCCGCCTCCAGGACACGCTGGAGAGCATCGATGGCCGACTCGGGGTCCATGGGCGGTACGCCACCACGGCGCATCCGCGCCGCCAGCGCATCGTCCGACGCCATCCCACCCTCGGCCCACGGCCCCCACGCCACCGACGTCGCCACCAAACCCTCAGCACGCCGCGACTCCGCCAACCCATCCAAAAACGCATTCGCCGCCGCATAATTCGCCTGCCCAGCAGCGCCGACCGTACCGGCAATCGAAGAAAACAACACAAACGCGGACAGATCCATCCCACGCGTCAACTCATGCAAATGGACCGCCGACGCCACCTTCGCCCGCCACACCCCCTCAAACCGCTCCGGCGTCAAACCATCCAGCACACCGTCATCCAGCACACCAGCCGCATGCACCACCACCGACAACGGAGACCCCACCGGCAACGACTTCAACAACCCACCCAACGCCTCCCGATCAGCCACATCACACGCCGCAACCGTCACCCCCACACCCAAACCCACCAACTCATCCCGCAACCCCACCGCCCCCGGAGCCGCCAACCCACGACGACTCACCAACACCAAATGATCCACCCCACACCCCACCAACCACCGCGCCACACGCCCACCCAACACACCCGTACCACCCGTCACCAACGCCGACCCACCAACCCGGAACCCCCCACCCGCACCCACAGAAACACCCGACGACCCCACAGGAAGAACCACCCGCGACAAACGACGACCAAACACACCAGACGACCGCACAGCCACCTGATCCTCACCACCCACCACCCCCGACAACACACCCACCAACCGCGACACCACCCGCCCATCCACCGCCTCTGGCAGATCCACCAACCCACCCCACCGACCAGGCAACTCCAACGCAGCCACCCGACCCACACCCCACACCGCCGCCTGACCCGGCCGCACCACCCCATCCGACCGACCAACCGACACACCACCACACGTCACACCCCACACCGGCGCATCCACACCCACATCACCCAACGCCTGCACACAAGAAACCGTGGCCACCACCCCAGCCACCTCATCCAACGCCAACAACGACACCACACCCGCGATCGGCTGGGCGCTGTCGTCGCCGAGTTCCGCACGAAGACGCTCGGCGAGCGGCGCCCGGTCGTTCTGCCCGGGGGTCACCAGGACGCGCCGTACCTCCGCGCCGCGTTCGGCCAGCCCGTCCAGCACCGCCCTGACCAGGGTGGATTCGTCGGCCGCCGAGGGAACCATCACGAGCCAGACACCGGAGAGCCGGGCGTCCGAGACCATGGGGAGTGGCTTCCAGCTCGCCCGGTAATGCCATGCGTCCGGCCCGGTGAGACGCTCTTCGTCTCTCCGCACAAGGGCGGTCATCGGGTGTTCCGGCCAGTACCGCCGGCGCTGGAAGGCATACGTCGGCAGCTCGACTCGGCGGGCGGCCGTCCCGGCGAAGAACGCCTTCCAGTCCGGTGCCATGCCCCGTACATACAGGCCGGCGAGGACAGCGGTCACCGTCTCGGGCTCGGGCCGGCCGCCACGGAGCGCGGGAATGAATGTGGCCGTGTCGCCGGTGACGCACTCCTGGGCCATGGCCGTGAGCACGCCTTCCGGGCCCAGCTCCACAAAGGTGCTGACGCCCTGTGCCTCAAGGGTGCGTACGCCGTCGAGAAAACGTACGGGCTCGCGGACGTGCCGTACCCAGAACTCGGGGTCGCCCAGCTCGTCCGCGGAGACAAGGGTGCCCGTCAGGCTCGACACCATCGGAATGCGCGGAGCGTCGTACGACAGTCCTGCGGCCACGTCCCGGAACGCGTCCAGCATCCCGTCCATATGGGGCGAATGAAACGCGTGGCTGACCGTAAGCCGCTTGGTCTTGCGCCCCTCCGCCTCGAAACGCGCCGCGATCTCCAGGACAGCGTCCTCGTCACCCGACACCACCACCGAAGAAGGACCATTGACCGCGGCGACAGCCACCCGGTCCGACAGCAGCGGCAGCACCTCGTCCTCCGACGCCTCCACCGCCACCATCGCCCCACCCGACGGCAACGCCTCCATCAACCGGCCACGCGCCGCCACCAGCACACACGCGTCCACCAGCGACAACACACCCGCCACATGCGCCGCGGCGATCTCACCGATCGAATGCCCGGAGAGGAAGTCCGGCGTCAGGCCCCAGCTCTCCACGAGCCGGTGGAGAGCGACCTCGATCGCGAACAGAGCGGGCTGGGTGTACCCGGTACGGTCAAGGAGTCCGGCGTCGTCTCCGAACAGGACGTCCTTCAGGGGGCGTTCGAGTGCCCCGTCCAGCTCGGCGCAGACCGCGTCCAGCGCGTCCGCGAACACCGGATACGCCGCGTACAGTTCACGTCCCATGCCGAGGCGCTGACTCCCCTGCCCCGTGAACAGGAACGCGCGCTTGCCGGCCGCGACCGATGTGCCCTGGGTCAGACCGGCCGTACCGCGTCCGTCGGCCAGCGCCTCCAGGCCCCGGCGCAGCGCGTCGTTGTCCCGCCCGATGATGACCGCGCGGTGTTCGAGGGCTGAGCGTGTGGTGGCCAGGGCGTGGGCGAGGTCCGGCGCGGCGTCCGGCCGGGCGGTCTCCAGGTGGGTGCGGAGTCGCTCGGCCTGCGCGCGCAGCGCCGCCGCGGTGCGGGCCGACAGGGTCCACGGGAGTACGGGGAGGGTGTTCTGGGCGGCCGTGTCCGGCGCGGCCGTGGGCTGCTGGGGTGCCTGTTCCAATACGGCGTGTGCGTTGGTGCCGCTGTATCCGAAGGAGGAAACGCCGGCGCGGCGCGGACGGTTCTCGGTGTCCGGCCAGTCCTGGGCCTCGGTCAGCAGCTCGATGTCACCGGCGGACCAGTCGACGTGCGGCGTCGGCTCGGCCACGTGCAGGGTCCGTGGCAGCAGCCCGTGCCGCATCGCCAGCACCATTTTGATGATGCCCGCGGCGCCCGCGACGGCCTGGGTGTGGCCGATGTTCGACTTGACCGAGCCGAGCAGCAGGGGCCGCCCCTCGGGCCGGTTCTGGCCGTAGGTGGCGAGCAGGGCCTGGATCTCTATGGGGTCGCCGAGGGTGGTGCCCGTGCCGTGGGCCTCCACCGCGTCCACCTCGGCCGCCGAGAGCCCGGCGTTGGCGAGGGCCTGGCGGATGACACGCTGCTGCGACGGGCCGTTGGGCGCGGTCAGGCCGTTGGACGCGCCGTCCTGATTGACGGCGGTGCCACGGACGAGCGCGAGCACGGGGTGTCCGTTGCGCCGCGCGTCGGACAGCCGCTCCACCAGGAGCATGGCCGCGCCTTCCGACCAGCTCGTACCGTCGGCGTCCGAGGAGAACGCCTTGATGCGGCCGTCGGCCGCGAGTCCGCGCTGGCGGCTGAACTCGGTGAATGCGCCGGGCGTGGACATGATGGTGGCGGCGCCGGCGAGGGCCAGCGAGCACTCTCCGTTGCGCAGTGCCTGTGCGGCGAGGTGCAGGGTGACAATCGACGACGAGCAGGCCGTGTCGAGTGTGAGTGCGGGGCCTTCGAGTCCGAAGGTGTAGGAGATCCTGCCGGAGGCGACGCTGGCGGCGTTGCCCGTGCCGAGGTGGCCTTCGAGGCCCTCGGGGTCGTTGAGCCAGAGCTGGAGGTAGTCCTGGGCGTTGGAGCCGATGAACACGCCCGACTTGCTGCCGCGCAGGGTCGCGGGATCGATGCCTGCCCGCTCGAACACCTCCCAGGAGGTCTCCAGCAGCAGCCGCTGCTGGGGATCCATCGCCAGGGCTTCCCGGGGCGAGATCCCGAAGAACGCGGCGTCGAACTCGGGTGCGTCGTGCAGGAATCCGCCTTCGCGGGTGTAACTCGTGCCCTCGCGGTCGGGGTCGTCGCTGTAGAGGGTGTCGAAGTCCCAGCCCCGGTCGGCCGGGAACGCGGAGATGCCGTCCCCGCCCTCCGCGAGCAACTGCCAGAGATCTTCGGGCGAGTTGACGCCGCCGGGGAAGCGGCAGCTCATCGCGATGATGGCGATGGGGTCGTCGTCCGAGGCCGTGATCGCCCGGTCCGGGAGAGTGTCGGCCGGATCGTCACCGATGATCTCGGTGCGCAGATATCCCGCCAGGGAGCTGGACGTCGGATAGTCGAAGACAAGGGTGGGAGGCAGCCGCAGACCGGTCGCGCCGCCCAGTTGGTTGCGCAGTTCGATGGCGGTGAGCGAGTCGAAGCCCAGTTCCTTGAACGCCCTGTCGGCCTCCACGGCGTCGGGCCCCGCGTAGCCCAGCACGACCGCGACCTGGGTACGGACCAGATCGAGCAGCAGCCGGTCCTGTTCCGCGTCGCCGAGCCCGGCGAGCTGCCGCTGGAGCCCGGACATGCCGCCGCTGGCGCCGTTGGTGTCGACGGCGCGCCGTGCCGGGACGCGTACGAGTCCGCGCAGCAGCGGCGAGAGCGTGCCCGCGAGGGCCTGGGTTCGCAGGGCCGCCGGGTCGATCCGCATCGGGACGACGGCCGCCGCTCCGGTGGCGACGGCGGTGTCGAAGAGTGCCAGGCCCTCCGCCGCCCGCAGCGGTGGCAGTCCCGCGCGCTTCATACGGCTGATGTCGGCCTCGTCGAGCCTGCCGACCATGCCGCCCTCGGCCCAGGGGCCCCAGGCCAGGGAGGTCGCGGTGGCCCCGGTGGCGCGCCGGTGTTCCGCCAGGGCGTCGAGGAACGCGTTGGCCGCGGCGTAGTTGCCCTGCCCCGGGCCGCCGAAGACGCCGGCCACCGAGGAGAAGAGTACAAACGCCGACAGGTCCAGGCCCTGGGTCAGTTGGTGGAGGTTGACCGCGGCGTCCACCTTGGGGCGGAGCACGCCCGCGATCCTTTCGGGGGTCAGGGAGCCGATGACCCCGTCGTCCAGCACACCGGCCGTGTGGACGACGGCCGTCAACGGGTGCCCGGCGGGAATGGTCTCCAGCGCTCCGGCCAGTGCGTCCCGGTCGGCCGCGTCGCACGCGGCCCACGCGACATCGGCGCCGGCCTCGGACAGCTCGGCCGTCAGCTCGGTGGCGCCGGCGGCGTCCGCGCCGCGCCGGCTGAGCAGCAGCAGGCGTCGCACGCCGTGCTCGGCGACAAGATGCCGGGCCACCAGACCGCCCAGCATTCCGGTGGCTCCGGTGATCAGCACGGTGCCGTCGGTGTTCCAGGGGGCGACCGCTGCCGGGTCGGTCGCGGCGACACGCGCCAGCCGGGGAACGGACAGCACGCCGTCGCGTACGGCGATCTGCTCCTCCCCCGAGGCCAGTGCGGCGGGCAGGGCCCGGGCCGAGACCGCCGCTGCGTCGAGGCCGAGGTCGAGGTCGACCAGGAGAATACGGTCCGGGTTCTCCGACTGCGCGGAGCGGACCAGCCCCCATACGGCGGCGGCAATCGGGTCGACGGCCGGCGCACCGGCTGGGCCGGCCGGGGCGGCGCCGGCCACGGCGCCGTGCGTCACGATGAGCAGGCGTGTGTCGGCGAGACGTTCCTCGGCCAGCCATGCCTGGACAACGGCCAGTGTGCCGGTGACAGCGCTGTGCGTCGCGTCGGCGCTCAGCTCCGCCGCGCCGCCCGCTCCGTACGGCTCGTAGCAGACGGCCGAGGGCGGCTCGGCGTCGCCTGCCAGGGCGCCGACGAGTGCCGCGAGGTCCTCGTAGCGGTCGTAGGGCACTCCGGACGCCGAGGCGGCCCCGGACGCGCCGAGCACCGCCCACCGGTCGTTCGTGTCATGCGCCGCGACGGCCGTCGCGGGAAGCTCCGCCCACTCCAGACGGAACAATGACTCGTGGTGGGCGGCCCCCGCCGCCCGCACCTGCTCCTCGGAGACCGGGCGCAGTACGGTCACCGCGGAGGCGACCGGTGCGCCTGCCGCGTCGGCGAGTTCGAGCCGTACGCCGCCCGCGCCCGAGGCGGAGAGCCGCGCTCGCAGCGCCGAGGCGCCGGTCGCGTGCAGGGAGACGCCGGTCCATGCGAACGGCAGCCGTCCCTGCCCCTCGCTGCCGCCGAGACCGCCCAGGCCGAGAGCGTGCAGGACCGCGTCGAACAGGGCCGGGTGGAGGCCGAAGTCCTTGGCGGCCGAGACGGTGTCGGCGGGCAGCCGCACCTCGGCGAAGACCTCGTCGCCGCGCCGCCAGGCGGATTGAAGCCCCTGGAATACCGGGCCGTACGCGAGCCCGCCCGCCGCCAGGTCCGTGTACAGGTCGTCGGTCGCGGCCTCGGTCGCGCCGGGCGGCGGCCACTGGGTGAGGTCGAAGGAAGGACCCGGCGCACCGGCCGCGAGCACGCCCGCCGCGTGCCGGGTCCACATTCCGTCGGTCGACGCGTCCGTGGCGTCCTGCGGCCGGGACGACATGGTGAAGGGCCGGCGGCCGTCGGTGGTCGGCCCGCCCACGACGATCTGGAGCCGGACGGCTCCGCGCTCGGAGAGCACCAGGGGCGCTTCGAGGGTCAGCTCTTCCAGAAGGTCGCAGCCGACCTGGTCACCGGCGCGGACGGCCAGTTCCACAAAGGCCGTGCCGGGCAGCAGGACGGAGCCCATGACGGCGTGATCGGCGAGCCACGGGTGGGTGTCGAGGCCGAGCCGTCCGGTGAGCAGGAAGCCGTCGGAGTCGGCAAGGGTGACACCGGCGCCCAGCAGGGGATGGTCGGCCGGGTCGAGGCCGACCGCTGTCACGTCGGCAACGCGGAATCCGGGCTCCAGCCAGAAGTGCTGGTGTTGGAAGGCGTACGTCGGCAGGTCCACACGCCGGGCACCCGTGCCCGCGTAGAACGCAGCCCAGTCCACCTCCACCCCCCGCACATGAAGACGAGCCACCGCCGACGTCAGCGCCTC
>NZ_JBEYIF010000047.1:0-7801 GCF_040635655.1 Streptomyces sp. NPDC006923
AAGGGCAGCCACTTCCTTGCCTTCCTCGGCCTCGCCGCAGCCCTCACCTGCTACAAAAGACTCGCGAAGCTCGCCACGTGAGACATCCTCTAAGGGATGAACCCCTGAGGGCTCACGCCAAAGAGTCGGCCTCAGCAAGATTCTCGGCGATCATCCCTCGGAAGAAATCCGAGAAGGTTTGATATCTTTCGATTTCCCCGCCTGCAAGCCAGATAACCGGTGCCGGTCGACTCGGCTTTCTCGCAGACGGCATGGCGAAAATGTCGATGTCCGTTCGTGACGCACCGATGGGAATCAAGCGGGAGAAATCCTCTCCTCGCTCAATCTGCACCTCATCCTCGATCACACGCACGAGTTCCTCGGCCTCGGCGTAAGCGACACTACCGAAGTCCGCCGTCCCAAACAGGTCGATGTCCTGCAAGATGGCCGGCCAACCGTCCGCATGCTGCAGGAAATCGGCATACTCAGGGTCCACAGGACAGTGCGTCACTGTAGCGATCTCTGCGATCCACTCCGACGCGGCCGAAGGCTGACGTGACTCATGACGCCAGAGCCCATCTCGGTCACTGACCGCCAGCCTACGCTTAGCCGTTTCCATTTCCGCAAAAAGCGCCGACCAATCAGACACCGCCACCCCTGTTATCCACCAGTACCAACCTCCTAGGACTGCACCCCACCGGGCAGCGCTGCCCTTGGGTAGAAAGACTACTGTTCACCCGCTTAATTAGGCCTAATGTCCCCGCAGGTCAGACGCCGCCCTCCTGGCCGCCTCTAGCGGTCCAGAGAGCAACTTCTTCCACTTTCCCCATCCCTCTGCCCTGGGGATGGCCTCGTCAAGAAGGTCGAGCAACTCTGCTCGCGCGTCCGCCTCGGGATGCCTTGGGAGTGCCACCTGAACAACCAGCGATCGAAAATCCTCCAGGAATGATCCGATTCTGATGCCGGAGAACTTCGGACCGTAGATTTCCCCTGGGACGAAGTACGTAACCGTTAGATTGAACGGAACATCAGACGGCGTACCGATTTTCTGTGCTGCCTCCCTCAAGGAGTCAAGCGCAGCAGTCCACCGCTTGTCCTCAAGCCCGCCACCGATGATTGACTTCAGGGACAGGGGGCTGAGAGGCGTGTTCGCGCCTCCATCAGTTTCCGACATCACAACCCCAGATCCATTTTCCCTGCATGTGATTCGTTATTGAACGGGCCAGGCCAACGCTGCACGCTCCATTTCTCCAGATCGAGCATATCCGACCGCGAGCCGCTAGTTAGCACACGCATTCGATCTGCGCCCATCGTGGCCTTATCCCTCGCTGCGGTGGCCAACCGGCCCATCTACGTCGCCCTGGCAGTCACCACCGAGGGCCGGCGGGAGATCCTGGGGCTGTGGGCCGGCGACGGCGGCGAGGGCGCCAAGCACTGGACGCACATCCTCACCGAGATCAAGAACCGCGGCGTCAGCGACGTCCTCATGCTGGTCGACGCAGGCCGTGTTGATGCGTGAGTTCGGGGCGTCGAGCCTGACCGTGCAGAAGGCCATGACCCTGCTGAAGCAGGACGGGTGGGCGGTCTCCCGCCCCGGCAAGGGCGCCTTCGTCGCCCACCCGTCCTGCTTCGCCGACGACGCTGATGCCCTCTACGGCCGGGAGGCGACCGCGCCCGCCAGCGGGACGGCGGCCCGCGTCGAAGCGTTGGAGCTGGCGCTGGCCGAAGCTGTTCAGCAGATTGCCGACCTTCGTGGCCGTGTCGAGGCCCTGGAGTCAGGCGGCGGCGGGTGGGGCCACTGACCCGCCGTGCCGGGACACTGGTCAGGGCGGTGCGTTCAGATCTTCTCTCGAGGTTCAAGGCGGGCCCCACCCGCATTGGCTGACCGTCGTCGCCGACAAGCCCGCCGTTCGCTCGGGAGGCCAGCCGCCCCGGCAAGGGAACGGTCCAGGACTGCGAGAGCGGCAACCGGCCAGATTGCCGGGATGACCGGAACGGGGCTCCTGGCGGGGCAAGTTGTCGCCCACGACCGTCCTACGGCCGGATCGCAGGCACATGGCCGACCAGGGGGCCGACCCTCACGCCCGCCGCCGGACTCGCCGAGGACGGTGGTCGGCGTTGCCTCAGGCGGGGGCGAGCTCCCGGCCGCCCGCCGGGGGCCGACTCCTCCCGCCCTGGCCCCGCGCCGCCAGACTGGGCGACTCACCAGCCCGGCCGTGCGCTGCCTCTCCCGCTCGGGCACGATCCTGCCGAAAGAAGCCGACCCTGCGCCGCCTCGGCAGGTTGCCGCTGGTTTGCGGGCGGCGCCGTGGCAGCAGGACAAAGGGGGCGTACCGGGGGTGTGCGACGCTGGATCGGCTGCGGTCGTGGCGACGGCACACGACCTGAACTGCGAAGTCGCGCTCTCGCACCCCGTGCCATATATCATCGGTGCTATGGACAGCGGGCGGTACTCGATCGAGATCGAGCCGGAGGTGCGGCTGCGGCTGGAGAACATTCCCGCCCATCACTACAAGCAGGCCGAACGCGTCGCTGACCTGCTCGCCGAGCAGCCCACCACGCTCGACGAACCGCACTCTCGCCACCTGGGCGGCAAGCTCCGCGAGCTGCGCTTCCGCCTGGGCGATGCCCATCAGCGGATCACCTACTGGCTGGCGCCCGGCCGACGTGTCGTGCTGCTCACCGTGTTCCGCAAGACCAAGATGCGCGAGCAGGCCGAAGTAGACCGCGCTCACGCCGCACAGCGATTGTGCGAGGCAGAGCATGAAGCCGCCGCCGAGCACGACCTCTACAGCCGCAACCTCAAGGAGAACCGATGAACCACAGCGAATGGAGGACCCGGCGCCACCGCCAGCTGCTGGGCGAACACCTGGACGCTGCCCCCGAGTACGACCGGGTCTACGAAGAGGCCGGCCTCGCCATGACGTTGGGCAAGGCCGTCTACGACCGGCGTAAGCAGCTGGGCCTGAGCGAGGCCGACCTCGCCGATCGCATGCACGTCGGCGTCGATGACATCGAAGGCATCGAGACGGCCACCGAGCTGCCGCCCATCGCAGTCATCATGCGCCTGGCCCGCGCATTGGACCTCACGGTGGACGTACACCTCGCCGGCGGAGACGAGCCCACCGTCTCCATCGTCGCCCCAGCGGCCTGAGGCGGGGAGGAACCATGCAGGAGCCGCCTTCCGCGCTCGCCCGTGAGCTCGGGCAACTTGTCCACGACCGGCGCATCGAGCTCGGGCTGTCTCAGGCCGAGCTGGCCGAGCGGTGCGGGATGAAGCAGCCGCAGATCTCCCGCTTCGAAGGCGGTGGGACCGTGCCCACGCTTCCCCTCCTGCGCCGCCTGGCTCAGTCTCTCGGTGCAGACCTGACCATCAGCCTCACCCCGCACGACGAAGCCGCTTGACGCGCATTCGGAATTCCTGGAATTCCTGGAATTCTCCAGGCGGTGTAGACCACTGACGGCAGTAGTGACGGCAACACCAGCAGACTCCAGCGCACGAGCACGAACATCCGGCGACTGGCAAATCGCCCGCCGACCAGCAAACTTGCAGGTAGGAGCGGCCTGGCCTGCACACGTACTATGTGCTGGCGGGGGCTACGCCGGTACTCGTCCACAACTGTGGCGAGGCCGATGATGACTTGCTCGACTTCGCAGACAAGGCGCTGAATGTGAGTCCGGAATCGCGTCCCAATGTTGCCACGAAGATTACGTCTGCGGATGGAGAGCATACCCGTTTCGCCTATGCAACGGATACGCGCAGTGGTGCAATGCCTCCGCAGACAGCGAGGGCAGTAGCTAACTCCGGACACCATGGCGGATGCGGGGAAGTCGGGTGTGCCATTCAGTTCGAGGGCGCTGGCATCCCGCTAGAGGGGGCAACGTTCCAGTCCGTCAAGATCGGTGGTGGCGGTAGAGGGAATTCGTTCCCAATTGAGGATCATGGCGAGCTGATCGCACCGTGCCCTGCCTGCCAGCGATTCTTGCCTCAAATCGGTGGACGTGGGTGAGTCTCTTGCCTGTCTCTTCAGAGTTGCGCGCCGCACTTCAAAGATTGAGAGATGTGCGGTCCGAAAGGCCTCTGGGTGAGCGTGAAACTGAATCTTTTGCCGCATGGCGGGAAGGGATTGCAGACGCTTTGGATTCACTGGCTGGCGTTCTCATCTACCAGGAAGATCGCCAGAGAGCTGCCGCCGAAGCGGCCGCTGCCCGCGCCGAAGCAGAAAGAATCCGCGCTGAACTGAATCAACTGGACTGATGGATAGAGCTCTGCTCTGATCCGTCTGTTTCCGCAACAGCAAGGCGGAATGTCCTTGGATATATCAGAAGCCCCACCGAGAGTGAGGCGGATTCAAAAAATCGTCGCAACACGGGGAGTGTTGGGGTCGCCCTTCAGCAACTCGGAGAAGCGCTCGGCTGGGCTGTCCCAGCCGAGCGTCTTTCGCGGCCTGGGGTTCAGTTCGGCCGCTACGGCGTCCAGGTCCTCCCTGGAGTACTTCGACAGGTTCGAGCCCTTCGGGAAGTACTGGCGAAGCAGCCCGTTGGCGTTCTCGGTCGATCCTCGTTGCCAGGGGCTGTGGGGATCGCAGAAGTACACCGGCACCCCGGAGGCATGCGAGAAGGCATAGTGGTGCGCCATCTCTGTGCCTTGGTCCCAGGTCAGCGACCGCTTCAAGGTGGCCGGCAGGACCCTGACGGCCTCTAGGGCGTGTTTCAAAAGTGGATCAAGGCCATGGGATGATCATCTCTCGTGGCTCGGGGAGACCTGACAGACGCTCAATGGGCGGTGCTGGAGCCGTTGCTGCCGACCGGAATCAAGCCCGGTCGGCCGCCGGTCCGCGCCAAACGCCAGCTGATCAACGGCATACGGTTCCGGACTCGTACTGGCATACCGTGGCGCGACGTGCCTAAACGGTATGGCCCGTGGGAGACGGTGTATGGGCTATTCCGTCGCTGGCAGCGCAACGGTACGTGGCGCCGGATCTTCGAGCAGCCCTAGGCCCGGGCCGATGCGAAGGGGCTGATCACCTGGGACATCTCGGTGGACTCAACGATCGCACGTGCTCACCAGCACGCGGCCGGGGTCCGCGAAAAAAAGGGGGAGATCTGCAGGTCGAGCCGCCCGGCGGCGTCTTCGCCGAGCCCGACGACCACGGGCTCGGACGCTCTCGCAGCGGACTAGTGTCCTGAGTCGTTAGTTTGCTTGCGGTTGTAGACTTTGCCGGTGCCTGGTCCGAAGCCGTTGCCACTGGAGCTGTCCGATCACGAACGCCGGGTTTTGCGGGGCTGGTTGCGCAAGCAGACCACTTCTCAGGCGCTGGTGTTGCGGTCGAGGATCGTACTGGCGTGCGCGGAGGGCCTGTCGAACGCGCGGGTCGCGGACGACCTGGGTGTCTCACGGGAGACGGTGCGCAAGTGGCGGTCCCGGTTCGCCGCGGACCGACTGGAGGGCCTGGTGGACCGGCCGCGTTCGGGGGCGCCGCGGAAGATCACGGATGAGCAGGTCGAAGCCCTGGTCGCCAGAACGCTCGGCCAGTCGCCGGCGACAGGTGATTCGCACTGGTCGACGCGTTCGATGGCCCAGGCGGCAGGCATGTCGCAGTCGGCCGTCTCGCGGATCTGGCGGGCATTCGGCCTCAAGCCGCACATCGTCGAGACCTGGAAGCTGTCGACCGACCCGCAGTTCGTGACCAAGGTCCGCGACATGGTGGGTATTTACCTGTCCCCGCCGGAGAACGCCCTGGTCCTGGCAGTGGACGAGAAGTCGCAGATACAGGCCTTGGACCGGACCCAGCCCGTGCTGCCGATGTCCCCCACCGTGCCGGCGAAGATGACCCACGACTACGTCCGGCACGGCACGACCAGCCTGTTCGCCGCCCTGGACATCGCCTCAGGCTCGGTCATCGCCCAGCACTACCGCCGCCACCGCCACCAGGAATTCCTCCGCTTCCTGAAGGTCATCGACGCCGCCGTCCCCCAACACCTCGACCTCCACCTGGTCCTGGACAACTACGCCACCCACAAGACCGAGCCGGTCAAGAAATGGCTGCTGCGACACCCCCGCTTCCACCTGCACTTCACTCCCACCTCGGCGTCCTGGCTCAACCTCGTCGAGCGCTGGTTCGCCGAGCTGACCTGCCGCAAGCTCCGACGCTCTGCCCACCGCAGCGTCGTCGAACTGGAACGGGACATCCGCGGCTGGATCAACGAGTGGAACAAGAACCCCAAGCCGTTCGTCTGGACGAAGGCCGCCGACGACATCCTCGACACCCTTGCTGCGTACTGCACACGAATTAGCGACTCAGGACACTAGCACACGTACTATGTGCTGGCAGGCGCCACGCCGGTCCTCGTTCACAACGCCAGTCCGGAACAGTGTCAGCTCGGCGTGCAGGAAATGGACCACGTGACGTCGGGAGTTCTTGACATCCAGGTGGATGTCGTCCCGTTCGCGAGTGGTGGTCGCGGTTCGGGCGGATTCGTTGACGATATGGGCGATCGGGTGCCCGGCATGACGTCGTCCAATTATCATCACGTCGAGATGCAGGCCGCCGCCTATATGCGCCGCAATAAGATTGGACGCGGAGTGCTTTACATAAATCACCCCGATGGCATCTGTCAATTCTGCAACGGATCGGCGTATACGCGCCCTGGCGGCACTCCGGTAAACCCCATCGAGGATGCGCTTCCCAGAGGTGCGCAAATGTGGGTCTACGATCAGGGTGGAAAATTCCTCGGTAAATTCACGGGTAATTCCCGCTAGTCGCGACTGGAGCGTTTCGGCAGGGTGTGGCAGGCGCCCTGCCGAAACGATTTCCCGTGGAATGTGCGCCGATATGGCGATTGTGAACATATCGACCGAGCTGGGTCCATGGCGTATACTTGGGTGCCGTGGATGAACTCCTGTCAATTAATTCGAATAGCGTCGAACGCTTCCTCCGTCGCTGGTACGGCACCGTGGAGAGCGTGAGCCGCGTTCACCTTGACGCCAGACCCTACGTGCCTGCCGAACTGGTTGAGTGGCATATGGCGGCAGCGCTTGCTGCTGGCCCTGTGACGTTCCAGGACCGGCCCGTTACGCCTCGGGACCTTGTGCCGGACTCTTCCGGCATGCTCGAATTCTGGGTTGAAAATCAGAACGGCTATTTCTGGGCGGTTGACCTAAATGATGGCAGGCTTCAGGTCTTCTCCAGGGAGGCAGGAGAAGGCGGCTGGACGGGAACGAGCGAGGTCCTCCGTGATTTTCTTCTGCATTGCACCGTGCGGGAAGCTGTCCTCGGAGGCGCGTCCAAGTTCACCATCTTTGTTGATGCTTCAGAAATCAACGAGACTCTGGAGTCGTTTGAGCCGCTGAAGTTCGCAGCGCTTAGCAGTGAAGAGCCTCAGGTCAAGCTGTGGTGTAGCGAGGATGCGCTTGTCCGTATGGCGCCTCCGCCAACGGGATATGCGGGCCCCGGTGAGCAGCTGTGGATGCTGACCTTTGCGGCTCCGTCTGATTCACGTATCGAGCGGTACACGTCTCGGTTCGGCCTTGAGGACTTGACCGAGGCCAAACCTGCTCGTGTGGAGCTTCCGTACGAGCCGCCGCCGTTCTAGATGCATCGGAATAATTCTGGACCGCAGTTGGCGGCGTACGAGAATGACCGTCGACCGTATGAGCGTGCGTGGCCTGGGGGCTCGTCCAGTTTGCCGAGGAACCGGAAGTTGTTGTGTTCTTGGAAATGCTCCTAAGAGGATGTCTCACGTGGTCGTGTGCTGGTGCGGCATGATGTTGCACCGTGAGGGTTGATCTGTCGCGTCGGCTCGTGCCGGACGAACTATG
>NZ_JBEYIF010000048.1:0-7414 GCF_040635655.1 Streptomyces sp. NPDC006923
AGCTGCCAAGACCGCCAATCCCACCTCTCAGCGAACCAGCAACACCCCAGACCAGCCGCCTCACCGAACACCAACAAACCCCCCTCCCAGCGTTAGGCGAGAAGGTCGTGGGCGAGGCCGGTCTCGCTGGTGGTGCCCGGTCCGGGGTGCAGCGTGATCCGGCCGGACGGCGGATGGTGGGCGGCCAGGGCGGTGTGGGTGTGGATTACGTCGTCATCGCGGTCGATGACCACGGTGACGGAGGGCGGCCGCGTGTCGGGAGGCATGGTGGTGTGGTGGTCAGCCAAGGCGGCTGAAGGCCCAGCGCAGCAGTTCCTGGTCGACGCGGGGGCGGCCGGTGCGGGCCAGGGCGGTGCGGGTGTGCGCGGTCAGCTGGGCCCAGGCGCGGAAGTTGCCGTGCGCGGCATGCTGGTCGGCGAAGGCGATGTCATCGGGGTCGGCGTCGGCCCAGACCGGGTGGAACAGCGGGATGACGTCGAGGACCTCGCTAGGGGTCAGGCGGGTGAAGTACTGCCAGATGAAGATGCGGGAGGAGAGCATCGGTTCACGGCGCAGCACGGTGTGGCAGCCCTCGCCGCCGACGAAAATGATGGCGAGCTGGGTTGAGGGTTCGTCCCAGAGGTAGCGGAAGTATTCGAACGCCTCCCCGTTGAGCCACTGGGCCTCGTCGACGAGGAAGGTACGGGGGCGTTCGGCCAGAGCCGTCTTCAGCAGGCGGTCGAATTCGCTGGGGTGGCGGGGTGGTTCGCCGGCCAGGTCAAGCGCGGTGAACAGTTCGTAGCGCACTGCGCGGGCGGTGGGACGGGCACGGAAGGTGATTTTACGGATGTCCTCGCCGGGTTCGAGCGCGCGCAGGCAGGTGTTGACTGCGAGCGTCTTGCCGAAGCCGGCGCCGCCGTGGATACACATCATCGCGCGGGCGGCGACCGTATCGCCAATGTTCTCCCGCGCGGTGAGCAGAGCCCGGGTGGTGACGACGGCTGCGTCGGGCAGGTCAACGTACTGGTAGGTGGCTGCGGTCATCAGGCCTCTCCTGCGGGTCGGGAGCCGGACTCCGGCGCAACGTCCGCCGACGGGTCGGCTGGAGCGGAGGCGGGCGGGGGCGGCGCTGTGCCGGCCGCAAGGGCGGGCGGGGTGCGCCAGTGCGCCGGAGGCGGGGCGGGCGGGATCAGGTCGGGCAGTGCCAGCCGTGCAACGTCGGTGTAGTCAGCGGCGGCGAGTTCACGGTCGGCCTGGGCGGCCGTGACGGCTCCCAGCCGCTGGGCGGGCTCCGCGCTGGTGGTGGGGGCGAATCGCTGGCGGCGCAGACGTTCGGCGGCCTTCGTGTCGGCGCGCAGGCGCCGGGCGCGCTCCGCGCGTGCCTCGCGCAGTGCCTGCAGTTGCTCGGCGGTGGCCGCGTCCGCGAGGTGTGCCGGGCCGAGGTGGCGGCCTCGGCTGTCGCAGACCTCGATCTCGTGGTCGTGGTGCGGCATGTAGCGCACGCGGACCTGGCGGCCGGCCTGGCCGGTCATCCACGCGGCGGTGTAGGTACGGCCGCGCCAGCTCACGCCGTGGCTCGTCAGCTTCCGCGGCCGGCCGTCGTCCTCGAGGGTGAAGGCCCACAGGTCGGCGGCGGGGATGTCGGTGACAGGGGTCGGATCGGCCTGCCACGCCTCCAGCGGCGTACGGCCCGACAGGGCTTTCGGACGGTGCGCGGTGTTCCACCAGGTCGTCCACGCCAGGACCTCCATAGTGAAGTCCTGGAACGACAGGGCGGACACCGCCCCCGCGGTACGTCCGCGCCGCTCCGAGCGGGGCCCGGTGGGAGCGGCGGTGTAGCCGGGCAGGGCGGCGAACAGCATCCGGTCCGCGGCCCGGTTGAGGCTTTCCACCGTGCCCTTCAGATGCGGGCTGTAGGCGGGCAGGTCCTTGACCGTCACGCCCATCGCACCGAGCGCGGTGGTCACGGCGGCCGACAGGAAGTCCTTGCCCCGGTCCATCCTCACCAACTCCGGCACTCCCCCGGCCGGGCCGTAGGGATCGTCCCGCACCACTGCGGCGCGCAAAGCGGCCAGTACCGACGCGCGGGAGGGATGGCCCGGGGTGACAGCGGTACCGGTGATGACTTTGGTGGCGGTGTCGATGAACCAGGTGATCCACGGGCGCACCAGGTCGCCGTCGGCGTCGACCAGCAAAGGGGCCTGGACGTGGTCAGTCTCCCAGGCGTAGTTGCGCCATGACGCCGGCCGCTTGCCGAACACGTCATGGGCGCGTGCCGCCTCCGGTCCGACGGCGAGACCGGCGCGCTCCCCCGCCGTCAGATCACGGCGCAGCGCGCGCAGGAACGTCGACAGGGACGGGACCGGATCCAGCAGCGGCACCTGCGACAGGGCTGCCCCGCCCGGGACAGCCACCAGGTCCGGCGGGACGGACACGGCAGTGCCGGACGTTTGCGCGCGTACGCCCCCGGCCTCGGCCGCAGCGCGCTCCATGAGCTGGCGGTGGACTGCGGAGGCGTTGCCGTGCCAGTACGCCAGCAGCACCCGGATCTCCGCGGTGATCTCGAACCTGCCGGTGCGGCGGGCTCCGGGATGCGCAGCCGCCGCCGGGCTCTGGGACGCCTCAGCCAGCCACCGCCACACCGTGCGCTCCGATGCCCCCAGGCATTCCCCCGCCAGCCGCACGTGCTGCCGCGAAAGACCGCCCCGGGCCCTCAGCGCCAGCAGGCGGCGCACCGCCGGCGCCCGCAGCGCGACCAGCGACTGCTTCCCGAGCACACCCTCCGGATCCCCCGGCGGCGGCCACTGCCCTCCTGCGTTTACGCCGTGGCCGCCGTTGGTGTTCTGCGGTCCGCTGTCCGTCATCGCACTGTTCCTTCTCCTCGCCGAACGGGGTGAGGTTCTCTGCCGTCAAACCCGGTGTGTCCCGGGCACGTGGGAGGGGCCCGTCATGAGTACGGGCCGAGCCGGGCACAGGCCTGGTCGATCGCGTCCCGATCCACGCCCGCACCGGGCTCGCGGCCCCGGGCTGCGCAGACATGCGAGGTGATCTTCGCCCAGGTACGGAAGTTGCCGCGGGCGGTCTGCTCATCCGCCCGCACCAGGCCGGCCGGATCCGCGTCCTCCCACACCGGGTGGAACAGACCCAGCGTCCGCGGCACGTCCTCCGTGTCGAGGCGGCTGACCTGGTGCCAGGTCAGGACGCGGGAACGCATCGCCGCTGCCCGGGCCAGCGCCCGCTCGCTGCCCGCCCCGCACAAGACCAGGGCAGCCGCACAGCCCGGCGAGTCCCACAGCTGCCGCAGGTAGTCCAGCACCGGCGGCGACAGGCGCTGCGCGTCGTCGAGGAACAGCACACCCGGCTCGGCCAGCGCCTCCGCCAGAGCCTGGTCGGCCGGTCCGGCACGGTGCGTCAGCGACCCCGACGGCAGCCCCAGCGCCTCGCACAAAGCGGCCCGCACCTGCGGCAGGCCGGGCCCGACCCCCACCACCGCCCGCCACACCGGCACCCGGCCGGGCAGCAGGTGCAGCGCCTGCTCGACCGCGACCGTCTTCCCCAGCCCCGTGTCCCCGTACACGCAGCCGATCCCCCGCGCGGCGACCGTGTGCCCCACCGCCTCCACCACCCCGGCCACCTGCCGTGTGGACACCAGCCGCGCCCCCGGCGCGTACAGACGCACCCCACCCGACACCCGGGCACGCGCAGCAGCCTTCACCGCGCCGGGCCGCTGTTCAGCGCCCGTACCGGACGGCACGGCATCCGGGCCGTCCACCACCGGCGGACCGTCCGCACCCTCTGCGAAGCCGAGTTCGGCCAGTGCCCGGTCGTACCGGCTCGGCTCCACCAGGCCCGACGCCGCACGGGCGACCTGAAGCACCCGGCCCGCCCGCAACTCGTCCTTCACAGCACGGTGCAGCGTCGCCAACGACGGCACAAACTCCGCCTCCCAGTGCTCCAGCACGCCCTCGTCCTGCGCCCGGAGCATCCTGCGGCGCAGCTCCGCGACGTTCCCGCCCACCTGGGTGAGCACCTCCCACAAGGCGTCACCCACCGTGAACCCGCCATGCCGCGGCCGCGCCTCCACCCGCCCCTCGCGTCCCTCGGCCAGCCACCGCCACACCGTCCGCTCCGTCACCCCTGCCAAACCGGCCGCGATCCGCACGTGCAACGACGACAGACCGCCCTCACCCCGGTCCACTGCCAGCAGCCGCCGTACCACCACTGCCCGCTCCACCCGCCCGGCCACCGCCAGAACGGCCGGACCCGGCACCGTCTCCCCCACCGGGGTTCCCGAACCCGTCACAAGGCCAACCCCACCGCCCCGGCCACCCCCTTCACACGAAGACCGGCAAACCCAACACAGCCGGACCGCGATCTGCTAGCCGCACCGTGACAGCCACCTGGTCACCCCACGACAGCAACCAGTTCCACGCCCCGGCCCCGTGGACTGCCGTCAGCACCCCGCCCCGCCGACATCGCCCTGTACTGCCCCTGTGCCCACCTACGAAGGCACCTGCACGCCAGCAGTAGCGGCAACTGCCATCCCGGCTCAGCGAGCCTCACGCCCGACCGGTCAAACGGCACCTGCGACAAGAAGGCGTGCCAACGCCTCTTCCCCAGTCAGAGGTGAGGCGCCGACAGTCAGCGACGTGCCCGGTGCAGGCGCCGGTCCAGTACCGGCCTATGACCTCCGGGCCGACTCTCCAGGATGTGCTCGCATGTCCGGGCTCCTGCCGCGAACTCGGCGCCGGTACGTGCCGTCATCGCCCGGAAGAACGCCCGACCATCCGGGGACTGACTACTGGTCGTCCAGCGATACCCGGGACCGTCCAGGAGTGCCCTGTCGACGAGGCGTGTGCCGAGACCTTGCCGCTGTACTTCCGGGGAGAGCGAGATCTTCGAAATGACGCCCCGCTCGCACTGATGACAGACCTTCCACACCAGCCGCGCATCGGATATCCCGTCACGGCCGTAGACGCGGACATCCTGAAAACCAGCAGGCCGCGTCGCGGCATGCAGCAGGAAGAACAACTCGGTCCTCGGACGGCGAAGAAGCATCCACCGCCAACGAAATTCATCCAGCCCGTCAGGTGTCCTCACCGGAGCCCCCTCGCCAGTCCACGGCCGACTCCGAGTCTCGCGGGCATCCCTGCGGTTGTCCTTCAAACCACAGGAACAGCCACCCCACGCTGCCTGCAGGTTGAACTGGGAATGGGGGATCTCGTAACCAGCCGGCACGGACGACCCGCTCTGGCGAAGCCATCGGCACGGCCAGGAGTTCCAGGGCAATGGAGTCCGTCAGATGCTCACAGCGCCAAGCAGCATGCCAGCCCGGTCGTTGTCGATCGTTTCAACCGAAGCGGTAAGCACCGTTCCTGGCCTGGGCGGCTGCGGAGTCGGAGACATCACCTCGGGGGCGGGTACGGGGGCGCCGAACAGGTCGTAGAGGTCAGGCATTTCTGTTCCTTTTCATCCGTGTTTTTCGTGCCGTGCTCGTTGAGTGCGATGCCCCCCAGCACGATGAAAAATGCAAGCGCGGCAGCGACTGCCAGAGTAACCGCGTCGCGGAACACCGTCAGAAACGTCCTGATCGTCTCTTCCCCGATGCTCACCGTTCCGACGTATGCCTCCGCAAGGCTTGCTCGCATCGGCCTGGTGCCTTGAGCGGCGAGCCGCGTATCGGTGCGGCCCAGGACAGCCCGCGCCGAAAGGATCGACGCGGCGCCGGCGACTGAGAGGACTGCCATCGCGCACGAGGTGGCCCACAGTGCGATGAGAGACCAGTGGTTGTCCAGCACGTCGGCGAGTTTCCCCATGACAGCTGCGATGAGCGCAAGAGCGACTGTGGCGAGGGCGCCCGCTCGGTTACGGATACGGTCGAGGTCAGCCATCTGCCGATCAATCTGGCGACGGCCTTCCTCCATCAGAAGTCCGAGTTCCTCATCGCTCAGGGGCGGCACGTCCCTGGTATAGGGCTCGGGTTCAGCGAACGTGGGCATGGTGTGCCCGGGATGGAGCAGGGCGACGCAGTAGACGAGGTAGAGACGGGCTTCGGCGAATCGTCCGCTGATGACAGGCATTCAGGCTCCTCGCAGCCAGTCGGCCAAAGAGTCAGCGATCTGCGACGTCATGCTGTCGGGCAGGAAAAGCCACTGTCCACCGGGATTGAGGTCCACGAAAGCAGGTCCGGCGTCCTCAACGATCCAGTCCTGACAGGTGAAACCGGTCTGAAGGTGTTCGGCCAGGCATACGGCGTCTCGTTCGACACTGTCCCAGCGGGCGGAGGGCACGAAAGACCCGTGGGCGCGGGCGGCCTGGCGCCAGTCCAGGGGCAACCCGCCGGCATCAAGTTCGGCAGTCCAGGCGCGTCCGCCGACGGTGACGATCCGCAGATGCGCCCGAGCGGTAAGCAACTTCTGCGCGAGGAAGGGAGCGCCCAGCAGGTCCACGCCTGCCAGATCACGAGCGGTCACAGCCTGCGTGTGCACGACCTGGTCGCGGCCGTCATCCGTCATGAAGTTGCCGGGACCGAGCGGCTTGATGACGAAGGGCTCACCGAGCTCGGCCGCCAGGTAGGCCGGGTCCGCGCAAATGAAGCTCTCCGGGACGCGCAGCCCAGCCGTCTGAGCAGCCCTGTACTGCACGAGCTTGTTCTCGGCGGCGAACAACGCGTCCACTCCGCACACCCATGAGATACGGGCATCACGCAGCAGGGCAGCCAGCACTGTCATACGAGCGGCAAGTCGAGCCGCGGCCCTGCTGCCCAGGACGGTACCCGTATCCCATCCGGCGGGGGCCAAGCGCCTGATCCAACCCCGAGCAGCCACTTCCGGCGATAGACAGACCTTCTCACCGGCCAGGTCGACGAACGTGCCTTCCTCCGGGCTCAGGCGGTAGAGCGCAGAGGGCAGCGTAGCCGCGTCGATGACCACGGTGCCTTCCTTCGGGAGCCGCGCGAGGACGGTGCTGACATGCTGATCTGTCGCGTCACCGATCAGAAACACCCTGGCAGGGTCACAGTCCTGGGAGAGCGCCATCGAACCTGCTCCAGCAGCACTTGGCGCCACAGGGTGAAATTCCATACACGGATCGTAGAAGAACAAAGAAGGGACAAACTGCCGTCACCTCTCACCGAACGGGGAGGAGCAGTGCGGCAGAGCCCACACAAGCGGGGCGCTCCCTCGGTACAACGGACTTGCTGGTCATCAGGGCTTTTCGATGAACAGCACCCGAGTCCAAGTCTCGCGGACGCCCCCACCGTTGTCCTTCAAACCATAGGAACAGCCACCCTCACGACAGCCGACCCACCCCACACCAGTTGAAAAACAGCAGCCATTTGGTTAGAAGCCGTATCTCAACCGATCATGGAACGTGCGGGTCGAACAGGTTTCCCGCCGGGGTGATCTTCCCGTTGTGCGCGCATGAAGACAGGGCC
>NZ_JBEYIF010000049.1:0-7375 GCF_040635655.1 Streptomyces sp. NPDC006923
CAACGGCATGGCGCCCGAAACGGGCCGCGGTACTTATGTACATAGTTTTTTGTACTTATGTACATAGTTTTTTGTACTTATATAATTCTATAAACCCTTGAAAACACTCACTTTTTTTTGACGCAAAAGAATAAAAGATTAAAATATATATGATAAATATATATATAGGCTTCGCCTTTTTTTATTTTTTTCAAAAATGTAAAATCCAAAGTCAAAATCATCAAAAAAAGGAGTGAGCGAAAACCACGCTCACATTTTACTTGCAGCGTTCACTCGCACTCGCTAAAAGAAAAGATCAAACCCTCTCTTAGGACTTTCTTGGATTCCCTCTAATTGCTCGTATACGCTGTTTTAACTATTTGACTAGCTAAATACTCATACTTTGCAATCAAGCGTCTTACAGACGGTCAGGGCAAGCCCTAACAACCCTTAAATGGAAAACCTATACTTTGTTTAACTTGTTTTTTTACAACTTAAAACAAGCTATTCAATTCAAAATCACTTTAAACCCACTTAAAAGCTCGTTTAAGCATTCTTAATGTTCCCTTTGAACAAATAGACAGTTTCGAATTAAAGTCGCTTAAATCGAGTTTTAGAGCGTTTTAAAATAGAATGATGAAAAACTAAAAAGTTTCAAACGCTGGTCGGCTTGTTTCGTAAAAAAAGAGTGCAATGCGCACTTACACATCACTCTAAAAACGAGTGATGTAATGGCTAAAAATCGTGTATCAGAAGTTGCTTATCGCAACAACAAAATTTCATGCTAGTAGCGTCTCTTAAATGAGTGAGTCTTTGTTTCAATTTGTGATACATTTTTCTGATCCATCAAGAACTTCCTCAAAGATAAAATGCCCCAGCGCTCATTCCTCAATCGCCCTTTGTCATTGATTTTGTAATAAGCATTGCGCCCTATTCGGTTACAATCCTCACAACAAAATAGCAAATATAAACCCATAAATACTGCTGTAAGCTATCACATTGTAATACAAATTACTTCGTTCTTGTATTACAATGTGGCTTGAAAAGGGGGAAGTTTCACTTTCCCCTTTTATCCCCTTTGGATTGTGTCGATTTGCTTTACGCAAACGCCACCTACCCATTTTATAAAAATAAAATGGGCAAAAGATCTTTCTTTTTGTCATACAAAAAGAAGAAAAAGAGAGACGATTTTCTTCTTCCGAAATCGTCCCTCTTTTTGGATGAACGAACAAAAAATCTCTCGTATTTTGTTTGTTCATCCACTAAAAATATGCGAACAGTATGGCTTCATTCAATCCTGTTCTTACAAGTCAAAAGCATCGAATCGTCCAAGGACGATTCAACAAAAAAAGTAGTCGTTTTTGGACGACTACTAAGTTCTAAACATTCATTACCCAAAATCAATTTGGTCTAACATCGTTTCTCGACTAGCTTGATCTAATCCAAGATACGTTAAGGTCATAGCTTCACTTGAATGGTTTAATAAATGCATCACTAAACCAATATTATAGTTTGACTGCGTATAGACCCGATAAGCGCCTGTTTTACGCATGGTATGCGTTCCTAGATAGTTAATTCCTACTTATTGTCGGCGGAGCTGGACGCTTCTTTCACAACCTCTATCCTCGATCTTTTTGGTCATACACTTCTTTGACGTTGATAAATTGATCAAGTATTGGATTTTCTCCTTTTAGGTCAGCTTCGAAACGGATACCGTCAATATTGATTCTGGCGTTACGGTAGTAGTCAGTTCCTAGTTGTCCCCATGCAGGAGTTGAGGCATCGACATTGCAGAAGATATCAAATCCTTGTTGTTTCAAGTAAGCAAATTTTTGATTTGCTTCAGAATAAGGTTGCCAATCGCTGATGTCAGCGCCAAATGGGTAGATCAAAATATTTGTTTTGCCTAAAATAGGTGCAACTTCATTTTGCCAACGTTCATTATCTTGTTGGATATCGGCTAAAGAAGCTTGTGTCATATTCAAGTGTCCCCAAGTATGAGAAGCAAAACTCCAACCATCTTTCTTTAATTGATCAGCAACTTTTTTGGCTGCTTCGATTTCTTTGTTTGTTTTTTCGTTATCACCATATTCTGATTTTGATGTACGGTAACCTAATACACCATTATAGCCTGTTAAAGCTAATGTTCCTTTGGCGCCTTGATAAGAAAAATCGGGATGTTTTTTAATGAATGAATCGATCAATGGAACCATATCATAGTCACCAACAGTTTCCTTCTTATTGTCGATATAAATATTCTTGATTTGGTTCTGTTTATCGACAATCAACTTACTTGGAAATCCTGAATTGTCCATGTATTCATAATAGCTGACATCGTCTTGCGAAAGAATTAACGGTTTCTTTCCTTCTGGAAGAGAAACACCTGTAAAGGTCAGTTTTCCATCTGTTCCTTTTTTGACTAATCCATTTAGATTAACAAGAACATAGTTATTTTTATATAACTGATCAATGGTTTTATTGAATTCGGAAATAGTGACCATATAATCTTTATACCCTTGTGCTTGCTGGGTATGAAAAGCCTTAGCTGGATCAACAATCAGACTATGAAAGAAGACGTGTGAGATTTTGGTCGGGTCTTCCCATTTTACCAAGGATTCTTTTTCTTTTTTCAAAGTTGCTAACAATTGTTGCGCTTCTTTGGCGTCGTCTTTTTCAAGTAAGGCGATGGCTTCATCATAATGATAACTTGCAGCAAGCTGTTTTGCTTGATCAAGCTGTTTCGTCGTTTGTTTATCTTCAACAGGTTTTGAGCTGCTGCTTGAGTGTTGAGTTGTTTGACTAGTGTTTTCTAATTTATTGTTTGTTACTGCTTGTGTAACAAAAAAGATACTTACACCTAGAATAATAACAGTGCATACAGAAGTGACAGCCAATATGATTTTGTGTGTATGTTTCATTTTATCGTCCCCTACTACTTTTTGATTTCAAAAACCCCCGTAAGCTTTTCTTAACCTTTTGAAAAACTTCCCATAACCATTGTAACGAATATAGGGTTCTGTTGCAAAGTTTTAAATCTACTATCAAATAAGGTAGAATAATAGAAAAAGATAGCAGGAGGAATGACGATGAATCATTTTAAAGAAAAGCAATTTCAGCAGGATGTGATTATTGTAGCCGTGGGCTACTATCTTCGTTATAACCTTAGCTATCGTGAAGTTCAAGAAATCTTATATGATCGTGGCATTAACGTTTCTCATACGACGATTTATCGTTGGGTACAAGAATATGGCAAACTACTCTATCAAATTTGGAAAAAGAAAAATAAAAAATCCTTTTATTCATGGAAAATGGATGAAACGTACATCAAAATCAAAGGTCGTTGGCATTATCTCTATCGTGCAATTGATGCGGATGGATTGACTTTAGACATCTGGCTACGCAAGAAACGGGATACTCAAGCTGCTTATGCGTTCTTGAAACGACTACATAAACAGTTTGGTCAACCAAGAGTAATTGTCAAGGATAAAGCGCCCTCTATTGGTTCTGCATTTAGAAAGTTACAGAGTAACGGTTTATATACTAAGACAGAGCATCGAACCGTGAAGTATCTCAATAACCTCATTGAGCAAGACCATCGACCAATCAAACGACGCAATAAATTTTATCGAAGTCTACGAACTGCCTCAACCATGATTAAGGGCATGGAAACAATTCGAGGAATATACAAAAAGAACCGAAGAAATGGAACGCTCTTCGGCTTTTCGGTATCTACTGAAATTAAGGTCTTAATGGGAATATTAGATTAAGAACAAGAAGGATTATAAACCTTGTATTTGATTTTTAAACTTTGCAACAGAACCAATTATATGATTGAGAGCTTCTTAATTTTTTACGGACTTTTCATACTTTGTTTTTGACAAGTTTACTTATATCTTTAACAAGTTTGCTTATATAGTTGACAAGTTTACTTGTAAAGTGTTATACTTTATTCATAGAGAGGAAGAGAAGAAATGAATAATAAGAAGATTTTACAAATGGCACAACAAGAAAGTCAAGATGAGGGTAAACTATCGAAGTGGAGAAATATGTCAATAGTACACTATATTATGTTGTTACTTGCTTGGCTGTTTATTTTCACAATTAGGTTGCTAAAAAATGAATCTATAGACGATTTGTTTTTTATGTTATTACTTTTGGCTTTGGGACATGAAATATATCTGTTCAAAAAGAAGAGGTCGATGACTAACATCATAGTAATTGTAGTATTATTAATTGCTGTTTCTGTGATGGGCTGGAATTTAATGAGTGGAATTTTTAAATGAGGGATAAAGGAAAACTTGAGTTAAAGAATAGGTTAAAAGTGGCTCGTGCTGAAAAACAAATAAACCAGAGTAATTTGGCTAAAATTGTTGGTGTTTCGAGACAGACAATTAGCAATATAGAAACCTATGAGTACGTTCCATCTGCTAAATTAGCATTATTACTTTGTATAGCGTTGGATATAGAATTTGAAAAATTATTCTATTTTGAGTAGTGAAGACTTAAGTATATTAAAACGACTTAGGTCTTTTTTATTTTAGGGGCGCAAATGTCAGAGTTTGCGTTCTTATATTAGTGAAATAGCAAGGAGAGTCTTTATGCAAGTAACAGGAAAAACTAAAACTGGTGAGGAAAAACAGTTGACAGTTGAAATTCGTGATGTTGAAATCGTGAAACCTAAGATTGAGAAATCGGTTCTGTTGCAAAGTTTTCTGATAAGTCTATTTTAGTGTAAAATGAATAAAAATGACAGCGAGGATATATCAATGAACTATTTTAAAGGTAAACAATTTCAAAAAGATGTGATTATTGTCGCTGTTGGTTATTACCTGCGTTACAATCTAAGCTATCGTGAAATTCAAGAACTCCTTTATGATCGTGGGATTAACGTTTGTCACACAACTATTTATCGTTGGGTACAAGAATACGGTAAAGTCCTCTATCATCTCTGGAAAAAGAAAAATAAAAAATCCTTTTATTCATGGAAAATGGATGAAACGTACATCAAAATTAAAGGAAAATGGCATTATTTGTATCGAGCCATCGATGCAGATGGTTTAACCTTGGATATTTGGTTACGTAAAAAACGGGACACACAAGCAGCCTATGCTTTTCTTAAGCGGTTAGTGAAGCAGTTTGATGAACCGAAGGTTGTAGTCACAGATAAAGCCCCCTCTATTACAAGTGCCTTTAAGAAACTAAAAGAATACGGCTTTTATCAAGGGACAGAACATCGTACCATTAAATACCTGAATAATTTGATTGAACAAGACCATCGTCCAGTAAAGAGACGCAATAAATTCTATCGAAGTTTACGCACTGCCTCTACCACGATTAAGGGCATGGAAGCCATTCGAGGATTATATAAGAAAACCCGAAAAGAAGGCACTCTCTTCGGCTTTTCGGTGTCTACTGAAATCAAGGTATTAATGGGAATAACAGCCTAAATCATAGATACCGTAAGGGATTTTATTCTTTATTTAAAACTTTGCAACAGAACCCTATTATCTAAGGAAATCAAAGTATTAATGGGAACACCTACTTAATAAGGTTAGACTGTCATTTTAATATTTAAATGGCGCATAGTTTGCTTCATAACTAGCGTTCAAAAAAACTAAAAAGTATCATAAAAAGAAGGCACGCTTATAAACATGCCTTCTTTTATTTGTTGTGTTATTTAACTTTCATCAATCGTAATCCGTTTAATGTTACTAAAAGCGTTGCTCCCATATCTGCTACAATAGCAATCCATAGTGTTAGCCAACCTGGTATGACTAGTAGTAGAGCTAATAGTTTTATACCTAATGAGAAGGTGATATTTTGCTTAATTACTTTTAGAGTTTGACGGCTAAGTCTAACAATGAATGGTAATTTTTGTAAATCGTCGCCCATTAGAGCAACATCAGCAGTTTCGAGAGCCGTATCTGTCCCTGCACCGCCCATTGCAATACCAACCGTCGATGCAGCTAATGCTGGTGCATCATTAATGCCGTCGCCAACCATTGCTACTTTATTATAAGTTGTCCGCAACGCTTTAATCGAATCTAATTTTTCTTGAGGCATTAGATCTCCTTTTATTTCAGTCACACCTAATTGCTTACCAATAGATTCAGCGGTTTTAGTATTATCACCAGTAAGCATAATAGTGTGTTCAATTGACAACTTGTGGAGTTCAGAAATAACGGCAGCACTTGAATCTCTTACTTCATCCGCGACAGCAATTACTCCTAAAATTTGTTCGTCAGTACCGAAATACATGGCGGTTTTCCCTTGTTCTTGAAATTGTCTGTATTGTACTTTGACCGCTGTTTCTTCGATTACTGATGCAGAAAACAGTTTAGGGCTTCCAATATAGTAACGTATGTTTTGATGTATACCTGTAAGTCCTTTACCTGTGATAGATTGGAAATCCTCGATTTGTATTGACTTGTAATCCACATTAGTTTTATCCGCTTCGTTTAAAATAGCAGAAGCTAATGGGTGTTGAGAAAGAGATTCCAACGATGAAATAATCGATAGATAATTTATATCAGTTTCAGAACTGGTTGCAATGAAATCCGTTACGACAGGCTTTCCTTTTGTTAAGGTTCCAGTCTTATCGAAAGCAATTGCTCTCAAATGACCAATTTCTTCCAGATAGACTCCGCCTTTTACTAAAACACCATTTTTTGCTGCATTACCAATAGCCGAAACAATTGAAACAGGTGTTGAGATCACTAATGAACAAGGACATCCGACAACTAAAATGGATAACCCTTGGTAAAGCCATTTATTCCAGTCACCACCAAAGAATAGCGGAGGAACAACCACTATCAAAAGGGCCATAATAATTATGAATGGCGTATAGTATTTTGCAAATTTATCTACAAAGGCTTGTGCAGGAGCTCGTTCTCCTTGCGCTTCTTCAACTAAGTGAATGATTTTGGCAATCGTTGTATCCGTTACTTTTTTTGTTACTTTGACTTCAAGAACACCTTCTTCATTTAGTGTTCCTGCAAACACTTCATCATCTAACTGTTTTTCAACAGGAACCGATTCTCCTGTTATTGCTGCTTGATTTACTGAAGAATGACCGTTGATAACAAGCCCATCCATGGCTATTTTTTGTCCGGGTTTAATGATCATAATATCGTCGATATCGATTTTATCGACACTGACTAATTGCTCTACATTGTTTCTCCTGATAAGAGCTTCTTTGGGAGCTATATCCATAAGAGAACGAATCGACTGTCTTGCTTTATCCATTGAAAATCGTTCCAAAGCTTCGCTAATAGCAAATAGTATTACTACAATAGAACCTTCGGCCCATTCTCCAATAAATGCGGCCCCAATAATTGCAATAGTCATTAAAGATTCCATGGAGAAGTCCAATTTGATCAAATCAGAGAACCCTACT
>NZ_JBEYIF010000050.1:0-6568 GCF_040635655.1 Streptomyces sp. NPDC006923
TCCAAACCCGCACGACCCACCGCCAGCGAATACCCCACATCCACCACACCCAGCCCCACACCACCCTCCACACACCCCAACAACCGCTCCGCCTGCCCCCGCAACGCCCCCTCACTCTTCCCCGACAACACCCAGGAGTACGGGGTTCCGGCGAGCGCGGGCCCGGCCGCCATGTCCTTCTCGCCGACGGGTCGCGTCTCGCGCCGCTCGGCGGCGTCCTCGGCGGTGTCCTGTTCGTCCGGCGACTCCGTCGCCGTCTCCGGGGTCCCGGCGGCCGGAGGCTCTTCGAGGATGGTGTGCGCGTTGGTGCCGCTGAAGCCGAACGACGACACCGCCGCGCGGCGCGGCTCGCCGGTCTCCGGCCACGGGACGGTCTCCGTCAGCAGGGCGACCGCGCCCGCGTCCCAGTCCACATGCGAGGTCGGCTCGTCGATGTGCAGCGTCTTGGGCAGGACGCCGTGCCGCATCGCCATGACCATTTTGATGATGCCCGCGACGCCGGCCGCCGCTTGTGTGTGGCCGAAGTTGGACTTCACCGAGCCGAGCAGCAGCGGCCGGTCGACGGGCCGGTCCTGGCCGTATGTCGCGAGCAGCGCCTGCGCCTCGATGGGGTCGCCGAGCGTCGTTCCCGTGCCGTGTGCCTCGACCGCGTCGACCTGGTCGGCGGACAGGCGGGCATTGGCGAGCGCCTGGTGGATGACACGCTGCTGGGAGGGGCCGTTGGGCGCGGTCAGACCGTTGGACGCGCCGTCCTGATTGACCGCGCTGCCGCGCACCACGGCGAGGACCGGATGGCCGAGGCGCCGGGCGTCGGAGAGCCGCTCGACAAGGAGCATGCCCACGCCCTCGCCCCAGCCGGTGCCGTCCGCGGCCTCCGCGAACGGCTTGCAGCGGCCGTCGGCCGCCAGCCCGCGCTGCCGGCTGAACTCGGTGAATGTCGAAGGCGACGCCATGACGGTCACACCGCCGGCGAGTGCCAGGGTGCACTCGCCGTTGCGCAGCGCCTGGACGGCGAGGTGCAGAGTCACCAGCGACGACGAGCAGGCCGTGTCGACGGTGACGGCGGGGCCTTCGAGACCGAAGGTGTAGGCGACCCGGCCGGAGGCAATGCTTCCCGAACTGCCGGTGCCGAGGAAGCCTTCGACGCCCTCCGGTACGGAGCCGAGACGTGAGGTGTAGTCGTGGTACATGACGCCCGCGAAGACGGCCGTCCTGGTGCCGCGAAGTCCTGTCGGGTCGATGCCGGCCCGCTCGAACGCCTCCCACGAGGTCTCCAGCAGCAGCCGCTGCTGCGGATCCATCGCGAGCGCCTCGCGCGGTGAGATCCCGAACGGTGTCGGGTCGAAAGCGCCGGCGTCGTAGAGGAAGCCGCCTTCGCTGACATAGCTGGACCCGGCCTGTTCGGGGTCGGCGTCATAGAGCGTCTCCATGTCCCAGCCCCGGTCGGTGGGGAAGCCGGAGATGGCGTCGCCGCCGTTGGAGACGAACTGCCACAGGTCCTCGGGGCTGCGTACACCGCCGGGGTAACGGCAGCTCATCGCCACGATGGCGATCGGCTCCTGGTTCTTCTCCTCGACCTCGCGCAGCCGCCGGCGGGCTTGGCGCAGGTCCGCGGTCGCCCGCTTGAGGTAGTCCCGAAGCTTGTCCTCATTCACCATGACGTCGGCTCCTTGCGAAGGGGGAGGTAAGGCTCATCAACTGGGGACGCTCCCGTTCAGGAGGAGCCGAGTTCGTCGTCGAGCAGGTCGAAGAGTTCGTCGTCGGTGACCGACGCGAGGTCGTTGTCTTCGGCGGCGTCGTCGGCCGCCGGGTCCTGGGCGCTGTCCCACTTCGCCGCGAGAGCCTGCAGCCGCATGGTGATCCGCGAGCGTGTGACGCTGTCGGAGGCCGCGCCGGACAGCGCTGCCTCCAGGCGGTCGAGTTCGTGGAACACGGACGGGCCCTCTTCGTGGGGCAGTGCGGCGCGCAGATGGTCCGCGAGGGCACCGGGAGTGGGATGGTCGAAGATCAGAGTCGCCGGAAGCCTGAGCCCGGTGGCCGCCTTGAGGCGGTTGCGCAGCTCGACCGCGGTGAGCGAGTCGAAGCCCAGTTCCTTGAAGGCCAGGCCGGGTTCGATGGCGCCGGCACCACTGTGGCCGAGGACGGCCGCCACATGGGTGCACACCAGGTTGAGCAGGACCCGGTCCCGTTCCGCCGGCGAGAGGCCGGAGAGGCGCTCGGCGAGGCCGGTCGCCGTATCGGCGCCCGTACCGGTGCCGCCGGAGGCTGTCGCTCGTCGCAGGGGGGTACGGATCAGGCCGCGCAGCAGCGGTGGCACCGGTCCTGACCCCGTCTGGGCGCGGAGCGCGGAGATGTCCAGTCGTGCGGGGATGAGCAGGCTGTCGTCGGTGGCACTGGCGGCGTCGAAGAGCGCGAGGCCCTCGGCGTTGCTGAGCGCGGTCATACTGCCCCGGTTCAGGCGCTGCCTGTCGGTTTCGTCGAGGGACGCGGCCATACCGCCGTCCTCGTCTGCCCACAGCCCCCAGGCCAGGGAGAGCCCGGCCAGGCCCTGGGTCCGGCGGTGGTGGGCGAGTGCGTCAAGGAAGGAGTTGGCCGCCGCGTAGTTGCCCTGGCCCGGGTTGCCGAAGACGCCCGCCGCCGAGGAGAAGAGGACGAACGCGGCCAGGTCCGCGTCCTGTGTCAGCTCGTGCAGATGCCAGGCGGCGTCCACCTTCGGGCGCAGTACACGCGCCATGCGCTCCGGTGTGAGCGAGCCGACGGTCCCGTCGTCGAGCACTCCCGCCGCGTGGATCACGGCAGTCAGCGGGTGGCGGTCGGGCACGGAGCCGAGGAGCGCCGCCAGCGCGTCCCGGTCGGCCGTGTCGCAGGCCGCCCAGGTGACGGTGGCTCCGGCCGCGGTCAGCTCCTCGGTCAGCTCGGCCGCGCCTTCGGCGTCCGCGCCGCGGCGGCTGGTCAGCAGCAGGTGGCGTACCTCGCGCTCGGCCACGAGATGGCGGGCGAGCACACCGCCGAGGGTGCCGGTGGCGCCGGTGATGAGGACGGTGCCTCGCGGGGCGAGCGCCGATGGACGGGCGCCGCCGTGGGACGCCGTCCTCGCCAGGCGGGGGGTGTGTACGGCCCCGGCGCGTACGGCGAGTTGGGGTTCGTCCGAGGCGAGGGCCGCAGGCAGCGCGCGGATTGATGCCTCGTTCCCGTCGAGGTCGACCAGCACGAGCCGGCCGGGGTTCTCGGCCTGCGCGGAGCGGATCAGCCCCCATACGGCGGCGCGCGGCAGATCCTCGACGGTCTCGTCGGCGCTGACGGCGACGGCGCCACGGGTGAGCAGGACCAGCCTGGAGTCCTCGAAGCGTTCCTCGGCCAGCCATTCCCTGATGAGGGCCAGCGCCCCGGTCGTGGCCCGGTGGGTGGCCGCCGGAGTGTCCTCCGCCCCGGTGGGATCGGGCAGGCACGGGACGAGGACGGTCTCGGGCACACTACCCGTCCCGGCGGCCCGGTCGGCCGGGAGGGAGGCCGCGAGGTCCGCGATTCCGGTGTGGCCGGTGAGAGCGATGCCCGCACCGCCGAGGACGGCTTCCAGCTCGGGGGCATCGCCGCCGAGGACGGCCCAGGGGGTCCCGGCCGCGAAGTCGGCGGCCGGTACGGGCAGGGCGGCCCAGTCGAGGCGGAACAGCGACTCATGGTGTGCGGTCTGGATGTGCTCGGCGGCCAGCGGCCGGAACGACAGTGTGTCGACGGACACGACCGGCCGGCCCGTCTCGTCGGTGATCATCAGGGTGACGGCGCCGTGCCCGGTGCGGGCCGGGGCCACCCGTACCCGCAGGGCCGCCGCGCCGACAGCCTGGAGCCGTACCCCGTCCCAGGAGAAGGGCAGCCGCGGTCCATCGCTGCCGGTGTCCGTCTCCCGCGTCGTCGCCGCGTCGCCTCCGGCCGCCGTGTCCGTCGCGTCGTCGGAGGTGTGGAGGAAATCACCGAGACTGACCGAGTGCAGTGCCGCGTCCAGAAGCGCGGGGTGCAGTCCGAAGGCGTGGGCGTCCCCGGCCTGTTCCTCCGCCAGCACCACATCGGCGAACACCTCGTCGCCACGCCGCCAGGCGGCCCGCAGCCCCTGGAACACCGGTCCGTAGCCGAGTCCGGACGCGGCCAGACCGTCGTACAGCCCGCCGGTCTCGACCGCTTCCGCGCCGACGGGCGGCCACACGGCGTCGGTGTCGGCGGTGGCCGCGTTCTCGTGGTCCGCCGGGCCGGCGGTGGCCAGGGTGCCGGCCGCGTGCCGGGTCCATGGCGTGTCGGGTGCGGCGTCCTCAATACGGGACCAGATGGTGAGGCCCCGCCGGCCGGACGCGGAGGGCTCGTCCACGGTCAGCCGTAGCTGTACCCCACCGTGTTCCGGCAGGACCAGCGGTGCTTCGAGGACCAGGTCTTCCAGCAGGTCGCAACCCACCTCGTCTCCGGCCCGTACGGCCAGCTCGACCAGTGCGGTACCGGGCAGCAGCACCGTGTCCCGCACGGTGTGGTCGGCGAGCCAGGGGTGGGTGCGCAGCGAGAGCCGGCCGGTGAAGAGGAAGCTGTCGGTACCGGGCAGGTCCACCGCCGCACCGAGCAGCGGGTGACCGGCCGCTCCCAGGCCGGCCGAGGCCATGTCGCCGGGGGCGGCGGCGGTTGTGTCCGGCCAGTAGCGGCTGCGCTGGAACGCATGGGTCGGCAGGTCGACGCGGTGGACGCCCGTGCCCGCGAAGTACGCCTGCCAGTCGACGGTCACACCGTTGGTGTGGAGGGTGGCGAGAGCCTCGATCAGGGTGCCGGCCTCGGGCCGGTCGCCGCCGCGCAGCAGTGGTACGAAGACGGCGTCCCGGCCGTGGTCCTGGCTGTCGCCGCGGTCCGGATCGCGTTGGTCATCGCGGTCGTCGAGGCAGTCCTGCGCCAGTGCGGTGAGGACTCCGGCCGGGCCGAGCTCGATGTACGTGGTGACGTGACGGTTCTCCAGTGTCCTGATGCCGTCGTGGAATCGGACGGCCTCCCTGACGTGCTGGACCCAGTACTCGTGGTCGGTGATCTCCTCGGCCGTGGCGACGGTACCGGTCAGATGGGAGACCACCGGGATCCTCGGCGCCTGGTACGTGAGTCCGGCCGCGACCTCACGGAACGCGTCCAGCATCCCGTCCATCAGCGGCGAGTGGAAGGCGTGACTGACCGTCAGACGACGTGTCTTACGCCCCTGGTCCTGGAAGGTCTGCCCGATCACCGCGACGCCGTTCTCGTCGCCGGAGACCACGACGGACGACGGGCCGTTGACGGCCGCGATGCTTGTCCGGTCGGTGAGCAGCGGCGTCACCTCGTCCTCGGACGCCTGCACCGCCACCATCGCACCACCCGACGGCAGCGCCTGCATCAACCGGCCACGCGCCGCCACCAGCTCACACGCATCCGCCAATGACAGGACACCCGCGACATGCGCGGCCGTGATCTCGCCGATCGAGTGCCCGGACAGGAAGTCCGGCCGCAGACCCCACGCCTCCACCAACCGGAACAACGCCACCTCGACCGCGAACAACGCCGGCTGAGTGAACCCCGTACGGTCCAAAGCCTCGGCATCCTCACCGAACAGGACATCCTTCAGAGGCCGCTCAAGCCTCCCGTCCAACTCCCCACACACCGCGTCCAACGCCTCCGCGAACACCGGAAACGCCTCATACAGTTCACGGCCCATGCCCAGGCGTTGGCTGCCCTGCCCCGTGAACAGGAACGCGGTCTTTCCGGTTCCTGTCGCCCATCCTTCGGACAGTTCCGGCGCCGACTCGCCACGTAGGAAGGCGTCGAGTCCGCGCAGGAGGCCGTCGCGGTCGTCCGCGACAAGCGCGACGCGGCGTTCCAGCGCGCTCCGGGTGGTGGCCAGGGAGTACGCGACATCGGAGAGGCGCAGCTCAGGGCGCTCCTCCACAAATGCCCGCAACCGCGCGGCCTGGGCCTTCAGCCCGTCAATGGATTTGGCGGAGATAAGCCAGGCCGAGTGCGAGCCGGCAGCACTCGGGACCGCGGTTTCCTCGCGGTCCTGGAAGTCCTCCGGGGCCTGTTCGATGATGGTGTGGGCGTTGGTACCACTGAAACCGAACGACGAGACCGCCGCGCGACGCGGCCTCCCCGTCTCCGGCCACGCCACCGCCTCATGCAACAACTCCACCGCACCCGACGACCAATCCACATGCGGCGACGGCACCCCCGCATGCAACGTCCGAGGCACCACCCCATGACGCATCGCCATCACCATCTTGATAATCCCCGCCACACCCGCAGCCGCCTGCGTATGACCAAAATTCGACTTCACCGAACCCAACAACAACGGCCGCCCAGCATCCCGACCCTGCCCATACGTCGCCAACAACGCCTGCGCCTCAATCGGATCACCCAACCGCGTCCCCGTACCATGCGCCTCCACCACATCCACATCACCCGACAACAACCCCGCGTTAGTGAGAGCCTGACGAATCACCCGCTGCTGCGACGGACCATTCGGCGCCGTCAAACCATTCGACGCACCATCCTGATTCACCGCACTCCCCCGCACCACCGC
>NZ_JBEYIF010000051.1:0-5915 GCF_040635655.1 Streptomyces sp. NPDC006923
ACCGCCCAGTGCAACGCCACCAACGACGACGAACACGCCGTATCCACCGTCACCGCCGGCCCCTCAAGCCCCAGCGCATAGGCCACCCGACCGGACATCACGCTGGCTGCGTTGCCCGTACCAAGGAAACCGTCGGTGCTCTCCGGAGAGTTGAGGACCAGGGAAAGGTAGTCCTGGCCGTTACTGCCGGCGAAGACGCCCGTCCTGCTGCCCCGCAGGGTCGCTGGATCGATACCGGCCCGCTCGAACGCCTCCCAGGAGGTCTCCAGGAGCAGCCGCTGCTGCGGATCCATGGACAGAGCCTCGCGCGGCGAGATCCCGAAGAACGTTGGGTCGAAGTCTCCCGCGTCCGCGAGGAACCCTCCCTCCCGGACATATGAGGTGTTCTCGCCTTCCGAGTCCGGGTCATACAAGGCATCCAGGTCCCAGCCACGGTCTCCGGGCATCTCCGAGATCGCGTCACCACCCGAGGTAAGCAACTCCCACAGCTCCTCCGGAGACCGGACACCCCCCGGGAAGCGGCAGCTCATCGCCACAATCGCAATCGGATCATCAGCCACAGCCGGCAACCCCGCGACCGAACCATCCGCCACCGCCACACCCTCGGCCTCACCACCAAGAAGCTCCGACCGCAAAAAGCCCGCCAGCGCCAACGACGTCGGATAGTCATACACAAGCGTCGCCGGAAGCCGAAGCCCCGTCACCGCATTCAACCGATTCCGCAACTCCACAGCCGTCAACGAATCAAAACCCAACTCCTTGAACGCCCGACCCGCACCCACCACCTCCACACCCGCATACCCCAACACCTCCGCAACCGCCGACCTCACCACATCCAACAACAACCGATCCCGCTCCACCCCCCGCACACCCGACAACCGCACAGCCAACGACGAACCCACCACCCCATCCGCACCACCCGCCCCAGACACCCCACGCCCCTCCAACACCCTCCGCACCTCAGGCAAATCCCCGATCAACGCACTGGGTCGTACGGCCGTGAACCCGGGTGCATACCGCTCCCAGTCGATGTCCGCGACCGTCACGACCGTCTCGTCCGCCTCCAGGACACGCTGGAGAGCGTCGATGGCCGACTCGGGGTCCATGGGTGGTACGCCGCCACGGCGCATCCGCGCCGCCAGCGCATCGTCCGACGCCATCCCACCCTCGGCCCACGGCCCCCACGCCACCGACGTCGCCACCAAACCCTCAGCACGCCGCGACTCCGCCAACCCATCCAAAAACGCATTCGCCGCCGCATAATTCGCCTGACCAGCAGCGCCCACACTCCCGCTGATAGAAGAGAACAATACAAACGCCGACAGATCCATCCCACGCGTCAACTCATGCAAATGGACCGCGGACGCCACCTTCGCCCGCCACACCCCCTCAAACCGCTCCGGCGTCAAACCATCCAGCACACCGTCATCCAGCACACCAGCCGCATGCACCACCACCGACAACGGAGACCCCACCGGCAACGACTCCAACAGCTCCGACACCGCACCCCGATCAGCCACATCACACGCCGCAACCGTCACCCCCACACCCAAACCCACCAACTCATCCCGCAACCCCACCGCACCCGGAGCCTCCAACCCACGACGACTCACCAACACCAAATGATCCACCCCACACCCCACCAACCACCGCGCCACACGCCCACCCAACACACCCGTACCACCCGTCACCAACGCCGAACCACCAACCCGCCACGAACCCCCCGACCCCGACCCCGACCCCGCCCGCGACAAACGACGCCCAAACACACCAGACGACCGCACAGCCACCTGATCCTCACCACCCACCACCCCCGACAACACACCCACCAACCGCGACACCACCCGCCCATCCACCGCCTCTGGCAGATCCACCAACCCACCCCACCGACCAGGCAACTCCAACGCAGCCACCCGACCCACACCCCACACCGCCGCCTGACCCGGCCGCACCACCCCATCCGACCGACCAACCGACACACCACCGCGGGTCATGCACCACAGCGCGCCACCGACGCCCGCATCACCCAACGCCTGCATCAGACCGACTGTCCGGACAAGGCTGTCTTCCTCGCTCATGGCCAGCAGTGACACCACGCCGGCTACGGAGGAGATATTCATGTCGGCCAGTTCCGCCAGAATCTGAACGGCGAAGGACTCCCGATCCCTCACCGCCGCCGGGACCACCAGACCACGCACCACGGCCCCGGACTCAGCCAGCCCACCCAGCACCCCCGCGACCAGCACATCGTCAGCGACTGCCTCAGGGACCACCACAAGCCACACACCGGACAGCCGCGCACCAACCGACCCGACCGACAGCGGCTTCCAACTCACCCGATAACGCCACCCGTCCAACGCCGACCGCTCCGACTGACGACGACGCCACGACGACAACACCGGCAACACCGCACTCAGCGGTTGTTCGGGATCGATGGCGAGCTCGGTCGCGAGCGTGGTCGGATCCGCGCTCTCCACGGCCTCCCAGAACTTGGCATCCACCGTATCCAGGGGCGGAGTACCGTCCTGTGCGCCCTCGTCGAGATCCACCCAGTACCGCTGGTGCTGGAAGGCGTAGGTCGGCAGATCCACGCGTCGGGCGCCCGTGCCGGCGAAGAACGCCTTCCAGTCGGGACCGTGGCCCACCACATGCAGCCGCGCCACGGCGGCCGACAGAGACTCCCCGTCCGGACGGCCCTGACGCAAGGCCGGGGTCAGCAGGACGGGCCGCTCCTCCGAGGCCACCTGGATCAAGCAGTCCTGCGCCATCGCGGACAGCACACCATCGGGACCGAGCTCCAGATACGCCGTGACACCCTGCGCCTCCAGGACACGCACCCCGTCCAGGAAACGGACCGCCTCCCGTACGTGACGCACCCAGAACTCGGGGTCACCCATCTCCCCCGCCGACACAACAGCGCTGGTCAGGTTGGACACGATCGGGATCTGCGGGGCCTCATAGGTGAGGCCCGCCACCACCTGGCGGAACTCCTCCAGCATCCCGTCCATCCGCGGCGAATGGAACGCGTGGCTGACCGTGAGCCGCTTGCTCCGACGCTCCTCCGCCTCAAAACGCCCCGCGATCTCCAGCACCGCGTCCTCGTCACCGGACACCACCACCGAGGTAGGTCCGTTGACCGCCGCGACCCCCACCCGGTCCGACAGCAGCGACGAAACCTCGTCCTCCGACGCCTCCACCGCCACCATCGCCCCACCCGACGGCAACGCCTCCATCAACCGACCACGGGCCGCCACCAGCACACACGCATCATCAAGCGACAACACACCCGCCACATGCGCCGCCGTAATCTCACCCACCGAATGCCCGGACAGAAAGTCCGGCCGCACACCCCACGACTCCACCAACCGGAACAGCGCCACCTCCACCGCGAACAACGCCGGCTGCGCAAAACCCGTACGGTCAAGGATTTCAGCGTCCTCCCCGAACACCACATCCCTCAACGACCCCTCAAGACGACCGTCCACATGCGCACACACCGCGTCAAACGCATCCGCGAACACCGGATACACCTCATACAACTCACGCCCCATACCAAGACGCTGACTCCCCTGCCCGGTGAACAGGAACGCCACCTTGCCCTCGGGATCCACTGCCCCCTGCACCACACCGGCCCCGGACCCGCCACCGGCCAGCGCTTCCAGTCCTCGCAGGAATCCGTCCATGTCGTCGGCGACAACTGCCGCTCGCTGCTCCATTCCGGTGCGAGCGGTCGCCAGGGAGTACGCCACATCGAGCGTGGCCGGCCGATCGGCTGAGGCCAAAGAGATACGGAGACGTTCGGCCTGGTCGCGCAGCGCTGGGCCGGTCTGCGCCGAGAGGACCCAGGGGAGCGTCAAGCTTGCCGCTCTCTCACCGGAAAGGGCTGGTGCGGTGCCGGATTCTGTCACTTCTTCGACGGGCGGGGCCTGTTCCAGCACGGTGTGCGCGTTGGTGCCGCTCACACCGAACGCCGAGATTCCAGCCCGTCGGGGCTGCCCGGTCTCCGGCCACTCACGATTGCTGGTCAGCAGCTCGATATCACCGGCCGACCAGTCCACATGCGGCGTCGGCGTGTCCACGTGCAGCGTCTGCGGCAGCACGCCATGCTGCATCGCCAGGACCATTTTGATGATCCCGGCGACGCCGGCCGCGGCCTGGGTGTGCCCGATGTTCGACTTGATCGAGCCGAGCAGCAGCGGCCGGGCCTCCGACCGGTCCTGACCATAGGTGGCCAGGAGCGCCTGCGCCTCGATCGGGTCACCCAGCTTCGTACCGGTGCCGTGCGCCTCCACCGCGTCGACATCCGCAGCCGACAGACCGGCGCTCGCCAGGGCCTGCCGGATCACCCGCTGCTGCGACGGACCATTCGGCGCCGTCAGACCATTCGACGCACCATCCTGATTCACCGCCGAACCACGCACCAAAGCCAACACCGGATGACCATGACGGCGCGCATCGGACAGCCGCTCCACCAACAGCATCCCAACACCCTCACCCCACCCCGTACCATCCGCACCCGCAGCAAACGCCTTGCACCGGCCATCGGCCGCAAGACCACGCTGACGACTGAATTCGATGAAGGCGCCGGGCGTGGACATCACCGTCACACCTCCTGCAAGCGCCAACTCGCATTCGCCATTGCGCAGTGCCTGTGCGGCAAGGTGCAGGGCGACCAGCGACGCGGAGCACGCCGTGTCGACCGTAACTGCCGGGCCTTCCAGGCCGAAGGTGTACGAGAGACGGCCGGAGACAACGCTCGCGGAATTGCCGGTGCTCATATAGCCGTCACCGCCGTCGGGTGAGCTGAGCACAAGCGACAGGTAGTCCTGGCCGTTGGTGCCGGCGAAGACACCGGTCCTGCTGCCGCGCAGGGTCGCTGGATCGATACCGGCCCGCTCGAACGCCTCCCAGGAGGTCTCCAGGAGCAGCCGCTGCTGCGGATCCATCGCCAGGGCCTCGCGCGGCGAGATCCCGAAGAAGGCCGGGTCGAAGTCGGCAACGTCGTAGAGGAAGCCGCCCTCGCGTGCGTATGAGGTGTTCTCGCCTTCCGAGTCCGGGTCATACAAGGCATCCAGGTCCCAGCCACGGTCTCCGGGCATCTCCGAGATCGCATCACCACCCGAGGTAAGCAACTCCCACAGCTCCTCCGGAGACCGGACACCCCCCGGGAAGCGGCAACTCATCGCCACAATCGCAATCGGATCATCAGCCACAGCCGGCAACCCCGCGACCGAACCACCCGCCACCGCCACACCCTCGGCCTCACCACCAAGAAACTCCGACCGCAAAAAGCCCGCCAGCGCCAACGACGTCGGATAGTCATACACAAGCGTCGCCGGAAGCCGAAGCCCCGTCACCGCATTCAACCGATTCCGCAACTCCACAGCCGTCAACGAATCAAAACCCAACTCCTTGAACGCCCGACCCGCACCCACCACCTCCACACCCGCATACCCCAACACCTCCGCAACCGCCGACCTCACCACATCCAACAACAACCGATCCCGCTCCACCCCCCGCACACCCGACAACCGCACAGCCAACGACGAACCCACCACCCCATCCGCACCACCCGCCCCAGACACCCCACGCCCCTCCAACACCCTCCGCACCTCAGGCAAATCCCCGATCAACGCACTGGGACGCACCGCAGTGAACCCGGGCGCATACCGCTCCCAATCAATATCCGCGACCGTCACGACCGCCTCATCGGCCTCCACCAGGCCCTCAAGCACCGCAATCGCACGGTCTGCGGCCATGGGTGGTACGCCGCCACGGCGCATCCGCTCCGCCAGCGCATCGTCCGACGCCATCCCACCATCGGCCCACGGCCCCCACGCCACCGACGTCGCCACCAAACCCTCAGCACGCCGCGACTCCGCCAACCCATCCAAAAACGCATTCGCCGCCGCATA
>NZ_JBEYIF010000052.1:0-5798 GCF_040635655.1 Streptomyces sp. NPDC006923
GATGCAGCATGGTGTGCTGCCGGCGACGCTGCATGTGGATGAGCCGACGCCGCATGTGGACTGGTCGGCCGGTGATATCGAGCTGCTGACCGGCAGTCGTGAGTGGCCGGAGACCGGGCAGCCCCGACGGGCTGGAATCTCGGCGTTCGGCGTGAGCGGTACCAACGCGCACACCATCCTGGAGCAGGCACCGCTCTCGACGGACGCGATGGAGCAGGAGACAGCACCGGCCCTGGCGAACACGCCCGGCACTCCGCCGTGGGTGCTTTCTGGCAAGACGGAGACGGCCCTGTACGCCCAGGCCGAGCGACTGCGCGCGCACGTGGCTCGGCACCCCGAACTGAGCCCGTTCGACATCGGCTATGCGTTGGCGACCACTCGTACTCCTCTGGACCGGCGAGCGGCGATCGTCGCGCATGACCGGGAAGGGTTCCTCCAGGTACTGGAAGGGCTGGCTGGTGGTGAGGCTCCGGCCGGTGTTGTGCGGGGGACCACGAATGCCGAGGGGAAGGTGGCGTTCCTGTTCACCGGGCAGGGGAGTCAGCGTCTTGGTATGGGGCGTGAGTTGTATGAGGTGTATCCGGTGTTCGCGGATGCCTTTGACGCGGTGTGTGCGCATCTGGATGTGCGTCTTGAGGGGTCGTTGAGGGATGTGGTGTTCGGGGAGGACGCTGAAATCCTTGACCGTACGGGGTTTGCGCAGCCGGCGTTGTTCGCGGTGGAGGTGGCGCTGTTCCGGTTGGTGGAGTCGTGGGGTGTGCGGCCGGATTTCCTGTCCGGGCATTCGGTGGGTGAGATTACGGCGGCGCATGTGGCGGGTGTGTTGTCGCAGGCGGATGCGTGCACGCTGGTGGCGGCCCGTGGCCGGTTGATGGAGGGGCTGCCGTCGGGTGGGGCGATGGTGGCGGTGGAGGCGTCGGAGGACGAGGTGCTGCCGCTGCTGTCGGACCGGGTGGGGGTCGCGGCGGTCAACGGACCTTCCTCGGTGGTGGTGTCCGGTGATGAGGACGCGGTGCTGGAGATCGCGGCCCGTTTTGAGGCGGAGGAGCGTCGGAGCAAGCGGCTCACGGTCAGCCACGCGTTCCATTCGCCCCGGATGGACGGGATGCTGGACGCCTTCCGCCAGGTGGTGGCGGGCCTCACCTATGAGGCCCCGCAGATCCCGATCGTGTCCAACCTGACCGGTGCTGTTGTGTCGGCTGGGGAGATGGGCGACCCGGAGTTCTGGGTGCGGCATGTGCGGGAGGGCGTCCGTTTCCTGGACGGGGTGCGAACGCTTGAGGCGCAGGGTGTCACGGCGTATCTGGAGCTCGGTCCCGATGGTGTGCTGTCCGCGATGGCGCAGGACTGCTTGATCCAGGTGGCCTCGGAGGAGCGGCCTGTCCTGCTGACCCCGGCCTTGCGTAGGGGCCGTCCGGACGGGGAGTCTCTGTCGGTCGCCGTGGCGCGGCTGCATGTGGTGGGCCACGGTCCCGACTGGAAGGCGTTCTTCGCCGGCACGGGCGCCCGACGCGTGGATCTGCCGACGTACGCCTTCCAGCACCAGCGGTACTGGGTCGACACCGTGGTGGCCTTTGACGATGTGGCGTCGCTGGGACTCGGCTCGGCCGAACATCCGTTGCTGGGAGCGGCCGTCGAATTGCCCGAGTCGGACGCCTTCCTCTTCACCGGTCGGCTGTCCCTCCAGGCGCAGCCGTGGCTCGCCGACTACACCGTGGCGGAATCCGTGCTGCTGCCCGCGACCGCCTTTGTCGAGCTGGCCGTACGCGCCGGTGACGAGGTCGGTTGCGACCTGCTGGAGAGCCTGGTCCTCGCCGAACCGCTTGTCCTTCCGGAGCGCGGTGGTGTGCAGCTACGACTGTCCGTGGGCGAGGCCGACAGCGCGGGGCGGCGGGCGCTGAATGTCCACTCGCGCGCCGAGCGGGCGGGAGAAGGCGAGGGTGACAGCCGGTCCGACCGGCCATGGACCCGAAACGCCACCGGAGTCCTCGCGGTGGCGGCGGGAGCCGAGGCGGCGCCCGCAGCTCCCTCCGCGCTCTCCGTATGGCCGCCGGCCGGTGCCGACCCTGTCGAGGTCACGGATCTCTACGGGCGCGCGGCCCGGGGCGGACTGCTGTACGGCCCGGTTTTCCAGGGGCTCCAGCGGGCCTGGCGGCGGGGCGAGGAGATCTACGCGGACGTGCGGCTCGCGGAGGCTCAGGTCCCGGACGCCGCGCGGTTCGCACTGCACCCGGCCCTGCTGGACGCCGGGCTGCATTCCGTGGCCGCCCGGTTCGGGACCGACGGCGAGCCGTACACCGGGATGCCGTCCTCCTGGAGCGGTGTGTCACTGCACGCGACCGGAGCCACGGCTCTGCGGGTGGCTCTTGTGCCCACCGGCCAGGCGGACGAGTTCTCCCTGACCGTGGCCGACGACACGGGCGCGCTTGTCGCCTCGGTGGACTCCGTCGTCGTACGGCCCGTGGACATGGGCCGGTTCACCGGCTCGCACGCCGGCCCGGACGAGAGGGTTCAGGAGTCCCTGTACCGGGTCGACTGGACGCCGGTGCCCGCGCGGCCGGCCGGTCCGCCTGCCGGGACGGCGTTCGCCGTGGTCGGATCCGATGAACTCAAGCTCGGCGTCGCACTGGAAACGGCCGGATTCCGGGTCGACACCGCCGAGGACCTCGCGGCACTGGAAGCGTCCGTCGTGGCGGGCCGGCCCGTACCGGACGCGGTGCTGGTGCCGATGCTGCCCGGCCTCTCCGAGGACGGAGCCGCTTCGGGTCTCGGCGTACAGGGCGGCGCATCCGCGGATGTTCCCGCTGCCGACGCCGTGCACCGGGCCGCGCACCGCGCTCTGGAACTGGTCCAGACGTGGCTGAGCGGCAGCCGGTTCGGCACTGCGCCTCTGGTGGTCGTCACCCGTGGCGCGGTCGCCGCGGCCGGTGACTCCGAGGCCGTCGACCTGGTGAACGCGCCGGTGTGGGGCCTGCTCCGGGCGGCCCAGGCCGAGAATCCGGGCCAGTTCGTCCTGCTCGATGTGGACGGTGACCTCTCGTACTCCGCCGTCTCGGAAGCACTCGCCTCCGGCGAACCCGAGCTGGCGCTCAGGGCGGGCCGGGCCTACGCACCGCGACTGGCTCGCCCGGCACTCACCCCCGCCGGGGGTACGGAGCCGGCGGCGGCCACGCCGCTCGCCGCCCGGATCGACCCGGCCGGGACCGTCCTGCTCACCGGCGCCACCGGCGGCCTCGGCGGTCTCCTCGCCCGCCATCTCGTCACCACGCACGGCGTCAGGCATCTGCTGCTTCTCAGCCGACGCGGTGAGCGGGCCCCGGGTGCGGCCGGACTCACCGCCGAACTCACCGAGTTGGGCGCCGAAGTGACCTGGGCCGCCTGCGACGCCGCAGACCGTGACGCGCTGGCGGACGTACTGGCCCGGATCCCGGCCGGTCACCCGCTGACAGCGGTCGTCCACACGGCGGGTGTACTGGACGACGGTGTGATCGACATGCTGACACCGGAGCGTATGGACACCGTGTTGCGGCCGAAGGCCGATGCGGCCCTCAACCTCCACACCCTCACGCGGGACCTGGACCTGTCCGCGTTCGTCCTGTTCTCCGCCGCCGCCGGTACCCTCGGCAGCGCCGGTCAGGGCAGCTACGCGGCAGCGAATGTGTTCCTCGACGCGCTCGCCCGCCACCGCCGCTCGCGCGGCCTCGCCGCACTCTCCCTGGTGTGGGGCATGTGGGCCGAAGAGCGGGGCATGGCGGGCCGGCTCGGCGAGGCCGACATGCGGCGCGTGGCCGACGGCGGTGTGCTGCCCCTGGCCGCCGCCGAAGGACTCGCGCTGTTCGACGCGGGACTGGAGGCCGGTGAACCCGTCCTGGTGCCCGTACGGCTCGACTTGGGGACGCTGCGGTCCACCGCCGCCGCCGGGAGACTGCTGCCGCTCTTCCAGAGCCTGGTACGCACACCGGCCCGCCGGACAGTGGGGAACGCGGCCGACGGCCGGGGCGCCGGAGCCGAAGCCGGGGCCGAGAGCCTCGCGGAGCGACTCGGCCGGCTCACGGAGGCCGAGCAGGAACGCACGGTCGTGGACCTGGTGCGCCGGCGGGTGGCCGCGGTCCTCGGATACGCGGCGATGGACCAGGTCGGTGCGGAACAGGCATTCAAGGAACTCGGATTCGACTCGCTGACCGCCGTGGAACTGCGTAACAGGCTCAACGGCGACTCCGGACTGCGGCTGCCGGTCACACTGATCTACGACTACCCGACCCCGCTCGCGCTGGCACGGTACCTGCGGGCGGAGGTGTCCCCGGACTCCACGCCCGGGGACACCAGGGGTTCCGTGCTGGAGGACCTGGACCGGCTGGAGAACGCCCTGTCGTCGCTGGCACCGGACGACATCGCCGCTGTGGCGGGCGACGAGGCGTCCCACGCACGTGTCGCGGTACGCCTTCAGTCGCTGCTCGCCGCATGGAACGACGTCCGGCGCACCACGGACGGCGCCGGCGCGCTCGAAGAGGCCAGCGACGACGAGCTCTTCGACTTCATCGACAAGAGGTTCGGCAAGGGCTGAGCACCGGCCGTCTCCACTCCGACCACCCGATGACCGACATCATCCCGATAGGTGAAGCCCCCATGGCGAATGAAGCAAAGCTCCGGGAGTACCTCAAGAAGGTCACGACCGACCTCGACGAGGCGTACGGCCGGCTGCGGGACATCGAGGACCAGGCGCGGGAGCCGATCGCCATTGTGGCGATGAGCTGCCGCTTCCCGGGCGGCGTACGGACCCCGGAGGAGCTGTGGGAGCTTCTGGCCTCCGGTGGTGACGCGCTCACCGCGTTTCCCGACGACCGCGGCTGGGACCTGGGCGAGCTGTTCGACCCGGATCCGGACGCGGACGGCCACTCGTACACGCGGGAAGGCGGATTCCTTGGCGGGGCCGCCCAGTTCGACCCGGCGTTCTTCGGGATCTCGCCGCGCGAGGCGATGGCGATGGATCCGCAGCAGCGGCTGCTGCTGGAGACGTCGTGGGAGGCGTTCGAGCGGACCGGCATCGACCCGGGCACTCTGCGCGGCAGCCGCACCGGTGTGTTCGTCGGCGTCAATGGGTCCGACTATCTGCCGGTCGTCCTGGACGCGGCGGAGAGCTACGCCGGCCATCTGGGGACGGGCAACGCGGCCAGTGTGATGTCCGGGCGCATCTCCTACACCTTCGGCCTTGAGGGACCCGCGGTCACCGTGGACACCGCCTGCTCGGCCTCCCTTGTCGGCATTCATCTGGCGGTGCAGGCCCTGCGGCTGGACGAGTGCTCGCTCGCTCTCGCGGGCGGCGTGCATGTGATGTCGACGCCCGGTCTGTTCGTCGAGTTCAGCAGGCAGCGCGGGCTGTCTGCGGACGGCCGCTGCAAGGCGTTCTCGTCCGACGCGGACGGCTTCGGACCCGCGGAAGGTGTGGGTCTGCTGCTGATGGAGCGGCTGTCCGACGCGCGGAAGAACGGCCATCCGGTCCTCGCGGTCGTGCGCGGCAGCGCGGTCAACCAGGACGGCGCGTCCAACGGTCTGACCGCGCCCAACGGCCCTTCCCAGCAGCGTGTCATCCGCCAGGCGCTCGGCAACGCGCGGCTGTCGCCGGCCGATGTGGATGTGGTGGAGGCGCATGGCACGGGCACGGCGCTGGGGGATCCGATCGAGGCGCAGGCGCTGCTGGCGACGTACGGCCAGGACCGGGACGCCGACCGGCCGCTGCTGCTGGGTTCGGTGAAGTCGAACATCGGGCATACGCAGGCGGCGGCCGGTGTGGCGGGTGT
>NZ_JBEYIF010000053.1:0-5352 GCF_040635655.1 Streptomyces sp. NPDC006923
TGCAGGCGATGCGGCATGGTGTGTTGCCGAGGACGTTGCATGTGGAGGAGCCGTCGCCGCATGTGGACTGGGAGTCGGGTGCGGTGGAGTTGTTGGCCGAGGAGCGGGAGTGGCCCGAGGTGGACCGGCCGCGCCGCGCCGCCGTCTCCTCCTTCGGGATCAGCGGCACCAACGCACACGTCATCATCGAACAGGGCACCGAGCAGGACGCCGGGACCACCCGCGACCAGCCGGAGCCCGCTCGGACACCCGCACTGCCCGTCACGCCCTACCTGCTTTCCGCGCGCGGTGAGCAGGCGCTGCAAGCCCAGGCCGCCCGGCTGCTGGAGTACGCCGTGGCCCATCCGGAGCGGGCGGCAGGCGACATCGGCCACTCGCTGGCCACCACCCGTGCCCTGCACGACAACGCCGCCGTGGTAGTGGCGGGAGACCGGGACGAACTCCTGGAGGGACTCGGCGCGTTGGCGGCGGGGAACGCCTCACCGGCTGTTGTCCACGCCGGCCCGGTGCCTCGGGGCAGGACCGCGTTCCTGCTGACCGGACAGGGCTCGCAGCGCCTCGGCATGGGGCGTGAACTGTACGCGGCCTCACCGGTGTTCGCCGCGGCCTTCGACGAGGTCTGTGAGCATCTGGACCGCGAACTCGTCCGGCCGCTGAAGAGTGTGCTCTTCGCCCCGCGGGACTCCGCCGACTCGGCGCTGCTCGACCAGACGGCGTTCACCCAGGCCGCCCTGTTCGCGTTGGAGACCGCGCTGTTCCGGCTGGCCGAGCATCACGGTCTCACACCGGACTTCCTGCTCGGTCACTCCATCGGCGAGGTGACCGCCGCGCATCTGGCCGGGGTGCTCGACCTGCCGGACGCCTGCGTCCTGGTCAGCGAGCGGGGCCGGCTGATGCAGGCCGCCCGCGAAGGCGGGGCCATGGCGGCGCTGGAGGCGGCGGAGGACGAGGTGCGCGCCACCCTCGCCGGACTCGGCGACACGGTGACGATCGCCGGAGTCAACGGCCCCCGCTCCACCGTGATCTCCGGTGACGAGTCCGCGGTCGACGCCGTCGCCGCGCTCTGGCGGGAGAAGGGCAGCCGGACCAAGCGGCTGCCGGTCAGCCACGCCTTCCACTCGCCGCACATGGACGATGTCCTCGACGAGTTCCGTACCGTCGCCGAAGACCTGACGTTCCGGCCGCCGCGTATCCCGGTGGTCTCCAATGTCACCGGCGAGTTCGCCACCACCGAGCAGCTCACCGCGCCCGAGTACTGGGCGGAGCACATCCGCCGGCCCGTCCGCTTCCTCGACGGAGTGCGGCTGCTGGCCGCCCAGGGAGTCACCGAGTGGCTGGAGCTCGGCCCGGACGGCGTGCTGACCGCGCTGGTCCAGGAGTCCCTGACCACCGACGCCGGTGCGCTCACCCCGGCACTGCGCAGGGGCCGTCCCGAGGACCATGCCTTCGCCTCCGCGCTCGGGCTGCTGGCCGCCCGGGGCGCGGTGGTGCGCTGGGACGTCGTGTTCCCCGGCGCCCGCACGGTCGAGCTGCCCGGCTACGCCTTCCAGCGGCAGCGGTACTGGCTGGAGGACCCGGCCCGTACCGGTGACGCCGCCGGACTGGGGCTGACCGCCACCGGCCATCCGCTGCTCGGTGCGGCGGTGGCACTGGCCGACCGCGACGAGCACCTTGTCACCGGACGGCTGTCCCGGCACAGCCATCCCTGGCTGACCGATCACGCCGTCGCCGGCACGGTGCTGGTGCCCGGTACCGGCCTGCTGGAACTGGCCCTGCGGGCCGGGGAGCAGATCGGCGTCCTGGGGGTCGACGAACTGACCCTGGCGGCGCCGCTGTTGCTGCCCGAGCGGGGCGGGGTGCGGTTGCAGCTTGTCGCCGGAGCCGCCGACGCCACCGGTGGCCGTCCTCTGCGGATCTATTCGCGGCCCGACGGCGGAGCCGACGAGGGCGCGGACGACTGGACGCTGCACGCGCAGGGCAGGCTCGGCACGGCCGACGGGCTGACCGACCACGAGTCGGCGGCCCACGGACTGACGCTCTGGCCGCCGGCCGGAGCCGTCGAGACCGATCTGACCGGGATCTACGAACGGCTCGCCGAGCAACGCTACGAGTACGGTCCGGCGTTCCGGAATCTGCGCCGGCTGTGGACGGCGGACGGCGAGCTCTACGCGGAGGTCGCGCTCGGCGAGGACCAGCGCGCGGACGCGGGCCGGTTCACCATCCATCCGGCGCTGCTCGACGCCGCGCTCCATCCGCTGCTGCCCGGTGTCGCCGGGGACAGCGGCGGATCGTGGCTGCCCTTCTCCTGGTCCGCCGTCACCGTGCGGGCCGCCGGCGCCACCAGCCTGCGGGTCCGGCTCGCCTTCACCGGCACCGACCCCGACTCGCCGACGGTACGGCTGACCGTGGCCGACGGTACCGGCGCACCGGTCGCCGAGGTCGAGGCGCTCACACTGCGGCCGCTGTCCGTCGAGGCGCTGCGCGCGGCGGCGGGCAGCATGGGTGACGCCCTGCTCCGGGTCGACTGGACCCCGCTGCGGGACGGACACACCGCGGCAGAGGCCCTCGACTGGGCGGTGCTGGGTGACGCGGACCCCGAAGGACTCGGCCTGGCCGGGGGCGCGGTGCGGTCGTACACCGATGGCGCCGCCGCCGTCCGCGCGGTCGACGAGGGCGCGGAGGCACCGTCCGTCCTGGTCATCCCCTGCCTTCCCGGCCACGTCGCCGGGGAGGAGCTGCCGGACCGGGTCCGGGCCGAGGCACACCGTGTACTGGCGGACACACGGTCGCTGCTGGCCGATGAGCGGTTCTCCGCCACCCGGCTGGTCGTGGTGACCCGTGGCGCGGTCGCGGCCGGACCGGGGGAGGATGTGACCGACCTGGTGCACGCCCCGGTCTGGGGGCTGCTGCGCTCCGCCCAGACCGAGAATCCGGGCCGTGTGGTCCTCGTCGACACCGAGAACGCCGGGGTCCCGGCCGGCCTTCTGGCGCGGGCCGTGCACAGCGGTGAACCACAGGCGGCCGTGCGCCGCGGCACCGTGCTCCTCCCACGGCTGGCCCGTACCCGGCCGGCCACGGAGGCCGGCACAACACCTGCGACCGCACCACCGGTGATCACACCGCGCTGGGACCACGGCACGGTGCTCATCACCGGTGCCACCGGTGCGCTGGGCGCGATCGCCGCCCGGCATCTGGTGGTGTCGAGTGGGGTCCGGCGGTTGTTGCTGGTGAGTCGTCGGGGTCCGGACGCGCCGGGTGCCGGTGAGTTGTGCGCGGAGTTGGAGGCGTTGGGTGCCGAGGTGTCGGTGGTGGCGTGTGATGTGACGGACCGGGAGGCGCTGGCGGGGTTGTTGGGCCGCTTCTCGCCGGAGGATCCGCTGACGGCCGTGGTGCACACGGCCGGTGTGCTCGACGATGTCCCGATCGAGGGGCTGACGCCCGAGCGGCTGGACGCCGTACTGCGGCCCAAGGTGGACGCGGCCTGGCATCTGCATGAGCTGACCCGCGACCTGGACCTCACCGCCTTTGTGCTGTACTCCTCCGTCGCCGGTCTGCTCGGCACCGCCGGACAGGCCAACTACGCCGCGGGCAACACCTTCCTGGACGCCCTGGCCGCACATCGCAGGGCCCGGGGACTGCCGGGTGTCTCACTCGCCTGGGGGCTGTGGGGCGAGACCGGATCCATCGCGGGCCACCTCGCCGAGGCGGATCTGCGCCGTCTGGCACGCTCCGGGCTGCTGCCGCTGGCGAGCGACGACGCCATGGAGCTGTTCGACGCCGCACCCGCCACCGGCGAGCCGGTGCTCGCGGTCACCCGCCTGGACACCGCCGCACTGCGGGCGTCGGGCGCCGGAATCCCCGCGCTGCTGCGCGGCCTGGTACCGGCTGCGCCCCAGCGCGCCGTGGCGGCGGCGGGCGGCCAGGACGCCGGGACCGGACTCGCGGAGCGGCTCGCGGCGCTGCCTCCGGCCGAGCGCGGCCGGACGCTCACCGAGCTGGTGTGCGCCCGGGTGGCCGCCGTCCTCGGCCACACGGACCCGGGCGAGATCGACCCCGAGCGGGCCTTCCTGGAGCTGGGCTTCGACTCGCTGACCGCCGTCGAGCTCCGTAACCAGCTCGGCACGGCGACCGGACTGCGGCTGCCCACCACCACGGTCTTCGACCACCCCACTCCTGCCGCGCTCGGGGCGTATCTGCTCGGGCAACTCGTCGTCGACGCGGCTCCGGGCGAACCAGTCCTGGCCGAGCTGTCCCGGCTCAAGTCCGCGATCGAGCAGTCCGCCACGGACACCGACGCGTACAACAGGATCACCGCCCGGTTGCGTGAACTGCTCGACGCCGCGGATCTGGCGAGCGGCAGCACCGCGGCCGGCGGCGGTGAGGAGGAGGACAACCTCGACTCCGCCTCCGACGAGGAGCTGTTCGCCCTCGTGGACGAACTCGACTGAGCGCACCACCGGCTGTTCCTCTGCATCAGAGGCCATCGACCACACCACATCTGGGAGTTGAGAACCATGGCGGACGAGGAGAAGCTGCGCGACTACCTCAAGAAGGCCATCGCGGACGCCCGCGACGCGCGCAGGAAACTGCGTGAGGCCGAGGACCGGCAGCGTGAGCCGATCGCGATCGTCGGGATGGCGTGCCGTTATCCGGGCGGGGTGGCGTCGCCGGATGATCTGTGGCGGCTGGTACGGGAAGGCACGGATGCCGTCAGTGAGTTCCCGGAGAACCGGGGCTGGGACGTCGACGCGCTGTACGACCCGGACCCGGAGCGTACCGGTACCTCGTACAGCCGCGAGGGCGGCTTCCTCCATGACGCGGACCTCTTCGACCCGGAGTTCTTCGGAATGTCCCCGAGGGAGGCGACCGCCGTCGACCCGCAGCAGCGCCTGCTGCTGGAGACCGCGTGGGAGACATTCGAGAGCGCCGGTCTGGACCCGGCGGCGTTGCGCGGGTCCCGTACCGGTGTGTTCACCGGGGTGATGTACAACGACTACGGTTCGCGCCCGCATCTGCCGCCCGAGGACTTCGAGGGCTATCTGTTCAGTGGCAGCGCGGGCAGTGTCGCCTCCGGCCGGTTGTCCTACACGTACGGGTTCGAGGGTCCCGCCGTGACCGTGGACACGGCGTGCTCGTCGTCGCTGGTGGCGTTGCATCTGGCGGCGAACGCGCTGCGTTCCGGCGAGTGTGATCTCGCGCTCGCCGGCGGTGTCACCGTGATGTCCACCCCGGTCGCCTTTGTCGAGTTCTCCCGGTTGCGTGGCCTTTCGGCCGATGGTCGGTGCAGGTCGTTTTCGGCGGGGGCGGATGGGACGGGGTGGTCGGAGGGTGTGGGGTTGTTGTTGGTGGAGC
>NZ_JBEYIF010000054.1:0-5298 GCF_040635655.1 Streptomyces sp. NPDC006923
CAAAAAATACCTAAACCTGTTATTATTGGCCAAGAATCCTTAATATCTGGTCAGGTTCTCAATATTCCAACCGTAAATAATCACTTTCAACAAGTAGGACGTTGTGCATTTGAATTGGCTACTTCCAAAGAAATTCAGCAACTAGCAATTAAATCAGAGTTTATTCTAAATCGTTAAATAAAAAAAGGCCCGAGAGGTCTTTTTTATTTATTTATACATCCTATCTCTTGAATCTCGTTAGTGAGATAAAAAAAGAGGAGCCATAGCTCCTCCAGTTCACTTGGCCACTCGCCTATCTCCCAGGGGGCAACCCCCAAGTACTTCCGCCGTAGATGGACTTAACTTCTGTGTTCGACATGGGAACAGGTGTATCTCCATCGCAATGATGACCAAATCATTAAATGTTACCTTGAACATTCAAAACTAAATAACAATTCTTCTAACTTTTAAACCATAAGCATATTATATTTGACTCTTTTGGTAAAGTCCTCGAGCGATTAGTACTGGTCCGCTCCAAGTCTCGCAACTCTTCCACTTCCAGCCTATCTACCAGATCATCTCTCTGGGCTCTTAATTCTTACGAATGGGTAATCTCATCTTGAGGTGGGCTTCGCACTTAGATGCTTTCAGCGCTTATCCCTTCCCTACATAGCTATCCAGCCGTGCTCCTGGCGGAACAACTGGTACACCAGCGGTAAGTCCATCCCGGTCCTCTCGTACTAAGGACAGATCCTCTCAAATTACCTACGCCCGCGACGGATAGGGACCGAACTGTCTCACGACGTTCTGAACCCAGCTCGCGTGCCGCTTTAATGGGCGAACAGCCCAACCCTTGGGACCGACTACAGCCCCAGGATGCGACGAGCCGACATCGAGGTGCCAAACCTCCCCGTCGATGTGAACTCTTGGGGGAGATAAGCCTGTTATCCCCAGGGTAGCTTTTATCCGTTGAGCGATGGCCCTTCCATGCGGTACCACCGGATCACTAAGTCCTAGTTTCCTACCTGCTCGAGTTGTAGCTCTCGCAGTCAAGCTGGCTTTTACCTTTACACTCTACGATTGATTTCCAACCAATCTGAGCCAACCTTTGAGCGCCTCCGTTACTCTTTAGGAGGCGACCGCCCCAGTCAAACTGTCCGTCAGACACTGTCTCCCTGGCCGATTATGCCAGCGGGTTAGAGTAACCATAAGTCAAGGGTAGTATCCCAACAACGCCTCAATAGAAACTAGCGTCCCTATTTCAATGGCTCCTACCTATCCTGTACATGACTTACAGGTACTCAATATCAAACTACAGTAAAGCTCCATGGGGTCTTTCCGTCCTGTCGCGGGTAACCTGCATCTTCACAGGTACTAAAATTTCACCGAGTCTCTCGTTGAGACAGTGCCCAAATCATTACGCCTTTCGTGCGGGTCGGAACTTACCCGACAAGGAATTTCGCTACCTTAGGACCGTTATAGTTACGGCCGCCGTTTACTGGGGCTTCAATTCATACCTTCGACTTACGTCTAAGCACTCCTCTTAACCTTCCAGCACCGGGCAGGCGTCACCCCCTATACATCACCTTGCGGTTTAGCAGAGAGCTGTGTTTTTGATAAACAGTTGCTTGGGCCTATTCACTGCGGCTGGCTTTTACACCAGCACCCCTTCTCCCGAAGTTACGGGGCTATTTTGCCGAGTTCCTTAACGAGAGTTCTCTCGATCACCTGAGGCTACTCGCCTCGACTACCTGTGTCGGTTTGCGGTACGGGTAGATATGACTTTACGCTAGAAGCTTTTCTTGGCAGTGTGACATCAGAGAGTTCGCAACCGTAGTTGCTTCCCCATCACAGCTCAATGTTAAAGAGAAATGCATTTGACACATCTCACACCTCACTGCTTAGACCAGAATCCATTAACTGGCATCTCTTAGCCTACTGCGTCCCTCCATCACGATCATATCTAGTACTGGAATATCAACCAGTTGTCCATCGACTACGCCTTTCGGCCTCGCCTTAGGTCCCGACTAACCCAGGGCGGACGAGCCTTCCCCTGGAAACCTTAGTCTTACGGTGGATAAGATTCTCACTTATCTTGCGCTACTCATACCGGCATTCTCACTTCTTAACGCTCCAGCACTCCTCACGGTATACCTTCATCGCGGTTAAGAACGCTCTCCTACCATTGATAAAATATCAATCCAAAGCTTCGGTAATATGTTTAGCCCCGGTACATTTTCGGCGCAGGGTCACTCGACTAGTGAGCTATTACGCACTCTTTGAATGATAGCTGCTTCTGAGCTAACATCCTAGTTGTCTGTGCAACCCCACATCCTTTTCCACTTAACATATATTTTGGGACCTTAGCTGTTGGTCTGGGCTGTTTCCCTTTCGACTACGGATCTTAGCACTCGCAGTCTGACTGCCGAACATGTGTATTAGCATTCGGAGTTTATCTGAGATTGGTAATCCTAGACGGACCCCTCACCCAAACAGTGCTCTACCTCCAATACACTTACATTTCGACGCTAGCCCTAAAGCTATTTCGGAGAGAACCAGCTATCTCCCAGTTCGTTTGGAATTTCTCCGCTATCCACAAGTCATCCAAACACTTTTCAACGTGTCCTGGTTCGGGCCTCCAGTGCGTCTTACCACACCTTCACCCTGCTCATGGATAGGTCACTAGGTTTCGGGTCTACATCATGATACTAAGTCGCCCTATTCAGACTCGGTTTCCCTACGGCTCCGTCTCTTCAACTTAACCTCGCATCATAACGTAACTCGCCGGTTCATTCTACAAAAGGCACGCTCTCACCCATTAACGGGCTCGAACTTCTTGTAGGCACACGGTTTCAGGTGCTATTTCACTCCCCTCTCGGGGTTCTTTTCACCTTTCCCTCACGGTACTGGTTCACTATCGGTCACTAAGGAGTATTTAGGGTTGGGAGATGGTCCTCCCGGATTCAAACTGGATTTCGCGTGTCCAGCCCTACTCAGGATACTGCTAGGTATAAGCGCTATTTCGTCTACGGGATTATTACCCTCTTTGATTAACCTTCCCAGGTTATTCGACTATAATGCTTAAGTCCACGTTGCAGTCCTACAACCCCAAGAAGCAAGCTTCTTGGTTTGCCCTTCTTCGCGTTCGCTCGCCGCTACTTACGAAATCGTTTTTACTTTCTCTTCCTGCAGGTACTTAGATGTTTCAGTTCTCTGCGTTACCTTTACATGAGCTATGTATTCACTCATGAATAACTGCTAGTAGCAGCTGGGTTTCCCCATTCGGAGACCTAGGGATCAATGCGTACTTACTGCTCCCCCTAGAATATCGTCGTTAGTCACGTCCTTCATCGGCTCTTAGTGCCAAGGCATCCACCGTGCGCCCTTATTAACTTTGCCATGATGATTTATAATCATCGTTTTTCAAGTATAAGTTTGTAAATTCTTTAAAATTCACAGCTTTTGGTTTATTTATCGTTATTAGATATTGTTATTTAGTTTTCAATGTTCAAGTGATTTTAACGTCTTGTCTGACAATGGAGCCTAGCGGGATCGAACCGCTGACCTCCTGCGTGCAAAGCAGGCGCTCTCCCAGCTGAGCTAAGGCCCCACAATCAAGAATTTGATTCTTGCTTAGGTTTATCACTAAACCCCTCAAAACTGAATAAAGTTGAATGCTCACGTCTTTGTATATATTCCTTAGAAAGGAGGTGATCCAGCCGCACCTTCCGATACGGCTACCTTGTTACGACTTCACCCCAGTCATCGGTCTTACCTTAGGAAGCGCCCTCCTTGCGGTTAGGCAACCTACTTCGGGTACTCCCAACTCCCGTGGTGTGACGGGCGGTGTGTACAAGGCCCGGGAACGTATTCACCGCGGCGTGCTGATCCGCGATTACTAGCGATTCCGACTTCATGTAGGCGAGTTGCAGCCTACAATCCGAACTGAGAATGGTTTTAAGAGATTAGCTAAACATCACTGTCTCGCGACTCGTTGTACCATCCATTGTAGCACGTGTGTAGCCCAGGTCATAAGGGGCATGATGATTTGACGTCATCCCCACCTTCCTCCGGTTTATCACCGGCAGTCTCGTTAGAGTGCCCAACTTAATGATGGCAACTAACAATAGGGGTTGCGCTCGTTGCGGGACTTAACCCAACATCTCACGACACGAGCTGACGACAACCATGCACCACCTGTATCCCGTGTCCCGAAGGAACTTCCTATCTCTAGGAATAGCACGAGTATGTCAAGACCTGGTAAGGTTCTTCGCGTTGCTTCGAATTAAACCACATGCTCCACCGCTTGTGCGGGCCCCCGTCAATTCCTTTGAGTTTCAACCTTGCGGTCGTACTCCCCAGGCGGAGTGCTTATTGCGTTAGCTGCGATACAGAGAACTTATAGCTCCCTACATCTAGCACTCATCGTTTACGGCGTGGACTACCAGGGTATCTAATCCTGTTTGCTCCCCACGCTTTCGAGCCTCAGTGTCAGTTACAGGCCAGAGAGCCGCTTTCGCCACCGGTGTTCCTCCATATATCTACGCATTTCACCGCTACACATGGAATTCCACTCTCCTCTCCTGCACTCAAGTCTACCAGTTTCCAATGCATACAATGGTTGAGCCACTGCCTTTTACACCAGACTTAATAAACCACCTGCGCTCGCTTTACGCCCAATAAATCCGGACAACGCTCGGGACCTACGTATTACCGCGGCTGCTGGCACGTAGTTAGCCGTCCCTTTCTGGGTAGTTACCGTCACTTGATGAGCTTTCCACTCTCACCAACGTTCTTCTCTACCAACAGAGTTTTACGATCCGAAAACCTTCTTCACTCACGCGGCGTTGCTCGGTCAGACTTTCGTCCATTGCCGAAGATTCCCTACTGCTGCCTCCCGTAGGAGTTTGGGCCGTGTCTCAGTCCCAATGTGGCCGATCACCCTCTCAGGTCGGCTATGTATCATCGCCTTGGTGAGCCTTTACCTCACCAACTAGCTAATACAACGCGGGATCATCTTTGAGTGATGCAATTGCATCTTTCAAACTTAAAACTTGTGTTTAAAGTTTTTATGCGGTATTAGCATTCGTTTCCAAATGTTGTCCCCCGCTCAAAGGCAGATTCCCCACGCGTTACTCACCCGTTCGCTGCTCATCCAGTCGGTACAAGTACCAACCTTCAGCGCTCAACTTGCATGTATTAGGCACGCCGCCAGCGTTCGTCCTGAGCCAGAGCCCGAGCAGACCGATGGCGAAGGACGTCATGCCGAAGCCGATCATCCAGCGGAAGCCCCAGTAGGCGACGGGGATATTGGGGCGG
>NZ_JBEYIF010000055.1:0-5013 GCF_040635655.1 Streptomyces sp. NPDC006923
CACCGCAACCAACACCTCAGCCGCCCAGCGATCACTTCCCGGCGCCCGCCCCCGAACACAGCCAGACGCACGAACTGATCAGCCCAGCTCAGCCATCCATGAACCGATCACAAAAACCCATCCTGGACAGCCGCGCTCGCCGGCCCCGGACTTGAGTGGGCAGCCACGGAAGGAGCGGCGTGATGAGCGCGAGCGACCAGGAGGCCGCAGAGCAGCGGGTGCAGGACGCCGTGCGACGGCACGCCCGCACCAGGGCCTTCGCGGAGGCGGAGGACGTCATCTCGGCTGTGCTGTCCGACCCGGGGGTGCAGGAAGCGCGGGCCCAGGTGGAGGCGGCGGAGACGGAGCTCGGCATGAAGCTGTGCGCCCGTCTCCAGCCGTTCCAGGACCGCTACGACCAGGCCGTGTACGACGGCGACGCGGACGGGTTCGCCGGGCTCTGTGCGGGCAAGCGCGCCGCTGGGGGCGGATCTGCGTGCTGCCCGACGGTCACGAGACCTCGATGGAGGAACCGCACTGGGGCCGCAACAGCGAGGGCCGTCCGATCGCGTGGGTGGGCAGCACACCCGACGACTGGTGAGCGGCGGGTGAAACCGGCGGACAGGACCCCGGGGCGCACAAGTGGCCCCGGGGTCCTTCGCTGTCCGGGGCCAGCGGCACCGCTCCCAGGCCCTACACCGCACTGGCGTGCGATGCCCGGGGGTTCTGAGCTGCGGCATCGCACTGGTGTGCGTGTAGGCCCTGGGATCTTGGGCCGCTCCCAGGCGAACTACGTTGCAGCGGGGGCGGGATCGGTGAACGAAATCGGCTTGCCGGTGGCGTGGGCATAGTCGATTTCCCTGCTCGTGGACTCGCCGATGTACCCGCCAGGGTTGACGACCAGAACCCGGTCTGCCAGGTCGATCTTGCGCAGGTGGAGGGCGTCCAGCGCCTTCTTCTGCTTGTCGGTGATCAACTCGTCTGCTTCGCCTGGCGCGACAACAATGAACCCGGCGAGAGTCAGATCGCGATTCACCGCACGCATCTCGTCCACGAACCGGTTAGAGCCGCAGATGCAGACGATTTCAGGTCGGTCGGGCACAACTCAGCCCTTCGCTCGAACGGGACACCGCCGGCGTGCACGTTGGTACTGCAGTTGTACATCTCCTTGGCCCGCCGGCCGTCCGTGTTCCCGATCGCCGTGGCTGCGTGTTCGTTGCCCAGATCGCGGTCACGATGGGCGTTGACCGGCCGGTCAGCCGTCGGCTCGTTCCTTCTCGATCGCATTCATCCTGCGGACCATGTCGATCTGCGCGCGGATCATCGTGTCGAACAGGGCCTCCGGATCGCCGCCGGATCCGGCGTTCGCAGCCAGCAGCGAGGCGACTTGGCTGGCGAGGACAGTGACCACGTCGGCAGTCCCCACCGGGCCGCGGACCTCGATCAGTTTGCGCACGGCGTCGTCGATGCGGTCCATGGCCTCCTCGCCCTGGAGGAACAACCCGAGCCGGTCGGCGAGGAACATCCGGACGACCGCCACACCGTCGGCCAGTGCGGTGTCCACGTTGTAGTCGGCGCGGGCCTTCTCCGACTCCTTGAGCACGGCCGGAATCGTGTACGTCCGCTGCTCCGGGATGAGGCCCTCCTTTCGCCACTTCGCGTACGGGATGGGGCCGACGGCGTCACGGCGTGCACGGTGTTCGTTGGTCGGGCGGCCGCCCGCGGTGCGGCAGGCCCGCCCTGCGGCTGCCTTGCAGGTCGGGCATTCGACACGGCGCATCCACGAGCGCACGAGATCCATCTCGGCATCGGAGCGGAGGTGGCGTCGCCACGCGCCGCCCCACGGGATGCTGTGCGATCCGTTCTCCACGCCCATTGCCCCCTGGGTCCGGTGGTGTGTGCCGTCGTCGGTGCCGTGATGATGACCGTACCTGCGGTGGCGCCCCTCAGCGGTCGATCGGGAGAATGCCGTTGCCGTCGGTCTCCAGCGCGTACAGCTCGTAGGGGACGGGGCCGATCTCGGAGTCCCGGTCGGCCGTGCCGATGCGGGTGAACCCTGCTTTGGCCAGGACGCGGCCGGAGGCGGGGTTGTCGGGGTGGTGCAGGGCCTCCAGCCGGTTGAGGCCGGCGGTGGTGAAGGCGACGGTGACGACCTGGTGGGCGGCTTGGGTGGCGTAGCCGTTGCCCCATCTGTCGTCCCGGAGGATGTAGCTGATGGTGCCCATGGCCGGGGTGCGTCTGCGCAGGGAGATCAAACCGATCAGGTCGTCCTCGTGGAGGATGCCCCAGCTCCACTGCGCGGGGGCTTTCGGCAGCTCGGGCGAGGGCCGTACGGATCTTGTCGTGGGCCTGGTCGAGGGTGAGGGGCCCGCCGGTGGTGTGCCGGATGGAGGCCCCGCTGTAGACGCGGGTGAGGGCGGGGGCGTCGTCGAGGGCCAGAGCGCGCAGGGTCACCACGCGGCGGTCAGCTCCTTCGCGGTGGGCCGGTCGGCGGCGTCGGGGGCCAGGCACGCGGTGATGGCGTCCTCGAATGCGGGGAAGGGCCACGGCCGGACGCCGCGCAGCGCGGTGGTGGTGCCCCGGGCGATGGCGGCCAGTTTCTCCAGCCGGTCGAGGTCGTCGTCGTAGGCGACGGGGCGCCGGCCGGTCCAGCACCAGAACAGGGAGGCGCCAAGGCTCCAGATGTCGCCGGGCGGCTGTGCCTGGATGTGGGTGTCGGCAGCGGTGTCGAGGATCTGCGTGGCGAGCTCGGGGGCGGTGGTGTGGGTGAGGGCGCCCCGGTACGGGACGCGGCGGCCGTTGGCGGGGCCGCAGGCGAAGGCGTAGTCGATGACGGCGGCGTGTCCGTCGTGGGTGACCAGGGTGTTGATCGGCTGGACGTCGGCGTGGGCCCACCCGGCGGCGTGCATGAGCGCGAGGTGCTCCGTCCAGGTGCGGGCAATGCCCGCGAGCCAGGGGCGCACCGAGGCGCGGTCTCCTTCCGGGCCGCGGGCGAGGGTGAGGGCCCGCCACAGGGGCGCCCCCTCGATCCAGTTGACGGCCAGCCACCGGCCGCCGTCCCATGGCCCGGCGCTCACCAGGTAGTCGGGATGGAGGGCGCCGGCGGCGGTGAGACGAAGGAGGTGGTCTTCTTCCTGGGCCATCTCGGCGGCCTTGTCGCGGGTGTTGTCCCCGTCGGGGTTGTTGGTCTCCAGCGTGACGGCGCGCTTGGGGCCCTGGAGTTTCCAGGCGCGGGAGCCGCGCAGGTCGCTCAGGAGCTGGATCGCGGTGGGCTCGCCGGTGTGACCGGTGAGAGGGCGACGGCTTCGCCGGGGGAAGCAGGTACCTGGCCCATGTGCGGATCCCCGTCCACCCGGTGGGGATGTGCTCGAACACGTCGCGGCCGCCGTCGTCGGCCGCGACGAGCGCGGCGGCCAGGCCGGGCGTCACGCTCAGGAAACATGGGTCGCGCTCAGGAAGCGTGGGTCGCGGCGACGGACGGCGGCCCTCACGGGAAGGAACGAGGCGGAGCGGCCGGGATCCGGTGGCCGGCCGCGGTGACTCCCCCTTCTCCCGCGTAGAACTTGCCGAACATCACCCCGACCGGGCCGTAGAGGTTCTTCAACGCCCAGTGCAGTGCGGCCAGGCAAGCAGGTCACGGTGCCGGGTACCGGGTACGTCGCCCAGCAGCACGATGTTCTCGCACCGCAGGAGGCCGTATGGCCGGTTCAGCAAGGGTCGTAGCCATTCCGCAGCCTGGGCGCCCGCGTGGAACAGCTCGGCCTGGACGGCTTCGGCGACGACGTCGGCACGGTAGACCGTCCAGGACGTCAGCCCCCGCTGGAGGGACAGGGCCAGGTAGGGGCAGTGGGCGGTCATCTGCCGCGCGTAGTCGCTGATGCCCACGGTTCGCGACCGGGTGGTGCCGGCCTCAACGAGGCGCAGCGCCCCGGCGGTGAGCCGGGGGCGCTGCGCTGGTGCGGCCGGTGGTCACCGGCGGGTGATCTCTGGCTGGTCGGGCGCGACGCCGTCGCCGCCGGCGGGACCGCAGTCCCACTCCGCGACCACGGTGCCGGTCTCCCGGTAGCGGGCGACGGCATCCTGGCCGAGGTTGCCGTCGGCGTCGGTGAACCAGATGTCGGGCAGCGGCCCGTACGCCTCTTCGTAGGCGGCGACCCAGGCGATCGGGCCGTGGCCGCTGTTCGCGACGTGCCGGATCGGCTGCCCGGCGGTCTCCAGGCACAGGGCCTCGTAGGCCGGGGTGCCGAGCAGTTCGTGCCAGGCCGCGTCGACGGCCGGGGAGAACATCTCGGGTGCGGACTGGCCGCCCTTGAAACGCTGGCCGGTGATGGTCATGAACCGGCGCAACTCGGTCGTTGCGGTATCCACGGCGGTGCCCCTCTCGGTGTCGAGTGATGCCCTCCTGGCCCGGGTTGAGCCGGGATGTGGCGCCGTGCACCGCGCACCCGGGAGATCGGTCCCGGCCGGGTGCGCGATGGTTTCAGGAAGCCGGAACAGCCTGGGGGCACGGTCTCGTTCGTCGGACATCGACCGCATCCCGACCGTACGAGCGGGCCCGATACGCTAGGACTGACCGTGAGTACGGGTTTCGGTGCACAGGGCGACCGGGGAGCAGGCCGGTATGGGCAGCCCCAGGCGAACATCAGCAGGCGTGGTAACCGGGTTCGTGCTGCCCTTGGCCCGCCCGGCAGCTGCTGCGCGAGGCCCTGGGCATGGACGTGGACACGCTGCAGGGCAGAGAATCAGAGCAAAGCCCGCTGGCGAACATACAGGCCGGGGCTCTACCGGAGCTGCGCAGACAGCCGCCGGCCCTCGGTCCGGACGTGGCGCTGGTGCCGTGGCTGGACGCGGCAATGGACACCAACCGAATCATCGCGGCCGGGCTGGACAGCGAGGTCGGTGGGCCGCACCCGCTGGCCGGGCGGGCACCAGGGACACCGCGCACATGCCGGCCCGGGCGCCGAACGGCACCGTCCCACCGACGCTCGCCGGACGCTTACCCCGGCCCCGACGTGGTCCAGTCGCCGTCGCGCC
>NZ_JBEYIF010000056.1:0-4685 GCF_040635655.1 Streptomyces sp. NPDC006923
GAGGCCCTGTCTTCATGCGCGCACAACGGGAAGATCACCCCGGCGGGAAACCTGTTCGACCCGCACGTTCCATGATCGGTTGAGATACGGCTTCTGAGCAACGGTGAAGGCCCGCCCTTCGGGACGGGTCTTCACCGTTGCCGGCGGTTTTCCACCTGTCTGCAGAGGGCTGAGCACATGTCATGCGCATGCGCTCTCAGGCTGGCTAATCATGCGGGACCCGCCTTGGGAAAACCTTGAGGAAACCTGCAATGCAGAGTTCGACGGCTACTGACCAGGGCCAGAACCACCCAAGCGCGAGATGCCTCTCGGCCTGTCCGGGAACCCACCGCCTCGAAGAAGGCCCGGGCCGCCCTCCGGGCGAGACGTTCACCGAAGCCCGGCGAGCGCCAAGTCCCCCAAGAGCGCCGCGATTTACGGGACCCGGAGCTCAGATCTGTGGTGTGGCAACGCAGCACAGTTGGCAAATCAGCACGCTCGTTGGCAAACAACGCCGACGTCACTCATTCGTTACTCTGCGAAGGCGCCTCGGCCATCCTGGTCGGCGTCGGCCGCACCGTCCGGGACGCCGTCCGCGAGGTCGCCGATCTGCTCACGTCGATGACGTGAGCAGCCCGCCACACTGTCACCGCCCTGAACGGGCGGTCGGCCCTGCTCAGCAGCGTCGACCGCTACAGCCAGATCAGCGTCCGCACCAACCGCTACTCGGTGCCGGTCCGGCTGATCGGCCGGAATGTCCGAGCGATGCTGCACGCCTCCGAGCTCGTGGTCTACGACAGCCCGGACGAGGTCGCCCGGCATGAACGGCTGATCGCCAAAGGCGGCACCCGCCTCGAGCTGGACCACAACCTGGAAGCTCTCGTGCGCAAGCCCGGCGCCCTCCCGTGAGCGACCGCGCTCGACCAGGCCCGCTCTGCTGGCCGGTTCACTCCTGTCCAGGACGCCTGGTGGGACGCCTCCTCCTCGGTCGGCACCTGCCGCACGAGCACCTGGTCACCGGCCTGGCCGCCGCCCTCAAGACCGGGGCACTGACCGCGGACGCCGTCGCTCTTGAACCCCGCAAGGCAGCAGACGCCGACACCGCCCCCGCCGAGGTCCCAGACCCCTCGGCAGGAACCCGGACCAGCGTCGCCCCGCTGCCGGCTGCCGTCCGGGCCCGCCTGCCACCCGACAAACGCGCCCTGCCCTCCGTCGCCCACTACGACCAGTTCCTGCGGCTCCGCCGCGACCGCCCCACCCTCTGAAGGAAAAGCACGTGTCCATCCCCCGCCAGCGAGGACTCACCGAACAGGCCGCCACAGCCGCGATCGACCAGGCACGCCGGATGCTGAGGCTGCCCACGATCAGGTCCCAGTTCCCCGAGCTCGCCGAAACCGCCGGCCGCGAGCAGATGTCCTACCTCGGCTTCCTCTCCGAGCTCCTCCTGGCCGAGTGCGACGACCGCGCCCGCCGCCGCTCGGAGCGACGCATCAAGGCCGCCGGCTTCCCCCGCGACAAGTTCCTGCGCAAGTTCGACTTCGACGCCAACCCCAACATCGACCCGGCCATGGTCCACACCCTCGCCACATGCGAATGGATCAAGAAAGGCCTGCCGCTCTGCCTCATCGGCGACTCCGGCACGGGCAAGTCACACCTGCCGATCGCGCTGGGCACCGAGGCCGCAATGGCCGGGCACAGGTTCAAGTACGGCCTGGCGACCAACCTGGTCAACGAGCTCGTTTCGAAGCCGCCGATAGAAGCAACTGACCAAGACCATCGCCCGCTACGCTACGGCCGCGTCGATCCCCTCTGCATCGACGAACTCGGCTACATGGAACTCAACCGCCGCGGCGCCGAACTCCTCTTCCAGGTCCTGACCGAACGCGAGAACAAGAACAGCGTCGCCATCGCCTCCAACGAGTCCTTCTCCGGCTGGACCAAGACCTTCACCGACCCCCGGCTCTGCACGGCCACCGTCGACCGCCTCACCTCCAACGGCACCATCATCGAAACCGGCACCGACTCCTACCGCCTCGCCACCACCCGCGCCCGAGCCGAGGAGCCTGCCACGAGCTGACCTGGGCGCACGAGGCTTCGTAAGCCTCCTCAGTACTCACGGCTCCTTGACCACCACCAGCCGCCCACCGTGAACGCGTTCACCGGCCCAGGATTCGGCAGGGTGCGACGCTCGAACTCATCATCGATGCAAGCAGTCAGCCGGCCGAGGTCGCGCCGGGCACCGCCAGGGAGGTGAAGCATGACCTCTTCCAGATCATCGCGGGCATGCTCCACCTCCAGTCCGGGCTGCCAGACCTGGGATGCGTTCAGATAACGGCCAGGTTGCCTGAACGCCCACTCGAAACGGGCGAGTGCGTCAGCAACTGCACCAGGCCACATCCGCTCATCCTCGACGCGACGGACAGCCGCACGAGTCCTCGCCGAAACGCCCCGGATCCGCCGAACCGCAACGTGTCTGCGAGGCCGCCACCGCTCAGCACGGACGGCCTTCGGGCGCCTACGCGGCATCGCCCTTTCTGATCAACATGCCGTCATCCTGCCACGAACACAACTGGCTCCACACGCACGATCGAGCCCCGCCACCCGAGGGTGCTCCTACGTCTCACCAACATTCACACGCTTTCCGATCACTGCCTGATACCGAAATCCACCCACAAGTACTCTCGATCGAAACCTACGCAACCAGCATCCGCTGGCCTCCGGCTTCACCAGGACGAAGCATGGTGATTGTCACCGCTGCGGCACGCTCCCTGTCACCAGGGGCAAGCGAAGCACGGACCTATGCCACCACCTCAGACGATTCCACGGCCACCCGAGGTGTCCCGCATGCCCAACAACCGACCCTGCACACTTCGTTCCGGGCCCTGACGGAAGCTATAGCGCCTCGGCTCATGACCTCCGAGCGCTTCACCTGGCCACATGAGCCAGCTTCCAACGCCGGCGGTCGACAGGCTGTGACGCGCCTCGTGCCGCGTTCCCAGCATGATCCTGGGTCGCTCTGCCAGCATCTGTTGCATGCTGGTGGCTCTGGCGGCTACTCGGAGTGGGCGGTTCCGAACGGCGCTCCACGTAATAGGAGGTGAGTCGACGATGTCGATTACATTCACGCATCGAGACGGAGGTATGGAGGACGGCACCGAGACCGGTATACCGTCACTCGTCGCTGAGCTCGATAGTCCCACCGATGATGAGCACCCAGACGTATCGGTCACGGACGATGACTCCTCCTGGATTGTTTCAGCGTTTCAGGACGGAACTCTGGCGCTTGAAAATCTCAATGACAGTAACGTCCAGCCTCGTCATATCCAGCACGTTTCGCGCGCGGAGATGATCCGGGTGATGGCCATCTTGATTCGCGGCGACCTGACTTCTCTCCAGCAGCTCGCTGGGGCGCCTCACGCGAGGCCCACCGGGACTGACCATGGTTACCGCCACGAACGCCAATCGCACTTCCGACTCACGCAGGAACCATTCGTCATCCCTACCGCGGCGGTCGAATGACGCGGCTCTCCAGATGACTGTAGGACAACTGCTCTTGGTACCAACGCTCATGCTCGGCGTCGCGGAACTCAAGCTTGCGCCAGCGGGCGTCCTGATAGCCAGGTGCGGAGCGCCAGTAGCCGACGAGGAGACAGAGAGTGTTCCAATCCTCCCGGAGGCGCTCCAGCCGCATCTCCGCCCGTACCCGGCGTGCCTCCTCGGTAGGCATCGGGGGCTGCGGAATGCCGACCGGAATACGGACACTGCCGGGCGTTCCACCGGCGATGGTCCACTCCAACGTGAGAACCAACGTGGCCACTGCCTCTGCGAGTGCCGAGGCCGTGATGCCCTCCTCGCTGTCTGATGGGTGAGCACTAGCCGCTCGCTCCAGTCGAGGAAGCAGGAAGTCCCCAATCTCCCACACAACGTCAGTCGTCAGCTCATCGGCGTACTGCGGACCGCTCCCCACCGGGTCGACATCGCTCATCAAACCGCCCTCCGGCTTGGCCTTGATACTCAGAACCCGTCGCCCCATCCGAAGGTGACGTTGTACGCGCGCTGGAGTACGTGCCGGCCCTCGCCCCCGTCGGCGTAGGCCCATGCAAGGGCAGCGGCGAACCAGAGCAGAATAACTCCACTGACGATGCCCAGAGCGGCCAGCTTGCCGCACCAGCTGAGGAGGACCAGGGCGACGGTCACGATGACCGCGCCGAGGTGAACTCCCCGCGAGTCGAGCGACGCGGCCTTGCGTGCCGCTCTTCTTTCAACTCGTTCTGCGACGAAGCGCTCTTCGCGAACAGACTGCGGTTCGTTCTCGTCGAAGTTCATCTCATCCCCCTGACGCTGACGCTACATGGACCCAAACCGCGCCGTCAGAGGAGCACCACAGGGATATGGAACAGGTACTCAGCTTGTTCTTTAACCTTGGGCTGGGCCTCTGCTACTGGCCCGCTCGCGGGCCAGTAGCAGAGTAAGCCGGCTGATCGGACGCCTGTACACCGTTGTCATCGACTGCCCCGACTCGGACGAGGGACAAAAATAAAGCCGGGGCGGGCAGGTGCTGTCCTCGCTCGCCTCGACCCCGGCTATCGCGGGAAAAGTCACCTCATGCAGTTAAGAGGATGTCTCACGTGGTCGTGTGCTGGTGCGGCATGATGTTGCACCGTGAGGGTTGATCTGTCGCGTCGGCTCGTGCCGGACGAACTATG
>NZ_JBEYIF010000057.1:0-4508 GCF_040635655.1 Streptomyces sp. NPDC006923
GCGGAGTTCGACACGGCCGGGATGGATGCCGAGTACTGGTATCGGAATCTGCGTGGCACGGTGGAGTTCCGGCAGGCCGTGGAAAGCCTGCTGGAGCACGGCCACGGCGTGTTTGTCGAGGCCAGCGCCCATCCTGTCCTGACCGTTCCCCTCGGCGAGACCTCAGAGGACCGCGCCCTCGTCGTTGGTTCTTTGCGCCGCGACGAGGGCGGTCTCGACCGCTTCCTCCGTTCTGTCGCAGAGTTGTATGTGCAGGGTGTTCAGGTCGACTGGTCCCCGGCACTGACCGGCGGCCGTCGGGTCGCGTTGCCGACGTACGCCTTCCAGCGTGAACGCTTCTGGCCCAAGACTCAGGAGTCACAGGGGAACGCGGTCGCGCTGGGGCTGGACGCCTCGGATCATCCGCTGCTCGGCGCAGGTGTGGAGCTCCCTGGCTCGGACGGGTTCCTGTTCACGAGCCGGCTGTCTCTGCGGTCGCATCCATGGCTGGCCGATCATGCGGTCGGCGGCTCCGTGCTGTTCCCCGGCACCGGATTTGTGGAGCTGGCGATCCAGGCCGGTGATCAGGTCGGCTGCGGCCGGATCGACGAGCTGACGCTCGAAGTCCCCCTCGTCCTGCCGGAAACCGGTGCCGTCCAGGTGCAGGTAGTTGTTGAAGCGCCCGACGAGACCGGTCGACGGCCGGTCAGCTTCCACTCATGCGGTGCCGCCGAGACCGATTGGATCCGGCACGCGGTCGGCATGCTCGACGGGGGAGGGCAGACTCAGAACGCCGAGAACGCCGCCTGGCCGCCCGCCGGTGCCGAGCCGCTGGACCTCACCGACTTCTATGACCGTCTCGCGGACGACGGTTTCTCCTATGGGCCGGTGTTCCGGGGACTCAAGTCCGCGTGGCGCGGCGGCGCGGAGATCTTCGCCGAGATCGAGGTAACCGAAGGGGCCGGTGCGTTTGGCCTGCATCCCGCGCTGCTGGACGCGGCGTTGCATGCCAGTGTGCACGCGGTGGGAAGCGGACGACTGCCGTTCTCCTGGAATGGTGTTTCGCTGTACGCCACCGGCGCCTCGGAGCTACGGGTGCGACTGACGCCCAAGGGGCCCGAGACGGTATCGGTCGTGTTGTCCGACGCGCGGGGCGGGGTGGTGGCTTCGGTTGAATCCCTGGTCCTGCGCGAGTTCGCGCCTGATGACATCGCGCAGCCCGGCGGGCCGGGCCAAGGCGGCTCACTGTTCCAGGTGCACTGGACTCCGCTCGCATCCGAGCCCGCGATGACGGACGCGGCCGACTGGAAGGCGATCGAGGCGGCCGACCTCGCCGCACTCGCCGCCGGCGACGGTCCGGTGCCGAGCAATGTGATGGTGTCGGTGGAGCCCGGACTTCCCGTCCGTACGACCACGGCCCAGGCACTCGCCCAGGCGCAGCAGTGGCTGGCGGAAGAGCGGTTCGCCGACTCCCGGCTGGTGTTCCTGACCCGGGGCGCGCGACTCGACATGGGCCAGGCGGCGGTGCAGGGGCTCATACGCTCGGCGCAGTCGGAGAATCCCGGGCGGTTTGTCCTGATCGACATTGACGATTCGCCCGCGTCCATGGATGTCCTCCCCACAGCTCTGGCCTCCGGGGAGCCCCAACTCGCCCTGCGGGAGGGGATGATACGGGCTGCCCGTATGGTGAAAGCCCCGGTTCCCGCAGAGCGGGCGGCCTCCGACTGGGACACTAACGGTACGGTGCTGATCACTGGTGGCACCGGTGGCCTTGGCGCTTCCCTGGCCGAGCATCTCGTGGCCGAACGTGGCGTACGGCACCTCCTGCTGCTCAGCCGCAGGGGCGGCGATACGGACGGCGCGGCGGAGCTGACGGCCGCACTGACCGCTCGCGGAGCCGATGTGCGGGTGATGGCCTGTGACGCGGCCGAGCGGGACGCCCTGGCGAAGGCACTGGCCTCGATCCCGGTGGCGCATCCGCTGACGGCGGTGATCCATGCGGCGGGTGTGCTGGACGACGGAGTGATCGACGCGCTGACGCCGGAGCGGTTGGACACCGTGCTGCGGCCGAAGGCCGACGCGGCCTGGCACCTGCACGAACTCACTCGTGACCTCGATCTGGCGGCGTTTGTTCTGTTCTCTTCCGCTGCCGGTGTGATCGGCACGCCGGGGCAGGCCAACTACGCCGCTGCCAACGCCGCCGTCGATGCCCTTGCCGCATACCGGCGCTCCCTGGGACTCCCGGCGCTCTCGCTGGCCTGGGGTCTGTGGGGACAGAGCAGCGCGATGACCGCACACCTGACGGACGTCGATCGTCGGCGCCTGGAACGTTCCGGGATTCCGCCGCTCTCCGACGAACAGGGCCTCGCGCTGTTCGACAGGGCCCTCGATGAGGGCTTGGACGACGTGGTCGTGGCGATGCGGCTCAGTGTGCGCGCGCTGCGGGACACCGAGATTCCGGCGGTGCTGCGGGGCCTGGTCCGTGGGCCCGCCCGCCGTCCGTCGATGGCTGGTACAGCGGCCTCGGGGCCGACGCTACGAGACCGGCTGTCGCGGCTGTCCGTGGACCTTCGCCGGGACATGGTGCTCGACGTCGTCCGCGCACAGGTCGCGTCCGTGCTCGGCCACGCGACCAGCGACACGATCGCCGCCGACCGGGCCTTCAGCGATCTCGGCTTCGACTCGCTGACGGCGGTGGAGCTGCGTAACCGCCTCAACACCGAAACAGGGCTCCGGCTGCCGGCCACACTCGTATTCGACTATCCGACGGCCTCGGGGCTGGCCGACCACCTGATCACGGAACTCGTCGGTACGGCCGAGCAGGTGGCCGTGAACACTCCGCTCACCGCGGTCGACGACGATCCGATCGCCATCGTCGGCATGGCGTGCCGATTCCCCGGTGGCATCACCTCACCGGCGGAACTCTGGGACCTGGTGTCCACGGGCGGCGACGCCATCTCGGGCTTCCCCGAGGACCGTGGCTGGGACGTCGAGTCGCTGTACGACGCCGACCCGGAGAAGGTGGGCAAGAGCTACACGCGGCAGGGCGGGTTCCTGCACCAGGCGGCCGATTTCGACCCCGGATTCTTCGGGATCTCGCCGCGTGAGGCCCTTGCCATGGACCCGCAGCAGCGACTCCTGCTGGAGATTTCGTGGGAAGCGTTCGAGCGGGCCGGTATCGACCCGGCTTCGCTGCGGGGCAGCCAGAGCGGGGTCTTCGTCGGTGCGATGTACCACGACTACGAGACCATGGCCGCCTTCCCCGACGAGCTGGAAGGCTACCTGGGCATCGGCAACGCCGGCAGTGTGATGTCAGGGCGGCTGGCGTACACCTTCGGGCTTGAGGGCCCGGCGGTGACGGTGGATACGGCGTGTTCGTCATCGCTGGTGGCCTTGCATCTGGCGGTACAAGCCCTGCGCTCGGGTGAGTGCGGCCTGGCGTTGGTCGGTGGGGTGACGGTGATGTCGACGCCGGCGACGTTCATCGACTTCAGTCGTCAGCGGGGTCTGTCGGCGGACGGGCGGTGCAAGTCGTTCGCGGAGGCGGCGGACGGTACGGGCTGGTCCGAGGGTGTGGGGATGCTGGTGGTGGAGCGTTTGTCGGAGGCGCGTCGGCTGGGTCATGAGGTGTTGGCGGTGGTGCGGGGTACGGCGGTGAATCAGGATGGTGCGTCGAATGGTCTGACGGCGCCGAATGGTCCGTCGCAGCAGCGGGTGATCCGGCAGGCGTTGGCGTCGGCGGGGTTGTCTGCCGCCGAGGTGGACGCGGTCGAGGCGCATGGTACGGGGACGACGTTGGGTGACCCGATCGAGGCGCAGGCGCTGTTGGCGACCTATGGTCAGGATCGTGACGAGCCGTTGTTGCTGGGGTCGATCAAGTCGAATATCGGTCATACGCAGGCCGCTGCGGGTGTGGCCGGTGTGATCAAGATGGTGATGGCCTTCCACCATGGTGTGCTGCCGGGGACGCTGCATGTGGATGAGCCGTCGTCGCACGTCGATTGGGAAAGCGGAGCGGTCCGACTGCTGACCGAGTCCGCCGAATGGCCCGAGGCCGACCGTCCGCGCCGGGCGGGGGTGTCGTCGTTCGGGGTGAGTGGCACCAACGCGCACGCCATTCTGGAGGCGGCGCCGCCTGCACCGGCTCAGCTCTCCACCTCGGATGATGAGCCGTCGGGTGTGGTGCCGTGGGTGGTGTCGGGCACGTCTGCGGAGGCGTTGGAGGAGCAGGCTGCTCGTCTGTTGGGGGTTGAGGGTCGTCCGGTGGATGTGGGCTTTTCCCTGGCTATGACTCGTGCGGTGTTTGAGCATCGTGCGGTGGTGGTGGGTGACCGCGAGTCTTTGGTTGCGGGTGTGAGCGCTCTCGCGGGGCGGGGTTCCGTACCGCAGGTGGTGCGGGGGGTTGTGGGGTCTCGGGGGAAGGTGGTGTTTGTTTTCCCGGGGCAGGGGTCGCAGTGGTTGGGGATGGCGCGGGAGTTGATGGATGCGTCTCCGGTGTTCGCGGAGTCGATGCGTGAGTGTGCGGCGGC
>NZ_JBEYIF010000058.1:0-4360 GCF_040635655.1 Streptomyces sp. NPDC006923
ACCCGCACCCCCTCCCCCTCCCACACAGCCACCAACTCATCCAGCGCCTCAACCTCACCGGAAACCACCACCGAGGAGGGACCATTCACCGCGGCCACCGAGACCCGCTCCTCACCCCAGACGGCAATACGCTCCCGCACCACAGCCACCGGCAACGCCACCGACACCATCCCACCCAAACCCGCCAGCACCCGCCCAATCAACCGACTCCGCAACGCCACCACCCGGGCGCCGTCACGCAACGACAACACCCCCGCCACACACGCCGCCGCGATCTCCCCCTGCGAATGACCCACCACCGCCGCAGGCCGCACCCCCACCGACTGCCACAACCCCGCCAACGACACCATCACCGACCACAACACCGGCTGGACGACATCGACCCGCTCCAACGACGGCGCACCCGGGACGCCCCGCAGCACATCCACCAACGACCAGTCGGTGAACTCCGCCAGGGCGTCGGCACACTCATCAATCCGGGCGGCAAACACGCTTGAAGCGTCCAACAGCTCCTCTGCCATGCCTACCCATTGCGACCCCTGTCCGGGGAACACGAACGCCGTCCGACCCCCCACCGCCACCCCCTGTACGAGCTGGGGTGGGGTGTGGCCCGTGGCCAGGGCGTCCAGTCCGCGGACAAAGTCGTCCCGGTCCTGGCCCACCAGTACGGCTCGGTGGTCGAGCGCGGTACGGGTGGTCGCGAGGGAGAGGCCGACATCCGCGGGCCGGGGGTCCGGATTGTCCTGGAGGTGACGGAGCAGCCGTTCGGCCTGGCCGCGTACCGCCGCCTCACTCCTGGCCGACAGCACCCATGGCAGGGGTCCGGGCGCGTTCGACGGCTCGGGGGCGGCCGGCGCGGGGGCCTCGTCCGTGGCGGGAGCCTGTTCCAGCAGCGCGTGGGCGTTCGTACCGCTGAAGCCGAACGACGACACGCCGGCCCGGCGGGGTCCGCCGGTCTCCGGCCACGGGGTCGGTTCCGTCACCAGGGACACCGCTCCGGCGGACCAGTCGACGTGCGGTGAGGGCTCGGCGATGTGCAGGCTCTCCGGCACCAGGCCGTGCCGCATCGCCAGCACCATCTTCATCACACCCGCCACACCGGCCGCCGCCTGCGTATGCCCGATGTTCGACTTCACCGAACCCAGCAGCAGCGGCCGGTCGGCGTCCCGGTCCTGGCCGTAGGTGGCGAGGAGCGCCTGCGCCTCGATCGGATCCCCCAGCGCCGTCCCCGTACCATGCGCCTCCACCACATCCACATCGGCGGGCGACAGCCGTGCGTTGGCGAGGGCCTGGCGGATGACGCGCTGCTGGGAGGGACCGTTGGGCGCGGTCAGTCCGTTGGACGCGCCGTCCTGGTTGATGGCGGTGCCACGGACGACCGCGAGGACCGGGTGGCCGTTCTTCCGCGCGTCGGACAGCCGCTCCACCAGCAGCATGCCGGCGCCTTCGGCCGGGCTGAAGCCGTCGGCGTCGGACGAGAACGCCTTGCTGCGGCCGTCCGAGGCGAGGCCGCGCTGCCTGCTGAACTCGACGAAGGTGCCGGGGGTGGCCATGACGGTGACGCCGCCGACGAGGGCCAGCGAGCATTCGCCGCCCCGGAGCGCCTGCACGGCGAGATGCAGGGCGACGAGCGACGCGGAGCAGGCCGTGTCAACGGTGACGGCGGGGCCTTCGAGACCGAAGGTGTACGAGAGCCGGCCGGAGACGACACTGGCCGCACTGCCGGTGGCGAGGTGGCCCTCGTATCCGTCGGTGGTGCTGCGCATAAGGATCGAGTAGTCGGAGCCGTTGGTGCCGATGAAGACACCGGCCTGGCTGCCGCGCAGCGTCGCCGGGTCGATGCCGGCCCGTTCGAACGCCTCCCATGACGTTTCCAGCAGGATGCGCTGCTGTGGGTCCATCGCCATGGCCTCGCGCGGCGAGATCCCGAAGAACGCCGGATCGAACTGTCCCGCGTCGGCGAGGAAGCCGCCTTCGCGGGTGTACGAGGTGCCCTGCGCGTCGGGGTCCGGGTCGTACAGGCTGTCGAGATCCCAGCCACGGTCCGCCGGGAACGTGGACAGCGCGTCACCGCCGGAGGCGAGAAGCTGCCACAGCTCCTCCGGAGTCCGTACGCCGCCCGGGAAGCGGCAGCTCATGGCGACAACGGCGACCGGTTCGTCGTCCGTGAGCGCCGTGGCAGCCGGCAGCGGCGCGAGAGCCGCGTGCCCGCCGGACAGTTCGGTGCGCAGATGCCGGGCGAGGAGGGTCGGGGTCGGGTAGTCGAAAATGAGGGTCGGCGGCAGCTTGAGACCGCTGGCCGCGCCCAGGCGGTTGCGGAGTTCGACGGCTGTCAGCGAGTCGAACCCGAGCTCCTTGAAAGCGCGGGTGGCGTCGACGGCGTCCGCGCCCGGGTAGCCGAGCACGGTCGCGACGGCCGTTCTGACCAGGTCGAGCAGGAGGCGCTCCTGTTCGGCGCCGGCCAGGCCGCCGAGCTGCCGAGCGAGGGCCGCGGCCCCGGCCCGGTCGCCCTCGTCGCTCTCGGCGCCCGCGCTTCTGGCGGCCTCACGCGCCTCGGGCAGGTCGTACAGGAGGGGGCGGGAGCGCCCCGAGGTGAAGGCGAGGACAAATCGCTTCCACTCCATGTCGATGACGGTAAGCGCCGTTTCGTCCCGGTCCAGGATGTGCTGAAGTGCCGCGAGGGCCGGTTCCGGAGCCATCTCGACAATGCCGTGCCGGCGCATCCGGTCACCCACCGCACCCTCGGCCATACCGCCGTCGCCCCAGGGGCCCCAGGCGATGGAGGTCGCGGGCAGACCGAGCGAACGCCGGTATTCGGCGAACGCGTCAAGAAACGCGTTGCCCGGCGCGTAGTTGCCCTGCCCCGGCGCCCCGAACGTCGCGGCGAACGACGAGAACAGCACAAACGCCGACAGCTCCAGATCCTTCGTCAGCTCATGCAGATGCACCGTCGCATCCCGCTTGACCTTCAGCACCCGGTCGACCTGGTCCGGGGTGAGACCCTCGACGACCCCGTCGTCCAGGACGGCCGCGGTGTGTACGACGGCCCTCAGCGGGTGCTCGTCCGGTACGGCCGCGAGCAGCGCGGCGACCTGCGCGCGGTCGGAGACGTCGCAGGCGGCGACGGTGACCCGGGCGCCCAGGGCGGTCAATTCGTCACGCAGCTCGGCCGCGCCCGGCGCGTCAAGGCCGCGGCGGCTGGTGAGGACGAGGTGGTCGGCGCCGTTACGGGCCAGCAGCCGGGCCACCTGGGCGCCCAGCGCGCCCGTACCGCCGGTCACCAGGGTGGTGCCCGTCGGCTTCCACGCCCGGACGGCGGGGGTCTCGGCCAGGGAGGCCCGTACCAGCCTGCGGACGAACAGGCCGGCGGGACGGATCGCGACCTGGTCCTCCTCGGCCGTGGCCAGGGTGGTCACAAGCTGCCCGAGCGCGCGGTCGTCCGGGGTCTCCGTGAGGTCGACAAGGCCGCCCCAGCGCTCGCCGTGTTCAAGGGCGACGACTCGGCCCAGGCCCCAGACGAGTGCCTGGGCCGGGGCGGTGAGCGGGTCGGAGGCGCCGGTGGAGACGGCGCCGAGGGTCGCGCACCAGAGGGGTGCGGTGATCCCGCTGTCGCCGAGCGCCTGGACGAGGGCCACGGTGGCCGCGGCACCGGCGGGGACGGAGGCGTGCGAGGAGTGCGGCGGCTCGTCGAGTGCGAGCAGGGACAGTACCCCACTGACGGCGGGTGCCTCGGCGAGTGTCCGGGTCAGCAGATCGGTCAGGGCCGCGCGTCCGGCCGTGGTCTCGTCAAGGACGATCCGCCGTATGTCGGCGCCGCGTTCGGTGAGCGTCCGGACGATTCCGGCGTCCCACTGGTCCAGGCGGTCGCGCTGCTCCTCGGCGGTGCGCTCCGGTACGAGGAGCAGCCAGGTGCCGGTCAGCCGCTGGGCGCCGCTGCCGCTTTCGGTGAGGGGCTTCCAGGTGACGCGGTAGCGCCAGCCGTCAAGGGTGGAACGCTCGCGGCCGCGCCGCCGCCAGGAGGCCAGCGCCGGCAGCAACGAACCGAACGTTTCGTCGCCGGCGACATCGAGTTCGGTGATGAGTGTGTCGACGTCCTCGCGTTCGACCGCTTCCCAGAAGCGGGCCTCGGCGGGATCCACGGCGACGGCGTCGGCGGGGACGGCCGCGCCGGCTTCGAGCCAGTAGTGCTGGTGCTGGAAGGCGTAGGTGGGCAGGTCGACCCGCCGGGCGCCGGTCCCCGCGTAGACCGCCTCCCAGTCCACCGCCGCACCGGCCGTATACGCCTCACCCACCGACAGCCAGAAACGCTCCAAACCGCCCTCACCGCGCCGCAGCGTCCCCACCGCCACCGCGTCACGCC
>NZ_JBEYIF010000059.1:0-3502 GCF_040635655.1 Streptomyces sp. NPDC006923
GCGTCGCGGTTGCGTGTGGTGCCGCCCGGTGTTGAGGGGTATCTGGGTACGGGCGGGTCGAGCAGTATCGCTTCCGGCCGCGTCGCGTACACCTTTGGCCTCGAAGGCCCCGCGGTCACCGTTGATACGGCCTGTTCTTCTTCGTTGGTGACGCTGCATATGGCGGTGCAGGCGCTGCGGAACGGTGAATGTGAGCTCGCGCTGGCCGGCGGCGTGACGGTGATGCCGACCCCTGGCACGTTCACCGAGTTCAGCCGACAGCGCGGCCTTTCCTCTGACGGCCGGTGTAAGTCCTTCGCTGAGGCCGCGGATGGTACGGGCTGGGGTGAGGGTGCGGGGATGCTGCTCGTTGAGCGGCTCTCGGATGCGCGTCGGAATGGGCATCCGGTGTTGGCGGTGGTGCGGGGGAGTGCGGTGAATCAGGATGGTGCGTCGAATGGTTTGACGGCGCCGAATGGTCCGTCGCAGCAGCGGGTGATTCGTCAGGCGTTGGCGAATGCGCGGTTGGCTCCGGGTGATATTGATGTGGTGGAGGCGCATGGGACGGGGACGAGTCTGGGTGATCCGATCGAGGCGCAGGCACTGCTGGCGACGTATGGGCAGGATCGGGATGCTGATCGGCCGTTGTGGCTGGGTTCGGTGAAGTCGAACTTTGGTCATACGCAGGCGGCTGCGGGTGTGGCGGGGATCATCAAGATGGTGATGGCGATGCGGCATGGTGTGATGCCGCGGACGTTGCATGTGGATGAGCCGACGTCGCATGTGGACTGGGCGGCCGGCGCGGTGTCGCTGTTGACCGAGGAGCTGCCGTGGCCTGAGCATGGCCGGCCGCGTCGTGCGGCGGTGTCGTCCTTCGGTATCAGCGGTACCAACGCCCACACCATCCTCGAACAAGCCCCCGCCGATGGTGGGGGTGTGGTGTCGGGGCCGGTGCGTCCGGTGGTGCTTCCTGTGGTGCCGTGGGTGGTGTCGGGTCGTGGTGAGGCGGGGTTGCGGGCGCAGGCGGGTCGGTTGCGTGCGTTTGTGGAGGCGGGTTCTGGGGTGTCGGTGGGGGATGTGGGGTTTTCGCTGGCGACGTCGCGTGGGGTGCTTGAGGATCGTGCGGTGGTGGTGGGTGCTGATCGTGGGGAGTTTTTGGAGCGGTTGGCGGTGTTGGCGGAGGGGGGTGCAGGCACTGGTGTGGTGCGGGGTGGTGCTGTTCGGGGCAAGCTGGCGTTCCTGTTCACGGGGCAGGGCAGTCAGCGGCTGGGTATGGGCCGTGAGTTGTATGAGGTGTTTCCGGTGTTCGCGGAGGCGTTGGACGCGGTGTGTGGGGAGCTGGACGGGAGGCTTGAGCGGCCTCTGAAGGATGTCCTGTTCGGCGACGAGGCCGGTTTGCTGGATTTGACAGGGTTCACTCAGCCGGCGTTGTTCGCGGTCGAGGTGGCGTTGTTCCGGTTGGTGGAGGCGTGGGGGTTGCGGCCGGACTTCCTGTCCGGGCACTCGATTGGTGAGATCACGGCCGCGCATGTCGCGGGTGTCCTGTCCTTGGCGGATGCGTGTGCGTTGGTGGCGGCGCGTGGCCGGTTGATGCAGGCGCTGCCGTCGGGTGGTGCGATGGTGGCGGTGCAGGCGTCGGAGGACGAGGTGACGCCGCTGCTCACCGACCGGACAAGCATCGCGGCCGTCAACGGCCCGTCGTCCGTCGTGGTCTCCGGCGACGAGAACCGCGTCGCGGTGATCGGGCAGACCTTCCAGGAGCAGGGGCGTAAGACACGTCGTCTGACGGTCAGTCACGCCTTCCACTCGCCGCTGATGGACGGGATGCTGGACGCGTTCCGTGAGGTCGCGGCCGGACTCACGTACCAGGCGCCGCGTATCCCGGTCGTCTCCCATCTGACCGGTACCGTCGCCACGGCCGAGGAGATCACCGACCCCGAGTACTGGGTGCGGCATGTCCGGGAGGCCGTGCGCTTCCTTGATGGTGTCCGGACTCTTGAAGAGCAGGGTGTGACTTCGTATCTGGAGCTTGGTCCGGACGGGGTGCTGTCCGCGATGGCACAGGACTGCCTCACCGGCACCGAACCCTCCACCGCCGTGCTGACACCGGCGCTGCGCAAGGGCCATGCGGAAGCCGAGGCCCTCACCGTCGCCGTGGCGCGGCTGCTGGTCGCGGGCCATGCCCCCGACTGGGAGGCGTACTTCGCCGGCACCGGCGCCCGACGCGTCGAACTCCCCACCTACGCCTTCCAACGTGACCATTACTGGCTGGACGCCGGTGTGGAGGCGGGCGACATGGTCTCCGCCGGGCTCGGTTCCGCTCATCATCCGTTGCTCGGAGCTGCGGTCTCTCTCGCCGACGCCGACGGTTTCCTGTTCACCGGCCGGCTGTCCCTCCAGACGCATCCTTGGCTGGCGGACCACCGGATCATGGGCTCCGTCCTGCTTCCGGGGACAGCCTTTGTTGAGCTGAGTGTCCGTGCGGGCGCCCAGGCCGACTGCGGTTCCCTGGAAGAGCTGACGCTTGAGGCGCCCCTTGTGCTCCCGGAGGAGGGTGCGGTCCAGTTCCAGATCACGGTAGGCGGGCAGGACGAGTCCGGCCGTCGCTCGGTGATCGTGCATTCCCGACCGGAGCAGGTGGACGACGACGTGCCGTGGGTGCGTCATGCCACGGGTGTGCTGTCGGATGCCGGTGTGTCGGTTCCCGGGGAGTTGGTGGTGTGGCCGCCCGAGGGAGCGCGGGAGGTGGCGGTTGAGGGGCTGTATGAGGGGTTCGCTTCGGTGGGCTTCGACTACGGTCCTGTTTTCCAGGGTTTGCGTGCGGCGTGGCGGCGCGGCGATGAGGTCTTCGCGGAGGTCGAGCTGCCGGAGGAGGTCCAGGAGGCGGCTGGGGCCTTCGGTCTCCACCCGGCCCTGCTGGACGCGGCCCTGCACGGGATAGGACTGGGTGACTTCTTCGCCGGCGACGGCCAGGCCGACGGCGGCCGTATGCCCTTCTCCTGGACCGGGGTCACTCTGCACCTGGTCGGCGCGTCCGCCCTGCGGGTGCGGCTGGCCTCCGCCGGGGGCAGCGCTGTGTCCTTGGCCGTGGCGGACGGTACCGGACAGCCTGTGCTGTCGGTGGAGTCGCTGGCGCTGCGCACGGTTTCCGCAGAGCAGATCAGTGGCGCCGCACAGGCGGCAGACCGGAAGGACACCCTCTTCCGCGTCGAATGGGTTGCTCCGTCGACGAAGGCCGTCCCCAGGGCCTCGACTGCTCCATGGGCGCTGCTGGGCGGGGCCGGTGATCTCGTCCCGGAGGCATGGGACGTGCCGGTCGTGTCCTACGCGGATCTCCCGGCACTGACGAACGCGCTGGACGCGGGCGGTGAAGCGCCGGAGACGGTGATTGTCTCCCTGGTCGGGGGGACCGCCGAGGGTGTGGTGGAGGGTACGCACGGGAGTGTGGTGCGGATGTTGGGGTTGCTTCAGGGGTGGCTTGGGGATGAGCGGTTGGGTGGTTCGCGTCTGGTGGTGGTGACGC
>NZ_JBEYIF010000060.1:0-3404 GCF_040635655.1 Streptomyces sp. NPDC006923
GCAGGCACGGAGAGATTGCACATTATTAACATGTATTTTCTAAAGTATATCAAATAACTATTCTATTTACAATTCCTTCAATTCTAATATACTACAGTACAGATAAATTAGTAATTTTCAAGTTATTATATAGTTAGAAGGATATTATAGGTTCTGTTGCGAAGTTTTTTAAAGTGTTTTTTTGTAGATGGTAGTATTGGCAGAGTCTTTTTTTACATATTTTACTGCTCGAATACTTCCTTCATTGACTTCTTTTAGAAATTGTTTTCCTATTGATAGGCGTACTCCTTTAGGAATAGTTTCCCAATTTACAGATAATAAAGTTTTTAGTGAAAAGTTTGTGTCAGGTGGAAGTTTTTCAATTAGTCCAGTTATTTCGTTAAACCAATGAGAAAATTCGTGGTTTGGAAATTCTTTTTTAATCAGATATTGCTGGATAGAGAAGCTTCCTGCTTTTTTTAGCAAGGTTTCATACTGCAAATCAGTTAGGGTTAATTGGATATTCTTTGACATTTTAATTATGTCCTTTCATTTATATTCATATAAAGGATATCACATCCTATTTTGTTTGTCAATAAAACATTTTGTTTGTCAATAAAACATTTATATAAATGCTTTATTTTTTATAAATTTGTAAAAAACAGCCCCTATAATTATATCTTGTAAGTATAAGGGCTGTTTTTGGTTAATTTCTTAGGGGTTATTATCTAATTATAGACCCTAAACGAACATCTTTTGTAGAAATCCTTTTTTCTGCTCTTTGAGAAGATCTAGCTTACGCTGATGAAGAGCGATAGTGTCATCTAACTGTTTAAAGAAAGAGCCTATTTTTTGTTGTTCTTCAATCTTAGGTAGCTCTAGATTTAGATTAGAAACTGCAGGATAGTTAACATATATTTGCGTTCCCCCCTGAACAATTCGTTTAACTTTTTCTCTAAAAGGACCATTAAGTATGGTATATGCAAAATTAGAATCAAAGTTTTCTTTCGGAGAAATAATTTCAGTTCGTTGATTGATAACATATTCGTTATCTTTTTCTACCAGTAAAGTTCTTCCAATAATTGTTCCATTAGCAGTTTTATCATTTAGCACCATGGTGAGCTCTCCAGAATTAACAACTCGTCCATCTGTAATTTCATTTGATATTGCGCGAATATTTTGATCAACGTATTGGCTATTTAATCCATAGCTACCAATTGAAATAACTTTGTATACACCATATTTGTCAAAATACTTTTCAATAGCTGTTCCGCCTCTGTGATTAGCTACGTCAGATAACTTACGCTCTTCCCAATCGTCAGCAAACCCCGCAAATCGCAATTCAGGAACTTTGGCACCATTTTTAGGGAACATCTTTTGTAAAAAGCCTTTTTTCTGTTCTTTCAACAAATCTAACTTACGTTGATGAAGAGCGATAGTATCGTCTAACTGTTTAAAGAATGACCCGATTTTTTGTTGTTCTGAAAGTTCAGGTACCATAATCGACATTTTCGACATTTGCTTACCTGAAACCTCAACAAAAGTAGATCCTGCACCGGTGACTTCCCCATATCGCTTGAGCTCATTAGTTCTTGAAAAAATAAAATAACTATCAAGTTTATTTTGATCAGGAACAATTGATTGAAACCCTTGATTAGTTGTAGCTTCTTTGGCTAATATAGCGGTGTTTCCGATACCAGCACGAGAAGTAAATAAGACGGTTCCTACTGGTAAAATTCGAGCTGAACTCTTCTTTAGACCTAGTTCAGTAATAGTCTTTTTACTTTTACTAACATAACTTTGTTCTCCAATTTCAGCTGGTGCATACCAATCAATATCACCGTCCCAGTATTCAGGGTTCGATGTACTTGGTGTTCCACCACCAACAATATTAGATAATTCTCCTAACTTACGCTCTTCCCAATCATCCGTAAATCCCGGAAACCTTAATTCTGGAACTTTCTTTTTAACTGAATCATCTATTTTCGCCATAGTCCCCACCATTTTCTTGGTTTTTCTTGTTCTTCTATCCTTTTTTGATCTTTGATTTGTTCCTGCAAATTTTCCAACTTCTCTTTAAGAGCGTTCACTTCATCTTTATATTGATTGTCTAAGTGTTTGAATTCTGTTTCCTGTGAGGGCATTTTGAGAGCTTTTAAGCTGTCATTTTCTGCTTTGTATTCTTCTAACAACTTTTTATCTTGTAAGGCTAGTCGTTGTTGCTGATCTAAAAGATTTTGAGTTTGTTTTTGTACGTCTACTAAACTTTTTATCTGTTCGTCTTTAACAGATATTTGATTATCTTTATTCTTTATTTGCTCTTTTAGATAATTGATTCGTTCATTTTTTTCATCAATTAAACTTGTATTTACGGTGTCTAATTTGGTATCTAAATACTGTCTATTTTGGACACCAACACTATCTAATTTAGTTTTAGGGACATATCCAATATTCCCTTTAATCACTTTTATAGCAGCGTTGTTAAGATAGATAGTACCGTCTAATCTCTGTATCAAATTACTATCTAATTTAGATACTTGATAATGAATTTTCTTTTTTGATACACCCAACTCATCCGCAAGCTCTTTGATCGTTTTTAGATTCTCACTCATGGCTTGCTCCTTTACCTCGAACACTTGCACGTTCTGGTTGGTCAAGGTCTTGTAATTTCACAGTTGGCAAATACTGATCAACTGCCTTTTTAAGATACTTTGCAACGTTCCCTTTTGAATAAGGTTCTTGCTTCTCACGAACGTATGAGAGGTGCTTTTTGACCCCCTCAAGTCCTCGTAATGTTTTGAGTTCGTCATACTTTGGATAAACATTTTTTTGCAAGCCAGCCATAAGTGATGTATCTGTCATTTCATAAGGCGATAAAAGGAAATTTTCAAGCAATAACCTTGTATATCTACTTTCTAACGCTTTACCTGCAAGTGTTTGGTTTGATAATTCTTTTTCGGCTTTCGCTTCCTTGTAGGTCTTGTCCTCTAGCTTATAACTGTTATCGTCTGCTCGACGTTTTTTCGTGATATGAAAGACAATAGAATCAATGCTTTTACCTTTTTTCACTTTCTCATAGGCAATATTAAATGAGGTCCGATCATTGATTTCTTCAAGGGGTTTATCTAAAACTTTCTTGCTAAAGTTAGTGAATAATTTGTATTCATTGACCGTGTCCGTCATTTCTCGTAATTCTCGCATGGAAATTGAAGGATTGCGGTAGGCTTCCACTTGTTCTTCTCGGCGCCCGCCCTTGTAACTATAATGCTCGTATTGGTTATAATTCATAGATAACCAGCGATACAAGATAATGGAATACTTGCTATTGAGACCACCGGCGACACCCTCATCCGTTCCGGCACACCGGCCGGCTGGCGCGTCGGTGACAAAACCGGCACCGGCGGCTACGGCACCCGCAACGACAT
>NZ_JBEYIF010000061.1:0-2912 GCF_040635655.1 Streptomyces sp. NPDC006923
GGTTTTTGGTCACGGGCCCCGGAACGGGCCCGCCGACGGCCGGTGGCGACTAAAAATTGAATTTCATCGTGAAATTATGCCTTACTTAATCAATCTTAAAAAGAATTTTACGCAACACGCCTTATCAGATATAGCCGAACTCAATAGCAAGTATTCAATTATTCTTTACCGTTGGTTATCTATGCAATACAACCAATACGAGCATTATAGCGTTAAAGGTGGACGGAGAGCGGAGCAAGTGGAAGCCTACCGCAATCCAACAATTACAGTGAAAGAATTGCGAGTGATGACCGATACCGTCAATGAATATAAAAGAATGTTTCAATTCACAGAATGGATACTAGAAAAACCTTTAGCAGAAATCAACGCTCACACTTCTTTTAACGTGTCCTATGAGAAAGTCAAAAAAGGGCGGAGTATTGACTCTATTGTCTTTCATATCGAGAAAAAACGCATGGCAGACGATAACAGCTACAAGTTAGACGATAAAGTATATCAAGAGGGTAATAAAGTCAAAGAGGAAACCGAAGATAAGCTAGCTATTGAAGCAATGAAAAGCAAATACACCAAGCTATTGATTGAAAATTTTCTTTTGTCACCATTAGAAATGACAGATACGGCAACAATGGCAGGCTTACAGAAAAATGTGTACCCTCTCTATGACGAACTGAAAGACTTACGAGGTTTGAATGGGGTCAAAGACCACTTGTCTTATGTATCTAGCAAGCGTGAAGAATATTCTAAGCACAATATCGCTAAGTATTTGAAGAAAGCAATCGAGCAATATCTACCTACGGTTAAAAGGCAGGACTTATGATGAGTGAAAAGTTAAAGACAATTAAAGTGGACCAATGTCAAATATTTAGACACAAAATGAGCTATATTTTTGGAAAGTCAACGAAAAACTAGACACGGAGTTAAGAGAATTTAAGAATTATATTTTTCAAAGTCTTTTGGCGACTTGTAATCAAGACCTGAATGCATCCTTTTTGTATTGTAATAGGTCTCAATGTATTTAAATATTTCTTGAGTAGCCTCAGCTCTTGTCTCAAAATGAGCATCATTAATAAGCTCCCTCTTTAGCGTCTTATAAAAAGACTCCATCATTGCATTGTCATAGGGATTTCCTTTACGACTCATGCTAGATTGAGCACCGACTTGACGAAGAGTAGATTGATAACGAGAGCTTGTATATTGACTCCCTTGATCAGTATGGACAATCAAGCCAGGCTGAGGATGTTCTTTCCCACAAGCTTGTAAGAAGCAATCCCTCACCAGTTTATCTTGCATCCGTGAAGACATTGACCAGCCTACAATCTTACGTGAAAAAACGTCGATATTCACGGCTAAGTATAAGGTGCCTTCTTTGGTAGGGATATAGGTCATGTCTCCCAGCCATACTTTATTAGGAGCTGTTGCTTTAAAGATCTGATTAATTAAATTGGGTCTTGAAAGCGAAGCTCCTTTTCTGTTGTAATGTTTATATTTATAACGGCTTCCCTTGGCATAAAGTCCCATCAAGTGCATCAGTTTCCCAACACGTTTCGTGTTGGTCATAATACCAGTATTATGAAGTACCTTGGTAATTCTAACCGCACCATAGCGTCCCTTATGCTCATGAAAGACAGCTTTTATCTTCTCTGAGAGAATTTCTCTCTCCACTTGTTGTTTTGAAGGACGACGATGCATGTATTCATAGAAACCTGAGCGAGAAACCTTAAGAACTTTTACTGCATGTTTAATTTTTATCTTCCCATGATGTTTCAAGAGAAATTCAAAACGTTTTACTTGCTTCGCTTCAAGAAGACCCGGAACTTTTTTAGAAGTTCAAGTTCCTCCTGAAGATAACGATTTTCTTTCTCTAACAATTTAATCTTATGTTGGGCATCAGCTAGGGCTGTCCCATTGCCTGGAAAAGCACTTTCTCCATATTCTTCAACTTCTTGAACCCAGCGATAAAGACTATTGGCATGAACCTCAAGCTCTTGGCTGACTTCTTTAACAGAGTAACCCTCTTCAAGAATGAGTTTTACTGCAGAATTTTTAAATTGTTTATCGAATTTTCTTCTTGCCATAATAAACCTTTCCACGATTTCTCTTAACTTTGTGTCTAGTTTATTATAACCTTTCCATTCGGAGGTCTTTTCTTATGGTCAAATATTCCATAGAATTAAAACAACGCGTTATTCAAGATTATTTATCTGGCAAGGGAGGCTCTACCTATCTTGCTAAACTGCACAACGTAGGTTCATCTAGTCAGGTTAGACGCTGGATTCGCAATTATCGAGCAGAGGGACTTCCTACAGCTCACTCCAAAGTCAATAAAAATTATTCTATGGAGTTGAAAGAAAATGCGGTACAATGTTATTTAACAACTGATTTAACGTATGAAGCTGTGGCAAGAAAATTCGAAATTACTAATTTTACCTTACTTGCAAGCTGGGTTAATCATTTCAAAATTTATGGAGAAGTCCCAATAAGCAAAAAGAGAGGACGGCGTAAAAAACTAGAAAGCATTGCATCGTCTATGACTCAGAACCCAAATGATTCTCAACGAATTAAAGAACTTGAACAAGAATTACGTTATGCGCAAATTGAGGTAGCTTATTTAAAAGGACTTCGGAGATTGGAGAAAAATGCTCTAATGAACAAAAATCAAGACTCATCTACAGTCTCCGTAAAACCTTCAAACTCAAAGAAATCTTGAAAGTTACAGGATTCCCTAAAGCCACTTATTATTATTGGGTTAACTATTTTGAACGGGTAAACAAAGATGAGCTTATCGAAAAAGAAATGCTTAAAATACGTCAAGAACATGCCAATGCAGGTTATCGTCCAATGAGTGAATTACTTAAGCAACGTGGCTATCACGTCAACCACAAGAAGGTACAGCGCTTAATGAAGAAGCTAGG
>NZ_JBEYIF010000062.1:0-2757 GCF_040635655.1 Streptomyces sp. NPDC006923
GGGACTTTGACTTATGAAGATAAAGTTGTGCAAAAGATTGTAGGTTTAGCATTAGAATCAGTGGATGGACTTCTTTCTGTAGAAGGTGGGTTCTTCTCAAACTTAACAGGAAAACTTATTAATACTGATGATGTTACAACAGGTGTTGACGTAGAAGTTGGGAAAACACAGGTTGCAGTAGACTTGAAAGTAGTTACAGAATATCGTAAGAATGTGCCTGATATTTATGAAAAAATTAAAGAAGTCATTCGTAAAGAGGTTGCGGCAATGACAGAATTGGAAGTTGTTGAAGTTAACGTAACAGTCACAGATATTAAAACGAAAGAGCAACAAAAAGAAGATGATGTAAGTATTCAAGATCGAGTGACTAGCGCGGCTCAAACAACTGGGAAATTCACCTCTGAACAAGTTGATAAAGTAAAAGACAAAGTAGAAGACAATACAGATAAAGAAGCTAGAGTTAAATAAATTTCTAGATAAATCGTGAGAAATAAATGCCTCTATTATGAGGCTTTTTAGTAAGTGAGTTCATTTATATAGTTTTTTATTTAGATAGAAGCACCGAGTCAAATTGATTAGGTGTAAGATACCCTAAACTTTGATGGATTCGTTTTGAATTATAAAAGGCTTCGATGTACCAGAAAATACTCTGATAGGCTTCTTCAAAGTTCTTATATTTAAATTGATACACCCACTCTCTTTTTAAATGTCCATGCCAAGATTCAAGACTGGCATTATGATAAGGGTATCCCCTTCGACTGAAAGAGTGAGTCATCCCATAATACTTAAGCAACTCTTCATACTCTAGACTCGTATACTGGCTTCCTTGGTCAGAATGAAGAATAACAGCTTCTGGATAGTCTTGTGATTTAATGGCCTTATTTAAAGTTCTTTGCACTAATTCTACAGTCATTCGCTTGCCCAAATCCCAAGCAATGACTTTTTTAGTATAACGATCCATAATGGTTGAGAGATAAGCCCATCCTTGTTGAGTAGGAATATAAGTAATGTCGGTTGACCAAACCTTATTTTTCTTTGTAGGTTCAGTCTGTATAAGATTTTTTCGATTGATGTGATCACTTAGTGAGTATCCAGGCTTAAATTTCTTAATGACTACAGACTTGAGTTGAAGTTGCTTCATTAGCTTCTGTACCAGTTTTAACCCGACTTTTTCCCCTTGTTTAAGTAGAAGATGATGAATTTTAGGAGCACCATAGATTCCTCGGTTAGCATTGAAGAGTTGAGACATTTTGAGTGACAGGTATTGTCTCCTTAATTGAGTTTTAGATGGATGTCGGTTAATCCGTTCATAATAACTTGATTCAGGAACATCAAGGAGTTGACAGCTTAGTCTGACATTGAGTGCTAAAGTTTGTATGGTTAGAGCCATATCCGCAGCACTCACTTCTTTTTCTCGGCGAATATGGTCAATACTTTTTTTAAGATGTCTCGTTCTTCCTTAACTTTAGCCAGTTGTCTTTTTAATTCTAGAAAATCAGCTTTAGAGACGGAGCTTTCATTAGATTTAGAGTAGAGGTCTATCCATTTATAAATTGTTGCAGGGGCCACGTCGTATTCTTTAGACAGCTGGGTGACGGATTGACCAGAATGATAGAAGGCGATAAGGGTTTCTTTAAATTCTTTTGAGTAGCGTTTTTGCATGTTTTTGTCCTTTGTCTAAATTATACAATAGTGACTCTAAGATTTAAGGATAACATCATTAAATATGGTATAATTTAAGGTATATAATATGTATGTGGAGATACCATGAATCAAAAAAAGAGGCGTCATTATCGTAAGAAAAAACACACAGTACTAAAAGTTATTTCAATTATTTTTGTATTAGTAATTATCGCTGTTGCTTCTATAGCCTACGTAGCTTATAGAAATGTTGAATCAACCTTTTCAACATCATATGAAAATTTCCCTAAAACAACAAGTATCGACTTAAAAAAGTCTAAAACATTCACCACACTTATCATTGTAATTGGTAAAAATAATTCTAAAAATACAGCTTATGCTACTGTTTTAGCTTCAACGAATATAAAGACAAATCAAACTACTTTCATGAACTTCCCAGTTTTTGCGACAATGCCTAATCAAAAAACAATCACTGAAGTTTACAATACGAATGGAGATGATGGAATTTTCCAGATGGTTAAAGACCTATTGAATGTGTCCATTAACAAAGTAATTCAGATCGATGTTAATAAAATGGGATCACTTGTACAGGCCACTGGTGGAATCACCATGCAAAATCCAAAGGCATTCAATGCTGAAGGTTATGAGTTTAAACAAGGAACTGTTAATTTACAAACTGCTGATCAAGTCCAAGCCTATATGACACAAATTGACGATACTGATTTGGATGCTTCAATCACTCGGATTCAAAATGTCTCAATGGAACTCTACGGAAATATTCAAAAAATTGCTCATATGAAAAAACTTGAAAGTTTCAATTACTATCGAGAAATTCTCTATGCTTTTTCAAACACTGTTAAAACCAATATAAGTTTCAATGATGCTAAAACGATCGTTATGAGCTACAATAAGGCTCTAAAGAATACCAGCAAGCTCAATCTACATACAACAGATGAAAATGGAGCTAAGGTCGTTTCTCAAACAGAATTAGACTCAGTCAAAACCCTTTTTGATAAATCTCTAAAATAAAAGAACCAAGAGGTTCTTTTATTTTTATTTCATCACAATATAATCCGGTACGGCTCGATCATCTTGACTAGGAACAATCGTTTTACC
>NZ_JBEYIF010000063.1:0-2373 GCF_040635655.1 Streptomyces sp. NPDC006923
CACAACCTGTTCATGATGGAACATTGAACCATGATGTTCAGTAGCTGGTACTTGATTCAAATCAAAATTGCGGTTCTGCAAATTAGTAATAATCTCTTCGGGCGTTTTGCCCAAATCAATGCCTAAATGGTTAACTAAGTGCATTTCGTCATGTTCATCAATCCAAACATACAATGATAGCTCTGTATAAGCTGGACCTCTTCTGATCAAAGCACCACCAGAATTGTTGTTAATACCACCAATGACCGATGCACCCAAATTAGATGAGCCAATGACTGAATGTGGTTCACGTTTAAGTGGTCGCAATTCATTTTCTAAGTGAAACAGTGTCGTACCGGGGAATGCTAGTACTTGTTCCCCATTATTGATTAACTGTAAATCTTTAATTTTCATGCCGTTCACAACAACTGCAGAACGGTCATAACCTGGGGCTGGTACGGATCCCTCAGTCAAACTAGTGTTGGCTGCTTGCATAATAATGATAATATTGTTATCATGCAAAACATTAAGCACACGCCACATTGCCATTAAAGTGGTTGGAAATACGACTGCAACTGCATCGCCCTTACCTGAGCGGTACCCTTTCCTAAAACGTAAAGATTTTGCTTTGTTAGTAATAACATTTTTTTTACCAACAACATTGACTAGTTCTTCGACTAAGTCCATATTAACTTCTCCCCTCTATAACGTTTGTAAAAAACGTTTTAATCATTACGCTTTCAATGATACGCTTTTTTTGATATTTTGGTTAATAGGTAGATTGTAAAATTAATCCGACGCTGTTCGGACAAAAAAGACCAGCTTCCTTTAAAATGGTGTTTATCACAAACCCATTTTTAGGAGCCGATCTTTTGTCTAGTAGGTTCTGTTGCAAAGTTTTCCAAAAAATCTATTTTAGTGTAAAATTGAGAAAAAAGACAGAGAGGACAGAGTAATGAATCATTTTAAAGGCAAACAATTCAAAAAAGACGTCATTATTGTCGCTGTTGGTTACTACCTGCGTTACAATCTAAGCTATCGTGAAGTTCAGGAATTGTTATATGATCGTGGAATAAATGTTTGTCATACTACGATTTATCGTTGGGTGCAAGAGTACAGCAAAGTCCTCTATTATCTTTGGAAGAAGAAAAATAGACAATCCTTCTATTCATGGAAAATGGACGAAACCTATATCAAAATTAAGGGACGTTGGCATTATCTTTATCGTGCAATTGATGCGGACGGCTTAACCTTAGATATCTGGTTACGAAAGAAACGGGATACGCAAGCAGCCTATGCTTTCTTAAAACGACTCCATAAACAGTTTGGTGAGCCGAAAGCAATTGTGACCGATAAAGCACCTTCTCTTGGCTCCGCCTTTAGAAAGTTACAGAGTGTGGGTTTATATCCTAAGACAGAGCACCGAACTGTGAAGTATCTTAACAATTTAATAGAACAAGACCATCGACCTATTAAACGACGGAATAAATTTTATCAAAGTCTCCGTACAGCCTCTTCCACGATTAAGGGCATGGAGACCCTTCGAGGAATATATAAAAAGAACCGAAGAAATGGAACGCTCTTCGGCTTTTCGGTGTCTACTGAAATCAAGGTATTAATGGGAATACCAGCCTAAGATATTTGGAGTTCAGAGCGGGCGCGTTTGATTTTCAAACTTCGCAACAGAACCAATTTGTCCAAGATATTGACCCAAATACATATTATCTGCAATATTTACTTAATAACTGTAATTGAGATTGGAGAATTTTTAACCATATAAGTAGCATGCGAACCAAAATATCCTTTAATTCCATGCATTGATCGCGATCCAATGATTAAGATATCTGCAGATGTTGCTGGCAAAATCGTCTTAGTAATTTCCTCGGCCGGATCACCTTCTCCACTGTACAGCTGAATGTTTTTTACACCGCTATTTTCTGCATATTGTTTGTACTTTTCCAAATTAAGTGACAATTGACTTTGTTTCTGCCTCAAGTACTCAGGGTCTAACGCTTCATAAACATTCAGCTCTTCAATTTCTAAAATTGAGGCAATCAGTAATGCGGCTCCAGTTTTACTCGCTTGCTTTACAGCATATTGAAAGGCTTTTTGAGCTCCTTCTGATTCATCTACCCCAACTAAAATATTTTTAAATTCATCAAATCCTTCCATAGTGCTTCTTACCTTTCATTAATTAATTGATTATATTTTTTATTTCCTTTATACAGTTCAATAATTGTCCACGCTAACAGTAGTAATACTGCGACGATAATGACATAGGCAATAGAATCAGCTAGTACAAGTTGGCTTGATGTCACCTTTTCACCAAAAAAACCTTCAATTTGGCCGGGCAATCCAATCAAATTTAAATATGTCAATCCAATTGCAGTTGAT
>NZ_JBEYIF010000064.1:0-2313 GCF_040635655.1 Streptomyces sp. NPDC006923
ATCACCGGCGTCGCCGTCGTCCTGCTGTCGCTGCTGACCGCGCCCCACCAGGGCGCGCCCGAGGCCGGCCGCTCGGCCGCACTGGTCCGGCTGCTACACATTTTTTATCAGGTACAGTATATGCGGGATAAGATGTTTCCCGATATTAAGGCCGGCTTCATGCATATTCCATTTTTGCCGGAACAGGTTGTCACTCGTCCGGAAACACCAGCGTTGTCATTGGATGATGATGTTTTAGGCATCACTGCCGCTATCAAGGCCATCGTGTCCCGTGACGGCAAAGGCGATATCGAAACGATTGAAGGCAAGGATCACTAAAAGCCTGTTTAGTGTTTTTGGACTATTATCAAATAAATAGACATAAAAAAGAAAAGCGTTCTAATCGTTTTTCCTTTTTTATCAGATGTTCAGAAAATGGTCATTTTCTGAACACTCTTCTTTTCTTATTAAAATTCTCAAAATCATTTACATTTATTGTTCATTAACCCGTAATTTATTCTATGTTAATTTATATAAGTGCTTTCAAGTTATGGTACAATACTATCAATGGAGGAATGCTATGAAAAATTTATTAATAGTTTTTGAAGGACTTGACGGTTCAGGAAAAACAACTCAAATTGATATGTTACATCAATGGTTTGAAAATAAAAAACTTAAAGTTTTTACAACAAAACAACCAACAGATTACTATAGAAATGATAAAAGAGTTAGAGATTATTTGGATAATGGTATTGCGCCCAATATGTATTCGATTGCTTTATTGGCTGCAGCTGATAGAACTTATCAGATAACTTCAGAAATTTTCCCCAAAATATCTGAAAGCAACATTATATGTGATAGATACTTATACAGTTCACTAGCGTTCTTTAAAGCTCGTGGGATAGACTACAAAGAAATTCTAATGATTAATAAAGGTGTTCCTACTCCAGATGTTACAGTGTTTTTAGATGTTCCTCCAGAGCGTGCTTTAGAGAGAGTTCGTCAAAGGGATGGAGAAGATATAAAGTATGAAGAAAAAAATGAGTTAGTATTTAACCAAGTAAGACAAAATTTTCTTGATGTTTTACCTAAAAATGCTTTACTTGTTGATTCAACTGTAGGGATTGACAAAGTTCATCAAATAATAACTAATTTTGTAAGCGAGGTAATGGATAAATGATGTTTTCTGATAGATATATACAAAAAGTAGTCAATACAAAATCTCATCTATGTGTTGGGTTAGATCCCATTTTAGAGAATTTTCCTAGCTATATTTTAAAAAAGGCAGAGAGCATCTATGGAAAGACCCCTAGAGGAGCAGGCTACGCTATTTTTGAATTTAATAAAATGATTATTGATATAGTGGCAGATAAAGTTCCAGCTGTAAAACCTCAACTTGCTTACTATGAGAAGTATGATTATTATGGAATAGAAGCTTTTTGGAAAACTGTGGATTATGCTAAGAAAAAGAGACTTATCGTTATTGCGGATGCTAAGAGAGGAGATATCGGAAGTACTTCTCAGGCATATGCAGAAACTTTTTATAAGAATACAGCTGATGAGTGGAGCTCTACTTTATCTGTAGATGCAGTAACAATTAATCCATACTTGGGAAGTGATGGATTAGACCCATTTATAAAATTAGGAGAAGAAAATGATAAGGGCTCTATTATTTTAGTGAAAACAAGCAATCCTTCTTCAGGAGAATTGCAAGATAAAATACTGGATTCTGAAAATAAAACTATCTCTGAAGTTGTATGTGATTATATTATTAAAAGCACGAATAAAGTTGGGAATTATGGATTTTCAGATATTGGAGCTGTCATTGGAGCAACATATCCCGAAGATTTAACTAAGTATAGGAGACTCTTACCAAAAACCTTATTTCTAATCCCAGGAGTTGGTTATCAAGGAGGAGATGTGAAACTATTAGACGCAGCGTTTGATAATAATGGTTTAGGAGCCATCATAACATGTTCAAGAGCAATTGATTATGCTTATAAAGATACAGGTTTATCAGAGCAAGAAGTAAAGAATTCTATTTTAGAGGCAGTTGACTATTATAATGGATTAATAAATAAAGCTTTGATAAAATCTAAAAAGGTTTATTGGGAGAGGGAGAAAAATTGAAAAAAATATATTAGAGTCAATTTTAATAAAAAATGAAGTTGCTCTTAAAGAAGTTATCACAAAAATAGACTCCCCCTCTTCAAATAATGATGTAGGAACGCTTTTTTATACATCATTTTTTGAAAATTTAGGTAATAAAAATTCTGATATTGACATTTATGGACCAATGTCAAATATTTACACACAAAATGAGCTATATTTTCT
>NZ_JBEYIF010000065.1:0-1957 GCF_040635655.1 Streptomyces sp. NPDC006923
GTCGGCGGGTGAGGGTGCGGTGTCGTTGGCTGTGGTGGACGGTACCGGGCAGCCCGTGCTGTCGGTCGAGTCGCTCGCTCTGCGGGCCGTATCCGTAGAGCAGCTTGGTTCGGCGTCGGGGTCTGGTGTGGGTGATGCGTTGTTCCGTGTGGAGTGGACGGAGGTTGCTGGTTCTGCGTCGGCGTCGGTGGTGGGGGGCGGGGACTGGTGGGTGTTGGGTGCGGATGGGTTGGGTCTGGAGGCGGCGGGTGTGGTCGGGGGCTCGGTGGGTGGGTTGTCGGGGTTGGGTGCTGGGGGTTCGGTGCCGGGAACGGTGTGTGTGTCGTTGGCGGGTGAGGAGTCCGGTGAGGGTGTGGTGGAGGGTACGCACGGGAGTGTGGTGCGGATGTTGGGGTTGCTTCAGGGGTGGCTTGGGGATGAGCGGTTGGGTGGTTCGCGGTTGGTGGTGGTGACGCGGGGCGCGGTGGCGGTTGGTGCGGGTGAGGGGGTGGGGGGTCTGGGGCATGCGGCGGTTCGTGGTTTGGTGCGGTCGGCGCAGTCGGAGAATCCGGGCCGGTTTGTGCTGGTGGATGTGGATGGTGATGCGGCTTCGCTGGGTGTGGTGGTGGCGGCGGTGGCTTCGGGTGAGCCGGAGGTGGCGATTCGGGGTGGTCGGGTTTTGGTGCCGCGTTTGGTGCGGGCGGGCGCGGGATCGGTGGAGGTGCCGGCTTTTGGTGCTGGTGGGACGGTGTTGGTGACGGGTGCGTCGGGTGTGTTGGGTGGTTTGGTGGCGCGGCATGTGGTGGCGGTGCACGGTGTGCGGCGTTTGGTGTTGGTGAGTCGTCGTGGTGGTGCGGCGGAGGGTGCTTCTGAGTTGGCGGGGGAGTTGGCTGGTCTGGGTGCTGTGGTGGAGTGGGTGGCGTGTGATGTAACGGATCGGGAGGGTCTGGCGGGGGTGTTGGCGGGGATTCCGGCGGAGTTTCCGTTGACGGGGGTGGTGCATACGGCGGGTGTGCTGGACGACGGAGTGCTGGGCTCGCTGACGCCGGAAAGGATTGCTGGTGTTCTGCGTCCGAAGGTGGACGCGGCCTGGAACCTCCACGAGTTGACGTTGGGGATGGATCTGTCGGCGTTTGTGTTGTTCTCGTCGGCGGCGGGTGTGTTCGGTAGTGCGGGGCAGGCGAATTATGCGGCGGCGAACGCGTTTTTGGATGGGTTGGCGCAGTATCGTCGGGGGTTGGGGTTGGTGGGTTCGTCGTTGGCGTGGGGGTTGTGGGCGGAGTTGGGTGGGATGGGGGGTGGTCTGGGTGCGGGAGATGTGTCGCGGTTGGGCCGGGGCGGGGTGTCGGGTCTGACGGCCTCGGAAGGACTGGCGCTCTTCGACGCGGCGAGTTCTTCCACGGAGCCCCTTCTCGTCCCGATGCGTCTCGACCTCGCCGCGCTCCGGGCCCAGGCCATCGCTTCCGCGACAGACGTGGCGCCCTTCTTGCGCAGTCTGGTGCGCGTCCCCGTCCGGCGGAGCGGCAGCGGAGCGGCCGATGTGTCCGAGACGTTCGCGAAGCGGCTGGCGGGACTTCGGCAGGAGGAGCAGGAGACCCTGCTTCTGGAGCTGGTGAGCGGTCATGTCGCCGCCGTTCTTGGACACGAGTCCAGTGATGTGGTGGAACCGGACCGGGCCTTCAAGGAATTGGGCTTCGACTCCCTCACCGCCGTCGAGCTGCGTAACCGGCTGAATTCCGCGACCGGTATGCGGCTGCCGGCCACGCTGGTCTTCGATTACCCGACGTCACTCCTTCTTGCCCATCACCTCTGGACCGAAGTGGTGGGTACGGAAACGGTCCAGAGTACGCCGCTTGTCGCGAAGCCCTCCGTTGTCCCGCTGGTTGATGAGCCGGTGGCGATTGTGGGGGTGGGGTGTCGTTTTCCGGGTGGGGTGGAGTCGCCGGAGGATTTGTGGCGGTTGGTGGTGGAGGGGCGG
>NZ_JBEYIF010000066.1:0-1954 GCF_040635655.1 Streptomyces sp. NPDC006923
GTCGGCGGGTGAGGGTGCGGTGTCGTTGGCTGTGGTGGACGGTACCGGGCAGCCCGTGCTGTCGGTCGAGTCGCTCGCTCTGCGGGCCGTATCCGCGGAGCAGATCAGCTCCGCGTCGCCAGCGGGCGGGCACGAGTCGCTGTTCCGTGTCGAGTGGTCCGCCGTCCCGGCGTCCGACGCTCCCGCCGGCACGGTGGCCGACTGCACGGTACTGGGCGAGCCCCGGGACCTCGGACTCAAGGTGTCGGACGTCCCTGGCTCCGCGTACGCGGATCTCACAGCACTGGTATCGGCCTCGGTACAGGACACCGAGATGCCCAGCGTGGTACTGGTCGCGCCGACCGCCGAGGCAGGCGACTCGGTGGTGGGGGGTACGCACGGGAGTGTGGTGCGGATGTTGGGGTTGCTTCAGGGGTGGCTTGGGGATGAGCGGTTGGGTGGTTCGCGTCTGGTGGTGGTGACGCGGGGCGCGGTGGCGGTTGATGCGGGTGAGGGGGTGGGGGGTCTGGGGCATGCGGCGGTTCGTGGTTTGGTGCGGTCGGCGCAGTCGGAGAATCCGGGCCGGTTTGTGCTGGTGGATGTGGATGATGCCCGTGAGTCGCTGGGTGCGGTGGTGGCGGCTGTGGCTTCGGGTGAGCCGGAGGTGGCGGTCCGTAAGGGGCGGGTTTTGGTGCCGCGTTTGGTGCGGGCGGGTGTGGGGTTGCCGTCGGAAGTGCCGGCTTTTGGTGCTGGTGGGACGGTGTTGGTGACGGGTGCGTCGGGTGTGTTGGGTGGTTTGGTGGCGCGGCATGTGGTGGCGGTGCACGGTGTGCGGCGTTTGTTGTTGGTGAGTCGTCGTGGTGGGGCGGCGGAGGGTGCTTCTGAGCTGGCGGCGGAGTTGGCTGGTCTGGGTGCTGTGGTGGAGTGGGTGGCGTGTGATGTGGCGGATCGGGAGGGTCTGGCGGGGGTGTTGGCGGGGATTCCGGAGGAGTTCCCGTTGACGGCGGTGGTGCATACGGCGGGTGTGCTGGACGACGGTGTACTGGGCTCGCTCACGCCGGAGCGCTTCAACGGGGTGTTGCGTCCGAAGGTGGACGCGGCATGGAATTTGCATGAGTTGACGTTGGGGATGGGTCTGTCGGCGTTTGTGTTGTTCTCGTCGGCGGCGGGTGTGTTTGGTGGTGCGGGGCAGGCGAATTATGCGGCGGCGAACGCGTTTTTGGATGGGTTGGCGCAGTATCGTCGGGGGCTTGGTTTGGTGGGTTCGTCGTTGGCGTGGGGGTTGTGGGCGGAGTCGGGTGGGATGGGGGGTGGTCTGGGTGCGGGGGATGTGTCGCGGTTGGGCCGGGGAGGGGTGTCGGGTCTGACGGCCTCGGAAGGACTGGCGCTGTTTGATGCGGCGAGTTCATCCGCGGAGGCGGTCCTCGTTCCGATGCGTCTCGACCTGGCGGCGCTTCGCGCGCAGGTGAGCAGGGGTGAAGCACTCCTTCCGCTGCTCACCGGCCTGGTCCGCGTCCCGCTGCGCCGCGCTCTCGAAGCCGGCGCTCCTGTCGGGGCCCTGGCCCAGCGGCTCGCCGGTCTTTCGACCACCGCTGAGCAGCACGCCGTCCTGCTGGACATCGTGCGTACGCAGGTGGCCGCGGTCCTCGACTACGAGGGCGCACGGGAAGTGGAGTCGGGCAGATCCTTCCGTGAGCTGGGGTTTGACTCCCTCACCGCTGTCGAGTTGCGTAACCGATTGAATTCCGCGACCGGTATGCGGCTGCCGGCCACGCTGGTCTTCGACCATCCCACTCCCTTGGTGCTGGCCGATTTCCTGCGGACCGAAATGCTGGGCTCGGTGTCCAGCTCTCTCGTGCCGACCACGATCACCTCGCCGATTGATGAGCCGGTGGCGATTGTGGGGGTGGGGTGTCGTTTTCCGGGTGGGGTGGAGTCGCCGGAGGATTTGTGGCGGTTGGTGGTGGAGGGGCGG
>NZ_JBEYIF010000068.1:0-1665 GCF_040635655.1 Streptomyces sp. NPDC006923
GGTTTGTTCGCTTCCCTCTAAAAGATAAGTGGTATATTTTTTTGTGTCGTCCACTTTTAAATTTAAGGCTCTTGCTTTTTCTTTAAAATCTTCCCAAGTGTGAGAATGGTTCATTAAAAATTCAAGTTTGTTTTTAATCTCTTTTCGGTAAGAATTTTGAGCAAGATAGACCAAATAATTTTTGTGAGAGTTTCCTAATTTTTGTTCAGGACGGACAATAATTTTACAACCATATTCTTTAGAAATGTTATCAGAAATTTCTTTCAATCGTTCCAAATCATTTTTGTTTTGTTGAAATTTATTTAAAGTTAAAGGGTCAGTTGCATTAAGCACAATATGATTATGGAGGTGTGGCTTATCGGTATGAGTAGCAATAATAAATTCCGCAGAATTTCCGAGATATTCTTTCATGGTTTTACAACCAATTTCATGAACTTGTTCAGGGGTTAAATGGTCATCAGGAGAAAAAGATTGGACAAAATGATAACCGAACCTTTCATTTTTTCGTGGCTTGTTTTTTAAAGCGATAGCCATTGTTCGTGTCGCTAACATTTCATCACAGGTTGAATGAATATCTAAAATATTTTGACCGGAAACATATTCAAAGTCATTTGTTTTTTCGGAGTTCATCACATAATCAATGAGTTGTTTTAAATCTTTTGCGGAATGAACCGTTCCGTTCGATTGTTTTGGCATATAAATCACTGTCATTTTTACTCCCCCTCCGAAATAAAATGAACAACTTTTTGAATTTTATCTTCCAAATTTTCTAATTGCTTTTGATAATCAGACATCAATTCTTTTGTCTGATTATTTTTATTTTCGTTTAAATGTTTAGCAATTTGATTGATATTATTTCCGATACGTTTTAGTTCAGATTTTGTCGCAGAAATTTCAGAAATAATATTTTTATATTCTGAAAAATCAATAGAAAAAATCTCTTTATTGCAACAGGCTCGTCTAGCAAAAATAGAAAAATTAGTGATACCAGTTTTTCTCATCATCAATTTAATTCTTTCGTTCTCTTTTTCATTTACACGAAATTTTTTCTGTATACTTCTCTCACGATTTTCAATTATTTTCATCTTGTCAACCTCACAAATATCTGTCAACTCTAAAAGCTCAAAATAGGGGGTTAGTGTCTTTAGTGAACTTCGCACTTGTGTACACAAGTACAGTAAAAAGTATTCATCTTTCACTCACAAAATCTAAAATTTCCAATTTTATTTTTGTTCGTTTCAGACGAATCTTTTTATTTTTGGTGGTGTCCCCCAATCCCCCTTTTTGAAAAAAATTAGAGCTTAATTTCAAATTCTTTTAAGACATCTTCGTATAAATCTTTGACTTCAAAACACAAATTTTTAACTTCATCTTCGGTCAAAGTTTGAACATATTTTTTTGCGTTAATGTAATTATGAACTTATCACTCCATTCAAGAAGTTCAACTCTCTTGCTTTGAATACATCGAACAATTTTATAACAATTATAATCCTCATTCCGCCAACAAGGGTTTAACTCCAAATCAGAAAGAAGAAAATTATTTTAAGAAAATATAGCTCATTTTGTGTCTAAATATTTGACATTGGTCCATAAATGTCAATATCAGAATTTTTAGCTGCGCGCGTTCGTGAACGCGTACTCCACCGTTCCCGACCAGCCCATCTC
>NZ_JBEYIF010000069.1:0-1657 GCF_040635655.1 Streptomyces sp. NPDC006923
AGAAGCCGTATCTCAACCGATCATGGAACGTGCGGGTCGAACAGGTTTCCCGCCGGGGTGATCTTCCCGTTGTGCGCGCATGAAGACAGGGCCTCTCGGTAGCTCGGGGATGCGAATCTAACCAAGCAATGCCGGGAGGCCCTGGTGTCGTTGTTGTACGCGTCCGAGCCCGTGCAGTTCAACTCGGCTGCTCTATCGTGTGATTGCCTCGCACACGTGTACGGCAACGCGGCCGATCATCCCGATCGGGAACGCCGGTATCCGTCGGACATGACGGACTCGGAGTGGGCGGCCATCCGGCCGTTGCTGCCGGTGCCGGCCTGGCTCCAGGGCCGGGGCGGGCAGCCGGAAGCCTACTGCCACCGCCAACTGCTGGACGCGATCCGCTACCTGGTCGCGGGCGGTATCTCGTGGCGGGCGATGCCCGCGGACTTCCCCGCCTGGGGCCGGGTCTACGCCTTCTTCCGCCGCTGGCGCGAGCACGGGCTGATCACCGAGTTCCACGACCGGCTGCGCGGGAAGGTCCGTGAGCGCGAGGGCCGTGAGGCCGAGCCCACGGCGGGAATCATCGACGCGCAGTCGGTGCGGGCCGCCGCGACGGTGCCGGCCTCCTCACGCGGCTACGACGGCGGGAAGAAGGTGCCCGGGCGAAAGCGGCACATCGTGACCGACACGCTCGGCCTGCTCCTGGTCGTCGCGGTCACCGCCGCGAACATCGGCGACCGGGACGCCGCCACGGGCCTGCTGAGGCGGCTGCGCCGTCTGCACCGCGACATCACCCTCGTCTGGGCCGACGGCGGCTACACCGGCTCCCTCGTCGACTGGTGCCGTCAGAAACTCGCGCTGACCTTGGAGATCGTCAAGCGCACCGATGACATGGAGGGTTTCGTGGTGCTGCCCAGGCGCTGGGTGGCAGAGCGCACGTTCGCGTGGCTGATGCATTCGCGTCGGCTGGCCCGGGACTACGAGACGTTGCCGGCCAGCAGCGAGGCACTGATCCGGTGGTCGATGGTCACGCGGATGAGCCGGCGTCTGGCACGGCCACGGGCCGCCGGCCGACGCTGAACGCCCCCGACGTCTCCTGCACGAGCCACCCGCGCTCCGCCAGGCGCCGGGCCTTCGAGCGCACCCCCTCGACCTTCGCCGACGTTGTCTCCAAGCCCAGCTGAACCGTGATCTCCCTGGCCTTCAGCGACCCCTGGTCCGCCGGCTGCCGCTCCTCCAGCACACCAAGAATCCGCTGGTAGTCCGGCGCCAGCACCGTCACCGGCAGTCCTTCGCGCCAAGGCGGCACGATCGAACCCGGCACCGGCGAGGGCGCGGTTTCCTGCTCTGCCTCGGTCTCGGTCACGGCGGTGGTCTCGACAGCCGAAGCTGCCAGGGCCTCGACCAGTTCCTCCCGCGCGATCACCCGCCGGTCCAGCGCGATCTCTGCGGCCTCCAACACCCCAGCCAGCCACGCGACTTCCTCCCGCAGCCCTTCCACCCGCACCCGGGCTGCTGTCTCCCGCTCCTCCAGAATTCCCAGCACCGACGCCATCGCGCACCCCTCGATCACGGAGCCGAAACAAGACGCCGCATGCCTCCCTCATTCCGAGCTAGACCATGCCTGACCAGCGAAAATCAAGCGATCATGTTCGGTTGAGATACGGCTTCT
>NZ_JBEYIF010000070.1:0-1612 GCF_040635655.1 Streptomyces sp. NPDC006923
TTTGGAAATTCTAGAATCTATTTTTTTCAACCCATTAAGCATTGAACCGGCAAATATAAATGAAAGAATAATAAAAATAATTGCACCAATCACACCGTCAACAGCTTCGTTCTGCAAAATCCCTGTGTCCCAACCAAATACCTTTAAAATTGATGGTACAACAGCAACACCTAGCGATGCTCCGATGACAGTCATAACAAGATGAATAATCCAACGACGCATATCTTTTCCTCCTTTTAGAAAATGGATAGGCTTACAAGAAAGTCCTGTGTCAATTATACCACACGCTCCTTTAATATTGCTTATCCAAACACAAGAAATCTATTTAATTTCTCATGCTATATTTATTATTTTATAACTTATATCCCTTATTAGCGATCATTTAATTTTTTACGCAAATTGCAAGTCCAAGTTAGCCAGCCAAGCTCATCTCATATGAACTCTTATAGTTGAACATTTTTCTTGGATAATGGTTCATCCAATACTCGATAGCGGCGACTTCTTCAGGGGTCGTCTTTGTTGTGCCTTTTGGCAGATGCCTACGAATCATTCGGTTATGGTTTTCATTCGTCCCTCGCTCAAAGCTCGCGTAGGCGTGTGCATAGTAAACTGGACAGCTTACGACCTCAGAGAGCCTTGCAAATTCATGGCCATTGTCAGGGGTAATGGATTTGAAGTCATAACTTTTTTGAAGTTCCACCAGCTCATCATTGACCGCCTGTGCTGTTTTCCCATCAATCAAGCGAATGATCTCCGTGCGGTATTTTCGCTCTGTGAGCGTCAAAAGCACCTTGTTCTTAGCTCTCGTAAGAATGACCGTGTCAATCTCGTAATGCCCCACTTCTAAGCGATTGTTAATGAACTCAGGCCGTTCTTCAATAGACTTACCAAAAGGATGCTTTGGCGCACGAGGTTTGATTTTCTTTGCCGCCTTATACTGCGGATAGAAAAGATGATGACGCTTGGCTTCTAACCAGCCCCAGTTGACCCAATTGTAGAGGCTGCTCAGAGAAACTCCTTTTAGAGCCTGATGAATGACTTCCAAAGAGTCCTTGTCTTCTTTAAGACGTGTACTCACATAACAATCAATCTCAGTCGTGAGTTTACTCGGACGAACACTGTGAGCCCTCAATCCTTCATAATTTTCTTGAGCCTTTTTAGCAGAGTATTTTACCTTCCGCTTGAGCTGGATTTCCCCTCGCTTCATCTCTCTGTCAATCGTCCCATGAGCTTTATTCAATAAGCGCGCAATCTCACGGTTGCTCAGTCCTTCTTTATTGTGCCAACGTTCAATGTTTAAACGGTCTTGATTGGTCAGGTGTTTCCCTTTGCTCTGGCTTGTGATAGAATAGTCTTGCATCTGAATTTCCTTTTTATACTATTTGGTCGAACTTCTAGTATAAGAGATTCAGATGTTTTTTGCTTGACTCAAGGTGGCTAACTTCATTTTACAATTTGCGAATTTATTATTTATTTATCTCTGATAATGGCCACACACAGGTCCAATTAATCAATTTTTTTATCATCAAAGGGCAGTAAAAAATGTGACCAATCCAAAAATTATACCTGGAAAGTTTGCCGTTGCCAAAGCTAAATCTCTAGGCTTTTTGCC
>NZ_JBEYIF010000071.1:0-1529 GCF_040635655.1 Streptomyces sp. NPDC006923
CCGCTCATCCAGGACTTCGACCCGCGTCCCGACCAGATGGGCTGGCAGATAAAGTTTTGCTCTCTATGCCAATTTTTTGTGGAGTTAAATCCAATAAAAACAGAGATTAATATTAACAGTATTCCTAAACTTAAAACGATTGGTTTGGCTCGTTTCCAAGTAATTTTGTTCAATTTTTTGTTATCCATTCTTTCCTCACTCTCTTTCATCAGTCATCTCATGACCTGAAAACTTGCTTATAAAAATATCTTCTAAAGTTAAAGGAAGTTCTTCAATCAGTAGTGGTTCACAATTGTTTATTCGTTCCATAAGTTCATCACTATAATTTTCAAAAATCACTGTGCTTACTCGGCCTTCATGAGTAATATGCTTCGCTTCTTGTTTGATAAACTGAGGTAATTCATAGTCTTTAAAAGCAATCTGAAGTTTACAGATTGACATTTTTACTGTAGAAAGATTCAATATAGAAACAATAGAGTGTTCTTTAATAAAAGCGACTTGGTCCGCTAGCTTTTCCAACTCATTCAAATTATGTGAAGCTAAAATAATACTTCTCTCTCGATCACTGATTGCATCGATCATTAAATCAACAACCTGTTTCCGTACGATAACATCGAGCCCATCAAGAGGTTCATCTAAGATAATATAGGAACAATTTGAACAAAGCGCAATAATAACGAGGAGTAAGCATTGCATCCCTTTGGAATATTTTTGAAATTGATCATCAGGTAATTGATGTTTTTCGATCAATTCCAAAAATCTCTTACTATCAAAAAGAGGATATAATAGAGAAAAATAACTCTCAATTGTTCGTAATCTCATTTTATTTAATGGTTGATATTGAGGATCAAGGAAAAAAATATCATTCTTTAGACTAACCTCTTTGTTAATATCTTGACCATCAATTGATACCATTCCTTCATCCATCAAATAATGACTGGCTATCGTACGGAATAAAGTGGTTTTACCAGATCCATTTCTTCCCACAATTCCAAAAATACTTCCTAGAGGGATGGATAAATTAATATGTTTCAAAACAACATTACCATCAATCCTCTTACTTAAATTTTGAATCTCCACTTTTACTCCTCCTCCTTTATCCACTCATAGATTAAACTTAATGGAATTTTTGCATATTGTGCTTCAACTAACCATGATTTAAGCTGACTTCTTAATTTTTTTTGTGTCTGAATATCAATTTCTTCATCCTGACCATCATTATTTTTAACAAAAGAACCTCTTCCCTTAATAGTTGTGATTACATTTTGATGCTCTAATTCCTTATAAGCTTTGGCAACAGTATTCGGGTTAACGCCCAACTGCTTGGACATCTCTCGAACGGATAGGATTTTGTCTCCAGCATCAAGAATCCCTTTGGTAATCTCTTTTTTTATATTAAATACAATTTGTTCGTAAATGGCATCTTTATTATTATGCCGGTGCCCGGCGGGCCCCAGAGGATCACGGACGACGGGCCCGCGGGGCCGCCGCTGCCCTCACCGACGAGCCGGCGCAGCGGCGAGCCCGGC
>NZ_JBEYIF010000072.1:0-1419 GCF_040635655.1 Streptomyces sp. NPDC006923
TGTGCCTGAGACCTGATGCCGAGCCGATTGTGGTGAAGTGGATGATCCTATGCTGTCGAGAAAAGCCTCTAGCGAGTTTCATGGCGGCCCGTACCCTAAACCGACTCAGGTGGTCTGGTAGAGAATACCGAGGCGTTCGGGTGAACTATGGTTAAGGAACTCGGCAAAATGCCCCCGTAACTTCGGGAGAAGGGGGGCCATTCTGGGTGATTGGATTTTCTCCATGAGCTTGGGGTGGCCGCAGAGACCAGCGAGAAGCGACTGTTTACTAAAAACACAGGTCCGTGCGAAGCCGTAAGGCGATGTATACGGACTGACGCCTGCCCGGTGCTGGAACGTTAAGGGGACCGGTTAGTCAATCTTCGGGTTGGCGAAGCTGAGAACTTAAGCGCCAGTAAACGGCGGTGGTAACTATAACCATCCTAAGGTAGCGAAATTCCTTGTCGGGTAAGTTCCGACCTGCACGAATGGCGTAACGACTTCTCGACTGTCTCAACCATAGGCCCGGTGAAATTGCATTACGAGTAAAGATGCTCGTTTCGCGCAGCAGGACGGAAAGACCCCGGGACCTTTACTACAGTTTGATATTGGTGTTCGGTTCGGCTTGTGTAGGATAGGTGGGAGACTGTGAAGCTTGGACGCCAGTTCAGGTGGAGTCGTCGTTGAAATACCACTCTGGTCGTGCTGGATGTCTAACCTGGGTCCGTGATCCGGATCAGGGACAGTGTCTGATGGGTAGTTTAACTGGGGCGGTTGCCTCCTAAAGGGTAACGGAGGCGCCCAAAGGTTCCCTCAGCCTGGTTGGTAATCAGGTGTTGAGTGTAAGTGCACAAGGGAGCTTGACTGTGAGACCGACGGGTCGAGCAGGGACGAAAGTCGGGACTAGTGATCCGGCGGTGGCTTGTGGAAGCGCCGTCGCTCAACGGATAAAAGGTACCCCGGGGATAACAGGCTGATCTTCCCCAAGAGTCCATATCGACGGGATGGTTTGGCACCTCGATGTCGGCTCGTCGCATCCTGGGGCTGGAGTCGGTCCCAAGGGTTGGGCTGTTCGCCCATTAAAGCGGTACGCGAGCTGGGTTTAGAACGTCGTGAGACAGTTCGGTCCCTATCCGCTGTGCGCGTAGGAGTCTTGAGAAGGGCTGTCCCTAGTACGAGAGGACCGGGACGGACGAACCTCTGGTGTGCCAGTTGTTCTGCCAAGGGCATGGCTGGTTGGCTACGTTCGGGAGGGATAACCGCTGAAAGCATCTAAGCGGGAAGCCTGCTTCGAGATGAGGACTCCCACCCCCGTTGAGGGGTTAAGGCTCCCAGTAGACGACTGGGTTGATAGGCCAGATGTGGAAGACCGGTAACGGTTGGAGCTGACTGGTACTAATAGGCCGAGGGCTTGTCCTCAGTTGCTCGCGTCCACTGTGT
>NZ_JBEYIF010000073.1:0-1342 GCF_040635655.1 Streptomyces sp. NPDC006923
CTAGGGCGTGTTTTAGAAGTCGGTGACTTGTCTGGTTGGCTGTCCGGGAAAGTCGCGGGCGGCCATCCAGATGGTGAGGTCGTGTGCGATGCCGTTGATGCTGGCCGAGGTGGTGACTTCGTGCTCGTTGCGGGTGGTGTCGCGCCGGACGATCTCGTAGCCGCCTTCGTCCAGGAGCGCCACCGAGGCGAACCAGACGGGATCGTCCTCGTCGGGCTGGACGACCACGAAGGTGTTGCCGGAGTCATTGAGGTCGCTGATCAGCATGAACAGAGCGTCTTCGGAAGGATCGTCGATGCGGTCGCCGTTCTCGCTGTCAGCGCCGTAGTACCGAGCCCCCATCGTCGTCTCTCCCTCGCCCTGTCCGCCCTGGTCGCGGTCAGCATGGCATGCGGGAGTGACTGCACCGGCAGGTCACAGCCATTCACCGATCGCGGCGATCAGGACGGTGGCTTCGAAGCGGACCGCGAGTTTGTCGAACCTGGTGGCCACCGCCCGGTTGCGCTTGAGCCGGTTGATCCCGCACTCGACCGCGTGCCGGGCTTTGTAATCTTCGCGGTCGAAGGCAGGGGGCCGCCCGCCGGCCTTTCCTCGCCGCTTGCGGTTGGCGACCTGGTCGGAGGGCTCCGGGATCGTGCACCGGATGCCGCGCTTTCGCAGGTAGGCGCGGTTGGCGCGGGAGGAGTACGCCTTGTCGCCCCGCACTCGCAGCGGGCGGACACGGGGACGCCCGGGCCCGGTGCGGGGTACTCGGATGGCCTCCAGAACGGTCTTGAACTGGGGACTGTCACCTCGCTGACCCGCAGTGACCACCAGGGATAAAGGCCGTTGGTCCTGTTCGCAGGCCAGGTGGATCTTGGTGGTGAAGCCTCCGCGGGACCGGCCCAGGCCATGATCGTCGGGTTCGGCATGGATACCGCCCGGCGGTTCCTTCTGTCCCTGGCCGTCGTGGCGGGCGCCAGCGGCGTGCTGATGGGCCCGGCAGACCGTGGAGTCGACGTTGACCTCCCACGTGATCAGCCCGGCTGCATCCGCCCGGGCCTGCAACCCGGTCAGCAGTCCAGGCCAGGTGCCATCGCGCTGCCACCGGCGAAAGAGTCCGTAGACGGTCTGCCACGGCCCGTATTCCGCCGGCAGATCCCGCCACGGAGCACCAGTCCGAACTCGCCACCGGACACCGTCGATCAGCTTCCGCCGACCAACCGACGGCCTACCCAACACCGCAACCGGCAGCAACGGCTCCAGCACCGACCACTGCTCGTCAGAAAGATCCCCTCGTCCCACACCGAGATCATCACGGCACGGGACGAGGGGATCGGCCAACTTTCAAAACACGCCCTAG
>NZ_JBEYIF010000074.1:0-1281 GCF_040635655.1 Streptomyces sp. NPDC006923
TGAGCTTGTTCCGCTTTGACGGACACCATCGGTGTGGTGGTCAGGCTGCGTGTGCGGTCTCGTATTCGGCGGGGCTGAGGTATCCGAGGCTGCTGTGCAGTCGGTGCAAGTTGTACCAGCCTTCGATGAAGTCGAAGATCGCGGTGTGGGCGGCGGTCCGGGTGGGCCAGGTTGTCGGGTCGAGCAGTTCACGTTTGATGGTGGCGAAGAACGATTCGGCCAGTGCGTTGTCCCAGCACTGTCCGGTGCGGCCGACCGAGAGCCGGACCCCGAACTGATCTGCCAGGGTGGCGAGTTGCTGGCTGGTGTACTGGCTTCCACGGTCGGAGTGGAAGATCACCGGCCGGGTGGGGCGGCGGGTTCGGCAGGCGGTGGTGAGGGCGTTGGCGACCAGGTCGGTGCGCATGTGGTCAGCGGTCGCCCAGCCGACGACGCGGCGTGAGGCGATGTCGATGACGGTGGCGAGGTAGAGCCAGCCCTCACCGGTCGGGATGTAGGTGATGTCGCCGCACCAGCGGGCATCGAGCCTGGTGGGGTCGGGCTGGAAGTCCCGGGCGATGAGATCGGGCCGGGTGGCGGCCCGCGGGTCGGGGACGGTGGTCAGGTGCCGTCGTCTGCGGTGCCGGCCTGCCAGTCCCGCGGCCCGCATCAGGCGTGCGACACGGCGGCGGCCGCATGCGGAGCCCTCGCGTTGGAGAGCGGCGTGGATGCGTGGGGCGCCGTAGGCACCGCGCGACCTGGTGTGGACGGTGGTGATCTCCTCGGTCAGTTCGGCGTCGCGGACTGCCCGGGGACCAGGAGTTGCGGAGCGGCGGGCGTAGTAGGCGGTTCGGGAGACCTCAAGTAGTTCACAGGCCCGTTTGACGCTGTGACCTGCGCGTTTCTCCGCCTCGATGAACGGGTGCACCGTCACCGGGTCTCCTTCGCGAAGAAAGCCGTGGCCCGTTTGAGGATGTCGACGTCCTCGCGCAGCCGGCGGTTCTCCCGCCGCAGCGCGGCCAGTTCCTCGCGTTCACTGCTGGTCAGGCCGTCCCGTTCACCGGCGTCGACCTCGGCCTGTCGGGCCCAGTCACGCACGGCGGTCTCGGTCAGGTCGAAGTCCTTGGCGATCTGACCCATCGAGCGGTCGCCGCGTCGGCACAGCTCGACGATCTCAGCCTTGAACTCCGGCGTGAACGAGCGGCGAGGGCGAGGCTTCTTCTTCCCCATGCTCTCCATGATGGACATCCTCCCGGGGACGAACCCCTGATCTCGGATGTCCGCCAAAGCGGATCAAGCTCA
>NZ_JBEYIF010000075.1:0-1198 GCF_040635655.1 Streptomyces sp. NPDC006923
AACAACGATTTATAGGTATATAAATAAATGAAAATTTTCTCAATCTCCTTATCCCTTACTAGAAGCCTAGTATTGATTAACCGTTCTTTTAATCGTTGTAAATATTTAAAAGCTCCTTTAGTTTCATAAAGGAGCTTTTATTATTAAATTAGAAGCTATTTTTTACTAAGTTATTTATTGGTTTTTACAACTATCATTCCAATTTTTTCATAAATCTTTTTATAATTATTTAGTACCATGAAGAAGCAAAATGTGATTACAAACACTAAAATACCTGGAAGTATATTATATCTTATGAGTAAATTAATTGAGCTACTCCCAAGTCCAATGTTTCCACAAATACTATAAGCTGTGAAAATCCCTGCAACCAAAGAAATTGGTAAGCGAAACTTAGGAAATAATAGATAGTTTCCTTTCTCCTCTAAACTTAATCTTTGATAGAAATATTGAGCAGAAAAATAGAAGAGAAAAGTAGTTAGTATAACAAATCCATCTAATATCAGCCAATGTGAATAGGTATCAAATCGGACAAAAAATGATTGATAATAAATTCCATCATTTTTATTATTGAAAATATTGTTGAAGACATTGTTCAAGATATCTAAAATATTTTGCTTTATCAACTCTAATCCAAAGACAAAGCCGATCAAAGATAAGGCGCCTGTAATCCCCTGTCCCAAAATAGTCCCAGAAAAAAAACCTAAAAAATAGTAACAAATGGCAACTAATAAGATGCAAAATTGGTAGAAAATAATTTTATCTAGAGGATAATTAATATATTGGTGAGGAATGCGACTATAAAGAATGACTAAATTAATGCTAACAGCAGTAATTGCCATTAATAATAAAGGAATTAACGACGTCAATATACTGCTTTTTAAAATTTGTTTTCTTTTATACCCAGACGAAAATAAAATCTGTAAAAAATTTGTCTTGTAATTTAAGAAGGATACTAAAAATCCAGCAACAATGAAAAATAAGCTAATAAGAGTAAAACCACGAAACACGTTTCTGGACGTAAACAAATATCTAAAATTAGTTAAGTCCAGCGCACTTCGCGTGTAAAATAATTTGGCCCTTATATAACCGTAAAATTCTTTAAACGACCAGTCCAAGGCGCAGGGCTTCATCGAGATCTTCGGCCTCTCGTCGAAGATCGCCGCACGGCGTGACCTCGCCTGATCCCCCTTCGCACGGC
>NZ_JBEYIF010000076.1:0-1168 GCF_040635655.1 Streptomyces sp. NPDC006923
CCGAGCGGGCCGGGAAGCGGATCGCGCTGACCCTTCTTGTACAGGATAGTTATCGTCATAATCTACAATCACTTCAACCCCAAAGGTTACTCCAACGCCTTTAGCAATTTGTTTCACTTGGTCTCGGATGACTTTTCTAGTTGTTTCTTTCATCATCCGAACATCCCCTTTTAACACTACTTTATCTTGTATAGCATTAAAACTTCCTGCTCCATCAAATGATCCAATAGTTACAGTACCCATGTCAAATGGATCTATTCTTCTTGAAATTACTGTTTGGAGTTCAGTTACAAAGTAACTAGCGGCTACTATTGCATCATTACTTAATTGTGGCATAGAAGCGTGACCTCCGTTTCCTTTGATTGTAATGGTGAAATTAGAACGTCCCGTTTGAGTTTCTTTATTATGATAGGCAATGACCCCTGTTTTAATTGTAGTCATCACATGAACCCCGATCATATTATCGACACCGTCAAGAGCTCCTGCTTTAATCATACCTTTGGCACCACCAGGAGATACTTCCTCTGCTGGTTGATGGACAATTCTAACTCTTCCCGGAAGTTCTTGTTTTATTTTTACTAGTTCTCTAGCAAGTACCATCAAATATGCAGTATGTGCATCGTGTCCACAGGCATGCATTACTCCTGGATTGACCGATTTAAAACTTAAATCATTATCTTCAAAAATAGCAAGAGCATCAAAGTCTGCTCTCAACGCAAGAGTTTTTCCGGATTTTCCACCTTCAATATCAACGATGATTCCAAATCCCTTTCCGATAAGTTTTGGTTCACAGTCAAGTTCTTTATAAAAGCCCATAATATACTTAAATGTTTCTTTTTCTTGAAAAGAAATTTCTGGGTATTGATGAAGATGACGCCTAATTTGAATCATTTCATTCTCATATTGTGTTAAGCTAGTCAACAAATTATTAAGTAGTTTCATATGATACCTCTAAACTTTCTACCCGAATTGCTAGTTAATTTCATTGGAAAATAAATAAGTCGTGCTATCCTAATCTTAAAGCACTAAGCATTAGAAAGCTCACGACTTATATGACTTATAATAGCACACTTCCAAAAGTTTTTGTTTATTTACTGACAACCATTGAGACGCTTTATCAAACGAGTGTTTCCCTTGAGGTTCAAAACCGAAAGAACGTCCATCTCGC
>NZ_JBEYIF010000077.1:0-1165 GCF_040635655.1 Streptomyces sp. NPDC006923
ATACTCGGTAAGAGGGCATTACAACGGCGGACAAAGCGAGAATATTCTAGGAAATTAGGAAATAAACTTTGAGCCAATTGGTGCTTAGCTTTAAGTGTTTCACTAAAATGCAGTACGCCCCATAGGTAACAAGCGATAACTAAGCAATCTGATGTTGCGAGATGGACGTTCTTTCGGTTTTGAACCTCAAGGGGAACACTCGTTTGATAAAGCGTCTCAATGGTTGTCAGTAAATAAACAAAAACTTTTGGAAGTGTGCTATTATAAGTCATATAAGTCGTGCGCTTTCTAATGCTTAGTGGTTTAAGATTAGGATAGCACGACTTATTTATTTTCCAATGAAATTAACTAGCAATTCGGGTTAACTATTATCAATAGTTTAGTTTTCATTCCCTATCAATGTATTTTATTATATACCTATTTCTATATATATACCCGAATTGCTAGTTGATTATTTAGCCATGACTTGATACCCGATAGAATATCTTAAAGTCTCTGGTTCCAGTGATTTAGCTGATTTTAACAGTAAAGAATACGCTAAAAGTATCATCTCTAATTTCAATTGAAAACCTTGAGGCGAACGACTTTTACAACGCTCAGCTCCTAGATTTGTCAAAAAAGAGAAAACTCGCTCAATCACTTTTCTACGTTTTGAAAAATTAGGGAAAAGGATTTTCTTTTGCTTCATGTTCTTCCTGACAGGTGTAATTAGATCAATTCCTTTTAATTCCAGCCTATCATGCAGTGACTGACCTAAATATCCCATATCTCCAAGGACTGTTGGTGTCCCAAATTGACTCAACACTTCCTCGGTCATTGAACTATCAGCCATTGAAGCAGGAGTAATTGTGTAGTCTATGACATAGCCTGATTCACTGACTAAAGCATGACATTTACATCCATAGAAGTACTGTCCCTTTGTAGCATTGTAGCCAACATTTGCATAATCTCCAAGAACTTTGCTTCTGAAATTACGAATAGGCTGACACAAAGGAATGGGGAAGCTGTCAATAATGGATACACTCATTCCTTCAACCTCTTTAAAGACGAGTGCTTGGCGAATGACTTGGATACTCGGTAAGAGGGCATTACAACGGCGGACAAAGCGAGAATATTCTAGGAAATTAGGAAATAAACTTTGAGCCAATTGGTGCTTAGCTTTAAG
>NZ_JBEYIF010000078.1:0-1070 GCF_040635655.1 Streptomyces sp. NPDC006923
GTCGTGACTGCGTGCCTTTTGAAGAATGAGCCTGCGAGTTTGCGGTGTGTTGCGAGGTTAACCCGTGTGGGGAAGCCGTAGCGAAAGCGAGTCCGAATAGGGCGTTTTAGTAGCGCGCTCAAGACCCGAAGCGGAGTGATCTAGCCATGGGCAGGTTGAAGCGGAGGTAAGACTTCGTGGAGGACCGAACCCACCAGGGTTGAAAACCTGGGGGATGACCTGTGGTTAGGGGTGAAAGGCCAATCAAACTCCGTGATAGCTGGTTCTCCCCGAAATGCATTTAGGTGCAGCGTCGTGTGTTTCTTGCCGGAGGTAGAGCACTGGATAGGCGATGGGCCCTACCGGGTTACTGACCTTAGCCAAACTCCGAATGCCGGTAAGTGAGAGCGCGGCAGTGAGACTGTGGGGGATAAGCTCCATGGTCGAGAGGGAAACAGCCCAGAGCATCGACTAAGGCCCCTAAGCGTACGCTAAGTGGGAAAGGATGTGGAGTCGCAGAGACAACCAGGAGGTTGGCTTAGAAGCAGCCATCCTTGAAAGAGTGCGTAATAGCTCACTGGTCAAGTGATTCCGCGCCGACAATGTAGCGGGGCTCAAGCGTACCGCCGAAGTCGTGTCATTGCAGCATGAGGGCCAACGCCCGCTGTGATGGGTAGGGGAGCGTCGTGTGCCGGGTGAAGCTGCCGTGGAAGCGAGTGGTGGACGGTTCACGAGTGAGAATGCAGGCATGAGTAGCGATACACACGTGGGAAACGTGTGCGCCGATTGACTAAGGGTTCCTGGGTCAAGCTGATCTGCCCAGGGTAAGTCGGGACCTAAGGCGAGGCCGACAGGCGTAGTCGATGGACAACCGGTTGATATTCCGGTACCCGCTTTGGAACGCCCAGTATCGAATCCATTTATGCTAAGGCCGTGAAGCCGTCCTGGAGCCTTCGGGCAAAGGGGAGTGGTGGAGCCGCTGAACCGAGGTGGTAGTAGGTAAGCGATGGGGTGACGCAGGAAGGTAGTCCAGCCCGGGCGGTGGTTGTCCCGGGGTAAGGGTGTAGGGCGTTGTGCAGGTAAATCCGTGC
>NZ_JBEYIF010000079.1:0-1010 GCF_040635655.1 Streptomyces sp. NPDC006923
ATCCAGGTCGGGTCGGTGGCGGTTGGTGGGGATGCGCCGGTGTCGGTGCAGTCGATGACGACGACGCGTACGTCGGACATCGGGGCGACGTTGCAGCAGATCGCGGAGTTGACGGCGTCGGGTTGTCAGATTGTGCGGGTGGCGTGTCCGACGCAGGATGACGCGGACGCGTTGGCGACGATCGCGCGGAAGTCGCAGATTCCGGTGATCGCGGATATTCATTTTCAGCCGAAGTATGTGTTCGCGGCGATTGACGCGGGGTGTGCGGCGGTGCGGGTGAATCCGGGGAACATCAAGCAGTTCGATGACAAGGTGAAGGAGATCGCGCGGGCGGCTCTGGACGCGGGTACGCCGATTCGGATCGGGGTGAACGCGGGGTCGTTGGACGCGCGGTTGTTGCGGAAGTACGGGAAGGCGACGCCGGAGGCTCTGGTGGAGTCGGCGTTGTGGGAGGCGTCGCTGTTCGAGGAGCACGGGTTCCGGGACATCAAGATCTCGGTGAAGCACAACGATCCGGTGGTGATGGTGAATGCGTACCGGCAGTTGGCGGCTCAGTGTGATTATCCGTTGCATTTGGGTGTGACGGAGGCGGGTCCGGCGTTTCAGGGGACGATCAAGTCGGCTGTGGCGTTCGGTGCGTTGTTGTCGGAGGGGATCGGTGACACGATCCGGGTTTCTCTGTCGGCTCCGCCGGCGGAGGAGGTGAAGGTGGGGTTGCAGATTCTGGAGTCGTTGAATCTGAAGCAGCGTCGGCTGGAGATTGTGTCGTGTCCGTCGTGTGGTCGGGCGCAGGTGGATGTGTATCGGTTGGCGGACGAGGTGACGGCGGGGCTGGAGGGTATGGAGGTTCCGTTGCGGGTGGCTGTGATGGGGTGTGTGGTGAATGGTCCGGGTGAGGCGCGTGAGGCGGATCTCGGGGTCGCGTCGGGCAATGGCAAGGGTCAGATCTTTGTGAAGGGTGAGGTCATCAAGACCGTGCCGGAGTCGAAGATCGTGGAGACCCTGATCGA